>JAKAEB010000076.1 GCA_021818445.1 Planctomycetota bacterium
ATCCCAGCCGGAAAATCCACGTCCGGTATTACCACTGGTCAACGATGTTTCACCTTGTTCAAACTTCCCGCAAAATGCTTATCGGACAGTTTTATGAAGAAAGTTTAATATTTTTATCGGCTGAAGACCCCGGCGGGCTGCCAAACCCCATCGGCATCGCCCCACCACACGCCGCCAACGCCCCCGCCGCTGCCGTCTGTGGGAGGATTAACCGGCCGGGAATGGAACCATTGAGGTTCAGGCCGCCGCATAACCGCAAGTACTTCATGCCCATAAATTATGCACACCCGGAAGATATGCGGTAGGCGCGTTTCATAGGACGGACAGGCAACGGATGCGGGTACGTCACGAAAGTTTGGCGAGGACGGTAAGGTCGTGCACGCACTTGGCAATTGTTGCTTCCGGCAGGTTTGAATCAAGCAGCACATTGCCACTGGCAATATATGTGCGGACCGATTTAAATCCGGCTGTTGTTAATAGCTCACGCAACTGTGCCATCGGCACCTTGTTTTTGCCAACCGGCATCACGCCACGAAGCAGTAGAATATGGGTTTTCATACATTTTCTTTCAGCGACAAGATCATGCCGATAGCTGGCTTGTCTCAATGCGAATTATATGACGGGATGCAAAAATGGGCACGCCGCAGGCTGGGTGGCGGAAGGGGCCTGTGACTGGTTCTGCAAGGTTTTTGCGGGCCGGATGCATGACTTTCTAACTCCGCCGTTACCTGCGCCGAAAGCAAGTTCCATGGTCCAGCCCAGTTTGCACGCCACTGGTTGTTCATTTTATCATCACATCCCCGCCCTGCCGAAACATTCAAAATTCTTCGCGATCAGCAAAGAATTTCCAGATCGGCACACCGCGCCTTTGGCGGAGAGTTACCGCCGGAAAAGCCGGCGGCTATGTGATGTTTGGTTGCGGCGGAGCCGCGCCGGGTTGTCCGTGAAATCCCTGGTCCAAGCCCTTTTAATCATTGCCCACGGGTGATCTTGTCATTGTGTTCATGCCAATCGAATGCATGGCGCGGAGGCGGTCGAAACGCGAAAACCCCTGTTTGACAAAGGGGTTTTGTATGCGCCATTGCTTTTAACGGAGAGAGCGGGATTCGAACCCGCGGTACAGGTTGTAACCCGTACACCGGTTTAGCAAACCGGTTGCCGGATAATGGCCGGATAGCAAGAAAACCCGCATCAGACAAGGCTTTGACGCATGTTGGCGCCACAAGCCTGGAAGGCGTCTTGGCGTCCTGCTTGGCGCTTTTTTCAGAAAATGACCCGCGCTTGGCGCTGGTTATCAGGAATTGGAAGCGGCTGGACGATGATATGAAGGAACATATCGCATCGAAGGTTGAAGCCCAAAGCGCGGAACTGGCCAAGCTGGACTGAATGAACGCCGGTAGGGATTGAAAAAAAGCGAACAATGGAAGGGCTAAACAGGGGCGCACCCGCACCAGAAAAATGATGCATAATTCGCGAAGGCGGAATAATATCCTATAACTTAGATAGGAATCATAGGTAATGCAGTGTCGCTTTTGAGGGCAAGTTTGAAGCTTTTGGCGGGAAACAGGGAAGGTGGGCTGGCCGTGAGTCAACCTGTTTTTCTCATGTTGCGGGGGGAGATTACGAGAAGGCTAACGTAGCGATTGTGACCACGCAAATGTCATACGCGAGATGAATTATCCGGTGCGCCGATTACCGTTATCGGCAGCCCGCGGCTCGCATAACACAGTCCAAGGCGGTACAATTCCCGCTGTTGATCAACGCTGCCCGGAGGACGTCCAGACTGGCTGATCGCGATGGTTCCTCAGGCGAGCGCGGGGTACAACTGAACCGGAAGGCTGTGGATGACCGAACAGATCGTCTCAAAGAAACGGGTCGCCGACCATGGCGAGGTTTTTACCGGCCAGCGAGAGGTTAACGCCATGCTCGATCTGGTGAAACATGAGACGCAACGGATCGACTCACGCTTCCTTGAACCCGCCTGCGGCACGGGTAACTTTCTTGCCGAAATACTTAGCCGAAAACTTGGCATCGTGGAAGGCCGCTATCGGCAAAGCCAAATTGAACTCGAACGCTACACCCTGCTGGCTGTGGCATCCATCTATGGCATCGATCTGCTGTTGGATAATGTAATCCAGTGCCGCCACCGGCTTCTGGAAATAGTGAGAACAACATTTCCAGGCCAGTTCAGCGAAGCGTTGGCCGCGTCGATTCAATTCGTTCTCCAGCGTAACATTATTCACGGCGACGCGTTATCGCTCAAGACCGTCGGCGACCACCCGCACCCCATTGTCTTTTCCGAATGGTCGCTGGTGAACGGCAGCATGATAAAACGCCGGGATTTTGAATTTCATGAGTTGCTGTCATTTGCCGGGATAAAGGAAAAACCGCTGTTCTCTGACTTAGGCGAGGAAGCCTATTTTCCGGAGCCCGTTCGCGATTATCCCCTGACCCATTATTTGAAGCTGGCCGATGGACAAGAATAACTACAATCCGGACGTGCTTACCTGCCTGGCAAACCTCAGCAGCGATGAGGTTTTTACGCCGCCCCAAGTCGTCAATGACATTCTCAATCTGCTGCCCAGAGAGCTATGGGGTAACCCGCAAGCCACGTTTCTTGATCCGGTCTGCAAGACCGGCGTATTCCTGCGCGAAATCGCCAAACGCCTAGACGCGGGGCTTGAAAAACGCATGCCCGATAAGCAGCAGCGGATTAACCACATTTTCACCAAACAACTTTTTGGCGTGGCCATTACCGAATTAACGGCCCTTTTATCCCGCCGCTCCATCTATTGCTCCAAGGCCGCAAACGGCAAATACTCCGTGTGCACCGCCTTCAAAAATTCGGCAGGCAACGTGCTTTTTGAGCGTGTGGAACACATGTGGGAAAACGGCCATTGCGTGTTTTGTGGCGCAAGCCAGGAGAATTACCAACGCGGCGAAGGACTGGAGAGCCACGCCTACCGCTTCATCCACACCGAAAAGCCAGAGGAGATATTCAACATGAAATTCGATGTCATCATCGGCAACCCGCCGTACCAACTCAACGACGGCGGCGGCACGGGGTCGAGCGCTTCACCTCTCTACCACCAGTTTGTGATGCAGGCCAGGAAGCTCAGCCCGCGGTATCTGTCGATGGTCATCCCATCCCGTTGGTTTTCCGGCGGAAAAGGGTTAGACAGATTCCGAAAAGAAATGCTGGGCGACGACCGGATTCGGCAGCTTGTGGACTATGCTGATTCTCGCGAGTGCTTTCCGGGCGTTGATATCGCGGGCGGCGTATGTTATTTCCTGTGGGAGCGCGATAATCCGGGCGGGTGCTCAGTCTCATATCACCACCACGGCAAGGTGGACACGTCGACGCGTCGGCTCAACCAATTTGGTGTCTTCGTCCGTAGCAGCGTCTCGGTCTCCATAATCAACAAGGTCCAGGCAATACACAAGGACGGGTACGCGGCCGAAGTTGTCTCCGCAAGGAACCCGTTTGGACTTGAATCTAAAGTTCGTCCATCGCAGAGCGGCGGCCTCACCCTGCGCTGGAGTGGCGGCAAAGGGCCGTTCGAATTATCAAAAGTTCCGACCGGGCATGAGCTCATCGACAAATGGAAGGTGTTACTTTCCAAAGCATCTTTCGATCACGGGGGTCAGCCGGACAAACAGGGCACCAGGCGAGTTTTTTCGAGAGTCGAGGTCTTGGGGCCACGCGACGTGTGCACCGACAGCTACCTGGTCGTCGGCGCTTACGTAACGAGGCAGGAGGCGGAGAATCTCGTGGCGTTCCTGAGGACGAGGTTTTGCCGCTACCTTGTTTCGACGGTCCTAAATACACAAAATATCGCTCGAGACTGCTTCCAATTCGTGCCCGCAATGCCCATGACAAGACGGTGGACCGATCCAGAGCTGTACCGGAAGTTTGGGCTATCTACGGAGGAGGCTCAACACGTCGAATCGAAAATCCGCCCCATGGAGGCCAACAGTGAATAACGATTTTTTTCCACCAAGGCCCAGGTCCCGGCCTACGATTTACGCCTACGAGGACACCCACCCGCAGTACGCTGGTCTGCTCAAAGTCGGCTATACCACGCTGGACGCGCAAACGCGGGTTGCCCAACAGTACCCGACAAAAAAACCAGGAAAGCAACCTTACAAAATCGTCCTCGAAGAATCGGCGATGCGCAGCGACGGCACCGTATTTACCGATCATGACGTTCACCGCTGGCTGCGCCAGCAGGGTGTGAACAATCCGGATGGCGAATGGTTCAAATGTGATATAAAGCGTGTGAAGGCGGCGGTGATCGCCCTGCGAACCGGCGAATCTAATGAGGAAAATCGGACCCTGGATTTCGCCATGCGACCCGAGCAATCCGCCGCAGTGGAAAAAACGGCAGCTTATTTCAGTAGTTTCCGCAGAGAAAATTATAAGCAGCCGCCGCACTTTCTGTGGAATGCCAAAATGCGTTTCGGCAAGACTTTTGCCGCGTACCAACTGGCCAGAACATTGAGATGGCGACGTGTGCTGGTGTTGACGTTCAAACCGGCAGTGCAAAGCGCTTGGGAATCAGACCTAACGCAGCACGTGGATTTCAAGGGCTGGCAGTTTATCAAACCCGGCGGCCTGACCTACGAAGCCGCGGATAAATCCAAGCCGCTGATCTGCTTCGGGTCATTTCAAGATTATCTGGGCCACAATCCCAGCACCGGGGGAATTAAAACAAAGAACCAATGGGTCCATGACACACAATGGGACTGTGTCATGCTGGATGAATACCACTACGGAGCCTGGCGGGAAAGTGCCAAGGAACTCTTCGCCGCTGAGGGCAAACAGGAGCTTGAGTTTGGCGAAGGCAAGGGCATCGAGGATTTTGATGAAGCAATCATGCCCATCACAACCGGTGCGTATTTGTATCTCTCCGGTACGCCGTTCCGGGCAATTGCGTCGGGCGAGTTCATTGAAGAGCAGGTCTACAACTGGACCTATTCAGACGAGCAACGGGCCAAGGCGGCATGGAATGGCGGTCACAACCCCTACGCCTGCCTGCCCCGCATGGTGCTGATGACATACCAACTGCCCGACGCGATCCGGGAAATTGCCAAGCAGGGGGAATTTAACGAATTCGACCTGAACGTATTTTTCCTGGCCGAGGGTTTGGGCGAGGAAGCCGTATTCAAATACCCGGACGAGGTTCAGAAATGGCTCGATCTGATTCGCGGAGCCTTTCAGGGAACCAACGTTGATAACTTGAAACTGGGAGCCAAAAAACCTCCGATGCCTTTTTCTGATGTACGGCTCCTGAACATCCTCTCGCACACGTTCTGGTTCCTGCCCACCGTGGCCTCCTGCCACGCCATGCGGAACCTGCTGCTGCAAAAGCAAAACCGCTTCTACCATGATTACAAAATCGTGGTGGCCGCGGGCAGCCAGGCCGGCCTGGGCGTTAAGGCGCTGCCACCGGTGCTCAAGGCGATGAATGAACCGCTGAATACCAAAACCATTACGCTTTCCTGCGGCAAATTGACCACCGGTGTGACGGTGCGGCCTTGGACCGGCATATTCATGTTGCGAAATTCTTCCAACCCCGAGACCTACTTCCAGGCCGCCTTCCGCGTGCAGTCGCCTTGGACCGTGCGGAACCCGGACGCCAGCTCCCCCAACGCCGAACTGATCGTCAAACAGGAATGCTACGTATTCGATTTTGCACCGGAACGGGCGTTACGCCAAATCGCCGATTACAGTTGCCGCTTGAACATTGATGAAAGCAATCCTGAAAAGAAAGTGGCGGAGTTTATCAGCTTCTTGCCCGTATTGGCATACGACGGCAGTTCGATGAAACAAATTGATGCCGCAGGGATTCTCGACATTGCCATGAGCGGTACCTCGGCCACACTGCTGGCGCGGCGGTGGGAAAGCGCGCTGCTCGTGAACGTGGATAACGCGACTTTGCAGCGCCTCATGGCCAGCGAAGCCGCCATGGAGGCCCTTAGTAATATTGAGGGCTTCCGCAATCTGAATCAGGAAATTGAAACCATCATCAATAAATCCGAGGCCATCAACAAGGTCCGCAAGGAAAAGAATGACCAAGAAATGACGGACGCGGAAAAGCGAACGCTTTCAGCCGAGGAAAAGGAATATAAGAGCAAGCGTAAATTGATCCAGGAAAAGCTCATCAAGTTCGCCACGCGTGTACCGGTTTTCATGTATCTCACGGACAACCGCGAACGGTGCCTTCGCGACGTTATCACGCATCTGGAGCCGGCACTATTCAAGAAAGTGACAGGCTTGTCAGTAAAAGATTTTGGGCTTCTGGTGAGTCTGGGCGTATTCAATAGCGCCCTGATGAATGACGCGGTATACAAATTCAAGCGCTACGAGGACGCCAGCCTCCAGTACATCGGCATCAACCGGCACGAGGGTGATGATGTCGGTCTTTATGACACCGTGCTACGCGCTAAGGAATACCTGGATACGTTCGAGAATGTGGTGAAGAAAGCGTAGCAGCGCCGCGTGGCCACTTTTCGCGAGCGACAATCATCTGGAGCAGATATGAGTTACGTCTATTTCCTCGGCGCCGGATTTTCGGCTGCGTATGGCTTACCCGTCATGAACCAGTTTTTTTCGGTCGCCAGAGAATCGAAATTATTGCAGACCGAGGAAAAGAAATTCCTGGCCGAAGTGCAACGCTTCGCACACATGGGTGTGCGACTGATAACCATTTCCCGCAATAACATGGAGGAGATACTCTCCTTCCTTGAAATGGCCCAGCAGGCTGACCAGATACCGCATCGCCTAACCGCGCAGGCACTGGGCCTTTACGATGAGGCCAAGACCGCCGCCGAGGAACGCCAGAAGGTCGGAGCGTACTCCACCGGCTCCAGCGAAAGTTACCGCAACTGCCGGATATGCAGGACATTGCCGAACGGTCACGGCAGGAGATTCAACGCCTGGACGACATATTCGCCAGTGGCACGGTAGACCAGAAAAAAGAATTTGTGGCGATTTACGTGAAAACGATTGAGGCTGATCCGAACGCCAAAAGCGTTAAAATCAGCCTCTTTCCGGCACTCTTTAGCCAGATAATAGCGGGGGCTGGCACTTGCGGGCCGGAAAGTTAAAATGGGCAAAGCCGGGCCGGCGCAGAGCCGGAGCGCTTACGAGGCGACATCCGGCAGTTGTTTAAGGAGTTGAATATATGGTACCAACTGACAAAACCGTGTCAAACGATGTTGATAAAATCCAATGGCTGGCGGAAAGTATCGAGGCGTTTTCCCGCTGGTTTTCCGAGCAAGCCGACGCACCGTGGAAAAAGCCATTAGAGCCATTTCTATACGAAGCGCCTATTTTTTCACGCGAGAATCGTCCGAATGTGGGGCAGCCTAATATTCTGTTGGCTAGCGCGTTGCTATGGGTTGCCATGGATGGTGGCAAGGTTTTATCGCCGCCGTATCCAAAACAGCAAGAGTTGGCGGACACACTGATCGTTATTGGCGTCCCTTTTATTGAAGCACAAAACGCGGGAATCCTTGCAATGGCTGCGATGGATCGGCTTGCCGTCTTATGCCGGAATGTTTCGCCGCCGGACAAGGCAACGCGCCGCACGGTGCTCAAGTGTTTGATTGAGGCGTTCCACACGCTGATATTGCCGAAGCAAGAGACCGGGGCGGTGGCCAAGTCCTTGGACGAACCATCACAAAACGCCATTGCGGCTTATCGCGCGGTTGTGCTGACTGGTATAAAACAGGGCGAAATTGCGGATAAACTAGACACTAATCAGGGACAAATATCACGCTGGGTTAAGCAAGTCGGAAAATGGCTGAAGGCTGGTAATATCCTTCCCGATATGGATGGCGGCCACCCCAAAACCATTACCGTAGACCCGGCTGTGCTTGAAATGGGCGAGCGGCAAGATAACCTGACAATGCGGCAACGCGCCAAGTCCACTGACTGACACTAAAAACCCCTAAATTTTATCAAAATTATGCGCCTCAAAAACGCCATATTCTTTGAGTATGCGCTGTGTATGCGCGCTCTTAGCGCATATTCCGCGGGATATACAGAGAGCGCAATGATTGCGACCTCGAATATGCCGAAAGGATAAAACAATGTCCGAATACCTTACAGCAACGGAACTCGGAGAGCGGCTGCGGTTATCGCGAGAGAAAGTCTTACTGTTGGCCCGCGCCGGGAAAATACCCGCAATCAGGCTGTCCCTGAAAACTATCCGTTTTGACCCTGACGCTGTGGCCGAGGCGCTTAATCCAAAACTGAAAGGCGGCCTATTGTGAACATCGCCGCCCCACCTACCGCCGCAACACCGGAACTACTCCGAGACACCGAGGCCGCCGGCATGTGCGGGCTTTCCCGATCTGGCTGGCATAAAGCCAACAGCGCGGGACGTGTGCCGCTGCCGGTAAGGATTGGCCGAGCGACACGCTGGCGGCGGACGGAACTGCTGGACTGGATAGCCGCCGGGACGCCGCGCCGTGACCGCTGGATTGCCATGAGAAAGTAAAAAAAAGCCCGGCAGGCAGTGAGCCGACCGGGCCGAAAATTGAGGTAAGCACATGATACCACACGTACCGCCCAACACCAATTCCGCACACGCAAGCCGGAGCCGCCCAAAGGCGACGCCGACCCCCGAACCGCAAACGCCGCTGCCGACCCGATGGGCTGATGCCGAGCGTAGTTTGCTGGGCAACATGCTGCACGTGCCGCCGATCCCGAAGGGGCGAGAATCGCATATCGGGACGGTCGTTGACGCCATTGTATCGCTGGGTACTTACCAATGGAGCAACGAGCGCAACCGGGCCATATTCGGGGCAATCAAGCGAATTACCGAAACGGGGACGTTGGCCGGGCCGGACGCCGTGCGAGCGGAATTGATCCGCGTACATCATGCGGAGGCCGCCGCTTTTGTTACCGAACTGGGCCGTGAGTTTTTTTCGGACGCGGATTTGAATTATTGGGCCGTGCAATGCGTGGAATTGAGCCTCGCGTGTGCCACGTATAGCGCCGCCGACCGCCTAAAACAGGCGCTGGACGCTGGCCAGACTATGGCCGACGTGACGCCGACGCTGGCGACGCTGGCCGACGCCGCCGGGACGCCCGCCGGCGACGCCGATGATGATCCGCCAGAACCGCCGACACTGCGTGAGCCCTTTCCGTTGGATTGCCTGCCGCCGATCATGCGGCGGTACGCGAGCGAGCTGGCGCGGGCAATGTGCGTCCCGATAGAGTACGCCGTGGCACCAATACTGGCCTGCGCTGCGGCGTCCATCGGCAACACCCGGAACGTAATTATAAAAGCTGACTGGACGGTACCGAGTATGTTGTGGATGGGTATCGTGGGGCGGAGCGGCACGGGAAAAACCCCGCCCGTAAAACACGTCTTGTTCCCATTGCGGAAGCGCGAGCAGGCCGAATACCGCAAGCACGCGGAGGCGATGGCAGAGTATGCCGTGTCGATGCTGGAGTATGAGCGATCATTGTCTGTATGGAAACGCGGTAAAGGTATCGGCGAACCACCCGTAACGCCCACGATGCCTGTTGGCGTTAAATACATCGTGGATTCCAGCACAATGGAAGGTCTTTTGGACGTTCTGCGCGAAAATCCGCGTGGCCTATTACGGGCCACTGATGAGGGTATGGGCATATTCAACGGGTTGAACCAATACCGGGCTGGCGCAGATCAGGAAACTTGGCTGAGTATTTACAGTGGCAACCCCGTGAAAATCGACCGGAAGACTGGGGTAAATCGTAGCGTGTATATCCCGCATCCATGCGTGTCCATGGTTACGGGCTTTCAGCCACAAATCCTGCGGGCCGCCATGACTGAATCGCGCACTGAATCGGGATTTATGGCCCGCTTCTTATTCCTGGCACCGCCGGGCACGCCGAAAGTTATCACATCGGCCAGAGTATCCGATGCGACATATAGGGCTTGGCGCGACGCTGTGGATCGCATGGTGGATATGCCGATGCCGGTGGATGCGGATGGCGAACCGGAGCCAATGTCATTGACGCTGACTGCTGACGCACAGGCGGCATTCTTTGAATGGAGCAACGACAATTCACAGATTACCCTGAAGGCGGAGCCACCTCTAGCCTACGCCCTGTCTAAAATTGAAGAGATACCGGCACGTCTGGGCTTGATATTTACGGTTTTTGGTGACGCCAACGCAACCGAAGTGTCCATGGAAACCATGCAGGCGGCCATTAAGCTAGGCGGATGGTTCCGGACCGAGGCCACACGCCTATATGGTGCCTATGCCGAAACGCCGCAAGAGACGGCACACCGAGACCTACTGGACATCATCCACCGGTATGGTGGACGGATTACGCCGCGCGAACTGTCCCGTACCTGTCGGAAATACCGTGGTAAGGATGTCGCCCGTGGCGCGCTGGACAAATTGGTGACAACGGGGTTTGCGAGATTGGAGGTTCAGTTGGCCCCCGGAAGTGTCGGCGGAAAACCATCAGACGTTTACGTTTTGACGGGCGGTGACGCGCCGACTGGTGCCAATACCCCCGAAAACATTGAGAATATTAATGTATTGTCACCGTCACCGGTGTCACCACCCCAAAAAGTGAAGGTTGTGTCACCGGCCCCTGTAGCCCCCGAACCAGCCCCGGCAACACCGCCTGAACCGACCGACGACGACCGCGTGCCCGCCGATTTAGAGCAGGCTAATGCCAACACAGAATTGGCCCGGCAGGCTGAGGCGGATGAGGAGACTATCTTATGATCGCCGCGGTGAACATACTCCGAGACCTGCGGGCCACCGGCCATACTGTGTTGCTGGACGGCGACACCATCCGTATTCGCCCGGCTATACCGCCAAAAAAGCGGGAAGAACTCCGCCCGCTTAAACCGGAACTGGTAAGCCTGCTTAAACGCAATTCCGGCAATGGTGACGCGCCAACTGGTGACAATACCCCCGAGAACATTGGGAATATTGATGTATTGTCACCGTCACCGGTGGCACCACCGCCCCGCACATATACGCGCCTGGAATTGGCCGGGGCCGCTTTGGCCAAGCTGATCCCGGATGTTCAGACTCAACGCCGGATCAGGGCACTGGCTGAAGCCGATGCACGCGGCTGGCGTTTCCTCGGCACGGATGGATACCAACATGTGCTGGCAGGCAGCATCATAGACGCCGTTGAATCGCAGGCTAAGTGCCTGATCTGCTTCACCGCGACTGATCGGACAGATCGCTTTTCTGGCTGGTTTACAAAGGAAATTGTATGAAAATGTTCATTCACTTTATTCGCATCCACCGCGCGGAACTGGCGTTTTTATCATTGTTCTCCGCATGGTATTGGTTGTTATTTTTAGCCCTGCTGCTGGCGTTATCGCCGCGTTGACTACCCCTAGCCATCGGATGACCCAGAGGGCCGGAAAACGGTATCTAAAGAATACAGGCGACGCCAGCGGCCTTTGACGGCTGGAAACACACAACGCCGCATTGCGGCAGAAAGAAAGGTTCCTATGACAACCACAATACACAAACAATCACCCCGTGAGCAGGCCACCGCGCTTCCCGAACGGCACCGACAACAGGGCTGCGCCAAAAAACACGGAAACGCCATTACTGAAAACGTTGGCGGAGAACCCCTGACACGCCGCGAGAGCGATTTGCTGCGGCTGGGCGCAATTTGCCAAGCGGCGCTAAACTTCTGGCCGCGCCAAAAGGCATTGTCCGTAATCCGCCAAGCTGAAAACCGCCAGTTTGCAACGGAAAACTATGCACAAAGTTACGTGTCGTTTATCGTTGAACAGATTGCTGTCGCCATGCGGGATGACGGCGCGGAAATCCGTTTTGTCGATGATTACCTTTTTGACATAAAACGCGGGCGAAAGCCAAAACCGCACCACGACCCTTATTGCCCCTTTTGAACCTTGGAAGCAGGCCAGAGCGCTTGTGGCAAATTTGCCACTAAGCAATGAATCGCCTGACGCCGAAAATAATTCTTAAACGGGACTTGACAAACCATGCGTAAGGACGTACAATTGAACGCCATGGAAAAAGACATTGAAAAAGCGTTAAAAAGAGCAATCATCGGTAGCGGGCTTTCGTATTACCGGCTGGGCTTGGAAACCGGCGTAAGCGACCGTGGAATAAGTTGGTTTATCCAAGGCAAGAGAACCTTGCGGCTGGACATTGCGGCTAAGCTGGCAGCCTACCTGGAATTGGAATTAACGCCGGTAAACCCGGCAGAAAGAAAAGGTGAACCCGTGAAAACTGAAACCCAAAAGGTGCAATCGGACGCGGAGAGTTACCGGCTACAGCAAGCCGCGAATATTCTGCGAAAAGCCGGCTACGTTGAATTGCCGGATGGAAGCGGTTTTGTCTTACCAACGGATGACCGCGTTAAAAAGCCTAAC
>JAKAEB010000123.1 GCA_021818445.1 Planctomycetota bacterium
CGTCCCGGATAGAGGAGGTGAGGCAAAACAGGGACGGAGTTGGATGTGACAGAATGAAGCCGATTGGGTAGCATGAGGGAATATTATGCAAACCCGGAAATACCCCCGGCGGTTATCTATGCCATGTACTCGCCGCGGGTGTCGAGGTGTTACATTTTACACGGTGCGCGAACGGCCGCGGGTTTCCACCTGCGGCTGCACGGTCGAAACCACATCGCGTTGTGCCGTGAGCAGACCATTGTGGCGGCGGCAATTAAAAAGGCGGAAACCAGCGCGGACGCAACAACAATCCGCCATCCATACCACGTCCGCGTTCCTCCGCCGCCGATGTTTATCCCGATGACCATAGTGACTCAACAGCAATCGGGATGTGCCAACCAGTCATTGGCTTTGTGTCGTTGTGCCGTTGTGGTAATGATCCCTATGCCAAATGCCAAATGTTGAGGCATGGATGCCGAAATCCCCCGGCGCGCCGGGGCAGGCCTGGCGATAGGATCGGCAGATCGGGACTCAATCCGAATCTGTGTAATCTGTGTAATCTGCGTAATCTGTGGATTAGAATTCAGAACCTTTCCCGGCGCACCGGGAATCAATGACCAATGAGCCCCGGCGCGACGGCGAACAGCGAGCAACGAGGAATTTGTTTTCTGGGTACGGCGGGTATATGCGGTGCCGGGCTGGATTGGAGTATGGATTTGACTGATGGTGCCGGTAACGGCAGAGTTTGAAAGCCAAGGACCAAGGCCATGAAGGCCTTGCAGAATCTGTCACAGGCCCGATGAAAGTTTCGATCAACAACGTGATTGCGGATAAACGTGCATTATATGATATGCTTGATCAGCCAATCCAGATTGCACGCGCCGCGATGGTCATCACCCACAGCGTCGCTGGATTGGGAAACTAAAAATCGTCGTGAAGCCCCGATCAAATCTGCCGCCTTATCCAGCCGTTGCATATCGGCAATGCCCGGGGCGGTGGTGAGTTTGATTTCAAACGCCCAGTTTTCACCGTCCATTTCCAGCACCAGATCAATTTCATGGCCGTCGCTGCTGCGGAACCAATAGGGTTGATACTGCCGGCCACGGGCCGAGAGTTCCGCCAGCAATTGTTCAATGACAAAACCTTCCCAGCTTGCCCCCACCCATGGCTGAGCAATAAGCGATGCGGTATCGGGAGTGTTTAACAGGGCATGCAATAACCCCGTATCACGCCAATACATTTTTGGACTTTTAACCAGACGCTTTCGGATGTTGCGCTGAAATGGCTCCAGCATGCGCAGAAGAAATGCGCCCGTAAGAAAACCCAAATAGCTGTTCACCGTTTTGTAGTCCAGGGCCATACTCTGGCCCAGGCGCGAGGCATTCCAAGCCTGCCCGTGCGACGCCGCCAGCATGCGCAGCAAACGCATGGTTGTTGCCGGTGCGGCGGGGAACCCCCAATTCGGCAAGTCGCGCTGCGTGAGCAAGGCCAGATAATCCTTTTGCCACTGTGGATAACGGTCTGCCTGTAAAAATCCGCCGTTGGGATATCCGCCATGAAGCCAGAGTTTATTTCTGGACTCCGCTGAGGTGGCCTCAGACCAGAGAAAGGGTGTAAGTTCCAGCAATGCCAATCGACCCGCCAAAGATTCCGACACGTTAACCATCAGAGCCGGAGATACCGACCCCAGCAAAAGAAACCGTCCATTGCAGTCACGCCGGCGATCAATAGCACCGCGCAAACGTGGAAATATTTCCGGCCAGGCCTGCGCTTCATCGAGGACCACCCTTTGTTGGCCTGAAATCAGGCCGTTAAATTGCAAATCCAATCGCAGTCGATCGGGTTCCTGCTCAAGATCAAAATATTGTCCGCCCAGGGATTGTGCCAGCGTGGTCTTGCCACATTGTCGCGATCCCAGCAGCGCCACCGCCGGATATTCCCTGAGACGTTGTAAAAGCAGTGGTTTTATAGCACGTTCGAGCATATCATGTATTATAGGAAATAATTCCTGTTTTGCAATAATACTTGCCATTATTCATGATTTATGGGAATACCCGGCTTATTGGCGAGCTTCATGAACGGACCGAAAGGCGGCCAGCAACCTTCCGTGGTAGTGAAGATATTTTCACGGTGATATTGCAGGGCGGCGGGATCGGGCCTGAAGCGTTTGGGCAGGTGCAGAGGGGGAGGCCATGGCAATAAATATTTGCCGCAGCAAGGGGGCGAAATTCATTTTTCTTTTGAGGTGTTTTCAGCCCCCCCATGGGCAACGCTTTTCGCATGGATGATTCGCCGCGTTTCGCTTCCGCCGCTGGTGGGAAGTTCGGTGCAGAGATTGGCCGGGGCATGCTTATGGCCTCTGTTCATGAAAGGCTCACGTTTCACGGTCCCTTTGCATTGGCGATGGCCGCCGCCATGACATCGGAGAGTTTTCCCAGCGATTGGCTTAATGCCACGGCAAGATCTCCAGCCCCGGTGGATGCCGCCGATGCGGTAACCGAAGAAGTGCGGGTCAATAAGACTTTCCCGGATGTCGCCTCCATCAGCGTCCAGACGGCCTGCAGCTTGACCTCACCGGATAGATCGGCGGAGAATCGGTTGAACACCACCACGAGCAGCAGCGCATGTTTCCGTGGTTGCGGTTCACCGGGA
>JAKAEB010000021.1 GCA_021818445.1 Planctomycetota bacterium
TCGGATTGGCAGGTAAGGTTAATGACTGATCCACAGCCTCATAGATGCGGCCACGCCATGTGACGGCGCGATGAGAGCCTACCACAACGAGATCGCGCTGGTCTATGGACTGTAGTTCGGCGGCGGTGGAGGCCAAGGGAGATTGGGACGACGCATCCACTGCAAGCAGATATCGCCGCGCGGCGACCAGATTACTTTGCCCATTCGGCGGGAGCTTTCCCTTTAAGGCACCGGCAAGGGCAGCGGCGGCCGACGCCTTGCGCAAAGTCAGCGCATCAATCCAATGGGTGCGTTGCGTGAGCAGACTAAGTGCATCTTTGCGGCGGGTGATAAGGCGGGAAGCCGAAGCCTGAAATTCTGCCAGCAGTGATTGATCACGCGGGACGGCCGCAAGCGCCGTATGAATTTTCTGATACATGGCAGCGAGCGATTGTACAAGGTGTGAAACTTTACCCCACGCCACCGCGCCCGCCGATGCGGAATTGGAAATTTGATAATTTATCGACCAGGCAGCGAGCGATTTTTCCGCCCGGTTAAATTCACCAAGCTGGTTTTTCAGTGCCAATATCCGGGCCAGAGACGCATTACCGGATTCCGCACGCTGATTCCACACCTCAACCGTGTGCATCATGCCCACCCGCAATGCGCGGTAAAACGTCGGACTGCTGGCCAGCGCCAAATTGGTCGGCGGCCATTGCTGATGAGATCGGTACAGCTTTTTCAGCGTCTGTGCGACGGATGCAGCCTGATAAATTTTGTAGGCGTGATAATCGGCCGGGGAGAGAACAAAGCGCGCCAGGTCGTTGAGTTGTTGACTCTCGGTGGTGGCGGAAGGCTTTGTGAGGCCTTCATAATGAGCGCGGGCAAGATTGATGAGTTCCAGCAGCGCCCGCGTTTGGGCGCTGGCTGCGCCCGGCCGGGGTGCAGCGGAAGACGGAGGGGCAAGCAATTTTGCCTCGGCGGCATCCACCAACGGTGCGACGATATTGTGATTGAACATGATGCGATAGGCTTCAATACGGCGGGTGTTGACCGTGCCACCCAAAATTGCAACGGGCCGAAATATCAGCGGGATGTGGATGGGCTTGCCCACAAGCGACAAGCCCTGGGCAAAAAAGGCCGCCAGCGGTTGCCCTTCCACCCGCTCGGATTGACCCACATACTTAAATTGCAATTCTCCCAAGGCGTGACGGTTTCGCCGGACGATATTGAGATAATTGCGGTTGGGTGATCGATAAATAATCGCCGCGTTGTGCCAGTATTGCCGCTGATTATCAACCCCGGCCTTGAATTGATTAAATCCGTACCAGGTCAGGGCCAACAGGATCAGTACGGTGGCAAAGCCTGCGGCGATGACCGCAATTTTCCTCTGCCGTTGCAACTTCATCGCGTTTGAGGCGCGAGTTACCAGTCCCTTTTCCCGGAAAATTTTCTGCAGGAAAAGGTCTTTAAGAAAGTAGGCGCGGTCGCGCCGCCAAACACCACTGGACGGAAGTGCGTCGACTGAAATACCCAGTGCCTGGGCCAGATCAGCGTCGAGTGTCTTGCCATCCGACATGGATGAGGTGAAATAAATGCCTCGCAAAAATAGCGGCTTGGGCGACCATTCCCCCGCCACGAAAATAGTTTCTAAATATTGACGCAACCGCGGGGCAATTTTGGCCACCGCATCGGGAAAGGCAAACAGGGCATCGACCTGATCCAGACGCCGCGCATTGGCGTCCTCGGTATTGACCGGATCGCGCAGCAAGCGCTGACGACGTTCAATGAGGCGGCGGCGCACCTCTTCCAGATGGGCGTCGACTGCCTCCATCTTGAAAGGCTCATCGAGCGGAGCGGGATTGGACCAACCCATTATCTGGTGTTGCAGTTGCGGATCGGTCAGATCGTCAAAAAATTGATTAAATCCCGTCAGATAATCCGACTTGGTAATAAGCACGAATACCGGAAAGCGAACACCCAGCGTCCTTTGGATCATATCCAACTGCTGGGCGATTTTGCCGGCATTTTTGGCAATTACATCGGCGGTATCGGTGAGCAAACTTTCTGCGGGTATAACCAGCAACATGCCATTGATCGGGCAATTGGGGCGACTGGTTCGAAGGAGCTTGAGAAATTCCTCCCACTCGCTGGTGGCACCCGGGGCTACCTCCTCGAACATGAGGCGACCGGCGGTATCGAGAATGATGGCGTGATTGGTGAACCACCAGTTCATATTGATGGTTCCGCCTGCACCCTGTAACTGGTCCTGCAACCCGGGCGGAAAACCAATGGCGGAATGACGAATCGCTTCGGTTTTGCCAGATCCGGGCTGACCCACCAATACATACCACGGCAGACTGTAGAGGTCCTTGCCGGCGGCTTTGAATTTGTCCACACCCGATTGAAATGACCGTCGGAGACTGTCAAGATCGGCCAGCTTTTTTGCCCCGCTCACCTGACTGGGAGCAGCGGAAAGATTACCGGCGATGCTTTGCTCCATGGGTTTGGCTTTGCGCTTCGCGAGGGTTTTCAGCAGCATGCGTACCAGAAGAAAACTGACCACGGCCAGAATAGCCAGGCCCAGCAGTAAAAGTAGAAACACCAGATGGTGCTGAAACACCAGCGCCAGCGTGCCAATAACCACCGCAGTGCCGCCGGCGGTAAACCCCATTTTGGCGTTGGGCGACATATTCTGAAGGAATGATAAAAAATTCATATCAGCTCATGATCTCACAGCAGTTATTAACACTTCTTCAGCCAACGGGCTGTCAATGGCTTCCATGCGCATGCAATATCGCATTGAGCGACTGATTCAGGGCATCCACACTTTGGTGATAAAGGTAAATATTGGCAACGAACAATCCCACAATGCACACCACCAGAACCACACCAAATGCCAGTAATCGTGCGCCCGGTGGCTCAATGAGATTTTCAGTATTGACGTGCTCGTAGGCATCGGGGCATATTTTTCGGCTTTCCGTCTCGGGGGCTACGCCGCCTATCCGCGCGAAAATCTCCTTCTGCTTTTTTCGCAGAAACTCGGGCTGCCCGGCATACCACCCGGAAAACCCCAATCCCAGCAGTTCGTAGAAAACAGCCAACCGATCGTCCGCCGCCTTGCCCGGTTGCTTGAGTGTTTCCTCGAGCAGGTCAAAAAACTTTTCATCCCCGCCAAGTTCGTTGTAGTCGAAAGCAATTTCCTTCCACTTACGGGAAATGTTGTATTGCCCTTCTTTAATGGTGAAATCGATAAAAAACACCAATGGCAGCTCAATTTTGGAATATTGCTCGGCGAGTCCGCCACCCGCCGCCTGCGTTTTCACTTGGGTAAGCAGGCCTTTAAGTTCCGCCCGGGTCTGGTCGGCGTCAAGCTGGGCACCATTCCGGGCCGAGCGGCTTAATCGGCACATGTATTGAAGAAGCGGCTCAATGAGTTCGGAAAGCGTCATGTTGGCCATTCCCCTGATTTACGGTAGCAGGTATTACAGTTCATGTCTCGGCTCGGTTCAACCGGGCATCGTCATATACAAGGTTATCGCATATTCGCTGGTTTCAACCCCCAACCACCGGATGCCGATCCCCTTTTCCTCCTTGATTTTTTCCCACATCCGCTGACTTTCGCCACGATTGATGCGGAAATAGTTCAAGCCTGCCTGCGCCGGCAATTCCACCGGTGGATAGCGTTCTTCCTGCAGTTTCAGACCAAAGATGCGACGCCCTACCATGCTTGGGGCCGCCACCTGAAATTGATCCTGGCTTTCAACAAGCTTGGCCACGGCGATCGGATCCTCGCGCGTGCGGATGGCGATAAAGTATTCGGTCGGTGCCGACAATTGCTCGTCCGTAAGGGCTGCTTGAAACATCTTGGCGGCGGCGTCCAATTTAAATTCCGCCTTGAGAAAGCGTGCCGCGACCGCGCCCCGCAAAAGTGACCGTATCTTATCCATAATTTCCACTATCGCCGCAAGGGGTTTATCGTGGTTATAGGATGGGGCGGCAAAGATCTGCGGTTGGTCGGGATACAACGATGATAGCTCGGCAAGCATCTGACGGACATCGGCATATATTTCAAATGGGGTCAGTGTGGAGCGACGCAATAGCAGGCTGAATCGCGCCGCATAACTGGAAAGTGTTCGCAAGCGCAGGGCCTGTTCAAATTGGGCACCGCGCATGGTGTCGATCGCAAAGCCCCCCCGTCCCAACTGCAAGGCCAACTCCGCCCGACTGGCCTCCACCTGATTGGCAAATTCACGGAAGGAATCACGCAGCAAGGCCGACCCGCGCAGCACAAGACACGGCGGCACAAAAGCCGGGTCCTGCCTCGGCAGTCCCACATCGTCACCAGTCCCATGGACTATTCGCAGCAGCGGCAGCGTTTCCATATCACTGGTGTCATCTCCCTCGATGATCAGCCGGGCATTAATGCGACGGATCGCAATGGGCTGTGGATTGGCACCCGAATTTTCATCCGGTATCTGCAATTCGGATGCGCGGTACTGGCTTTTAATCCGGTAGTCGGCATCTCCTTCCAGCACGTTGGCGCGGTCCGCATACCATAACGGCACGGCAAGCAAAATCGTAATCGGACGAGTGGAACTCTCGAACGCCTCTTTGATATTCAGGCTCGGCAGGTCGGTCGTCTGGGGAAAACGCACCTCCAAACCACTGGGCATCACCGCCCAGAGCTTATCAAACTTCACCAGAAGATTTTTCAGGCTTTCCGCCGATACCAGCGATTCAACCAGTCCGTAGGGAAAATCATTGACCGCCGACCGTATTTCCGCCACACGAGCCTGCAAATTACGTTGCAGCAACTGCAGGTGATGCGGTTGAAGAAACAACCCCTCGCTGAAATAAATGGAATCCATCGGCGGGTATCCCTTCCCAAACAGGCTGCGTCAGATGACGCTTTCCACAAACTGGCGGACAATTTCACGTATTTCATGGTCAATGGCAGCTTCATCCAGGCCGTCGGCTGCCAATTCGGTATATTTTTTCCAGCACAGAATCTCAAAGCCCGAAAACATTTTCTTTGGCCCCGTACGCACCGCGGCTTCAATTTCCGCCGGGCTGAACTTGGCGGCATAACGCTGAGCAAACTGGCGGCTCGCATGGCCGACGGACGAAAGCAGCGCTGCATTCACCTTCCGCAGGCGTTCAATCTCCTGGCTTACCTGTCCGCGCGGCACGTCCGGATCATTGAGTAAAAAGCCCGCAAGCAATTTTTGCAGCGGGGCCGATCGCTTGATGTTCGTACTGGGTGCCATCGCCTTGAACATATTCCACGCTATCTGCTCCACGCTTAATGAAAATTCACTTAAAATCTGCAGTAACTCCAGTGCGTGGCCGGCGTTGGGTCGCTCCTGATCGTCGAACTGCAGCCGGGCTGCAAGTTTGGCAAGTGGTTCGGCCGGCCAGTCGGATTGATCGCCCTCCGTCAGCCCCGCTCGCGCCAGCATGGCGGTCACGGCTTCACGTTGACTGGCCGACAATTGCGGTGCCAGGTCGCAGAGGCGTTTGGCCAAAAATGATGGGTCCTGCAATTCCTGATGGTCCATCTGTGTCACCACCTTTGCGGTACCGGACGCGGTGTCGCTGGCAGATACATTTTGCTCCCACGTCGGAAACAGCTCGCCGAGTTCCGCTAAAAATTCCGCCCGCTCGGCGGGAGTCAGATCGGCCAGTGCGCGGCGTATCTCATCGGCCATATATTCCTGGCGCGTATCGTTGGTTTGATCGGCAAGGTCGGCCTGTATCGCCCGAAGACGATTGGCGAGTGCCGCCACTTGTTTTGTTGAATCTGTCAAGCTCATATCAACACATGCATGCCCCGTCTTTGACATGGCCCGCGCCAAGCACCAGCACCCCGCCATGCAGTGAACCAGCCACACGCAATGGGGATATTAGACCTAAGGGCGGCATTCTACAAGGCACCAAGCCACTCCGCCCGTCGGGTTATAGCGGGCATACCGCATAGACCAACCGCAGCAGGCAGTGTTTACAGGCCCAATCAGGCATCAAACGGGGGCAGGCCGGCGGTAATTTCCATCCGTTGCGACTCCAGCGCCGGCGGCAGGCACAGCTTGGTACCCAGTGACTGCAGCGGTTCATCCACACTCATGCCCGGGCCGTCCGTGGCTATCTCACAGACGCCGCCGCCGGGTTCCATGAAATAGACGGAATCAAAATATTTTCTCGGCTGCACCGGTGTCACCTGTATGCCCCGAAGGCGCAGCATGTCGGCCACTTCGGCTTGCTGCTTCAAATCCGCAGCGCGAAATGCGGCATGATGAATCTGCCCCGGCGCAAAACGCGGGCGGTGTGGCGCATCGTCCTGCCGCAGTGTAAGTTGCGACAGACCATCGGTGGATTGCAGCACCGTATCTGCCGAAGCGGGCATTGCCCCGTAGCCTAGCACCTGCGTAAACATTACACCGGTCTTTTCCTTCCGCCGACAGGACCAAATGACACCAGCCAAGCGGATGATTGTGTCTGGGTTGGCATCCGCGTCCTTGTCGGTTGACCGGGCCTCGACCAAATAAAGTGGCAGGCCGTCGGGATCAAAAAAATTCAACCGCCCCTCCGCCGCACCGTCTCCCACAAGCGTCACGCCATGACCTTCCAAACGCTTGCGCCAACGTTCCATTGAGCCTTGCGCAATGGTAAGACCAACCGCCGCAATAACCGGGTTACTCTGCGATAGGGGGCGAGTACCCGGCCAGACGAAAAAAGTCATCAGTGAACCGGGGCTGCCGGTGTAATCACCATAGTAAAGATGGTAGCTGCCGGGGTCGTCAAAATTAACCGTCTTTTTCACCAGCCGCATTCCGAGGATACGTGAATAAAAATGCACGTTCGCAGCCACGTCAGACGCGATGGCCGTCACGTGGTGAAGCGAGCCAAAATGATGGCCCGGCTGGTGCTCCTCATGATTCAAAACCTCCGACGTATCGCTATTCGATGGCATAACTTTTCTTTCCAGTGTGACTTGGAGACAACATTAACCGCCATGCATTACGCATGCCGGATTATCTGCCAAGGCAACCGAGTTGTAAACCGCAAATGTGAATTTTAGGCTTGGCTTCCGGGCGGCGCGCCGGGGACAAGCCCGGCGGCTGAACCATTCGGTGTCGGGCATGGATGGGCAAGCATTGCGTGTCCGCAGCGCCCATTTAGCCGCGTGCCTTGGGCGTGCGCGGTTCATCGCGGCTCGGTGCATGCACCGATGCCACCGCGGATATTACCGCCGTGCAGAGGTGCCGGCTGATACGTTGCATGATAATCAGACAAATTGCCGAAGAAACCGCACATCATTCTGGAACAGATCACGGATGTCGGCTATCCCGTGGCGGCGCATGACGATGCGCTCCACGCCCAAGCCAAAGGCAAAACCGGAATAGACCTCGGGGTCAAGCCCAACGGCGTGTAACACATTCGGATCAACCATACCGCAGCCGCCAAGTTCCACCCACCGCGATGCACCATCCGAGCCGCCAAACTGGACATCAAATTCCGCACTCGGTTCGGTAAAGGGAAAAAAACTGGGTCGAAAACGCGTCCGCACGGTGTCACCAAAAAAGGCGCGGGCGAATAGATCAATGCACGTTTTCAAATCCACCATCGTGACGTGGCGGTCAACATACAGCCCCTCAAGTTGATGAAACATGAAGGAATGGGTGGCATCGACCGTGTCGGGTCGATAGACACGGCCCGGAGCAATAATACGGACCGGCGGCTTTTGCGATTCAAGCACGCGAATTTGTACGCTGCTGGTTTGCGACCGCAGCATAAGCGGAGAACTGCCGTCGGGCATATCCAGATAAAAATTGTCCATGGGATGGCGGGCAGGATGATCGGCTGGCACATTGAGGGCTTCAAAATTATGAAATTCATCTTCCAGTTCCGGTCCGTCGGCCACCGAAAAACCCATCCTCGCGAAAAGGTCGATCAGATCATCGATGGTTTTTTGTATTAAATGCAGCCCGCCCGGCCGATAAGGATCGCATGTCACACGCCCCGGCTCGGTGACATCAACCCCCTGAACGGCCACGGGTTGCGCATCGATTGCCAGTTTACGGCGCTGGAATGCTTCGCTGATGCTTTGCTTGGCGCTGTTGAGCGCCTGGCCGTAGGCACGCTTCTGGTCCGGTGGAATTTGTTTGATGTGATCGCTGGCCTGCTTGAGGAGGCCCTTGGCACCGAGATATTTAATACGAAACGATTCCAGTTGGTCGGCGGAGTGGACCGCGGCAATGTCGGCGCTGGCGGCATTGACCAATTCGGCGGGATCCATCGTCAAGAAGCTCCGAAAGTGGACGCAGAAACTGCTGCTGGTATCAACACTGTGCCCGTTTTAGCGGCCATGCGACCATTCAATGCTGAAGCGACTTGGATGCAGGCCGTCGGCAACCGGTTGACGCCCAAAACTCAGGCGACGCGTAAAGCTCAGGCGACGCCCAAGGCCTGTTTGGCTTTGGCGGTGATGGCGTCAAATGCGGCTGGATCGCAAATGGCGATTTCGCTGAGGCTTTTCCGATTGAGAATAATATTGGCCTTGGCCAGTCCCGCAATCAATTGGCTGTAACGCAAACCACGGGCAGTGGCGGCGGCGTTCAGGCGGGTAATCCAAAGGGCGCGGTAATCGCGCTTCTTTTCCTTGCGGCCGCTGAAGCGGTTGGCACCGGCACGCAAAAGCGTTTCATGAGCTGTCTTGTAAAGTTTGCTCCGCCCGCCGACAAATCCCTTGGCTCGTTTCAAAAGCCGCTTGTGTCGTTGTTTTCTCGCTGCGCCAATTCTTACTCGTGGCATGTTGTCGTTACCTCAAATATTACTTGTTGACCGGTGGCGTCAATCACACGCCGGTAAAACCAAATTTTATTATCTCGCCGCAAACCTGAGCCCGGGTAGCCCCATTAACCAGGCGACCCCAGTGCGGGCTAACCATTTTGGGCTTACCCTTAACGGGCGTTTCGCCCCAGCAGCGTGACCATTTTGTCGGCATATGGGCCTGTTATGGTGGTTGTGCCGCGCAGGCGACGTTTACGGTTACCCGATTTGCCGCTTTGCAGATGCCCCTTGTTGTGCTTGTGGAATTTTACTTTACCACGAGCCGTTACCTTAACTCTTTTTTTTATACCTTTATGGGTCTTTGCCTTCGGCACATCAAGCTCCGCCAATATCAACTACTGCGCCCAACTCCGCGGCGCACCGGCAACCACCGCAACAGGCCCCATGGCCCGGGCGGTCGGTCGAGCAAAGCCCAAGATTGTAATCGGTTTTCAGGCCGTCGTCCAACAGTTAAGGATTGCCGCCAACGCCCAATTTTCGGCCCGTGGCCAGCCTCGTTTTAATTTACCCAATCGGGACGGGCAACAGCCACCAACCGGCAAAAAAAAGGCCCGAGTCGGGGTGACTCGGGCCGTAACATTATTTCTGTATTCGCGAACGCATCAGGCGTTTCGACGACGCGGTTTGAGATATTTAACCACACCGATTGCCAGCAAGCCCGCCGACGCCAGCAATACCGGACGGGGGCATCTATGGCAGAATTATCGGCTCTGTTTTATACTGCCAGATATTCCGCGGGCGTGGCGGAATTGGCAGACGCGCTAGATTCAGGTTCTAGTGTCCAAAAGACGTGGAGGTTCGACTCCTCTCGCCCGCAATCCCCCGAAATACCCATCAAGCCTTAGGTTGCAATCCGGCCATCACCATCCATCAATGGTGAAAAATCATCGGCAGATCATTGAATAACGTAACGTACAGAAATACGCCGCCGATCAAAATCAGACCTACAATTTGAATACCCGCCTGCACTTTGAGCGGCAATGGCCGACCGCGAATTTTTTCCAACAGCAGCATCACGAACAAGCCACCATCAAGGATGGGAAGCGGTAGAAAATTAATAACCGCCAGATTGACAGATATCAACCCCATGAAATAGAGCAGGTACATCAGGCCCTGGGATTCAAGCTGATAGCTTACCGCCGCCACACCTACCACACCATGAAGCTGGCTGGGTGAGACGGTGCCTATGCCGAGCCCGCGCAGCGTCAGGTAGGTGTTGGTAATCCAGCGGATGGTATGGTCAATCCCCATTGCCAGAGCCGTCGAAAGGCTCGACGATTTTTGAATCTGCGTGAGGGGATTAAGCGGTAAGCCCAGGCTGAAATGAAGCTTTTTCAAGTTGGCGAACGCATGCCCTGCATTGTTGACCACAAGCGGCTCACGATGACCGACCAACCTGATGGCCAAATGCGTATGGGGATGGGCTTTGGCAAAGGTATATAGTTCAAGCCAATTCTTGACGGGTGTATAGGTAATGGGTGCGGCTTTTGACGACGCCCGATTAATAACTGCGACGCCATCAAAGGCATCGCCGGCGCGGACGCGCGGTTTGGCACCGCGTGATTTACCGAACAGGTTGGTGTCATAGGCAGGTACAGCCTCGATACCGAGAAACCCTTTTCCATTTAAATGTCCGATGTGGACAACGAGGGTTTTGGTTTTGCCATTTCGCACAACCTTCATGCTCATGGTTTGATTGGGGTTATGGCTGGAGATGTGACGAATTTGCCGCCAGTCGGGGTCAACAATCGTGCCGATTCGCACGATAACATCGCCGGGTTGCAAGCCGGCTTTTTGCGCACCTGATTGGGGCACAATCGCGGCAATTTGCATCAATGGCCGATACCCCAGAATGGCCGGGATATGCGTGATCCCCAGGGCCGGTTCGAGGTTTGGCGTCACACTGACGGAATATTTATCACCCCGGCTGGACTTCAGGGTCAGCGTGATGGGCCGTCCGTGACACCGCTGTTCAAAATGATAAAGCTGGCCGTAGGACGAGATGGGGTGCCCATTGACGGCCAGAATCGTGCTGCCGGGCTTGATTTTGGCCAAGATCGGATTGGATAGGGCCAGATCCGCCACCTGTTTTGCCTTAACTTTTGGTACCTTTAATGATTCCGGCTCCGCGACACCAAACATGAGAAATCCCGTCGATTTCGACATGGTGGGCACCACATTGGCCGACTTCGGTTGGCCGCCATCGAAGGAAATGTATGTCAATTTTATCGGTTTGCCGGGCCTATCCAGGGCAGAGGCCATTTTAAGATCAGAAAATTCAAGAAAACCCAGGGGCTTATGGTTGTTAATGGCGATGACCCGGTCGCCCACGCGCAGGCCCGCTTTCATGGCCGGGCTGTTATATTCCACGCCGCCAATCACAGCCGGTTCAAAGGGAACACCTACGCGGAAGACAATGACAAAAATAATAAATGCAAGGATTAAATTCATCACCACGCCGGCGGAAATAACAATCATGCGTTGCCAGATGGGTTTGTTGGCAAAAGATGCGGGGTCGCTGCTCACTTTCGTGGGGTCGAGGTCGTCCTGACCCAGCATGCGCACGTAGCCGCCAAATGGCAACCATGCGATGCGGTAGTCGGTTTCGCCCAAAGTTTGTGGTACGACCAATTTTGCGGCGTCGCCTTCGGCGGTTACCGGCGGCCCGATGGGCACAGAGCCGAAGCTGAAACCTTTTCCTTTCCGCCACCCGCAGAGGCGCGGCCCGATACCGAGAGAGAATACATCACAGCGGATTTTGAATGATTTGGCGGCCAGAAAATGCCCTAATTCGTGGAAGAATACCAGCACACCAAAACCGATGATTACCAAGGCCACCTGGCCGACGCCGTGGATGAAATGGGTCAGCAGGCCGGCGGCAAAAAGTGGCAGGAACAGCGTAAGGAGTACGACACTTCGGGCGGCGGATTTATGGCCGAACCGAGGTGGGCGGATTTTTTTATTATTTGGCATTCAGAGCAACCTCTTCGAGAGCAATAATTTTAACCTATAAGGCCTGCGCGGCCTGCTGGCGCGCCCATTGGTCGGCGGCCAGCAATTGCTGCAAATTGGGTTTGGCCACAAAGCCGGACTTAAAATGGGATCCGAGCACATCAGCAACCGTGGATACGATTTTTGAAAATGGCATTTTTCCAGCGCGAAAATGTGCGTTTGCCACCTCGTTGGCGGCATTGAGCACCGCCCCACTGGTGCCACCGCGGCGGATGACTTCATACCCCAATTTCAAGGCGGGGTATCGGTCATCGGCGGGCGCAAAATCCATCGTTTTTACCTTACTCCAGTCGAGGCGATTGGAGCATCCGGGATGGCGGTGGGGATGAGTCATAGCGTATTGTATGGCGGTACGCATATCGGGTGTGCCCATTTGCGCAATGATGCTGCCATCCATAAATTCAACCATACTGTGAATAATCGACTGAGGATGGATCACCACATCAATCCTATCGGCCGGCAGGCCAAACAACCAATGGGCCTCGATCAACTCCAAGGCCTTATTCATTAACGTTGCCGAGTCGATGGTAATCTTTGGGCCCATATTCCAATTGGGGTGATTCAGGGCCTCTTTGACGGTGGCTTTCGCCAATTTTTTGGTGGGCCAGTCGCGGAAAGGCCCCCCACTGGCGGTGAGAATGATTCTGCGCACCTCCGATGCCTGTCCGCTCTTGAGCGACTGAAACACCGCGCTGTGCTCGGAATCAATGGGCAAAATGGTCGCTCCGTGCCTTTTAGCCAATGGCATAACGAGTCCGCCAGCCACCACCAATGCCTCTTTATTTGCTAGCGCAATAACCTTACCGTGCCGGGCCGCATGCAGCACGGGTTTCAGCCCGGCGGCACCCACGACGGCGGCAATCACCATGTCAACATCGGCACGGGCAGCCAACGATTCCATGGCCTGGGCACCGAATTCCACCCCGATGCGACTGGGTCGTAGCCTGGCGGAGAGACTTTCGCGGCAGGCAAGGTCGGGCGGATCGGATAACACCACCAATTTTGGTTTGACCGCTATGGCCTGATCGGCGAGCTTTTGCCAATTGGTACCGGCAGCAAGACCAACAATTTGAAACTGGCGGTGCAGGTGACGGGTCACCTCCAAGGCATTGGAGCCGATTGATCCGGTAGAACCTAAAACAGCAATCCGGCAAACTTTACCGGAGGGCGACTTAAGTTTTTCCGTAGTACGTCTGGCCATAATTTTTTCATTCCTCGTCCGCTGCCAATCCCAGTGGCATCAGTATCCGACGCCCCTGACGGGATAAAATTGCCAAGCGCTGACCCGTCTGCATTTATCTATCTGCACGCACATAAGGGTGCCCGCCCCACTTCATGAATTAAACAGGAAGTGCGCCACATCCCCTTCCTGAAATATGTACGTTTTACCTTCGGCCCGCAGTCGGCCAGCGGCGCGAATGGCGCTTTCCGTTTTATATTTCACCAGGTCGTCGACCGAATAAATTTCCGCCCGAATGAATCCCTTTTCAAAATCGGTGTGAATCACTCCCGCGGCCTGCGGCGCGGTGGCACCAATCGGGATCGTCCAGGCGCGAATCTCTTTCGGGCCGGCGGTGAAATAACTCTGCAAACCAAGGATACGGTACGCTTCGCGTGCCACGGCAGAAAGCGCCGGCTCCTTAAGGCCCATGGCGGCCAGCATCTCCGCCCGGTCTTCCGGTGCCATCTCAGAAAGTTCCGCCTCAAGCCGGGCACACACGCACACCACAGCGCCGTTTTCAGCCGCGGCGCGACGGCGAACCTTTTCCACATGGGGGCTGGCACCGTGCAGATCATTTTCATCCACATTGGCCACATACAACACCCGCTTAGCCGTGATGACTCCCATGGCCCGAATCATGGTGTGCTCATCCGGTTTGAGTCCGGAGAGACGACGAATGGGCACCCCGCGCTTAAGTTCTTCAATCAGGCGATCCATCAGTGCGACCTGCTCAATGGCCACCTTGTCACCGGACTTGGCCAGCCGCCGGTGCTTATCGACCGATTTTTCCAGTGTTTCAAGATCGGCCAGCATTAATTCGGTATCGATGGTGTCGATATCGCGTTCGGGGTCAACCGATCCATCCACATGCAGAATATCGCCGGATTCAAAACACCGCACCACATGGACGATGGCGTCTACTTCGCGGATATGTGATAAGAATTTATTACCCAGGCCCTCCCCCGTACTAGCCCCTTTGACCAACCCCGCAATATCAACAACCCGCAGCGAGGCGGGTATTATTTTTTCCGTCGGAATGTGGGCATTGAGAATGGCGAGACGATCGTCCGGCACACTCACCACGCCAACGTTGGGTTCAATGGTGGCAAACGGGTAATTGGCCGCCAGCGCCCCGGCACTGGTCAACGCATTGAATAAGGTGGATTTACCCACATTCGGCAGTCCGACAACACCAACTTCCATTTAAGCCTTTCTGTTAGCTTTATTGATCATCATCACTGATGGCCGGACGGCTGGGTTTCTGACTTTCTTCCGCCGGATGTCCTGGGCTTTCTCACCAGCAGGGTTTTTAGTTCTGTGAATTCTGCTATTGCCCAGCGCACGCCTTCGCGTCCGATGCCCGATGCCTTGACACCCCCGTACGGCAGTGCATCGACGCGCGTCGTGGGGACATCGTTGACTATCACGCCACCAACCTGAGCTTCCTTAAATACCCGCCGGGTCAGCGACACGCTGTCACTGAACAGGCCGAGATGGAGTCCAAAGCGCGAGGCATTTATCCGGGCGATAGCCTCGGAAATATCGGCATATGTTATTATGATAGCCACCGGCCCAAATGCCTCATTCTGCGATAACTCGCTGGTGGGAGGAACATTTGTCAATAATGTCGGTTGAAAATAGGCACCGCGGCGTGTTCCGCCGGTAAGCAATGTGGCACCGGCCTGCACCGCGGAAGCAACCCATTTTTCGATGCGAACCGCATTGGCCTCATCAATCAGCGGGCCTACGTCGGTGCGGGGAGAGCTGGGGTTACCAACGCGCAATTGCCGCGTTTTTTGTACGAGTTTGCGAATGGCATTATCGGCGATTTTTTCATGAATAAATATTTTTTGCACACTGATGCAACTCTGACCGGCATAACCGAATGCTGCCGGCACGATGCGCCCCACTGCGTCGGCGATATCGGTATCGGGCTCAAGAATGACGGCTGAATCGGATCCAAGTTCCAACACCACCTTTTTGCCGATCGCCTGACGCTGAATTTCATAACCCACGCCGACTGAACCGGTAAACGAGACCACACGCACCGGATCGGCACCGGTCAGATATTTGGCCACATCGGTATCGCAGGGCAGAATGGACCAGCTTTCGGGGGGCAAGCCCGAGAGTCGCAGTGCCTCACCGAGTAACAGGGCCGTCAGTGGTGTGCGTTCAGATGGTTTGAGAATGAAAGAGCATCCACATGCCAGCGCCGGTGCAACCTTGTGTGCCACCAGATTAAGCGGAAAGTTAAAGGGTGTAATGAGCACACATGGGCCGGCGGCAACTCTCTCCACCACGGCGTAATAATCATTGGAACGCTCATCAATATCCGCCAAAGGTTGGTAGCCATCTACACGGGTGGATTCTTCCACCGCAAGACGAAACGTGGTAAGCGCGCGGTCCACTTCAGCCCGTGCTGTGGTGATGGGTTTACCGGCCTCGGCGCAGATGGAGCGGGCAAATTTTTCGCGGTTGGCATGAACAAAATCGAGCACTCGCTGGCAGATGTCCCGCCGTTGCCAGGACGGGAGAGCGGAGAGTTTTTTCTGCCCTCTCTCCAGCGCGGCAACTGCCCGCTGCGCATGGAGCATGCCCGCATAGCAGGTACGACCGACCAGACGCTGCGATCCCGGGGATTTGATACCCACGCGATGCAGAGTCCGCAGCGGCTTTCCGGCAAGGTAGATCGGCAAATCAAGCATGAAATTATGTCTCTTGGATGCACACAGCCGAGCACCCCACCAACAGCCAGCGGGGTGGAGCAATGGCCCACATTATCCGTCAGTCGAGATTCATGGTGAGAAGGAACTCACGATTGGTGCTCTTTTTCTCAAGCCGGGTTTTAAGCATTTCGACGGCTTCAACGGGATTCATATCGGAAAGTATCTTGCGGAGGCGATACACCAATTCAAGTTCCCGTTTATCGAGCAGCAATTCCTCTTTACGCGTGCCGCTGGCGGCGATATTGATGGCGGGATAGGTGCGTCGCTCAACGAGCCGACGGTCGAGATGGAGTTCACTGTTGCCGGTACCTTTGAATTCTTCAAAGATGACCTCATCCATTTTTGACCCGGTATCGACCAAGGCGGTTCCGATGATGGTAAGTGAGCCGCCTTCCTCGATATTCCGCGCCGCGCCAAAAAAGCGTTTGGGTTTTTGCAGGGCATTGGCGTCCACGCCACCGGTGAGGATTTTGCCGGAGTGTGGAACCTCGGTGTTGTACGCACGGGCCAGACGGGTGATGGAGTCGAGCAGAATAACCACATCGCGCCCATATTCGACCAATCGCTTGGCCTTTTCAATTACCATTTCTGCCACGCTGACATGGCGGCTGGCCGGCTCATCAAAGGTGGAACTGACAACTTCGGCCTGCGTGGCACGTTGCATTTCCGTCACTTCTTCCGGACGCTCATCAATCAGCAACACAATAAGATAGGCGTCGGGATGATTGGTGGAAATGGCATTGGCAATTTTCTGGAGCAGAACGGTTTTACCTGTGCGCGGCGGTGCGACAATCAACATGCGTTGACCTTTGCCGATCGGGGTAACGAGATCGACAATACGCATATTGACCTCGGCGGTGGTGGTTTCCAAAAACAGCCGGGCATTGGGATGCAAGGGAGTAAGGTCTTCAAAATTGACCTTTTCGGTCAGCATGTTGGGGTCTTCAAAATTGATGGCCTCAACACGCAGCAAGGCGAAGTAGCGTTCGGATTCTTTCGGCGGGCGTATCTGGCCGGTGATGACATTTCCCGTCTTAAGGCCGAAACGCCGAATTTGCGATGGCGAGACATAAATATCATCCGGGCAGGGCAGGTAGTTATATTCCGGAGAACGCAGGAAGCCGAACCCGTCGGGTAAAATTTCCAGTACGCCTTCCCCCACCATCAAGCCGTTGTCGGTGATGCGTTTCTTGATGATTTTGAAGATCAGGTCCTGTTTTTTAAGCCCGATGTATTCGTCGATCCCCTCTTTTTTGCATATCTCGTGAAGTTCGTTGACGGTCATTTTCTGCAGATCGACGAGGTGCAGTTCACTGCGCTTGACCTGTTCATACTTTAAGTGGGTCTCATCGTCGTAGAGTTCTTCGTCGGGCATTGCGTTGCCGTCGTTTACGGCAGCTCCCACCATGGTAGACCCATCCACAAATGGGGCCTTGCGAGCGACGATTTCTTCCGTCGTAAGAGCGGCGGGTTCCTGCGCTTCCGCGGGTGTCGCGGCGGCAACTTCAGGCGTCCGGTCTGGAACGTGGCCATTGGCGTCCTTGTCGGCGGCAGTCGACTCGACAGGTGTTTCAACCGCCACAGCGGACGGTTGATCGGCAGAAGCCTGCGCTTCCTTTTCGTTGATCAGGGGCGTCTCGGCGACAGGAGCGGTTTTTTTTGACCGGGATGTACGTGCCATATTTTATGTTCTCCATGAAATGGGTTAATCGATTTAATCAGAAGTGGATCAGGTTTGATCCAAATTCCAAGCAAAATTCCTGCAAAACTTTGTTCACGCTTTTGTTTTCTGATCCTGCTGGACCAATGCTACTTAATCAGGATTCCTGCCCTTTTTGCCCCGTGGTGAATAAGCCGGCGGTTTGATCTCTTGATACTTGTGTTATCGGCAAGATGGCAAAAATTTCAACGGCAGAAATTCCAAAATTTCGGGTTCTCGGTGTAAATAAGCCAAAACCATCCCTCAACTTACCGTGCCGCGCAACCTGTGATTCCGCTGGAAATCTCTGGTAATGCAGGTGAGAACCCAATTTACCTGCGCTGCGGTGTGAGGCCAGTCGGCCTCGTTACTGACAACATAATGCGATATTTCCAGCTTTTTGTCCAGTGGACATTGGGAAGATTCCCGTTTTTTCCAATCTTCCAATGTCCAACCTCTGTTTTTTTGTACTCGCGAAAATCTTAGCGGTTCCCCGCAATGCACGTATACGACCGCATCGCAGCGGAAATGCAGCCCCGATTCTATCAGCAGGGGCGAGTCCAGAACCACTGCCATGATCTGGTTTTCGTGACGAAATTTTTCCATGCATCGGTGACGATATTCCGCCACGAAAGGGTGAACCATCGCATTAAGCTGCCTGAGCTTCTGCGCATCGGAAAATACCATACTCCCCAGGCGGCCCCGGTCGATGTCATTTTGTTCATTGACAATTTGGGTTCCAAATACGCCAATGATTTGAGCTTTAATTTCTGCATCGTGCAGCGCCGCATGTGCCGCCTCATCGCTGTCGATAATCCTGCAGCCTGCGTCGGCAAACATTTTTGCCACCGAACTTTTCCCGCTGCCGATACCCCCCACCAGACCAATTACCGGCCAAGGGTAGGAGGGTTCAGTTGCAGTTGGTGGCTGGGTCATGGGGCATCTCGCAGTTGGGGCGGCACTGCGGACCGGTTCAGTACGCGCTGATGCGGCAACACATAAAACACCAGCACATTGGCACCCAATGTCCGTTTGGCCTTAAATTTTACGACGTGGCCTCGCAATTTTAGTAATTGGAAGGGCCCCATCGTGGCGGGAATTTTGTTCGCCTGGTTTCCCTGCCACACCTGGTCAACAATAACTGGTCGTCGGTTACTGAGGGTAAGAATTTGCCGACGCGACTGGGAAAAGGGAGAAGAGCTTGCAAACATGTAATCCAGACCGCTGTAATACGCCACCAGCGCCCGGCGGTCATCCCCCACGCCAATATCGACCACCACCCCGCGGCGTGCGTTGGTCTTGAGCCAGCCGGCGCCATCCTCAATAAAGCGCATGCCGCGCTGGGGTGCATCAGCCAGATGCACCAGCCCCGGAATGCACACCACTCCGGTGAGAATAATACTCACGCGGTTGGGGTGATGCCCATCGATTAGCCACGCAGGCCATTTGCTTACGGCAGCGCGAAATTTTTCATTTTTCAGGGCGGCGTTCCAGCGAAAAGCCATACGATCAAGGCCCAAGGCTAAAATCGGCAGCAGCATCAACACCAGCACCAAAGTATGGCGGCCATGGAGATAGCCGGCAATATTCAAAAGCCAGATCATTACTGTAATCCAGAGACCGGCCCATCCAAGCACCAGGGGCCGCCACCGTCGGCGTCCCCAAAAATGCGGTGCCAGCGCCATGGCGAGCAATAATACGATGCAGGCGGCGGGACTGAGCGTCTCAAAAACTTCCTGCGCAATTTTCATCCACATCCAGGGATGAAAAAACGCGGACGGCCCGATGAACGCCATATCGATATGGTGGCGCGTGTGGAAGCTTTGCAAAAGATGGGTGATGGCGGCATGAGAGGGGCTTGAATAATTCATGATTTCTAATTTTTTCTTGCGGGTAAAACCACCAATGGCCATCATGTACGGCAAGCCGATAATTAAATATCCCGCAACGAGCATGCCTGCAGAGATTAAGGCGGGCAGTAAACCTCGACGCCGGCTTAGCGGCAGCGGTGAAGGGGGCGTTTTGGCTTTTAATGCGGACCAAACGTAAACGCCGTGGTAGATGGCCAGCGCCCAAAGCATAATCAGCACCGCCGCTACGCCTTCCGGCCGGGTGAGATAGCTGAGGCCGGACAACATTCCAGCAGCCAACCAATACCAGGGTTTGCACCGCAGTCCAGTCTTCATTGCCATTAATATCGATGCGCCAAGCAAACTCAAAAACAGCATATCGGAAATGCCATCGGCACCGTAGGCACCTGTTTTGCGGCCAAATATCCAGATAATCGACACGCAGGTGGCCGCCCACGACGGTGCCCCAAAGCGACGGGAAAGCCAGAATATCTCCAACGCAATCAAGGCCCCCGCCACTACGCCGACGGTCTGCATGGAATATATCCATGACATGCGGGCGTCGCCCACCAGATGAACCATTAATACATTATGAATAATCGCCCCGGCTATCGACTGGAGCGGGTGATAAACCTCGCGGCGCACGGCGTGGAGAGGATTGATGAAAAATTCTTTCCCCTGCGCAATAAAGCGCATGGCGTCCGGGTTGACCACGGTGGTAAGCAGCGCACGCTCTGTCCGGACCAGCAAGGCGATGACAAACAGCACTGCGAGTCCCACCCAGCGGCTGCGCCGTTTCAATCGTAATGGCTTGTCAATCATGTAACGCTTTCCATGGAACGCCGTTATCGGCAGCAGGCTGATAGCCTACTCGCGGGAACGATCTGACGCTAACTGGCAAGCCGCAGGCAAATTTAAAACGTCACTACAGGGCTTCGGCGTGGACGAGGCGCTGCGACTGCGTCGCACCGACCGCCGCATCACCCCCGTCCTGCAAACGGGCTTTGCCATCAAACTTCACGGATACTTTGCGGCTCACACCCTGCTCCTGCATGGTAATCCCATAAAGCAGGTCGGCCACCGCCATCATTCGCTTGTTGTGTGTGATGACCACAAACTGGCTATGATGCAAAAACTGCTGAATAATGGCGGCGAAGCGGCCTGTGTTGGCTTCATCCAGCGGGGCGTCAACTTCATCCAGAATACAAAACGGGGACGGCCGGGACTTAAATACGGCCAGCACTAACGCAATGGCGGTGAGCGCCTTTTCTCCACCGGACATCAGCGTGATCGACTGAAGTTCCTTACCCGGGGGCCGGGCCAGAATCTCGATACCGGATTCCAGCACATCTGCAGGTGTTTCAAGCATCACATCCGCCTTGCCGCCCCCAAACAGCAGTCGAAACGTCTCCTGGAATTCACGCCGGACCGCTTCAAAAGTTTCAACAAAGCGGGCCTGTGAATCCTCATTAATTTTGCCGATTAAATCTTCAAGTTGCTTTTTCGCGTCAACAATATCCGCCATTTGGGCGGTCAGGAATGCCTCGCGCTGCTCCAATGCTTCAAGTTCCGCCACGGCGTCGAGGTTTACATTTCCCAGGCGGGCAATTTTGCCCTTGAGGTCATTAATTTCCTCATTTACCTGATCCCAGTTGATATCCTCGGGGGGCGAATAACTTTCGTGCGCTTCAATAAGATTGAAGGCCAATTCGTCCGCCGTGCGTTCCACAAGAGTTTCAAGGCGGACAGAGGCCTCATTTTGGGCCAATGACAATTCATGCACACGGCGCGATACCATGTCCAACTCGCCCTGAAGGGTGGCCAGTGCCGTTTGCGCCTCACCTCGCTGGGCAGATATTTCTGCCAGACGCTCGTTGCAGGTGGCAACCTGCGCTTGATGGCTGGCGACCTGGGCGGCAACCGCTTCGGCATCATGGCGGAATTTTGCCGCCGCTTCGACCATCTCCTGAGTTTTTTGATCGATCGATACCATTTCCACATCCACCTGATTGAGGCGGTTGGTGGAATCCTGCTGCTGCTGGCGGGCGTTGGACAATTCCCGTGTAATGGCGGCCCGCTGTTCCTGCAGACGCCCCATGTCAACCCGCAAAGCGGTGGCTTTTTCTGAAATTTTCGCCGCGATTTGCCGCTGATTTTCAATCGCCGCTGCCGATTCCTTGGCCACCATTTCTGCCTGCTGAGCACGCTGTTCGATGTCCGCCGCCTTGGTGCGCAGTTCTGTCTGCTGATGGAGGCATTTTTCAGATTGTTGTTCCAAACCCGTCTGCTCGAGATCGACCAGCGGTATTTCGCTCGCCAAACGGTCGGCCTCCTGCTTCACCGAGGCATATCTGGCCGCGGTACGGGCCGATTCATTCTGCATCTGCAGGTGCTCGTCACGCCGTGTTTTGAGCATGGCGGAGAACTCGGCCGCTTTCTGGTCGATGGCTGAAAGCTCCTGCTGCAACTGTGTCACTTCCTGCTCGCAGACTGCCACCTGCTGCGCGAGTTGTGCCAGTTCGCTGCGGCGGGCGATGGTGCCGGTCGTCTGCCCGCCCTTACCCACAGTGATTAAACCGTTGGGTCGCACCAGTTCGCCACTGGTCAATACATAACTGAAGCCGGGCTTAAGGCGGCGGTGCGCCATGGCCTGGGTAATATCATCGGCAACCAGCGTGCGCCCGAGCAATAATTCAACCAGCGGGCGAAATTCAGCCGCACAGCGGGCGAAGGCCGCCACGCAGGGCAAATCAGCCGAGTCCATCTGTGCCGTCCCTGCTGGCAAGTCGCACGGCGAAGTTGATGGGGGATCAGACGGGGATTGGGCGTAGTGCGTCGATTGATCTGAAGGTAATTGATCAAGCAGCCACACGTGGATGCGTCCCGCAAGGCCGCGGAGTTTATCCAGGTCAGCGCCAAGCGCGTCGAGCGAGTCAAACACCAGTCCACCGGCGTACTCTCCCAGCGCCACTTCCACCAGCTTGGCGTGCTGCATGTCGGCGTCGATAAGGTCGGATAATATGCCGCGCAACTGATGATAGCCGGTATTCGCCTCTCTGGCCTTTAGTATTTCCTTAATAGGAGCCGCCATCCCCTCACGTCGGCTCTGCAATTCCTGCAGGACGTGGGTGCGGCCAAGCAGGGCAGACCTGAGTTCACGGGCGCGGGATAATTTTTCTGTCACCGCCATCTGCAACTGACTGTTGCTGGTGCGATCCACCTCGAGCAGGTTGATCTGCGAGAGGTCATCGGCGAGTTTGGCATCGACTGCCGCTTTCTCGGCCTCGAGGGTTGCCATATCCGCCGCAGCAGCGCGCTGCCGCTGAACAATCATCTCGCGTTTGCCGGCCAGCGCTTCGAGTTGCCGGGCAATATTCTGCCTTTGCACATCGACCCCGGCGAGTTGATTCTGCAGCACGGCTGCCTGGCGCAGCAGGTCGACGGCCTCGACCTTCATTTTTTCTGAATTATTAATAATTTCCCGCAGACGGGCATTTTCGGTGTCCAATTCGGCTGCGGCTGTCTTCTGATCAGCCTGCGTCCGGGCCAGTTGCTCCTCGGCCGAAGCCATGGAGCGGCTCTGCACCTCAATGGCGGTGGCCAGTCCGGCCAGGCGTGCTTCGATATCTGCACGTCGCTCCACCAGCATGCGGCGCTGATCCTGCAATTGACGATGCTGCCGCCCGGCAAAATCCGCCTGCTGGATCAACGACTGCCGGGAATTTTCCGACTGTGCCAGCGCTCTTTCCGCCTGCCGCACGGAATCCTGAACCGCTGCGAATTCTATCTGCAAATCACTCAACGCTGCCTGCCGCGATTCATGCATACGACGGGTGGAAGCCTGCGAATCAATCGCGTCGGCATGCTCGTTGTTGAGGTCAGAAAGACGATGATGCATCTGATGAAATTCATAAAGCGACTGCGATCGCCGCAACTCGCTGAGCCGCAGATCATATTCTTTGTAGTTGCGGGCCTTGCCCGCCTGCACCTTGATGCTGCGCAATTGTCTGAGAACTTCATCAAGCACCAACTGCGTCTGCGCCAGATTCTGGTCGGTTTTTTCAAGGCGGCGCAATGTTTCCTTTTTACGGGCTTTGAAGCGCGATATCCCGGCGGCCTCTTCAAATATTTCGCGGCGATCGATGCTGTTGGCCTCAAGCAGGGCGCTGATACGCCCCTGTTCAATAAGTGAGTAGGCGTCCACACCCACGCCGGTATCCAAAAACATTTCACGGATGTCGCGCAGCCGGGAATCGCGATTATTAACTAAATATTCTGATGTGCCATCACGGTAAAGACGGCGGGTGATTTTCACCTGTGGCTCATCGACGGGCAGCCGCCGATCTTCGTTGCTGAATACCAGTGACACTTCCGCCATGCCGAGCGGTTTGCGGGAGGAAGAACCATTGAAAATAACATCCAGCATGCCATCGCCGCGGAGGCTTTTGGCCGACATTTCACCGAGGACCCATTTGACGGCATCGACGACATTGGATTTGCCGCAACCATTGGGGCCAACAATACCCGTAATACCGGAATCAAATTGGAAGACGGTCGGGTCCGCAAAAGATTTAAAGCCGGCAAGTTCGAGCGAGAGTAATTTCAACGGACAGACCTCCTTGTCGGTCGACAATCGGGAAAAAATGTCGGGCGACCGCATGCACACACGCGGTGACCGCGAGCGCTATTCCCGCTCGCACCCATTGCCTCCCATTAAGCTCGCACCACAATGGGTAGTAGGCGGCTCCGCATTATTATACACGCTGACGTGGTGTAAAGGAATGCACTGGAACCATGGCGCGAACCATATTCAGCCCTGTTAAGGCCGGGGGTACAACTCCATGACGCATATCGACTTGCAAGCACCACTGGGGAAAAGTTGGGCGAGTTCGGGATAAGGAATCACGCCTTTAATTGGATGCCAGCGATTTTCCCGCAACTGTATGATGAATCGAAAAAAATAAAGCGCATATTTTCGAGGCAGGACGCGCAATGCCGAAATGTTTTTGACGCGCGTGCACCATGCACGCGGCTAAATGGGGTGGCGGGTGTGAAACGGCTGGCAGGGTGTCCGCATCGCCAATGGTACCGCAGCCACCACGGCATTGGCTGCGACGAAAAATGTGATGCTTCAAAAAAACACAAATGACGCCATCCCTTATCCCGAACTCACGTTTCAAATGGAGGCATCACCCGGACCGATGCGTAAGGTACAACCCGAAAGGCATTTCATTGGCTGCTATTTATTCTGTAACTGAGATACAAAAATCCGGGTGCATTGGGAATGGAAAAGTTCACCATGCCGGAGGCCGGGACATGAACAATGCGGATGCCATGCGTTAACAGATTGGTGATGGTGAGCGTTTTACCGGCTACAAAATCCAGGGCAATGTTTTGATTTACATGATGATTGCCAATTTGCCTGAACAGGGTAATAAAGCCCCTGTGGGTGCGAAAGTCCTGATTTTGAAATCCGGACCAAGTTGCGTTATTCGGCAGGTTGCCGATGGGAAAGACGTACCCGGCAAACATGGCCGACCGATTTGCCTTGTAAATGGCGATTAACCGGCGAAGCCTTTGACGCGTGGCTTGACTGAAAAGATGGGTCTGTGTGAAGATCATTGGCGAACCCATAATGGTCTGCATGAAGCAGTAGGAATTTGAGTACTGCCACGCGTCGGACAACTTACGATTGACGAGGCGGGTATCCGTGGTGGTTATTTGAAATTCATTGATATTATCGTATTTCGCCAGTTGCCAGGTATCGCGCAATACCAGATACGGCACATAAATTACATTGCGAGGCTGTTGCGTCTGCCGATTTTCGAGATAGACGTTGCCATATTGCCGTCCATAATAGTAGCCGATGCGGGGCAGTCGCTCGGTGACATCCCAGTTAACGCGCAGACGGTGGTGGCTATGCAGAATCAGACGTCTGATGTGGCCGGTTACCTTCGCCGCATCGCGCATGCGGGGGAAATCGCAAAAATCGATTTTAAAGTACCGGAAACCGCCGTGGTCATAATTCCATGCCAAGTTTTTATAGGGACACTTCGCTTCAAACCACAACCCCAGCCTGACTTTCGCTTTGGCGGCTGCGGCGCTGATGGTTTTCCATCCATCGGAATATCTGGGCCACCACGATAGTCGCCTGGGGTTGTGCCCGCGCCCCCACCCAGCGTCAATTTCCTGTACGTCGATGCCCAGATTCGCCTGACTTTTAATTTCCGCGAGCACATTACGCAGGCTTGCCCCACGAGCGGCATAGCTGGCACCCCAAGTGTTGGCCATTATATATTCGTCCTGCCGGGGATGAATCGGAAAGCAGATTCGATCAAAGCGTTTAAGTGCCAACTGCATGGCAAGCCTGTTGCCCTGATAGGTGATAACCCAGCTTGCCCAGCAGTGGTGGTAGGCCTGATCGTGGACACTATTCAAAAACCACCCGGTGCCGGTATTCACAAGGCCGTGCTGATTCCATTGAAACCAGCCGGTGTTGGGACCCAGATGCGGCGTGTTGACGCATTTGTCCGACTCCTTGACCATGATAAGCCCGTCGCCGCGATGATTGTGCACAGCCACCACGCTGGCCCATGTGACTTTGCCGCGGGCACGGGCTGCGGCGTACCGCTGTTCGCGGAGGATAGGTGTGCCTCGCATGTTGCGATGCTGCGTGTCGGCATAATAGCCGATCCAACGTACCATCCTGCCAGCCAGATTGATGGGTACACGATCCACAACTCCCGGGGATGCGTAGTTATCGTGCACATCATCGACATGGGCAGCCTTGGCTGCAATGGCCCGCAAACGCCGTACCTGCACTTGTGTCCGCAAACCCGATGCATGGGGAAACACCCAGATCACATAGCGCAGACCGATATTGTTCTGTGGATAATCAATCACCGCTGCAACGGTGAGATGTTTAGATGTAAATCCATGGTCGTTGCCTGATTGTGCATGAATGGAAATCAGCTTGCCGCTGCCGGTCAAGGAAGGAAATGACCAATCCGCGTCGGCATCGGGCTTCGCATCATTCCATTGGAATTTGCCATGTAAATTACTGACGGACGTGGTTACAAACCCGCGCCCCGTCCAGTGCCATTGACGTTCAATTCGGCCCGTGCTCACCGTCAGATTATCGCCGGTTGTCCATGCATGGGCCGATTTGTATGCGGCGTTAAGTTGCGGTAATGCTGCCCAAAGCCGCCCGCCGAGCACCAGCGTCGTCAAGGTAATCACCAGTCTAAAAAGGGCTTTATTGGCCCCGGACGTTGGCACAGGATCATCCCAAAAACTATAGGTACCATTTGCCCCACTTCACGGGATCAAGGATAATATTGCTTCGTCTTAATTTCAGGTCGTTTTTCTCCGGCTTCCACCATGCGGGCAAGCAATCGTTCACGGAGATGAGTCGTAAGCTCAACCATTGATCGATCTCCGACATAGTGCACCAGTGAAGGCGGATCCTTCCGCCCGGCTAAATTGACGATCTGGGCCGGATCAGCCCGGTTATCGTAAAGCTGATAATCTTCATAGTGCATACTGCCAGGCTCATGAAATGGTTGGGCATCATGGGCCAGCGCCACATAGGTAAATTCCGGCGTGCGCAATGCTCTGGCGGTCTCCGACTCGCTGACCTGTATGAATACCTCATTACGCCACGATTGCCGGGCGCTGGCATCATGCAGCAACGGCATGAAGCTTTTTCCCTGCATGCAGGACGGAACGGGCAGACCGACACAATCCAAAAGCGAAGGCGTCACATCGATCATACTGACGAGTTCAGGAATGATTTGACTGTTATTAAACCCTGGCCCTTGAATGACCAGCGGCACATGGATGGAGCTTTCATGCGGGCTGCGCTTGTATTCGGTATTGCGCGTTCGGAAATGACAGCCATGATCACTCATGAAAACAACGATGGTGTTATCTTCAAGGCCTTGTTCCTTAAGTGTCTTTAACAGTCTGCCTACCGACTGGTCAATGGCCTTAATATCGCCGTAATAATTGGCCGCCTGATACGGCCAGTCACCCGGGAGTGCCCGCAAATCGGGAGGAATATACGGATTACGATATTTATCCCCATAGCCCTTGGGCGGGCTGAATCCGTTGACAAAATTATCCTGGTGCGGCTCAAGCTGAGAGACCACAAGACAGAAAGGTTTATCGTGTTTTTTACGGAGAAACTTTTCGGCAAGATCTGTCAGATAATCGACGCGGTAAATGTCTTTGAAATGCATGGGGTGACCATCCCCATCCCAAATGGTGCCGTGATACGGATGGGTGGTCAACTCATAGACGTTGGCTGCCTGCCACAGGTCAAGAAAGCCGCCACGATATTCCGGCTTAACATAGCCTATGCACTTTTGCCATGTTTCATCCTTCAAATGCGGTGCGAGATGCCATTTACCGATGTAGTTGGTACTGTATCCCGCGGCGCGCAACTGCGTGGCAAGCGTAACGGCGTCGGGCTTGATGCCCACGCGGGGATTGTCACTCCAAAGCAGTTTCCACACGCCGTTGGTGGTGCCGTATTGACCCGTCCACAGACAGGCGCGGGAAGGTGAGCATAATGGCTGATTGGTAATGAAATTCTGAAAAACCGTGCCGCGGCGATACATGGCGTCAATATTCGGCGTACAGGACATGGGATTCAAACCCGCGGCACCGACAAAATCCCAACGAAATTGATCCGAGTGGATAATAAGGATGTTAGGCAGTTTGGCGGGCTTACCTGCCACTTGTGTCCCGGTCTGTCCATAAGACCCAGGTATCGCTGCAGCCAGAGGTGCCGCCGCTGCAGTGACCACGGACCGGCGTAAAAAATCACGCCGTGTAGAGCCCGACGCCGGGCTGTGAGCCGCCGACTGATTTTTACCCATTAAATTTTCATTGCGTGATTCAACCATGCTGATTTCCTCTTCCTGCGTGTAAGGGGCAACGCCCCGATCACCAAAATCCCACTCACTGATACTGAAACTTTCCGAATGATATCAACGGTGAGAAATTGCGTAAAGATGCGACCCGAAACCGAATATTATTTCAGTTGCGTGATGCATTTTGCTGGAAGATTCAATTTCCCATTGTGCACTGGTCGGGTCCCAAAGTTCACCCATTGAAAAAGGGGTAGACCGATTGAGGGGCCACCCCGCGTGATCAGCCTGATTTCCATTCTGGTATCTTCATTACCATGCTGGGCCGTGGGTTTCAAGTAACGCACCCCTCAGGTCTGCCCGGCCAACGCAAGCCATCCATCGACGGCGGGCGGTTGAACGCTTTTGCCGCTGCATCAATAAGGGCTTTGGTCTACCATTTCCGAGAGCGTGGGATTGATGATATTGACCATTTTAAGCCCCTGCGAGCCGGTCGCACCGGGCGCATTGGGTGCGGCACCCGGCGTATTTCTGTTGATCGGTATGGTGGTGGCATGCCCATCAAAAAAGACTGCATTGGCATCATTCCCATGGCGGTATCGCAGGCCGCTGCCCACTCCGGATGGATAGTCCTCATTGGCCCGATCGCCTGCCTGCAGCCCGTCAGGTGGCACGAGATACTCTGGATAATTTCTGTATTTATAGGCGGGACCCTCGTACCCATAAGAGCTGTTTTGCTGCCAGTCGAAGTTGTAACCACTTCGGCCGAGTTGATTCTGGTTGCCATCCCCTATGGCGACCGCTTCGGAAGGATCTGATATCTGTGAAATTTTCACCGTGGCGGTCTTGTTGGACGACTCGGTATACGATATGAAAAAGTTAGGATTGACGGCATAGGATGAAGCGGCATCCAAGGAACTCGTTGGCTTAATGAGTTGCGCAGGACATTCAAAGAGCGTATTGTATTCTGGCACCCGGAAAGAGAATTGAGGCGTTGGATACCCTTGTTCACCGTTGTACCACGGCAGCCCCCAAGCTGGCGTGGGCGGGATGCCCTCTTTAAATGCAAACAACAGGGCATCCCAACTGTAAATCCCCCACAACGGACGGTATGAAAGATTCCATGTGGTTGAACCACCAAATGGAAGAGAATCCTGATAGGTCTGTGCATATTCGGTCGTCAATTGCCCCAGTGATCGCAATTTGGCGAGGCAGGCTACCGTCAGTGCGGATTGTTTGGCCTTGGCAAGTGCCGGAAGCAAAAGGGCAATCAGAATCGCAATGATGGAAATAACCACCAGCAATTCCACAAGCGTAAAACCGCGACCCGCCTTACGGCCGCTGCGATGATATATTGCATTTACTACGCCTGACATAAACCCGTCTCCTGCAAAAAGGTGAGGTGCACAAAATTCCATCCAACGCCCGCGGTGCATTCCACGTTACACCACACGCAAAGCGGTTAAAGCTCGGCCACAGTACACTTCTGCACGATGCAGGGGCACCTGTATTTCACAACCCGTGCTGCGACCTTTTAATTCCCAATGGCCCGCCAGATGATTTACGAATGGCAGGCAGTAAATTTGAACCCCGCCGCTCTATACCTCTTATTCTATTAACTTGCGGAATGGTCACAATACTTTTTTTGAAAAATGTTTTTGCTTTTTTATAACCTGGCCGCCATCAGATATAGCCACAGGCACGCTCGTGATAGGTGCCGCTGTGCCAGCCATGGCAGCGGTTGAAGACACCCCCACGCCATGATGAAAGACATTTCACCATTTTTCATTTTAACTGCCAGCTTAACTGGTGCACCTGATTGAAGGAATGCCGGCGAGGTGCGGCTTGGAAGCGTCCGGCGTAGAGTTAAAGCCTGTAGCCTTACGCAGAGCGCGGCAGCGTATCAGAACCGATTCCGTTGGCTTAATTTTTCAATGAGGGTGCATAGCAGCAATGACGGAAGCCAAATGGGAAATGTCATTCAATACGAAAAAAGGGCCGGGGAAGCCTCATATTTCCCCGGCCCGGGTTTTAGTTCATTGGCGGCGGTCTGGATGACTGGGACGCCTGTCCCCATTTACAAACCGCGCCTTTATCGACGCGACACCTTAGGCCTTGCGGCGACGCAGCAGCAGCAAACCAGCGCCGGCGACGGCGAACATGGCAAGCGAAGCCGGTTCGGGCACGTCGGATAGGCTGGCAGCCGCCAACCCGAGTGCAACGTTGTCCCCGTTTTTGCCCCCGGCGACGTTCAGGGTAACCGTCAGGGTCTCGCCAGCGGTACCCGTAAAATCGATCGTATCGTAGTAAGCTTGGTAGAACGCCGAGCTCGAAGTGGAGCTTTTCCCGCGAACATTGTCAATGGAAGGGAGCTTACCAAGCGTGTAGATGTCGTTGGCGAAGACAGTACCAACGCCCTTTGGAATGTAGATGGACGAATACACCGTCAACTGTTGCGCATTGCCATCCGCCGTGACGTTGAAGGTGATGGTCGGGGGCGTGTACTGGGTGCCGGAACTTGCGGTTGGAGATTGAGCAAAATTGGTTTCATTGGTGGCGCTGGTCGGGCTAACGCCGTCGGTATAGGAAAATCCACCACCAAAGCCAACGCCTGGCTGCGTGCTATGGCCTCTGGGATCAACGACGATGTCGCTAATACCCGAACCACCCGCCTTGGAGTTGACCACGATTCCATTGGTCCCATTACTGTTTACGGTCACCCAGTCCACATTGCCCAAGCTGGTGAGATTGTAGGCAGGTGACGATACCACCGGGCCTTCGCCTGCGCCCGCAATTGTGTCCGCGCGGGCCCCCGCGGTCATGCCACCCACGGCCACGATGGCCACGGCGGCCAACAAGGATTTAGATAAAACACCGTACTTCATAAGAAGTCCTCCAAAATGTGCGAGTCAAGTTTCAAAGCCTGTTAAAAAGGCCCGTGACTCACTCCCCTGAAAAATTTCAGATTGCGCAGCGACGCAAGCACATTGCCTGGCCTTTACACTGCTAACAACCCAAGAAACTCGAAATATTTATCTCCACCGGTGCGAATCCAATCTATCCCTCTTCAGCCGCTTCCTCTCCAGCCAAGCCGGAGTTCAGCCCGCACGCCGATCAAATTTATGGCTTTTGGCCATCGGCCAAGTCAATTGAGACACCACACGCTTAAAGTGTACAACATCAAGTGACTATCACAATAGTTATTTTCAAAAATCTCTTTGCTTTTTTATAACTTGTCAGTTAGCATAACCGACGTTAATAGGTCCGGAAAAATCCCAATTTGGGGGGCTAAATCGGACTTAACCTTATCAGCGACACCATACGGGGGCCTTAATACCTATGAAGAAAAAAGATTGGATTGTATTTATCGGAGATCTTTCCATCTCGTACAGCCGCGGAATTTTGCGTGGCATAGCCCAGGCTATTGAGTCGCAACCATCGCTGCAGCGCTATGCCGTCTACCATGTGGATGTTCGAGAGCTGTCCCAACTTGAAACCAGTGATGTTGCCGGTGCATTAATCGGCGGTCTTAGTGATCGTCCCGAGATTATTGACACTTTGGCCAAGTGGAATATCCCAAAGGTGGATGTTGGCGGCGATCAGGCCGTGCCGTGGCTGAATTGGTGTGTGCGCGTTGACGACCATGCCATTGGGCAGGCGGCCGCCGCATATCTGCTGGAGCGGGGCTTTCGTCGTTTCGCCTTCGTGGGGCACGAGCGGCACCTCGCGATGGCGCGTCGAGAGCAAAGTTTCATCTCGGCATTGGGGGCAAGCAACCAATCGGTAGAGTGTTTTCATGGATCGACCGAGCGTGTGGGACGGCGGTGGTGGCCACCGGGTATGTATAAATGGATCAAGCGAGTCGAAAAACCGGCGGCCGTGTTTTGCTGCAACGACCTGCGGGCAAGCGCACTGCTGGTGGCCTGCCGCCGCGCTGGCATTCGCGTTCCGGAAGATATTGCGGTGCTGGGCGTTGATGATGACGACGTGTTTGCCACCTTGCAGGGGCGGCCCATTTCCACCGTACCGGTTCCCACGCAGACTATTGCGGCGCATGCTATGGATATGCTGGTGACGCTGATCGAAGGCAAAAAGCCCGCACGAAAGCTGGTACAGGTTGCGCCCCAACCCATCATTACGCGGGCATCCACCGACGTAATGGCCGTGAGCGACGAACTGGTGCGGGACGGTCTTGCGTATATACGGGCGAATTTTGAACGCGGCGTGAACATCAAACGGATGGTTAACGACTTGGCGGTATCACGGCCGACCTTGGACAAACGCTTTTTGGAGGCGTTGGGACGCACACCGGCGGGCGAGGTGCGGCGGTTGCAATTGGAGAAAACCAAATCATTGCTCTCTACGACGGAGTTGTCCATGCCGAAGGTGGCCATGCGGGGAGGTTTTTCATCAGCGCAACAGTTGAGCGTGTCGTTTCGACGTATGGTGGGAATGACTCCGATGCAATATCGCAAGGCCTATTCTGTGAGGCGGCAGCATGAAACGGCGATGTAGTGGCTACGACCGCTGCGCTGAAAAATCAGCGTGTTTAGGGTGAATTCGGGATAAGGAATTCCGTAGCTTTGCTTATTTAAGTTGTTCCATTCATCGTGGCACAGACATTCCTGTCTGTGGCGTTGTATTCCGAGCTAAATCACAGGCAAGAATGTTTGTGTCACCTTGGTTAGCGTGAATTCGGGATAAGAACTCACGCCTTTAATTGGCTGCCAGCGATTTTCCCGCAACTGTATGATGAATCGTAGAAAATAAAGCGCGTAGTTTCGAGGCAGGACGCGCAATGCCGAAGTGTTTTTGACGCGCGTGCACCATGCACGCGGCTAAATGGGGTGGCGGGTGTGAAACGGCTGGCAGGGTGTCCGCATCGCCAATGGTACCGCAGCCACCAAGGCATTGGCTGCGACGAAAAATGTGATGCTTCAAAAAAACACAAATGACACCATCCCTTATCCCGAACTCGCGTTATTTGAAAGGGGGTTCGATTTTCGCTTACTAAATTTTGCGGCCATGAGAATGAGCTGGAAAGCGATGAACCTCCGCACCGACAACCATCTTTATCACCGCAATAAGCTGCGGCGATACCGGAGTAACTGGAGGCGGGTGCATGATGCCTTTAGCGCCAGTTCATGGTGGGGCCTAAGGAATTTTTCAGGCCACGCAAGGCTGCAGCCACGCCGCCCTGAACTTTATCACCCGCACTGCGGATGATGCGGCAGCGATTGACCAAGGGGCGAACCGATCTTTGACGTACTTGATTGATGAGGTCGTCAAAGGCACCGGGTAAAAAATCAAACATGCGCGATGCCACCAGCACCAATTCGGGATTAAACGTGTTGACCGCACTGGCAACGCCGATGGCCAGATAGGCGAGTGTCTCATTGATATCTTGACGGATATCGATTTGCCCTGCGGAGACCATATCCGCCATTTCTTCAACTTCAATCCTGCGTCCCAGACGTTCGCCCACGCGCCGGGCGAGGCTTTGGTCCGTAGCCATGGTTTCAATGCAGCCGCGATTACCGCAGCCGCACTGGGCACCGTTGAGATCGACGGGGATGTGCCCCATTTCTCCGGCCATGCCATCGTGGCCTTCCAGCAACTGCCCGGCAACGACCGCAGAGCAGGCATACCCTTCCATCACGCTGATAAGTACTAAATGCTCCAATTTTTTGGCCAGTCCATAGGACTGCTCAGCAAGGCAACTGGCAAGTGTTTCATGCAGGACGTAGGCTTTAATGCCGGTTTCGGTTTCCAGGTCAACGCCTACACATTGGCCGTCAAGGCAGTGCATGTTGGGCGAAAGCAAAACGCGTCCATCGCTTTTATCGATCATGCCGGGCACACTTACACCCATGGCCAGCGTCTTTGGGCCATCGGCGGTAAGTTTACGAACGGCTTTGGTCAGATCGCGGAGAAGCGAGCGGTAGTCGGCCGGCGTTTTAATTGTAATGATATTTTCATGGTTATAGCCGCCATCAAGCCCGGCCGGTGTGACGCGGCAATAGCGGTAATCAATGGCGATGCCAATGACCTGAGAGCTGACTTTCGCCACGCGGAACATACGCCCGGGTCGGCCGGCACCATCGGGTGAGGAGAGGCCAACTTCATCCAGCAAGCCCAATTGGCGCAATCGACGGACGGCTTTGGCCATGGTTGGGGCACTGCCACCGGTGACGCGGCTAAGTTGGGCCCGGGATGAGAGCCCCATTTCTTCAATCGCTTCAAAAACCGATCGGTCATTGAGCTGTCTGATCAAACGCGGTTTACCGCTTCTCAAGGGCGTTTCTCCGTTATGATCGGGCATCGACGGAATGCCGGTTCAGACGGAATTAGAAATGATTTAGGAATTATTTGCAATTGTGCTGGCCCGGCGGCAATTGGCGGCGGCCGTCAGTCACCATGCGCGTGCGCGACCCAATGGCCGCGCTTCACGATTGCGGCGGTTATCCGGATTGGCACCCCAGCCATGCCCGATCAGCCGAGATGTTTTGCCAGTTGCTGATGCGCAGCCGCCACACCCGCACCGAAGGAAAATTGATGGCCCTGCTGCCGCAATACCATTTCCAGAGCGCTGACCACCCCGAGTGTATCGAATGCGTCCACATACCCCATATGGCTGACGCGGAAGATTTTGCCCTCCATCGAGCCTTGTCCGGACGCGAGATGCATACCAAACTTTTTACGCATGGCACTGCGGAAGGCTTTGTCATCAAAGCCTTCCGGATACACGATACCCGTTACGGAATCAACCGGGCTGGACGAAAATACCTTCAGGCCCATGGCTACTGCGGCATGCCGCACGGCCGACGCATAGGCATGGGTGCTTTTGAATACGTTTTCAAGTCCCTGGCCGAGAATCATTTTCAGCGCGACATTTAAGCCCCGTACCAGCGATACGGCCGGGGTCCACGGCACGTCATTATCCGCTAAGCTTTTGAGATAGTGCGCGAGGCTTAAATAAAGATTCGGCTGCGATACGGTTTCAACTTTTTTGCGGGCCTTTTCCGAAACACTTAAGAATGCGAGGCCGGGTGGCAGCATCAGCGCCTTCTGCGAGCCGGTAACAAGAATATCCACACCCCAGTCGTCGGCCTTTACTTCAATGGCCCCAACAGAGGTAATGCCGTCAACAATCAGAATGGCGGGCGTCTTACGGACATGGGCGGCAATGGCCTGCAAATCCTGTACGGTGCAGGTGCTTGTTTCGCTGTGGCAAAGCGTGACGGCATCGAACGTATCGGCCGCCAAGGCCTCGGCTACGCGCTCGGGCGACACGGCATGGCCATAATCGGCTTTAAGTTCTGTAATCGGGCATTTATTGCGTTTGGCGATGGTGACCCAGCGTTCGGCAAATTTACCATTGGAAAGGGCCAGAACTTTTCCGCCGGCGGGAATGGTATTAATCATGGCGCATTCGTAGGCGGCGGTACCACTGCCGGCCAGCGTGATGACGGGGTTGGCGGTCTGGAAAAGCTGCTGAAGTTGCCGGGTGCATTCCGCAAAGAGAGTGCGATACTCTGCCGTGCGATGGTGAAACATCGGCTTGGCCATTTCAAGTAAAACTTCTTCAGGCACGCTGGTGGGACCGGGGGTGAACAGACGGGTACGATTCATTAATATTCCTCTATTTATGGCACACTGCGGTGCGATGTTTAACTCACCATCGACCGCAAAACTATAAGCGAATGCGGGACGATTGAAAAAGCCGGACAAGGAGCCTGGCAGCGGTTTAATCGTCTGCGGCCGCTACGCCGGTGATTTCAGGGACTTTATCGCGAAGGCTTTTTTCGATGCCCAATTTAAGAGTCGCCTGCGAGCTTGGGCATCCGATGCAGGCACCCATCAGGCGAATGACCGCAACATGGCTGTCGGTTATTTCAACAAGTTCAAGGTCGCCACCGTCCCACTGGATCAGGGGTCGTAGTTCGTCGAGGGCGCTCCGCACGCGGCTTTCCAGAGTGGAGAGGTCAGATTGGGGCTGCACACTGTTCATACATAAAGTATAGTGCCGACTGGGATGGTATCAAATGGCATCGGCCACACCACCGGGGACGGACCGAGTTTGGCAGACGGGCACGAAACATTGGCAGGTCGCAGGTGGGTACTACCTTCCTCGGTAGCGGTCAAGCACTTAACGGCCGACAGCAGTACGGCGTGGTGAGTTTTCCGGGCTGCCATTGAAATGGCCGAAAATTAGACAATATGCGGCGTTTCCCAACATGCTTCCGCGATCGCAAGCGGTTTAGGAGACCCGCGATCCCAAGGGCACCTGGAAAAAATGGCCACACCGAAGCGCCAGATGGGGGATACGACTACTTGGACGGATTCACCCGGGAGTGGTATATTTTGATATCTTCGCCGCCGTAGCTCAGTTGGTAGAGCGACGCTTTCGTAAAGCGTAGGTCTTGGGTTCAAGTCCCAACGGTGGCTATTGTTTTTAACATTTCGAGCGCGGCAGTTCGTTTTGGCCCACAAGGTGGCTTGATAGTTGTCGGTTGCACGATGGACTGCAAAGGTACTTGGCGTACGGGCAAGGTGGCGCAACCCCGATTCTTACACGGCCAAAGGCGTGACAAATGCCCATCAGCCACCGCTGAAAAAGTGCGGATGCACCATTTACTAAACGGTGGGTTTTCGCCATTTGCGACCCAGCAATACCACCGCGCCTGCGCCGGCTAAAAGCGCATAGGCGGCGGGTTCGGGTGTGGCAATGCTGATGGCCGTCGTTGAAAAAGCCAGGGCGTAGGTATCGCTGTTGGCAAAGTTACTGCCGCTGGTAAGCACTTGCAGGTCGTAATTGGTGCCCGGCATCAAAAGGGCATCAACCTGCTGCACATTATCGACCGTGCTGACGCTCTCGGAAACCAAGGCGTTGGTCTGGGCGTTAAAAAGTTCCAAATAAATGGGTGTTTGCTTTTCAGAGAAGGTCAGGTTGGTACCGCCGCCGCTGGTGGTGGTCTGCGCGTTCCACACCAGCGTGGCTTTAAAGGCGTCTCCGAAACCCGGCTTGATGGTAGCGGCGGTAAAAGCGTAATGGTTTACGTATGTGACAGGTGTGCTGCCCGGATGGGGCCCATTGTTGAGCAGAGATTCGACATCCCATCCCACCGCTTGCGTGATGGTAGGAGCGTTGAGAGCAGCCGTATTGGTGTCGGATGCCGACACTGCCGCGCGGCCGGCCGCCAGATTTTGAAATGCATTGTTCACGTTCAGCACGCCGGCACCATATCTGGTATCAAGTGGTGCGGTGGTGGTGTGCGTCCAGCCGCTGGGTTGGACCGCTCCATTTAACAACAACGCCTTAACCGTTTGCGGTAAAACGGCGTTCGCCTCGTACTGCGATTGCGACCAATTACCGGCCGATGCCGCGTTATAGCCGGTCGCCTGATTCCCGGCTTGAATCAGCAATGCGGCAGCACCGGATACCAATGGCGCAGCATAGCTTGTTGCGCCTCCGGGGGCGACGATGTCCGGCTTACTGCGGCCATCAAAGGTCGGGCCCACCTCCGTAGCACCGCCATAGGCACCAACGGAAATGGAATTGTACGCCGTGGCGGGGGCGTTGATCATCGGCGGCGCGCCAGATGATGAGGAATAATCGCCGACGGCGCTGACGATAACGGAATGGTAGGTGTTAACGTAGCTGTCGTAGCCCCAGTCGATATTTTGCAGATATTCATCCGCCTGTGTGGTGGAGAAGCCTGTCGGCACGGGGAAAATAAAGCTTTGGTTGATGACGGCAGCATTATTAACGGTGGCATGTTGATTGGTGGTGGGCGTGATCATCTGCGTGGAAGTGTTTTCGGTCAGCCCGACGTTATAACCGGCGAATCCACCCGCATCATAATTGCTGATGCTCGCTACACCCGGAGCAACACCCGTCGGTGCCCCCCCTGAGGTTGCCGCGCCGCCGTAAAACAATGCGCCCACCGAATCGGCATGGGTGGAACCATCAGTGGAGTTATAGCTGGTTGTTTGCGTGCCATTGTTGTCAATATACGTAAATTTTGACGAGGGCTGATTCACCTGTGTGGGGTCAACTTCAAAGACGTCGGGTGGAGGGCTGGCATTTAATGACGCCTCCACCTGGGCCACATTAACGCCTGCACCGGTCAAGCCAGGATTGCTTGTCAGCAAAGCACTTAAGCCGATGCCGCTGGGGCTGGCGTATGCGGTTGCCGAGGCCGCCAGCGCCGCACCGCAGGCGATACGGATTGCCAAATGCAAGCCTGCGCGTACCGACGTCTTATGCTTCAGATCGGCAATATGGGGTGTGCTTGAACCGTAGTTGTTTAACATCTAGATATTTCCTCCGCGTTGAAACCAACCAACTGATAAGCAGGGGCACCCCGCACCCATCCACCAGACAGACCAGGCAAGCCACGGCCGCCAAACCAAGGCCGCCGAGCCGGGAGCCAGTCCAAGTATCGGACAGCCTCCTAGATGACCATCCGTATCTGCTTTCGTTAGGGGCGAGGGTGAAAACAGCCGCCTCCGCAATCCCTGCTTTGAGGATAGTTGGCGAGGTGCCTATTTGCAAACTCGGCAGCCGTCTAAATCCTTAATTTTCATTATGGGGCGTACGCCAAACTCAATGCAGCCCAATCGCTAACACAGCGCAAACATCAGCGGGCGAAAAAATCGTGGTTTTTGGCTATTGATTCGGCAAAACTACATACATGTGCGAATTGACCTGACTGGGCTGGAGATGAATGGCGTCAAGCGTCGGGTCGCCGTGGGGTGGAATGACCCAAATATCTGAATTATCGAGGGGATCAATATAAAAACTGAAATGGCCCGCCCCATCCACACGATGCGGTTGGTAACTGAAACCGCTTTGCGGCTCGCCAACGCTCACAATGGCACCCTTGGCTGGAACATGTGAATCCTGATACACCACCACGCCCGCCACCTGGGTGCAGCCCCCTAAAAACAGCAAGGCGACAGCCAGCAACGGGGCGGCAGCGCAACGGAACCTGAGATGGAAGGATGGATATATGCCAGTCACCATACAGAAGTGAAATCTACCCGCAGCGGAGGCAATTGGCAAAGCTACTTTGTAAAACGCCCGCAGCCTTAACAATAAAACGGCAAACGCGCGGGGGCGGGACGTGCAACCCGGGCGTCGAGATTTTTCGCACACGAATGCGTTATTGGTTAGCGCGCCGGGACAAGCCCGGCGGCTAAATGGGGCCGTTCCCATACCGATTATTTTCACGGTGAAGTTTGTGAACATTGCGGTAAGGGAAACGAGTTTGCACCGCCGGGAGCGCCGAGAATGCCAAGATATTTTCGTCGAGTAGCACTCCGGGCAAGGCCGTATCTGTGGAGGGGGCATGGCCACGGGCGTTATATACCCAGCGGCTTGCCGGTGGTTGGTAATTTTTCGGATGGCGGACGGGCCGTGGTAGGCGGTGGAAAACAACCTGCGTCCGCTCGGCGTAAAGGGCGCTCGTGAGGAGATGGATTTGTGTACCACCCCGTTTTGCCGATATACTCTCCGCGCGTCGGTTTTTAGGGAATATAGCTTTGTCTGTTCAGTTTGCTCACGCTCTTGAAACTCTGCTCAATCGGTGTGTGGACATGGCAGCATTGGTGCAGGGTACGTGCGAACAGGTGACCGAGGCGGTCATTACGCGAAAGTCAGAAATTGCGCAATCGGTTATAGACAACGAACAGCAGATTGATGCGGAAGAGGTTCAGATTGAACGAGCCGCCATTAATCTGCTGGCCGAACATCAGCCCACAGCGCAGGATTTGCGGACCGTCTTCGCCATTGTAAAGATCAACAGCGATCTGGAACGTATCGGCGATTGTGCCTACAACATCGCGCTGATGGCGCCGGAAATCGCCCAGTCGGGACAGGATATACCGGTTGAGCTGGCGGGGATGGCCCGATCAACTCTCAAGCAGTTGCGCGACACGACTCGATGTCTGGGGCTTAATGACCCGTCGCTGGCAGATGCCATATGCCGGGGCGATGACCTGATTGATGCGCTGTACCATCAAATTTACAATGATCTGCAGGCCCAGATGGCATCGCACGCGAACCGGATCCCGGCCGATTTGTCGATGATCATGGTGGCGAAAAATTTTGAACGCATTGCCGATCATTGCACCAACATCGCCGAGGAAATCGTATTTCTGGTGCGGGGACAAATCATCCGGCATGTGCACTGACCTGTGCCGCGGGGGCTGACAACAATACGTACCAACGCGGGTAGTTGTGTGCTGGCGTCGGGCGGATGTTGGAGGCAGCGAGAACGCTGGTTTCGGCACACAGTGCGGCGTGGAGAATGCTCCTATCGGGCGGAGTGACAAGGTGGTTGAAATTGGCGACAGTTGAACTCGAAAACATATCCAAGGTATACGCCGATGGTACCCCGGCCGTTGACCGCGTTTCACTGTCGATACGCGACCACGAATTTGTTGTGCTGGTGGGACCTTCCGGGTGCGGCAAAACGACCACGCTGCGGATGATCGCCGGTCTGGAGGCGATATCATCGGGAACGCTTAAGATCAATGGCCGCGTGGTGAACGATGTCGCGCCCAAAGATCGTGACATAGCCATGGTATTTCAAAACTACGCGCTTTATCCACACATGAATGTATACAAAAACATGGCGTTTTCATTGGAGATGCGGCGGAAGGAGTTGGGGCTGAGCCGCGCCATGATTGATCAGCGCGTGAAGGAAACCGCCAAATCGCTGGGGCTTACGGATGTGCTGGCGCGAAAACCCAAGGCCCTCTCGGGCGGTCAGCGGCAGCGTGTGGCGCTGGGCCGGGCGATCGTACGCAATCCGCAGGCGTTTTTGTTTGATGAGCCGCTTTCTAATCTGGACGCCAAGTTGCGTGTCGAGACGCGTGCGGAGATTAAGCGTCTGCACTTGAAACTTCGCACCACCACCATTTATGTCACCCACGACCAAGAGGAGGCCATGACGATGGGCGACCGTATTGTGGTGATGAAAGATGGCGTCATTCAACAATGCGATTCGCCCCTGGAGGTTTATCAAAACCCTGCCAATCAGTTTGTCGCCAGTTTTGTGGGTATGCCGCCCATGAATCTCATCACCGGCCAGGTGGGGCAACATGATGAATTTATATTAGGCGAGCAGAAACTGACACTGCCCGGGAAGCTCGCTGGTGCGGCGCGGGCGCAAGGAGGACAGAATCTGGTTCTGGGCATCCGGCCCGAACAGATAAGCCCCAAGGTGGAGGAGCGGTTTGCCGGGTCGGGCAACGTTATCCGGGGCGTGGTGCAGGTGATTGAACCACTTGGCGATCGGGTGGACGTCCGCTTCCGGGTGGATGAGCGTCTAACCATGATCTGCCGCACCGAAACGCATCGGGCCACAGGCATAGCGCCGGGTGACAGCATCACTTTTCATATTGCCATGGCGCAGTGCCACCTTTTTGAAGATTCTCCGGCAGGGGAAAACATCGTGCGTAAATGGAACTCAAAGGAGCAACGCGCCGATATGACGGCCAAAAGCCTGTCTGAGTAATAACAGGAACTGCGATTACCTGGACAGGCTTCTAGCTCCACTCAATAAGCGTTTCGCCCGACGCTTTTTTAACCTTCCCCAAAAAGTACGGCTTTTCGCCCAGCGCCCGCAACCCCGTCATGATGGAGCGTGTGAAGTTGGGCCGCACGACCAGCACATATCCGATGCCCATGTTGAATACGTCGAACATTTCGTCGGCATCCACCGGCCCGTGGGTTTGCAGAAAATGAAATATCGGCGGGACAGGCCATGCGCTGCGTTTAATTTTTACACCCATACCTTCCGGCAGCACGCGCGGCAAATTGCCGGGAAGGCCACCGCCGGTGATATGACTCATAGCCTTTATTATTTTTTTTACTTTATATTTTTTCAATATCTCAGAAATGCTTTTCACATAAATCCGGGTTGGACGCAGCAGTTCCATCCCCAATGTCGATCCCAGTTCGGCCACATGATCGTCGGGCGAGAGGCCGAGTTTATCGAAGCAGATTTTACGCACCAGGGCGTAGCCGTTGGAATGCAGGCCATGGGACGCCAGACCGATGATGCTGTCACCGATTTCAACATCCGAGCCATCGAGTATTTTTTTTCGCTCCACCACGCCGACGGCAAATCCGGCCATGTCAAATTCGCCGGGGGCATAAACCGATGGCATTTCGGCGGTTTCTCCGCCGAGCAAAGCGGTACCGGCCTGCAGGCAGCCTTCCGACACACCTTTAACCATTTCGGTGGTGATATGCGGGTCCAACTTATGCACCGCAAGGTAGTCGAGAAATAAAAGCGGCTCACCCCCCTGCACAATGAGATCGTTGACGCTCATGGCCACAAGATCAATGCCGATGGTGTCATATTTTTTCATCTGCGCCGCGACCTTTATTTTCGTACCCACGCCGTCGGTGCAGGCGATGAGCACCGGCTCACGATAGTTGCGGGCGAAAATTTTTTCGTTGAAGTCGAGGCGAAACATTCCGGCAAAACCGCCGTACTTGCCCAGCACGCGTGGACCGTAGGTACGTTGGCAAAGATGCTTGATCTGGTCGACCATGGTATCGCCGGCCTGAATATCCACGCCCGCTTGTTTGTAGGTTAAAGGTTTGTTCGCCGTATCGTTTGCTTTCATGCGGCGGAAGTTTATCCGAAGGAGTCCTGTTCGGCGAGAGATGCGGGGATATGCCCCCGCGTCGCCACTACCACAAAGAGGAACTGGCAATATAGATTTATTTCAGTTGGGCGTTGCGGCGCTGGGCACATTGGCTGGCAACGCGGCCCGGATTTTCCACCCGCCGGGCACGCATATTCCTGCCAATCTGCCGCAGGGTGGCGGAATCCAGTGCCTTCGCCGCCACTGGAAATACCTCGGTTTCTTCCATGGCGATGTGCTGTGCGTAGAAACCGATCAACTGCCTGATTAACCGACGAAATTCCGCCAGATCAGCTTCTGAAAGCTCATTGGCCTTGAGCCAGTGACCGCCGAGTTCGTTCAAACGATGATGCACCAATTCCGCCGTGCGATGCTCAGCGGCAAGCCGATCCATCTTTTCCACCAGTTCGGCCGCTTGGCCACCCAATGCTGAAAGGGCCGGAAACAAATCGCCCTCTTCATCGGTGTTGTGGCGTATTCCGGCGGTTTTGAAGTAGTGCAAGGCGGTGTCCAGAGCGGGACGCGTTTCCGCATCCAGGGTGGCTCGGCTCGCGACGCGATCAAGCACCTGCAGGAATTTTTCAATCCTGCGGTGGCAATCCATCATGAGTTCAATGGGGTGATCAAAATCAGGGGCGGGCCTCTGACCGATAGAAATGGGCATTTTTAAGCATCCAAAATTTTTGGACGGTTAACCGATCCAAATGGCCGCAGCTTGTTTATCTACCGGCAGATCAGCTACCTTGAAGCAATGCGCCTCAAGACTCCCGCCAGCACCATGCCCGCCTCCATTATAGTCGTTTCGCCACCGCTAAGCCCAATTGTAGCCCAATTCTGAGCCTGCCATACATTTTCCTGCACCATCGGAAGGGAGAAAGTTGCCACCGTCGGCAACGTAAGATTAGAACACATACGACCGCCAGCGCTGGATGCGGCGGTTGGATTCGGCCGGTATACTTGTGCACAGGCCGAATGGGTATGGTATTCAGGCGGTGGAAAACAGTAAGGAGACATCGTGCGTCACTGGGCGAAAAAAACGCTGATTACAGGATTGTTAGCTTCCGTTGGATTCCCGGCTGGATGGGCGATGGCAGCAGCGCCATCGAGCGTGATTCCCCAGGATATATTTCCGCAAAAAGCCAAACCCGGTCAGCCTGCGGTGGCGATTGTGAATAATGAGGCGTTAAGCGAGAAAAAATTTATAAATTCACTGGTGCTTTTGAGCGGTATGCAGTTGATGCGCCAATGGTTTGAACTCACGCTTTTAAAACAGGCGTGCGATAAAGCGGGTCTGCACGTCGGCAAAAAGCAGATTCAGGCCCAGATGAACTTTGTGATGGCAAACTTGGCCGCCCAAAAGGTGCCGGCGGACGAGCGCTTGGCAGCGTTGCAACGGGTGCTGGCATCGCGCGGTGAATCATTGCCAACCTTTGAACTGGGCCTGGCCCGCACCGCGTACATTGAAGCACTGGCAAAGGGGCATGTAAGGGTTACAAAAAAGCAGATCAGACTGTCATACGAGAGCCAGTATGGGCCCAAAGTTCTGGTGCGTGACATTGTCGTACCGGGATTCTCGCAGGCGGTGACCGTGCGCGATCTCATTGAAAAGAAGCATGACAGCGCAGCCAAGGTGGCTGAAACATACAGTGTGGCTAAACAATCGGCCGCCAATGGTGGCGAGGTTTTGATTCCGCTGAAAGATACGACTATACCGCGGATTTTTCGCTCCACGGCCGCGCATCTGCGTAAGGGGCATTTATCCAGTGGTATCCCCATGGGTAACGATATCCATTTACTGTGGCTGGTGAAAAAAGTGCCGGCACAAAACGTGCCATTTTCATCGGTTGAAAAACAGATAAAGGCCAGCCTGACGCGCATCATGGAATTACGATGGGGCCAGCGCGAGATAGCCAAACTGGTGGCGGCGGCGAAAATTAAAATTAAAGACCCGGTTCTGCACGCCCTGTATTCTGAATTGAAAAAGCAGATGGCAGCGGAACGGGCGGCAATGGAAAATGCGAAGCAGAAAAAGAACCCGCTTCTGCCGTCGAATCCCGTTCCAAATTCAAAGTCCGGGTTGACTCCGGCAAACATCGGCGGGAAATAAATGGAAAACCGGATGTCTTCGCGGACGAAAGGTTAAAATAAATTAACAGCACGGCGGTCGGCCGGTGAAAAGGCCCACGAGCTTGTGCCCGAAAAAGGCGTTAGATTATGGCCGGTGGAACAGATACACCTTTTACCATACCAGTATCGAGTCGTATTCAGCGGTTGCCCCCCTATCTTTTTGCGCGGCTCAATACGCTTAAAGCGGAAAAACGGCGTGCCGGTTACGACATCATCGATCTGGGCATGGGAAATCCGATTGATCCATCACCCGATTTTGTGGTTGAAAAACTCGCCGAAGCCGCGCACGACGCCCGTAACCATCGCTATTCCGCCAGCGTGGGGCTTTTCAATTTACGGCGCGAAGTGGCATTGAAATATAAACGCAAGTACGGCGTGGACCTGGACCCGGATAAAGAGGTGGTTGTCACCATCGGCAGCAAGGAGGGATTTTCCCATTTGATGCTTGCCATGCTTGGGACTGGTGACACCGTGGTGGTTGGCGACCCGGCCTATCCGATACACGTGTACGCGGTTGCCCTGGCCGGCGGAAATGTCATCAGCGTGAAGTTGGGGAATGATGAGGCGTTTCTCGAACGCATCGAGCATGTGCTGCGCAACTTATTTCCAAGACCCAAACTGGTGATTTTAAATTATCCGCACAACCCCGCAGCCATGACCGTTGAGCCGCTCTTTTATCAGCAGGCAGTGGCATTGGCGCGGCAGTATGGCGTACTATTAATCAATGATTTTGCGTATGGAGAAACCTGCTTTGACGGGTATCACGCCCCATCGTTTTTGGCCACCCCGGGGGCCAAAGAGGTGGGCGTGGAATTTTCCACCATGAGCAAACCCTACAACATGGCCGGCTGGCGCGTGGGTTTTTGCTGCGGCAACAGTGAAATGGTTCGTGCGCTATCGACGATTAAAGGATATTACGACTATGGTCATTTTGCCCCAATTCAAATCGCCAGCATTCTGGCGTTGCGCAAGGGAGATGATTTCGTTCAGGCACAGAGCGTCGTGTACCAGAAACGCCGGGATGTACTGGTTGCCGGCCTGAAAAAGCTGGGCTGGGAGGTGGAGACGCCCCGGGCCAGCATGTTTGTTTGGGCGAAGGTGGCCCCCCAGCATCTCGCGGGCGACGGCACCATCGACTTTGCCCTGCGCTTAGTTGAACACGCTGAAGTGGCGGTAGCCCCGGGCCGGGGATTTGGCGACAATGGCGAAGGGTATGTACGAATTGCGCTGGTGGAAAATGAACTGCGGATCAAGCAGGCCCTGCGCCAGATGGATGCCTATCTGAACGGACGAAAAAAGCATCAGCGGCCGAGCAGTCTGGCGACGGCAAAAGGCCGGACGACAGAAGCCGCCACCGGGGATCATCCACATATTTAATTAGTATTTTTGCCGCTGCTGGCGGCTGGCCGCAGTCCTGGACATACGGTGTTTAAAATAAAGCCTGCGATGGCCTTATTGACCGCGTCGGGCGCTTCTATCGGTGACAGATGGCCGGCATTGGGAATTTCAACCCATTGCGAGCCGTTGATGTTGCGTTGCCAGTTCTTCATCAAATCCGGCGGGGTGATGACATCCAAGCTGCCGCCAACCACCAGACAGGGAATGGCGATCTGGCTCAGATGCGCGGTCTGATCGATCCGCATGGCGGCCGCCATCTGCGCCTGAATCATGCCGGCGGGATGCTGGCGGGTGATAATCTCTTGAACCCGATGGCGTAACGACGGCGAAGCCGTCGGCGACAAAAGGCGTGGCAGCATCTGAGCTACCAGGCTGTGGATGCCGTCGGTCTGCAGATTTGCAATGGACTTCATACGCCCTTGTCGCGCTTCGGGGGAATCGGCGGCGGGATGGGTATCGATAAAAACGGCGGCGCAGGCGTCCTTGGCGAACCGATGAAGTAATGCCAGCACGACATATCCCCCCATTGAAAAACCACCAATGATGCAGGGGAGCTTGCAATTGCGGATCATGTAATGATGAATGTCTTCAGCAAAGGCACTGATGGAGCAACGATGCGGAGGATTTCCAGCACGCGGGCCAAAGCCGGGCAAATGGGGCGTAAATACCCGTGCGCCCAAGGCTTGGAGGAATTTAACTTGGTCCGCCCACATTGCTTCATCGAGGGGGAAGCCATGCACTAAAACAATGTCTGGAATGTTGTTCAATATTTGCTCCGACCCAGTACGCCAACAGCGAGGCGTAAAAACCGCGCCCCATGCGCCAGAGTTTACTCGAAGAACAAATATTTCAACACTTTTTTGAATTTCCTGATAGGTTTGCCGGCCCGGCATGGTTCCCATTCCGAAATGCCGGTTTCAGGACTGCATGCGAGTCACGCCCCGTTTGTGGGACATATCAGGCTTTGATTTCAGGCCGATTTTCCGCCGGCCAGTCTACATGGAAAAATTGGCCCGACGGAGAATCCACCCGCTCATAGGTATGGGCACCAAAGTAATCGCGTTGGGCCTGAATTAAATTAGCCGGAAGAACTGCGCAGCGGTAAGCATCGTAATAGGCAAGGGCCGACATGAACGCGGGGGCGGGAATCCCGTTATTGGCCGCCAATGTGACAACTTTCCGCCAATCATCCTGGCCGTTTTGTATCTGCCGGCGGAAGTACGGGTCCATAAGCAAATTGACCAATTGCGGGTTGGTCTGATACGCATCGGTAATCTTTTGCAGGAATTTAGCACGAATGATACAACCGCCCCGCCAGATTGACGCGATGGAGCCAAAATCCAGTTTCCAGTTATATTCTTTCTGTGCCTCGCGCATCAGTTGAAAACCTTGGGCGTAAGCGCAGATTTTTGAGCAATACAGCGCCTGACGAATGGCTTCAACAACGGCTTTGCCAGCCCGTAACTTTTTAATGACGGGACCGCGTAATTTCTTCGATGCAATCAGGCGCTCGCCTTTGATCGCGCTCATGCAGCGGGCAAAGACCGCCTCGGCAATGGAATTGGCGGGAATGCCCATATCCAAAGCATTAGAGGCCGTCCATTTACCGGTGCCCTTTTGGCCTGCCGCATCGAGAATGACATCCACCAGAAATTTTTTCTTGTTTCGCGGGTCTTTCTGCCGCAGCACATCAGCGGTTATTTCAATCAGGTAGGAATCGAGTTCGGTCTGATTCCAATCGGAAAATATTTCCGCCAGTTCATCGGGTTTAAGCCCCAGCAGCGATCGAAGTAAAAAGTAGGCTTCGCTGATGAGTTGCATATCGACATATTCAATTCCATTGTGCACCATTTTGACATAATGCCCCGCACCGTTTGGCCCCAGATAGGCGGTGCACGGCACCCCGCCCTGTACCGGCTTACCAGGCTCGGCACCGGGTATCGGCTGGCCGGTCCGGGCATCTACTTTGGCGGCAATGGCCGTCCATATCGGCTCCAGATGTTTCCACGACTTGGGATCGCCACCGGGCATAAGTGATGGGCCGAAGCGGGCACCCAACTCACCACCGGAAACGCCCGAACCAAAAAATTTCAGTTTCCCGGCGTAATCTTTCTCCCGACGAATGGTGTCGGTCCATAGACTGTTACCCGCATCCACCACGATGTCATCGGCATCGAGGCCAGCTTCAATAAGCTGCTGAACAATGCTGTCCACGGCCGGCCCGGCTTTTACCAGAACGATAATCACCCGCGGCCTGGCAATCGCAGCAACAAACTCTTTTAATGATTGGCAACCCACGAGTTGCCCCGGGGTGCCGGGGTTCTCTTTAATAAATTCGTCCATCACACTGGTGGTACGATTAAACACGGCGATATCAAAGCCATGGTCGGCAATGTTCAACGCCAGATTTTTGCCCATAACAGCCAGGCCGATCAAACCGACGCGTGGATTTGCGGATGTCATCAGTTTAGCTCCTCAAGTGCGATGCCAATTTTTGCGCCCACGAGAAATCCGGCTTCTCATGTCGATGCAGAATCCTATCACACCATGGGATGATAAACCAGAAGACGGCTGCGGTGGGCGGGTGTCCGCAAGTTGGATTGTGCGCAAGATAAGAAGTGCCGCACTGATCGCCAGGCGCCAAGGATCAACAAGGTAGGTTTGATCCAGTAAATGCCTTGGGGATTAAAAGGGTGGACCCCCCGGGCCAAATGGGGGACGCCTTCCACCGCCCCCTGGCCTGCCCCATCCGCCCCCGCCCCCGGCGCGGCCGCCTCTGCCTCCGCGGCCCCGGCCACCTGGATGTTTGTAAAAACTCCGATCCGGCTGGCCGCGAAACTGGCGGCTTATAAATGGAAATTCATTGGTAACCACATAATAATAGGTGCCGTCGGGGTATTCCGGTGTGACACCAAAGCGTCCGTTGGCGGCATCCAAATCGCCGGCACCGGCCACGTATTGAAAATCGCCGGTGTAGCGACCGTCATATCTTCCGCCGGGTCCGGCCGGAGGACTGGGCCGATCCCCCCTCCGGAGGCGATAACTGGAGCGCAAAAGCCGCACTTCGCTGTGGGCGTTATGCGCCTCTGCGTAGCCCCACGGCCCGTAAATCGGAAATCCATCCGCCGCATAGCCGATAAGTGTCACCTTGCCCCAACCATTGAGCGAACGGATAAGTTCGGTCGGAACGCCGTGGTAATGATAGGTACCGTCGTGCTGCACATGGGCATGGCTCGCGTCAAGGCCCAGGTTACCAAAGCCGGTCAGCAGTGTTTTATTCCAGATTGAATCGCGCTCATGGTGCCAGAAACCGGCGGTGCCCGGATCAAAAACTACACCATCAAGCCCCACGCCGAAAATCACCCAATTATGGACGGGAATCAGCCTCGATAGCCGGTGCGGGTGCAGGGGCATCCGAAAATGAAAAGCCTGTGGACGAATGGCATTCGGACAGCCGCGGTCCGGAAACCTGCCCACCTTGTGATTGGGGATACCATTGCTGTCGCAGTAACGGTAACTACCGCGCACATAAAACCGCACCCGGCTTTTGTATTTGGGATAGACATTGCAGGGTTCAAGCCTGTTTGGCCCCATGCGCATCTGTGCCAACGCGGATGATCTCACTCCGCATGGTAAGCCCGCCAGTGCCAGAAGCCCCATCCATTGCCGCCGATTTAACCTCAACGCCATGTTCCACACTCCTGCAATAGCCTCGCTGCATCAGACACGCTATGTGCCGGTCGAAGTTGCACGATAATTTTGAGATGGCTAATAAATTTCCAACGACAGGGCCGCGTCAATTGGCTATCATACCCCTTGCGTGCCGTGTGCCCAAGGGCCTGACTAAAAAGGCTAAGCGGGCGGAGAGATCGGCAATCCCAAGTGTGATGGCGAAAATGGCCACACCCGCTGAATATGATCGGAGCAGCGATGAAAACAACATACCAACTGGTCGACGATTTTGTCCAGCGGACTCAATTTATGCAGTGGGGCGATGAGCGTATCATGGAGGCAGCCAGACAAGTGGATGAAGCGGAATATTATCGTGATCGGGGCATTTCGTTTGGCTCCCTGCATAAACTGCTGGTACACATGATGGGCGCTCAATGGATTTGGCTTGAAAGATGGAAGGGCAACCGTCCAACCAAGCTGCCCGATGCGGAGGATTACCCCACTCGCGATGCCATCGATAAATACTGGCCGGAACTGCACCGCGATTTTATTACCTTTATCCGGGCCCAGTCGGAGCAGGGCATCCATCGCACGATCCAATACAAAAATTCACGCGGGCAGGAATTTATTCTGCCCCTCTCGGAGCTAATCTGCCACGCGCTGGATCATGGCACCTACCACCGTGGGCAGGCCAACACCCTGATTAAACTCTCCGGCGGGAAGCCCGTTTCAGTTAACTATTTTGAATACAGTCTGCAACGTCAGGCGTCACCGGCCGGTCATCACATGGTGTAACGACAACCCGGCCAATGCATCACCCTTGCGAAAAGAGCAGGATAAGGAAGATCAGCAGGAATCCGTCCGAGTAACGGCAGGATATGCCCTACCAGCGTGCTTCGCAAACTGAAGGCGTAAAGAGATCATCGGCGGGGCATACTACGCACCTGCTGAGTTGTGTTCGGTTGGCCATTTATTGTCCGATAATACCGTGCGGATTCTATGCCCAGCGACGACGGAAATGCACCTGGCGATGTTGGTTGTGTTATTCGATTCTCTGTGCCTTCCATGTTGCGATAAAATCGCAGCCTGTATTAACGTTGCACCACCCATCGGCCGATACATCTCTTGACGACAACATCTTTGGTTCGGTGCGTCCGATATTTGGTTGACTGGCCATCCGAGTGGCCGATTTTTGGGGTGCTGAAACGCAGGCATTTTATGACACAGCAAGTTTATAGTTCAGTCGAAAATGGCCTACTGGACCGGACGACCAATAATGGCAGTCGATCCGGATCGAAGGCGGGCATCGCCGGGCTCGGACCAGCGGCCATGACTTCACAATGGGAAGAGGACGGGTGGCGGCAGCAACGCACACCGGGGTCTTATGAATGCTGGAACTTTGACGTATTGGACTCCATGGGGAATGGGGCATCGGTAAGTTTTTTTGATGGCCTGTATTTTCATCCGAAATATCTCCGCGAGGAGGCACGGTTTTACCGATCCGGCTCTCACCCCAAGCTCAAAAATGTCCGGGAACAATCCTTGGCCAGCTTTTACCCGGCGGTGGCCATTTCCCTTTTCCAAGGGGGGCGCCGCATTGCGCATGCCGTCAACGTTTATCCGCCCGGTTCATTTCGTGGCGAACAAGGGTCTCCAGAAATTGCCATCGGACCCAACCGCATCACATTGCGACAGGATGGAACTTTTGGCCTGCAGATGCGGGCTTACCCCACCGAAAAATCGATTGCTGGCCCCAAGGCCCGTCTCGACCAGATGATGTTCGCAGAGCTTACCTTCCGCCCCAAATTGCCGGGGGTGCAACACAGCCAACTCCTTCGCCCCAACGTGGATGATGGTGCCCGGCACACATGGGTGGTAGCGGCCCCTCTGTGCGAAGTAACCGGCCGAATTCAACAGGTCAATCTGCGGGATGACACACTCGCGTTGGATCTGCCTGTGCAGGCCAATGGCTTTCATGACCACATTTTTGGCGGGTCGGGGATATGTCGCCGCATTAAACGCATTATTCGTGGCCATGCGGTTGGCGACGATTGGGCCATTGCATGGAACCACTCGGTTGGAAATCTTTGCGATGGAACGACCGATTCCATCTGCCTTTTTGAAACCGACACGCAACCGCTGATTATCCCGCACCCACAGGTAACGGCCGTTCAGCGGAATACCTCGCATTTTCTGGTGCCATATCCCGCACATCTGAGCATGCATGGCAGCGATCTACGCGGCAACGCCATTGAATTGCTGGTGAAGCATCATGATGTACTTGAGGCCGGTCCGGGGCTGGTTCGCAGCACGTGCTCGGTACAGCTTACAACGCGCGGTAAAAGTCGCTTCGTGGGCATGGGCCTGCTGGAGACAAATTCCACCCGCAGTGTTGGCCTTCCCATCATCAGCGATTGGGCATCGCGGTCGGTTATTCGAATCGAAGCCGACGATCCGCTGTGGCGGCTGTAGGCTGACGCCGCAAAAAATGATTTAAAATATTGCCGCGCACTCTCACACCCGATCGCGCAAGGCATTTTGAACTATCACCGCATCTTTCATCCTACGTCCCATGGCCAAAATGCGGGCACCCGGATGAACGCCACATGCTGGCTCCCACGCCACACCGACGCTATCGAATGGTGTCCGCTGGCGACACCAATCCCAATTCCGGTGAATCTGGCCTAAGCGAAAGAGTATTATTCCATCGATCCCGATTCCACCGCCCCGCCGTCACCCTTCGGGTAATGGCCGCCACTACGCCCTGCTGTGACGGATAAATGATGACCGCGAGATTTTGCTTTGCATACGGTGCAAGCCGTCGCTGCCATGCGTCTGTATCCAGCCCCAGTCCACCGCGCGTTTTTACCTCCAACGTCGGCTTGGATGTCAGGTGGGTATCATTCGGCAAGCTCGCCAGCGTGCGGCGCAATCGCGTCTCATCAAAGGGTCCGGTCGTTATTACCTCAAAGGCTCGCAGGGCTGGGTGCTCAATCAACTGCGGCCCGGTGGCATAGCACCCATCGCGGCTCACCGGTATTAAACCAGCCGCTGTGAGGAAATTGGGGGCCAGACCGGCGCGCGTGACGGCACCGGCGGTTTCAAAGATAAATCGATCCAACTCGCCGGTTGTACCTGCCAAGGCCGCCGGCGTACCGGTCAAGCGCCATTTAATATCGTCGCAGATGAGAGTCGCCGTGCGCTTACCAAGCTGCAACGCATCGCAATCGCGCCCCAGCCAGAGCGTTGCTTCCACCACCTGTTCATCGACGGCTATCAGTTCCAGCGGTGCCGCGGGTAATGATGCAAAGTCGGCAGCGGGACTGAGCTTTATGCCCGCCAACGCACCATTACCAGCCACCGCCATTATGTGCTCAAGATCGGGAAAATATTGTTGATGACCACGCCGACCACCGGTGCGCCGGGCGGGGTCGGCATGCACCACTGCCGATCGGGGCAGTCGCCAGATTGGCTGCACGACATCCGCCTGCACCACCAAATGCGGCAGTGATAGGGCTTGCAAATTGCGATGCGCCATCCAACTGCGAACCGGCGATACATCCACCGCCAGCAGCGGAAACTTTCCCGCCAGGGCAATGGCATCGCCACCAATGCCGCAGCCGATATCCACGGCAAGAGCGTTTGGCCCGACCGCCGCCGCAACCACCGCAGCTTTATGCAGGGCGGCGGCAAGCGGTGTCGCCTGTTCCAGGGCTTCAGGCAGGGCATAAAACAACGACACACGCGGCTGTAATATTTTGAACTTCTCTGCCAGCGCCCGGCGCGATGTCTGCAACAATATCCACGCGGCGCGGGCCAACGATGCGGGCCATTGTCGTCGCAGATGGGTGAGTACCTGTAATTCTGAAAGGCCGGAGGCAATGGCTTCGTCGGCAGCCGCCATAATGGCCCGGTTATCGGTTACATCGCGCAGCAATTCCGGCGTAAGGCCTGAATCCTGCGGTTGGTAAACCGACGCTACCATGTCTACGCCTCAGAGAGGGCTGAATATCCAACCATCGGCCGTGGGCATCAGGCCAGATCGGACAGCGTTACTGAACTTCCGCCCACAATGAAGCGAAGGGAATTTTTAGTGCCTTTGGATGTCTCACTTAGTGAATAAATAACAGTTTTGCCATTGCGTTTATTTACGATGCAATGGCCCATGCGGAGTAATCCGAGATGATGGCTGACAGTAGGCTGGGGCAGATTAAGTGACTCGCAGATATCGGTTACGGTAAATTCACCTTGACTGAGCTGCATAAGAATTTCAAGCCGCGTCGGATCAGAGAGCAATTTAAACAAATTACATAAATCCGCGACCGATTCATGCTGCGGTTTAGACGCCATAAAAACACCCCCGATTTAACATTATTCTGACATACCAACTGGGCAGACTTCCCATCTTAACCGGTAGACTATCCGTGTCCGTCATGCCGATTCAACATCAAACTGAAAACCCGCGCGTATCCAGTTTGAAACGCTCTGTTACTTCGTGGAATCTGCCCACCTACCAAGAGGCTTTACCCCATATGAAACCGCATTGCTTCGGCGGCAAAAGCCTTCATCCCGTTGCGCAGTTTTGGATAATGCCTGGCCTCGCGGATTCACTTTTGGGCAGTTTAGATGGATTTATTTTTATGTCAAATCGCGAACGGCGTTTTCGTTGCAGCAACTGTTGCGGCTTTGGTCCGGAAACATCAGGAACGGCTCATGATGGCATAGCGCAAGCTGCGGCCGTCCCATTGCCCTTGCCCGCCCCACCACCGCCGGTTTGGCGTCTCGACCCGCCAGCAGAGTCTCCTAATTCACCGTCTGGACATTTACTGAACGATAGGTTTTACTACGCACCATGAGGATGACCTCCGAAAAAGGTGTGTGATGTATTGGGTCGGCGGAACACCCGCCGACCAACCAACGCATATTGAGGCATCCCCGCTCTTTTTTCATCCCCTTATCTATAGCCAACTCCGCGGTGCCAATAGTTACCTTGATTCACCGCCAAGTGCGCGGAGGACGCCAAGAACCGCCAAGCCTATTGGATATGGGCCTGCCCAATTGTCGTGACTCGGCCGAAATCGCGAGATTGATCCTATGAGACAACCTCTGTGGCTCTTTTCTCTGCGCGCTAAAACAACAAACATCATCATGCCATCGGCATGATGCATTATGTCACACAGAGAGGTGTTTATATCTCGCACAGAGCCGCGGAGCCACGGAGAGAATTAAAAAAATACGACACAACGCCGCGCCCAGTCTTCGCGCTCTTGGCGCTTGGCGGTGTAAACATGTTTCCCTCACCGCGAGGTTCGCAAAGTTAACACTTAAAACATTCGGTATGGGAATGGCCCAGCGAGCCGTCGGGCTTGTCCCGGCGCGCTAACGAATGACGCATTCGTGTGCGAAATATCGCTGTGCCCTCCTTGCAGCCCGAACCACCGTGCGTTATGTTGCCGATTGTTGATTCCAGTTTTGAGGCCGATGGATGGTCGCATTTGCTGAAAACAGATTGTCGCCTGCCGATTGGGCGGAATCCGCTCATCGGCATTGTGGTAATGGCATCCGTCGTGGTGAAGGCAATAATCCCATCACCGGCCCGGGGCCGGATAATACATGGTTTACCGATGATGATCTGCAATCCAGCTACGGTGCCAACGACATCATTTTCCAAGGGCGGGCCTTGGATACAGAAACCCAACTCTACTATTTCCGTACCCGCTACTATTCGCCAAACCTCGGACGATTTACGAACCGAAATCCCTGGGG
>JAKAEB010000001.1 GCA_021818445.1 Planctomycetota bacterium
TATGCGTCGCGAGCCAATGCTTAAAGTGCGCCCAGCCGTGATTGGCAATCAGGGCAATGATGGTAAGCGGTGCCACACCAAAAACAATAAGGAAAAACTGCAGTACTTCGTTGTAGATACTGGCCGTCAATCCACCCAGGAAGGTGTAAACCAGTACTACCAAGGCAGAAATTAACACGCTTACGTTGAAATTCAGTCCTAAAAAATCCTGCAACACCAACGCCAACGCATACATGCTGATGCCGGATATGGCCGGAGTAAATATGGCAAAAGTAATAGCGTTTACAAACCGGGTGCCTTCGTTGTAACGTTTGTTTAAGAACTCAGGCACGCTGCGGACCTTGCTGCCGTAGAAGAACCGCATCATCGCCACGCCCATGAAGACCATGGCGGGAATTGCCCCGATCCAGTAATAATTCGCCGTGATCATGCCATATTCGTAACCGCTGGTGGCCATACCCATCACTTCCAGCGCACCTAAATTGGCGGAGATAAAGGCCAGACCGGTGATCCAGGATGGAATACTTCGGCCGGAAAGAAAAAAGTCTTCGCTGGTTTTTTGTTTGCGACCGGTGAGCACACCGATCCCCACAACAAAAAGTAAATAAACCGCCAGCACGACATAATCAATAGGATGCATGACCAGCAGAGGCGCGTGCTTGGCGGCCACGGTTGTTGACGGCACCGCTACAGCACCCACAAACTGCCCAATAGGTAGCATTAAATCCACGACCAACCTCCAAAGACCACCTGAATCGTCATACTTGTTTTTCAGACGCCGAAGCGTCGGACCGAATCGCGGCTCGCCACCACCGCAATGGAGCATAGATGCTACCCGAAAGCGTTTGGGCGTCAAATGCGCAGAATCAGACATCCTACCCCTTTTAAGTGCCAGGCGAACGGTTGAAAGATTTACATCGGCCAACGGCCACGGCCGCAATCCTGAAACATGGTGTGGTTCAGACTTGTCATGCACCGAAATAATTCTGACCGCTGAAAGTTCGACTGCTACGGGGGCCAATTTTGTTGGCAAATGTTTGTGGCTGATTACAGCGATAAAAGTTGACGGCGCAGGCCGACAGGTGTGGGGGCCAGCAGTCAGGAACAGGCAACGCTGATTTGAGTATTACGTCTGGCAGCAGTACGTGCCTTGTGCGATGTTTCCCCGTCAGGTGTGATGTTGGGTGGCGGATCGCCAACATGCGTACAATAATTAAACGTGCACCGTGATTTTCGTCCAGTGGAGGCCATTGGTCATGGCGGTTTTATTTAAACGATTTCCCATGCGGGTGCGCTACCTTACCTTGCTGGTGGTGGTGTTGCTCATGCCGCTTGGTGGCACCATCGCGCAAGCCCGCAATTTCAGAATGGCTTTCATCTGTTCGGGCTCGATTACCGACGGCGGCTGGAATCAGGAAGGGCGGGATGCGGCTGTTAAGGTGGCCAAAACCCTGCATGCGAAACTTTCGGTGCTCGAACATGTCACACCAATCCGTGCATCGAGCATCATGCGCGATTTTGTCCGGCGGCATTACGGTTTGATCATCGGTCACGGGTATGAGTTTTTGGTCCCTGCTGCGCAAACGGCGCGTATGACTTCGCATACCCGCTTTGCCATCAGCGGTGCCGACAAAGTGGAACCGGGCGTCACAACCCTTAATTTTGATTTAACCCAGCCTTCCTATGAACTCGGCGCACTGGCGGCCATGGTATCGAAAACCGGCAAGGTGGGTTTTATCGGTGGTGAGGCAATACCGTCGGTGGAGGCGTGCTACAAGGGCTTTAAGGCAGGTGCCCGGTCGATTAACCCGCACATCCGCGTGGCCCAGGCCTACACCAGTTGGGATCAGGTGGGGTTATCCAAAACCCAGGCGGAGGCATTTATCCAGCAAGGTGTCGATGTCATTTACCAAAATGTGGATGCCGCCAGCCAAGGCGTCTTTGAAGCGGTAAAAGCGGCCAACCGGCACCATGGCAAGCATCCCGTCTTTGTTTTTGGCTGCAATGGGAATCAAAATAATAACGCCACATGCCGCCGCTATACCTTGGCCAGCGCTGTGATTCGCCTGGATCGGGCATTTATGCATGTCGCGAAACTGGCCGAACGGGGTCGGCTCAAAGCCGGCATAATTAATGAAACCATGGCGAACCATGTTTGTGTTGTCGTATTAAATCCGATACTCATCGGGCACGTCATTACGCCGAAAATGCAACGGCGATTGAAGCTTATTCAAAAGCATCTTCTGGCCGCGGGTATCAAGGGCAAACATTAATTCCTTCGCAAGTCGGAGTCTACATGCCGCCCCTGTTAGAACTAAAGCATATTACCAGGCGCTTCGGTCGTCTGATGGCACTGGATGATGTGAACCTTCGGGTGGAAAGAGGGGAAATTTACGGTGTGCTGGGGGAAAATGGTGCCGGTAAATCGACGTTGATGCACATTTTGGCCGGTGCGGTTTCCCGCACATCAGGTGAAATTATTTTTGATGGTCGCAAAGTGGCCATTGAATCTCCCCGGGCGGCATTTGAGTTAGGCGTTGGCATGGTCTACCAGCATTTCAAACTGGTGGATACGCAAAACGGACTCGAAAACCTGGCGCTATTTGCTCCCGGTGCCTGGCTCAAGGGGATAACTCCGCAGATACGCCAATTGATAGCCCGCTGGACGACGGAACTGGACTGGGATGTCGATTGGCGCACACCGATCGCGCAACTCAGTGTCAGCGAACAGCAGCGAATCGAGATTATTAAGGCGTTGTGTCTCGGCGGGCGATTATTGATTCTGGATGAGCCTACCGCAGCGTTGACACCCGCGCAGGCCGATTCTTTACTTACCGCCGTTCGCCGCCTGGCGCAGCGTGGACTCACCGTTCTGCTGATCAGCCATAAACTGGCTGAAATTAAAAATGCCTGCGATCACCTGCTGGTGTTGCGCCGGGGACGGGTGGTTTTGGAATCCGGAGCACGGGAGGTCTCAACCGGGGACTTGGTTTCCGCCATGATCGGTCAGGATGTGACGCTGCCGCCAGCGCGCCGGGCGGAGCACTCCAAAGGGCCTGTGCTGGAACTGGTCCATGAGGATACCCGGTCGGCATCCGGGCGGCGGCGCGCTCGGCACCATGTTGAGCCACATCGTTTAGTAAAAGCGTCGCTGCGGGTATGTGCCGGCGAAATTGTCGGCGTCTGCGGCGTGGAGGGCAATGGGCAGGCCCAATTGACGGCCATGCTGACAGGTGAGGCTGCCGTACGGGGACACCTGGCATTGGATGGACGACCGATGAGCGCGCGGGCAGTCGGCCGCCATATGCGAAACACAGGTATGATCCCGGCGGACCGGCAGCGTGACGGCCTGATCTTGAGTTGGCCAATCAACCATAATTTAATACTTAAAACCCATGCCCGTCCACCCCTTTCCTTTGGCGGCGTATTGCGGCGCAGGCAATGGCGCAAACACAACCAGGCACTGGTGAAGCAATACGACATCCGCACACCATCGCTGATTATTCCGGCGGCAGCACTCTCTGGCGGAAATCAGCAGAAAATTATTCTGGCGCGCGAACTGGCCATGAGGCCAAACTTTCTGCTGGCGATGAATCCCACGCGCGGACTCGATGTGGGCGCAGCCGCATTTGTCATGCGGCAGATGCTGCTGGCCCGGGATCAAGGCATGGGCCTGCTGCTGATTCATGACGATTTGGATGAAGTTTTGCGGCTCAGTGACCGGCTTTATGTGATGTGTGGCGGATGTTTGTATCAGACGCCCTGGCCCAACGCCTCGCGCGATCAGATCGGTGCGTGGATGCTGGGGGAAAATCTGCACCAATTAGCGGATGCGGCCCCGCTGACCGACCAAGTTAATCTGCCGGGAAATGGACCGGTGACGCCGTGAATGACTCGCACCCATCGGTGATGTCACGCCCGCGGCGCGGCCAGCGGATATTGCTGGAGTCATTATTGACCGTTGGGGGATGCCTGGCGGCGGCGGCTGGGGTATTGCTGCTGCTGGCCTTTATGGGTTTTTCTCCCGGTCATATATTGAATTTATGGTATCGCGGGTCCCTGGGCAGCCGCTACGCACTGGCCGATACCCTTACCAAAGCGTGTCCATTGCTGCTGACCGGGCTGGCGGCCGCGGTCACCTTTCGCGCCGGCGTATTCAACATCGGGGCTCAGGGACAACTGCTGGTGGGCGCGGCGCTGGCGGTGGCGATGAGCACACGCTGGCTTCCGCCGGATACGTCGCCGTTGATCGGCATACCGCTATGCCTGCTCGCGGGTGCAATGGCCGGTGCGTTGTGGGGTTTGCTGGCGAGCTTGCTGGAACTGCTTCGGCGGGTGCCGATGGTTTTATCCACCATCCTGCTTAATTTTGCCGCCCTCTATTTGGTGAAAATTTTATTACACAGCTTTTTGCAGGCACATGGTACCTCGGCACCGCAAAGTTCGCAGGTGCCGCGTCATTTTTGCCTGCCGATTCTTATGAAGTATACCTCGCTGCATGCCGGTTTGTTTTTGGCCGCGGGAATTGTACTCATATTGGAATGGCTCCAGACCATGACCGTATTCGGTTTCCAAACCACGGCGATCGGCCTCAACGCGGCGGCGGCTAAATTGGCGGGTATGCCGGCGGCATGGCGGCAAGTGCAGGTCATGCTGATTGGCGCAGGCTGTGCCGGTCTGGCAGGAGCCATGCAGATATTGGGGGTGGCACATTTTATGACGGCAAAAATCGGCAACTACGGGTACGCGGGAATTGCTGTCGCACTCCTGGGCCGCCTTGATCCGCTCGGTGTCGCCGTGGCCGCACTGTTTTTTGGGGCATTGGATGCTGGTGCCCAGCGCGCGGAGGAAAGCAGCCTTGGCCTGCCGCATGAAACCGCCAACGTCATCAAGGCAATTATTATTTTGTCCATGCTGCTGGTCGGGGCATGGTCGCTGCGCCGTACCTTGCGCAGTGGGTTGGCCCGTACCGATGAAGGCGAGGCCACGGGGGCATGAGCATTTCGCTGGGCACATTTCTGGTTCGGCAAACCATTACTGCCGCCGCCCCGATGGTACTGGCGGGGCTTGGTGAGTTACTGGCTGAACTTGCGGGGGTTATTGACATCGGAATTGAGGGCCTGATGCTGGCTGGTGCCTTGGCGGCCTTTTTGGGGGCATTTGTCACGGGACATGGAGTGGCGGGATTGCTGGTGGGCATACTGGCAGGCATATTTATGGCCGGTATATTTGGCATCTGCAGCATAACATTCGGGGCGGATCAAATCGTTGTGGGCACGGCGATAAATCTGCTCTCTTTGGGCACAACGGGCAGCATTTGGATGCTCTTTCAGACATGGTCGCAAAATCATCAATTGTCCATTCATCTCACGAAGGCGGAATCATTCAACCGATTGGCATTGCCGGGTTTGGCAAAGATTCCATTTCTAGGGCCCGCGGTTTTTGATCAGTACGCATTGGTTTATCTTACTGTGGCCATGGCCATCGCCGTGGGATGGATACTCCATCGCACCCGCTTGGGATTGGTTATTCGCGGCATGGGTGATTCCCCCCAAACGTGCGCGGCGGCGGGCATTCGCGTCAATTTGTGGCGAATGACAGCGACACTTTTTGCCGGTGGCTGCGCGGGGGCAGCGGGTGCTTATCTAAGCATTATGCAAACGCACAGTTTTGCCCAGAACATGACCAATGGGATCGGCTTTGTGGTGCTGGCACTCGTGATATTTGGTCGATGGACGGTGTGGGGTTTGGTGGGCGGATGTATCCTCTTTGGTGCTATTAACAGCCTGCAGCAAACGCTTCAAACCGCCCGGTACACCAGCCATTCCGCCATACTTCATGCCATGCGCCACTTGCCGTTTGAAGTGTTTCAAATGCTTCCTTATGTCGCGGCTCTGGTTGCATTGGCAATTTTTGCGAAAAGTCGGCCGGGGCCCAGGTTTTTGGGGGTACCTTGGCGGCGCGAGGTTTAGCTGGTGCGTTGCCGACCAGCCACACCGGCGGCGGCATCGCCCATCGAGCGGCGCGGTCGCAGCGCCCGGCGCGGATGAAATCAATCGATTCTTGCGGTATATTACGGGGCTTGGCTAGGGGCCAAAACACAGGGTACCTGTGCGGATAAAAATATGGAAAAGCCCCGCTTAAGTGCGGCAGGACATGATGGGATACCAATAGCTGATGAAACGCCGGGATGAATTAAGAAACATTGCCATTATCGCTCACGTTGACCATGGTAAGACAACCTTGGTAGATGCCATGCTGCGGCAATCGGGCATGTTTCGCGCTGGACAAATGGACGAAAAAACCCTGATTTTGGACAATAATCCCCTTGAGCGGGAGCGCGGCATTACGATCTTGGCCAAAAACGTGGCCATGACCTACACCGATTCCAAAAATGTAACGCGAAAAATTAATATCATCGACACGCCGGGACACGCCGACTTTGGCGGCGAGGTGGAGCGTGTTTTGAAAATGGCCGACGGTGTGCTGCTTTTGGTCGACGCCTTCGAGGGGCCTATGCCGCAGACACGCTTCGTATTGAAGAAGGCATTTCATTATCACATTAAGCCCATTGTGGTAATCAACAAGATTGACCGTCCCGATGCCCGGCCAGATGAAGTGCTTAACGAGATATTTGATCTGTTTGTCGAATTGGAAGCCGATGACGAAGCCCTCGACTTCCCCGTCATTTACGCATCCGGGCGCTCGGGATATGCACGCCTGGACCCAAAAGATGATTCGATGGACATGCGGCCGCTGCTCGAAACGATTATCAATCGAATTCCCGGACCAGTGGCCGATCTGGAAAAACCGCTGCAGATGCAGATTACCAATATTGACTACAACGAATATGTGGGACGCATCGGCATCGGGCGCGTATTCAATGGCTACCTGCGGAAGGGAGAGAAAATTGCGCTCCTGAAGCGAAATGGTCAGCAGGAGACGCATTCGATTGTGGAACTGTATTTGTTTGCCGGCTTGGGACGCGAAAAGACCGATCACGTAGAAGCCGGCGACATCAGCGCCGTAGTGGGCATTGACGATGTGGATATCGGCGATACGATAGCAAGCCTGGAGCATCCCGAGGCATTGCCGCTCATCGATGTGGATGAACCGACACTAAGCATGATTTTCAGCGTGAATGATTCGCCCTTCGCCGGACGGGAAGGCAAATTTGTCACCAGCCGGAATCTCCGTGATCGGTTGATGAAGGAACTCCAGAGCAATGTCGCACTGCGGGTGGAAGACACCGCTTCCGCCGATTCATTGCGGGTCAGCGGACGCGGGCTGCTTCACCTGGGCGTGCTGATTGAAAACATGCGGCGTGAAGGCTACGAACTGCAGGTCAGTAAGCCGAAGGTGATCTTCAAAGAGGTTAACGGCCACAAGTGTGAACCTATTGAAAATTTAGTTATTGATGTGCCGCAAAGCGCCGTCGGTGCCGTCATGGAGTCGATCGGCAATCGCCGTGGCGAACTGGTTAAAATGGAGACCAAGGGCAATATCGCCCATCTTGAATTTACCATTCCGGCCCGTGGCCTGATCGGTCTTCGTACGCGGCTGCTCAATGCGACGCAGGGCGAGGCGATCATGCACCACACCTTCCACGATTACCAGTTTATCCGTGGGGCATTGCCCGGCCGGCAAAACGGCGTGATGGTGAGCATGGAACTTGGCACCACCAACGCCTATGCGCTTGATACGCTGCAGGATCGTGGCGTAATGTTTGTCAAGCCGGGCGATGAAGTGTACGAGGGTATGGTGGTCGGCGAGTTTAATAAAGACACGGATATTGTCGTCAATGTATGCAAAGAGAAAAAGCTCTCCAACATGCGTACTACGGCCAGCGATAAAAACATCATCCTCAAGCCACCGCGGGATATGTCGCTGGAAATTGCGCTGGAATATATTGAAGATGATGAATTGGTGGAAATTACCCCCAAAACCATACGCGTCCGCAAACGGCATCTAAAAGAAAATGAACGCAAGCGCATTGGCCGGGCCGAGGCGGCGGTCTTGGGCGACTGAACGTCTTCCAGGTGCGGCATCGCATGGGATAACTGAAATGCTGGAACGAATTGACGTACATAATCATCTCCTCCCAAACCTGGATGATGGGTGCAGTTCATCGGCGGAATCATTTGAGTGTATCCGCACGTTGCAGGCCTCCGGCTACAGCCGGTTATTTGTGACGCCGCACACCGGGCCGACCGACATTTGTTCCATACGACCGGAAGAATCGCAGCGACATTTTGATCTGTTCGTCGCTTCAGCCCGCCGGGCGGGGATTGACGTTGAATTCAAGCTTGGTGGGGAGGTTCGGTTATCGCCGGAATTGCTCAGGATGGGCGACTTGTCCCTGGCCGTCACCTACGGCGTAACATCTCATTTTTGCCTCGTTGATATCTGGGAGCCAGATTGGCCGTCGTGGGCGCAGGACAACATTAACTGGCTTATTGCCAACGGCCGCACGGTTATCGTTGCCCACCCCGAGCGTATGCCAGCCATGCAGAAAGACCCGGCGTTGATGGACCGCCTTGCACGGCAGGGGGTGCTGTTTCAGGGCAATTTGGGGCCGCTGGGTGGTTCGGAACCGGAACCGGTGCGAATCCTGGCCGAACGGTTTCTTCGTGAGGGCCGCTACTTCATGTTGGGTACCGATTGCCACCGGCCGTCGCATTTGCAGGCACGACTGGCGGGGCTTCAACGGGCCGAAGAAATTCTGGGCGAAACTGCGGTGCACCAACTGACCTTTGCCAATCCCTTGACCATCTGGAACGCCGCGTAACACCCGCGGGAACCCTACTGCAAAGCACACGAGGGAAGGCGCGGCGAGTCATGGCGAAATAATATCCTGCCATCGGCCTCAAACCTTAAATCAAAACACGTAGCCCCGGGCTTGCCCGGCGTGATTGTTGTTAATGAAAATATATCGTCTCGCTTCGCCGCCTGTGGCGGGTCAAAATGGCTTTATTTGCCGCAGGGGAATGTTAAGTCTGGGTTAATTCTGCTGAATTTCTGAAATTCTTCACCTTTTCACTTGCGTTTTTTTTTGCGTGTTATGATGCACTCATTGGGCGTCTTGGTTCCACAAGTTTGAGCCGATGCCCGTAGGGTGTGTTGACAATTGGGTGTTCGCGCGTCGCCTACAGGGTTGCAGGCCGGCCGTCAGGTGGTTGGTACGCTGTATTGTGGTGGCGCGTTGGCAGCCAGTGAGGTTTGCGCATGCAAGCATCCATCGCTAAGCCACGTGTCCCCTGCCATGGGCAGTTGCCGATACACCGGCAGCCTCGGCGATTGGCGCTGCATCCTTTTACGGTGCTGCTGCTGGTTGGCCTTGCAGGCCTTTTGCCGCCCGGTGCATATCCTGCCGCGGCAGCAGTTAATGCCAAGCCCAGGTTAAAAATACCGCATGTGGCGTTGGCGCAGGTGCCGTGGCAACGGCACTTTCGTCATCCCACGCCCCTGTATATCCCCCTGATGTCCCTGCCATGGGCTGATTGTCATGTGCTGACCCTGCATTTGCCGCATTCGCCCGTTAAACCATGGGTTGATCCCGATAGCCACTTTATCATGGCCATGTGTACCGACTTGCAGGGTAACCTGTGGCTGGCCACCGAAGGGGCGGGTGTATACCGCTATGATCCATCAGCCCCCCAAGCCAGACGGTGGACCCAATTTACGAAGCAAAACACCCATGGAACACTGGCCAACAATTGCATCTATGCCATCGCCTGCGATAACCGTGGCCGGATATGGGCGGGAGAATTGAATCATGGCATAAGCGTGTTTAATGGCAGGGTGTGGCAGGATTATGACATCGTGCAGAACCCCAAACACCATGTACTGGCCGGTCCATTGGGGAACCATGTTTATGCGATGGCGTTTGATCGGTATACCGATCAGATGTGGATAGACACCGAGAACGGTATCAGCATTTACCAGTGCGGCCAGTCCGCACCCGCAGTGGCGAGCCGGGCAATTGATCCGCCCGGAACTGCCAAGCTGGGCGATGGTGCAGAGCCTGACACCCCGGTGCTTCAGCCGCCCCGGCATCGTTGGCATTACATTACGCAGGCCAATGGTTTGCCGATGAATCCGGATTCTATGGCCTTTGCACCTGATGGCACGGTATTGGTAGGCACCCAATGCGGAGGCTTGACCATTGGTACACCACGGCAGGGAAACACATCAGTACCCAGCGATGCTTGGGGGTGGAACCATTATCGGTGGGAGACCATCACCGGTCCATGGCATATGCCGCTGTCGGCAACGGGTAAGGGGTTGCCGGGGAATTTGGTCAATTCGGTAGCCGTTACCTGGAAGAACCATCTGGCGGTGGCGACGGATGAGGGTATCGCATTGGGAAAATGGGTTGGCGTGCCCCAAGGCGCGGCAACGGTGCAATCCGCCATATTTAGCCACCGGCATCGTGCCCGCGCGTCATCCCCCGCACGGGCGGCATCATCATTGCGTATTAAACTGGTTTTTGAACATGGGCAGAATTTTGTCGCCAAGGTCCATGGGCTGTGGCATCCGCCAGCGCATTGGCGGGCACCATCGGGTTCGGTGCTGGCGCAATTGCCGACGGAAGACCATACCACGGTGGTGGCGTGGCAGGGGGATCAAGCGCAAGGAAACAAGGCGGGTTATCTGTGGCTGGGCCATTGGCGAACGGGCTTGGATGTTTGGCAATACAATGCCAGCGGAAGCATCATCAGACGCTGGCACATCGGTGAGCCACAGGTGGGCAATTACATTCAGTCGCTATTGCCGCTGAAGGGTGGGTCGATGGCGGTGGGTTGTTACGGGGATGGGGTAAAGATCATCACCCTGCCGGGGCAAAGCGGAGTTGCTTGGCGGCAGGGTGCAAGCGCCAGCGAAAGACTCCGTACCGCGGACGTCCCGTCCGCCAACCACACCGCCTGGGCCAAAAGCAACAATAAAAAAGCAATAATTCCCACCGAGCCGCAGGGCGCACGGCCACCGAGTGCCCGGCAGCTTACGGCGATGGCCAATGCCATCCGGGAAGAATTAATAAAATCCAAAGGTAAAAAGCAGCCGCAGATCGTGCCGCTGCCGGACGATTGGCGTACCGAAGGCAACTGGCTGGGCCGGTACGGGAAGTACTGGATCGACCTAGCCGCGGTCTGCTCGCCATATGATTTTGTCTGGGGAACCGAGGAAGCCAGGATAACCTATTGGCCAGAACTCGCCTTTCCGCCGCCCGGCGACAGCGCACGGTATTGGGTTCAAACCCTCCAGACGGCCAATCCCCGGGCGCTGGAGCTTCCCAAGCCGTACATGGAAAGCCGTGAAAAACTGTTCCACGTGCCCGCCAATCTTGATCGCCGCGACGCCTCGACAGATGACCACGGCGAGGTCTATCCAAGTTGGCGGCAGGGGCCGGGCGTAGCCCTGCTGATCAGGATTCCGCAAGGGCTTTTTGCCGTTAGCCTTTATGAATGGAATTACAATGGCCACTCGGGCCGCATGCGGCAGCGCGACTATACCGTCTCAGCGATGGCGCTCCCGAAGGGATGGAATTATTTCACGGCGTGGCGGCGCGGTCTTTGGACCCATCGGGACACGGCCGTGCTCAAGTGCTATGGGCAGCGGCCGGGAGTGGTAGCACGGGCCGACCAGAACTGGGGCGGCGAATGGGTCCGGTTTATGGTGCGCGGGCCCGTGGTCATGGCGGTGCGGTTCAGCCGCAATTACTCTCTGAACACGCACGTTTTGGGGGCCGCGGTTGATACTCTCGGCCAGCACCCGCTGGCTTTCTTTGGCCCGCAGGCGAAACGGCTCCTCCTCGCGAGGAGGGAGTCCGCAGGTGTTCTCAAACGAACCACGGGGGCAGGCACTGCGGCGGATCCGCCGAGGCTCCCTTGCGCTACACTGTCGCGGGCCCGCGCATCCTGCCGCAATGCGCTGGCCTTTGTGACGGCAGCGCGGTGGCTTATTGCTGATGCCCAGCCGCCCGCAGGGCGGACGGCATCCGGTGCCCTCCGCTCCGAGGCCCGCTGTTTCTACCGATTGTGCCTATTTCGTCGCTGGGAGCGGCTGCAACGCAGGTTGGGGCTGGTTACGCCACGCTCCGCCCTCCACCAGCTGCGTACCGAGGTTGACGCCAACCGCCGCACGGAAATTGGCCCGCTGGTTGACGGGGTGCTGCGTAGGGATTTGGCCGCACGCAACCATGGGCCTTCGCTTGTGCCGCTGCGGCCCAATGTCGGGGGTGCCCGGCGCGAGCACAACTGAGCTTTCACCGCGTCTCGATGGGATGTTCCCGTCGGTCAGCGCAGGAGACGTTTTATTTTAAGGAGGTGCTGAAATGCACGCGATTCTTAACTTCGCTTCCCGCCGCAAGGTGGTGGTGCCCTTTATCAGCCTCGCGCTTGCGGCCGGGGGGGCCTTCGTCGGTGCGTCGCTACGGTCGGTGGAAATCAGGGCCGCTGTGACCGAGAACAAGGAGCTTCCCTGCGTGCAAACGGGGTGCCCGACGCCGTGCGTCGACAGCGGCATCCATAGCATCCAAGACGTGGCGATAAATAATCCGGTCTGCGGGCTCGCCCTCCTTCCGCCCGGCTCAGGCTGCAGCCGTGGGCCGATGGTCGGCTGCGCCACGGTATACACATACCTTTTCGGCGGATGCCTCCCCGCATTTGGCACCCCTGGCCAGGTCATCACCGAGCCGCGCGCAGGTTTCGGGTCGACGCCCTGCTGATTGATGTTGACCGTTTCGCCCGCCGGGCCGGGCTCAAGGCAATCTTGGAGGTAAATCCCATGCGCAAATTATTGGGGGTGGCCGTCGCTGGCGCAATCCTCTTCGGCGGCCAATGGCCGCAGGGCAGCCCCCCGCCGGCCCAGGCGTTGGCGGCGGGTGCCAAGAAGGGTTCGCTACGCTCCGCGGTCGCGGGGCGTCTGCGGGAGCTGCGGGACTTTAGCTGCAGCTACCTGCAGTCCAACTTGGTCGTCGGGAACCCGGGCCAAGTGGCATTTCTGCGGCGCTACGACAGCCGCCTCAGGAAACAGGGGTTCAAAGGTGGCGTATTTACGCCACCGCCCGGCGCGTACCGTTACCGGTGTAGGCTATTTAAACTCGGGGGCGATCTGCGTGTCGTGTCGCGCCTAACCAAAGCGACGGTCAGAAAGGAACTGGCCGCGAACCGGACACCATGGTTGCCCTATAGCGCCATCCGCGTTCTGACCCATACGCGGAGCGAAACGCTCTCGAGGATGTCAAGGCGGGCACCGTTCTTGGGTACAATTGCCGCGCCGGCGCTCCGGCATAAGCTCCCCCTCCTTTGGGCGCTCGGCATCCTCACACCGGCCTCGCGGCATATGCTCGGCGTGGCCGACCTCGCGGGGTTTTCGTTCGCCCCGCTGCCGTCGGGCCGCTGGTCGGCCTCGCTCGCCGAGGTAATCGGCCCGCCCGGAAGATCTGCCGTCCGCGTCACTGGTGTTTGGCATTTCTCGGCAGGGCCACGCCCGAGGATGTTGTCGTTCAAGGAGCTTTACGGCAAGTTTGCGGTCGTCCGCATCGCCTGTAGCGGGTTCCGGCGGCTCGGCGGCCTCTCCCTGCCAACCAAGGTGTCCGCGAGATATTTCGATCCGTCTTGGGGCTTGGTCGGCGGGTGCACGCTCTCACATATCCGATACCGGATTCGGCCAGCGGGTAACGTCAAGGCCCTTTACCGGATCAAATTTCCGGCGGGAACTGTGGTACACGACGAGAGGGTTGGCAGAAGCTTCGTGGTCCGTGGCAAGCCAAGCTACCTCACTGACCACGATATTTACGAGATGCTTAAACATTAGGGCGGTCCGTGCACGGGCCGTCCCGCAAAGATACGGAGGACGGAATATGCGATTCTTCGACCGCGACGAGGGCGGAAGAGAACACGGCCCCGGTGGCGTGGCAGCCATCTGCGCCATCTTGGCAGTGTCCGGCGCGGTGCTTGGGTACGCCGCCGCCGCCCTGTTGGGAGCGAACTTTCTGGTGGCCGACGGGCCGCGTGCATTGGCGAAAGTAGCGGCGAACCCGCCGTGTTTCGACCAGGCGCATCCGTGTGCGCCCGATGGGCTCTATTGCGGGATCGGGCTGGGTGTCGCCCCCTGCTCGCAGATGTCCGGCTGCAAGGGCTGCCTGCAAGCCAACGGCTGCCCGGTCGGCACTGCCGAGGTGCACACCTGGCAAGCCTGTTGCCTTTGCAAGGGCCAAGCTAATGCCAGCACCATGGTTAACTATTCCGACTGCTGCGGGATCGTCGGCAGCGGGTACAGCTTCCAAAACCTGCCGGCGCCCTGCAATGGCTGCTTCCCCAACGGGCTGACTGGGGCGACCTGCGTGGGCGGGATACACGGGACTGCCAGCTGGTGCAGCTACGTTCACCCCGATTACGTTTGCACCAATGTCTGGCTGGGCGGCCCCTGCAACCAAGCCGCCGCTGCGTGTGTCCAGTCGGGGTAAGTGCCGAGAAAGGCCTAAAGGACCATTATGGAATCAAATCACGCAAGCAGGATTTTCGCCGCGGCTGTTGCCCTGTGTGTCGGCATGTGCGTGCCGGCATCGGGGGCGGCCGTTGCCCTTGGCACGCAAGGCGCGCTCACCTTTTTCTACAATCCCGGTGCCGCGCCGCCGAGGTGGGGTACGCTTTCAGGTAAACCGCATGCGGCTCAACGGGCCGCGATCTGTTTCTACGGCCTGCGCAGACTCCGGCCGATCGGGTACCTTTCAGCGTCCGAAGCGGTTGCGGGCATTGCGCCGTTTAACAATGACTTCCTAATAGCGTCAACCCCGGCGGTCCCCGGCGCAAGATCGGGCGATTTAACCGGGCGTTTCACCACCATCACCCAGTATGATCCGTTGAACGGGCGCAGCATCAGGCACCGCAAATACAACTGGCTGATGAGAGGAATACAGGCGAACGGGCGGCAGACAACCTTCCATACAGCGCCGGACGGCGTCGTCTGGCTTACGCGGTACCGCCTGCGAAGCGGCAAAATTACGGTGTGGCTCTCAAGCTTGGACTGGGCAACGGGCCGAATACTCGGAAGCACGCGGTGCAGGGGAAACGGCCCCATCCCCTTTGTATTTGCCGTCGATGGTGCGGCGCTGCTGGTGTTTGAACGGGGCCGTTCCGCAGAGGCGACTGTAGTGAGGACAAATGGCGCCAGATTGCCGTGCCTGTTCCCGAAGGGGTTCCGGGGCGTGCCGTACTACATGGCCCCACGCGGCCGGCGACTGGACGGGATGTCGATGACGGGTGGTTATTTTATTTCCATTGACATTGGCGGCGCGAGGGCGGTTGCGCGTGAGCGGAAGCTTGCAGGCATCCAAGGCCGGCCCGTCCGTGGCTACGCCACGCTGAACTCCGCGACCGGGGTCGTGCTCCTCCGCAGTTTCGGCGGGAACACCTGCGAGCTCATTTTTGTATCCGCGCCGACGGGTACTGTGTTAAGGCGTGTGAAGGTCGGCTTTCCGGGGACGAAGATCGCTGTGTTCGGGGGTAGGGTTTTTCTGGTCAGCCCCGGCGGGAGGGTCGCGCGGTGCACTCTGCGTGGAAACATTCAGCGCGTGGGCCCGCCACCCTTTGGGCCCTTGGGATTGATTCGCCCCAGCACACCTCCAGCGGCAACGCGGCCGGGTGGTAGCACGCAGAAGGGCGGGTAGACGCTTGATCGGAAAAAAAAAGGCGTCGCTACCTTTGGAATGCCTCGGCCTTGGGCCTGTCGCTGCTAACGCACGGCGAGGTGCCGCCGCAGAGCCCGCCGGGGGCAGGACGCCGCCCGGTAAGCCGCTGGTTCAAAGCGTCTTCCCCATGCCTCAAAAAACGCAGGCTTCAAAAGCCCATAGTCCCTTAGGCACCGGGACTATTCCTCCTGTTCAGGCTGAATCAGTACACTTAAGCGTATCAGGTTGCCGAGCAATGTTGTCGGGGTCCCGCTGTTCATGTCCGCGCGGGGTCGCACCCTATGCGGGATGACCGCCTTCGGTGGGCGCTACCTAAGATTAAACTTTGGCGGACGGGGATCGGTCGTGGCGGCTGTTGAAAAGCCCATCTTCCGTCATAACGGTAGTATGAAGGTGCTCGGGTTCCACCTGCTGGGACGGGGCGTGGGCGTGGTATTGGCAGACGGCAGGAAAAAACCTTCGGGCTGCTATCTCTACAAGATTTCGCTGAAATCGGGCATAGTGATTAATCGGTGGCGCTACGGATTTGCGGCCGACGATTTTGCGACGGCGGATGGAAAAGTGTTTCTCGTGGGACCTGCCGGGACGGTGGCAGTGGTCAACGATCGCGGGAAAATTATCCGCCGCTGCCCACCACCGTTGCTCATCTCCGGTGTCGCGCGATGACGGAGACCAACGATCGAAATCGTGCCGCCGTCTATCGCTGCCCGTCCGCCGTTCGCAAATACACCAACCACCGGCAAGCCGGTGGCTATATAACGCCCGCGGCGGTGCCCACTATGTAGCTCCAAGTCTTTCCCATCGCAAGTGAAAAAATGAAAAGATAAAACCTACTGCATCGCTGAATCGATTGGGGCTGACGGTTGCGAGGCTTCCGGTTTTTTGCGTGTCATGCGGGCGTTTACGATACCCCCGATCCCCGCCAGCGTCATTTCTATCAATATCTGTCCAACGCGCGGCAATGCTACGGCCACCACGATCAATTCCGGCGATCCGACGATCGGTGTTAGAAAAAGAGCTTGGATGGCTTCACGCACCCCCAACCCGCCCGGCAGCAAGCTGAACATTCCAAGACTTACGGACAGGGCAAACGCCCCGACCAAATCGGGATAGGCTCGCCACGAGATAGTGTGGATGCTGTGCACACTGGCCCAAAGTGCGACACCGCCAAAAAACCACACCGGCATGAACATGCCGACGGCCGAGAGCATATGACGGAAGCGAAATCGTCTGCCTGGTGGAATTGGCCCGCGCTTCATCGACTTGAGTGCCGTATTGATCATGAAAAAAAAGATTTTCGGATGGAACGCTGTAAGCAGTGCCGCAATCGCCACACCCACCAACACCAGATACAGCGGATGATCGCGTGCATCCACCAGCAGCGCAATAGCGCCGACCAGCGCACCCGATAGCGTATACATGGCATTTTCAAGTAATGTAGAAAGCACACAAAGTTCGCGGGCCATACCGGCCCGATGCGTCCGGTCAATACGCATCAACACCAGAAAAACCTTGCCCGGCGCGTATTTACCGGCTTGGCTGAAGGTGTATGCCGCCAGCAATGGAATCTTTGGCGATCGGTCGCCCATTCGTCTTGCCAGCCACAGCCAGGTCAGACTGTTGGTGACCATGATGCCGATGAAACTCAGGGGGATCAACGGTATGTAGCGCCAATCGATATCGACGGGCTTGGAACCAGCCTTGTGCCAGGCGTCCAGCAGTTTGTCGCCGACGAAACCGAACACCAGCACCATAACCAGCAATTTAATGACAAAAATGATTTGAGCTTTGGTAAGCTTCATTCAACTCTTTTCATATTTTCGGGTTTCGCTTTTTGAGCGATACATCCACGGGTCACCGTGACACCGTCCACCGGTCAGGACCCGTCACCCGATTCATACCCCCGATGATTTCACCCTATTGTGCTCGAATCAGGGCTAATTGGAAACACCTCTCGAAGAAGAACGCGTACTGCTCGGGACCATTGCACGCCAGCCGCACGTACTCGCCAGTGAGTGGAAAAAAATTTGCGCCGCAGGATGGTCTCATAGACCGTCGATGCGGGCGACTTTGCAATTCTTCCTGCTGACAACCTGTCCTGCACATGGCTCTCCACTGCAGGCCAGAATTACGCCCACTTCATCGGTGCAGCGATTCCGGGCGGGGCTGCCATGGACGCCTCGGGGGTAACGGATGTTTAGCACTCAAACGCTTCTCCTCCCGCCTTATCCCCAGCATGCTGCTCCAAACCCAATGGATTGTCCGGCACGGCCCGCTGGCAGCGAAACACCAACAGTCATTCACTTTGCACCCAGGGCTAGCGGCAAAAGTTGGCACGCTGGCATACCATGCCGTCCGCCGTATATTATCAGCAGTTGAAGACGACCATGCTTAAGGTCGATATGCGGAGAATATTTATGGCCATCAATCGAAAATGTATTTCTGGTTTAATTGGTTTGCTTGTTGGGGTCACTTTGGCGGGTTGCAGCAGCAATCCGGCCGTGCTGCTGCCCAATCCGCGGTCGCCAATTGCCGATGTGCCCGTCCCCGATGGATTCCACATCGTGCTAAGTAAGTCCGAAAGCACCGTCGTCCCCGGCTCGGGTTTGCGAATTGTTAATGAATATTACAAAGGCTCGCCGGCCCGTCTTACCACCGCCCGTTTTTTCTTGCACAACCTGCCCAACAACGGTTGGAAACTGCGGGAAGAGACCCAAGGATCGGGCGGGATAACCGAGTTTTTCAAAAAGGGTGATGAAAATTGCACCATAACCATCCGGCATGGCTGGTTCCATACGCATCTGTACATCGTCATAACGCCCAACCATGCCCACGGTGGTAAATCAATCGCCCCGGCATCCACCACCGCACCCGCTGGTTCATCGTGAATGCTATGAACCACTCTTCACGCCCCGAACATCTGCAGGAATACATGGATGATCCGCAGGCGGATGTCGGTGAACTGGATAAGGGTTTGGCGTTTATACGGCTTGTGAATCGGCGTCTTGGTGGCACACGCAGCGTAATTTCTACCCTGCAGCCGTGGCTGGTACCGTGGCCCAAGGACCGGCCGGTGGGTATTCTTGATGTCGCCACTGGTTCTGCCGATATCCCGCTGGCCATGTTAAATATGGGGCATCAGATGGGGCTGAAGTTAAACATCACGGCACTTGATCTCCACCCCGTCACTTTGCAGCTTGCGGCCAAACACATTGGTGGCCATCGTGGGGTGCAATTGCTTCGCGGCGACGCCATGCGTCTGCCTCTGGCGGATGGGGCGGTGGACTTTGCCACATGCAGTCTGTTTTTGCATCATCTCACCACGCCGCAGGCTCTCGCCGTGGTACGCGAAATGGTGCGTGTGACGCGGTGTGGCCTCGTGGTAAGCGACTTGGTGCGATCGCGCTGGGCGCTGGCGACCATATCTGCGATGACCATCTTTTCGCCGCGGCTCCATCGGCACGATGCGCGCGTATCGGTTGCCAAGGGGTGGAAGCGTGCCGAAATTCTTCGCATCGCCGACGAGGCAGGTGCCGATTTTGCCCGGTATCGGTCCGCACGCTATGCCCGCTTTGTTCTGGCGGGGTGCCGCAAGGCATAGGGCGGACTCGGCTCGCTATTTGCCGCGTTCATTTACATGCGTGTCCACCCGCGCATGACGTAATAATGAAGTATTATCTTTGGACTGGACGCGACGGCCCGCCGGAAGGGATGGTGCTCTTCCGTACGGCCTTGCTTTTAGCGGCCAGCCATTTCGCCATTTTCTGCTGGGCCGCCGCTTGGCGCAGATGACCGAGCTTTTTCAGCACTGCCGAGAGTGCCACATGAATCACCGGTGTGTCTGGTGCGACTTTTTCCGCCAATTCCAACTGCTGAAGTGCCGCAGCGTATTGACCAAGTGTATAAAGGCACTGCGCATAGGATACGTGTCCGGGCACAAATTGCGGCGACACCTCCACCACCCGCCGGAAGTAGACGAGGGCCTTGTGTCCGTGCCCGAGTCCCACCAGTGTCATCGCCATGCGGTAATTCGCTTTGGTGTTGTGCGGCTCGATCCGCGTGGTAAGTGCAAACTGCCCGGCGGCCGCGGGAAGATTTCGCGCCATCAAGTCAAATTTACCAAGCTGATAGTGAATGGCCGCCGAATCCGGCAGCACCTCAACGCCACGGATTAAATCCTGGTACGCCATCCGCCAATCCTTATGGTCTTCGTACCATTTCACCAGTGCAAGGATCAATGTCGGTTGCTGCGGATCGACCTCCAGCGAGCGGCGATAATAAGGCATGGCTTTGGCCGGTTCGTGGTAATAGTGGTTATACATATCGCCAAGATCGGTATTCACCGTGGGGTCCTGTTTATCTGACAGCAGCCAAGCCTTGTGCAAAAGCGCCATACCCTCGTCCGGATGGTGATGTTTAATATCATAAATGGCAACGTTATCCATGGCGGCGAATGCCTGCGGGTTGTACTTTAAATTGTGCGTCCAGAGATGTATGGATGGCAAATAGACATCAGCTTGCTTCAAAGTGACGGGTAGCAATGCCAGCACCACACATCCTGCGAGAACCGCGCCTCCAATATTCTGCCCACGTGTGGAGACCGTTCCCGCCGAGGCCTGCATCTTACGGAGAAGAAACTCGCCACATCCGACAAATAATGCAAATAGGCCGATGCAGGGGATGTATTGGTAATGGTCGGCCACAAAGGTGTACGTTTCCGTGTAGAAAGAGGCAAACCCCAGCACCGGTGAAATGGTCAGGCCGTAAAAAGCGATAGCACAAAACGGCCCGCGACCAATGCGGCGTGAAAGCGCCAGCAGCGTCAATGGAACGGCAATAGCCCCAATAATCGCCAGTAAGTCCATGCCGGAAAAATGTTGAATGTCCCAGCGGTGATAGATCGCCAACAAGGGGTGGGGCCAAAGCAATTTTGCCGGGTAAAACCATAAATCGCGTGCTGCGATAATCAGGTGCTGGGCGACGGTAAAGTGAAATCGCGATCCGGCCGCATGCACCTTTACGTGCTCAATGTAGATGGTCACCATCCCCATCGCCAAACCGACCGCAAACCAGGGTACCAGCGACCACCCTTGATACCGCCGTACCGATCCACGCTTCCACCATGTTATCACCCACAATACCGCTGGTAGCGTGCAGGCGTCGGTCTTGGCCAGCAAAGCGAGCACAAAGGCTAAGCTGCCGGCGAAAAAATATTTCCACTCGCCCGCTGCCGTTGATTCCGGATCGTCCAGACGGGCAAAGCGTATCCACGCCCCGGCGGCGAAGAACACAAAAAATGCTGAAAGCAGGTTTTTCTGCTCCGTCACCCAAGCCACCGTCTCCACCTGAACCGGATGAATGGCAAAAAGCGCAGCTACCAGCCATGCGCCCGGTACACGCAGCATGCGCAATATCCGCCAAAGAATCAGCGCGTCCACCATTTGCAGAATAATATTGGCGAGGTGATACCCCAGTGGGGCAAACCCCCATAACTGATGCTCAATCCAAAATGCGGTAAATACCAGCGGGTAGTATTGAAGTGATTTGGAAGGCTCAAACCAGATGTCCCACAATCCATGCGGCGCGGTCATCAACGGGTTGTGCACCACCCAGCCGCCATCGTCCCAGATATATCCCGCCTTGATCAGCGGTAGATATGCAACGACTGTTAGCAGGGCCAGCAGAGTGCCGGCGATCAGGTCATTTCGTCGGCTGACGGGAGGCAAATCTCGATGGGTCATAGGATGTACTTTCCACGCAATTGCGTCCGCAAGCAAGTGCACAGGTCGAATTGACACCCGCGCTTCTCCGAAAGCACGCGCTACCGGACATTACAACAAGGATAGAGCAAAGTTCGCCCTTCCGCACCGTTGGCTTCTACACCTCAGGAGCCTGTCCGAGGAATAACATGGGCTGCGATGGCATGGATTTTGGCGGGCATCAAGAAGCGGTGACGGGACCGTATCGGGCGATACGCCGCGGAGGCTTCGCCGCAGAGGCCAGGTGAAACACCCCCCGTCCGGAGGATGCTAAGACCCACTCGGTCGGCGGAGTATCGGTTCGCTGGCAGTCGGCAAAATCGCTGCGGCGGAAAATCCGAGGCCGCATGAAAATTGCACTGCCAGGGGATATACATATACAGCACGCGTTTGATAAACTGCGTGTTGTTCTCATCAATAGATATCCATGTAATGACGTGAACTCGGGATAAGAAATTCCGTAGCTTTGTTTATTCAAGTTGTTATATTCACCGTGGCACAGACATTCCTGTCTGTGACGCTTTATTCTGCGCTAAATCACAGGCAAGAATGCCTGTGTCACCTTGGTTAACGTGAATTCTGGATAGACCTTTTCGACGGCCGCTCGCCGGCTGGTTGCTTAAAAAATCGCCAGAAATATTTGTTAACCATGACTTCTTATCCCGAACTCAGGTATTTAATGGTATACGCCAAGTACCGTACGGCTTGTGGAGGGGTGCCCAATAAACCTCGGAAGGATGGACTATCTGCCGCCCCGTCAATGACTGGTTGGCGATGCCATCTGAGCCAGCTTTCTATAATATTCATTGACCAAAGCCCGATACTGTGGCAACGATTGCTTGTGCAGCGCATTAAGAATCATGCTGCGAGCGCGTGGCGGCAGATTGCCCCATTGACGCTTGTTGGAATGAAAGGGGGAAATTTGATTCGGATGCTGGCCCTGGCCCGGTGTTAAATGCGATTCATGGGCGGCGTGACTTGGAGAGTTGGTCGGGCTGTAAGGCTGCGGGCCTGTTTGGCTCATGGCCATGGATGAACTTTGCTGCTGATGCGATTTTTTCTTGCCGCTGGATGAACTCGACTGCGATTGCTCCGCTTGCGCGATGAGGGCATTGAGCGAATGAATAATTTTACGCTGAATGGTCTGTGTGAGAGCACCGGTATGGACAGTGGTGAGCCGTTCGCCACTGGATGCCATGCGTGAAAGCATGTGTTCGATTTCAGTTCTCGCCATCGCTTGCTGCAAAGGGCCGCTGTTGGTGGCAGGGTTGGCACCATCGCCGGGCCAAGCCTCCATCTGGGCAATCCAAGGCGGCAATGTGACGCTGTGAGTAAGCGCACAGGCTGCAGATGTTGATAACGTCAAAACGGCAAGCATGATACTGGCACCCATTGCGCCGGAGCGCCGAACGCGTGCCAGTGCCACGTGACCCCGGTCACTAAAATCATAGTTCGTCAGCATATCAACCACCAGCCTTCTGCATTGATTTTACCATTTTAACCGCCTGTCGGTGAATGCGGCGCTGCTGATTTCCCAACATGCGGATTTGCATGCGAATGGCTTTGCGCCCGGTGGCCGAGGTGGTTTTGGCCAACTGGCCATTGAGTTGGTGCGTCTGCAGATTAATTTGCAGTTGCAAAATACGCAGTAATTTCAGTTGCGCTGCGGGCGGAATAAGGGGCTGTTGACCACCACCTCCACCACCGCCTCCGCCACTGGATAAATGTTTAATGTGGTTGGTCAGTGCCTCAATGACTGCATCAAGCTGGGAAATGGCCATCTGCTGATCGGCCAACAGGGCACCATCAACTTCCGCCTGGTCAAGCCGGGTACGGGCAGCGTGCATTGATTTACCAATGCCGCGGTTCATCCACGCCAGCACCGGGGCCTTAGCACTGATTTTTTGAGTGATGGCGTCCAGCCGGTGGATCAATTGCGTTTCGCCTTTGGATTCGCCAGCAATTTGCAAAATCTGCGGTCGCGTCGGCGGATGGCCCGCCGGTATTTCCGATTGAAGTTTTTTGGAAAGGCCGTACATAACGTTCTGCTGATGGCGGATTTTGAGATACATGGCCTTGAGTCCTGACAGCGTCTGCATCTGCTGCTTGGCCCGGTCTTTATTCAATAATTTTTGTAAAATTGCCACCGCCCGTTTCAGCCAACCGATGGCCTGTGATTGATGCGGCACGGCCAGCGGTTGATTGGCATTTTCCATCTGGCCGGTGGCTCGCCCCATCTGGTGCGATGCCGCCATTAAAAAGGCATGGGCATAACCCGACGGATCGGCCCGGCGGCTTTTGCCAGCCAGTTCCGCTGCTGTGAGTTCAAATTGCGATTGCCGGTTTGCAAGCGGTGCGAGTGTCAATCGTGATGCGTTGGGCGGCTCGGCCCCCGTTGCCGCTGCCAGAAGTTTTTGATCGCGCAACAGTAATTTTACCTGCGATAATAAACTTTTAAGACGGCTGATCTGCCGCGATAGCGATCGCTTGGCCTCTTTATTGAGTTCATGAAGCATCTTTTTGAGCCCCTTGGCTGCCTGCTTCTGATTAACCGAGGCCGATTGAAGATGATTCTGCTCCGCGCTGCTGGATGCCTGTCCCATCGCACCGGGAACGGAAAACTGGGCAGACATCCGGGCCGCCGCCCTAAGAGCCGAAGCCATGTGCGGGTTGGATTTGGCCATCTGTGTCGCCGCACGGTTCAGGCGGTTGGCCAGTTGGGCCGCTCGGGATGCCAGCGCCTTTTGTGCGGCCGCAAGTGCTTGAAGCTTCTGTTGCAGCGCCTTTGACAGCTTTGAAAACGGCTTGCCCAGCGTTTGTTTGGCCACCTCACGTAGCTGCCGCTCCAACGCTTCCTGCTGAGCCAGCAGCCGGGCCGTGGCGTGCCGCAAAGCGGCAAATTCACCCGTTGCCCCCAGTTGTGCCACCAGTGCCTTCATGCGGCGAATAGCTTCGGTTTGCCGACCGGCGGCCGAACCGAGTGGCTTGCTGGCCTTTGGTGTCTGACCGGCTTTTACGTCGCGATTGGCCTGCGACAGGTGGCTTTGCGCCCGGGGCATTACATGTCGGCCAATTCTCGTCATTACCCGTCGGGCGTTGCCGATGGTTTGGCCGATGGATCGCTTGGTAAGGTTATTGCGGCGGGCAATCGCGGATAGCTTTTCAAGTTCGCGGGCGATGGCCTGGGCGCTAAGCGCGTCACGATTTTGCCGGTGTGGAGACTCGTCAAGAAGCAACTTTTGCGACGCTGTCAGGGCATGAGCAGTCTGGATCGCCCGCTGGAGCAACTGCGTCTGGTCACGAACAGCACGCTGGTGTTTGATGAGCGACTCAATCGAGTGCCGCACCGCCCGCAGTGACCGTTGTAATTGCTGCTGAATCTGCGCCGGACTCAAAATGCTGATAACCAGCCGGGGTGAATTGACTGCGGGATGTTGGTGGGGGGGCGTTGGGCTGGAGTAGTTATCCCGCACCTGCGCCATGAGATCGATTTGATCGCCCGCCTTGAGATGCATGGATTGCGGCGTCCACCGTACAACCGCCTTACCAACTTGCTGATGGGTAAGCGAACTGTAACGCAGCGATTGCCACGCTGCGGTTTGGCGGTACGACGGCTTAGTCTTGCCGCCGCGGCCCCGTTGCACACCCACAACAGATAGCGCGGTCAGACCAAGGTCGTCCGAGGCGCGAATATGCAGATGGATATGCGCGTCGGGAGTTAAATCCAGTGCATAGCGCGGATGGGTAATAGCGACCTGCGGCAGGGCATCGGGCACCACTATCACTCTAAAGCGCCCGCCGCGCTGGCTACTTAAATCGTGCTTATCGGTTACCTGTAACCGTCCGTTGAACGACGCCTGCGGTCGGTACACGATAATCACCTGATGCGATGCAGCGCCGGTGGCCGCCTTGGATGTGATGATGTGAACCGGGGCTGGGCCACCAACCACCTGGGTACCTGCAACTGCCTGATTGCTCGCCGCTGTGATCGTGACGGTTGATCCGCGGATAACCTGCGCCCGGTGCGAGAGCAGATTTATCTGGTAACTCGGTGCCCCGTGGGCGTAGGGGGGAGGAGAAATGGTCGCCAGAACCGAGAGAATCCGCGGCCGCGGCAGAACGGTTATAGTTGTCCACGGGTTGCGGTCGTCATCGCCTGCTCTGACGCGCAGCATCAATGTGCCGGATTGCGGCAGGACCACTTTTTCATATTCGCGTCCCTTTGCCTTCCCTTGCCATGTCATTAATTGTGATTGGCGACCGGCATGCGCCGATTTGATTTCCAGCCAGACACGGAGGTCTTGGCTGAAGCCCCGGCTGACGCGTGCCGTGACGGTGAACGGACTGCCGCTCGGCAGAATTTTCGGTGGACCGTTTTTGCCCCAGGCAAGACGGACTAAAACGTGCAGTGGCCAAGGATTGGGAGCCAGCGGATCCGTCCAGCGGTGCAAACTGATGCCCGCCAGCCGTGGTGCAGAAAATACCAATCCGGCGACAATCGCCAACGCCACGATCAACCACACGGCATAGCGACGAATAAGCCGCCAAGACAGGGCATCCCGAAGCCGGATTTGCGCTGCCGCCATTTGTGCGGCCTCCACCGCCCGCGCCGCCAAAGCGTTGCGTTCAAACAGGCCAGAATCGAGAAAATCCAGCGCCGCAGATATTTCGTCGTGAGTTAAGTGCCCGGTCTTTTCAAGATGGTGCGCCAGCATATGTCGCGGCACGCGGCGTATGGCGGGCCGAAGAACGTTCCATACCAACCCCGCAGTCACGCCCAGTAAGAATAAGATGGCCAGCACCAAACGCAGCGGCCCCGGAAAATGCAGCACATAATCCGCCGCACCCAGCACCATCAACACCGATAATGCCATTGAAAGCGTAAGCAGCAATCCCAACAGCATGAGCCGACGGCGGATGGCCTGCGCCAAACCATTAATTTTAGATGGCAATTGCGTGCCAGGCGGTGTTTGCAGTAGTGTCATCGGCAGTTCACCAACTTGTTCTTCCCGCGGCAACCTGCCGCAGCATTCGGTCCGGGGTAAGGGGAATGTTTGGCCATCAGATCAGGCCCGCCCGTTTTCGCAGTAACCATTCTACCGTGAGCAAAATGACCAACAGAGCTAAAGCCCACGGCTTGTTCCATATCTGATGCGAATGAATAAGCAGATTCTCCACGCTGCGATCGGGAATGTAAGCCCCCGCCTGATTAAACGTTGCCGGTCGAAGCATTTTACCTTCAGCGGTGGCTGCCCAGTGGGCCATAGCCGGCAAATCGGCACGGGGATTGACAAACTCCGTTTCCGGCGTCTGGGCCGATAGCTGCAAGGCCGGAGAATTCACCGGTAACTGACCCGGTTTAAGGGCGAAAGCATATTGCCCGGCTGCCCAAATGTGCACCAAAGTGCGGAAAACCCCCGGGTTATCGGGTTCCGCCTGCAGGAGGGCCTGCATATGACCGCCGGGGCCTTTAATGGTCATCTGCAATTCATGCGGCAGCGAGGAAAGCAGGCTTATTCGGTTGATGCGCACCGTCACCGGAACCGATTGCCCCACCAGTACATGGCGACCGGCCGCCTGCATCGCCACTGCCCGTCGCCTTTGAAACAGCCGGGATCGCGCCAGGGTGCGCATCATCTCAAGCCAATAGCTTTTGTATATCGGCGCACCGTGGTAGGTACGCCAGCGCCAGGTATCGGCGATGGCCGAGAAAATAGTTCTGCCCGCCCCGTATCGGCCCATGACTATCGCCGGTATGTCCCGGGCTGATATCTGCCGACCGGCCACCATCGCCAGAGCCGTCGCACTTGGTGAAAGACCCCCGACCGGCTGATACCAGTACAGCGGTGGCAAGTTCGCGACCTCGCGCAGGTTAGCGGCCTCATTATTGAAAAAATGAAACAGCATGCTCCGGCGTCCTGCCGTTGTGAGATGTAATCCAAATGGTATCCCCTCGACTGGTGCCATCTCCGGGCTTGCAGGATTACCGATGATAATGGGAAGTAATTTAGCGATCGGCGTCCCGCGGTACGCACCGGGTGAAAACTGCGGCCCCGCGATCATTAAAAATCCGCCGCCGTGATTGCCCACAAAATGCGTGATGAGTTTCATCTGCCGCTGCGAAAAATAGTCAGGGTCCACATCGCCGAGAATCAGCACATCATATTGATCCAGTTCAGACTGCGTTTCGGGGAAGCGCCGTATGGGGATATTGCCCGCCTGCGCGAAGTGATTATCCGCCGATAGAAGCAGGCAACTCAGCAAAGTGGTTTTTTCACGTGCAAGGTCATTTTTCAGGTATCGGTATTCCCACCGCGGATAACCATCCACATAAAGAATTTTTATTTTGGCTTTGACAGCACGGGTCGTCAATGAAAGCTCGTGCCGTTTCCAGCCGGGAACCGGTGGAGAAAATTCCCCATGGGCCTTGCGAATCACCAGTTGGAGGTGATAGCGGCCTGGTGCCTTGGGCCGCCATGTCAATCTGAGCGGTATTTCCGACTTGCCCGCCGGAATTAATATCTTTTTACGAGTTAGCAGAACCCGGCCATCAGCACCCACTTCGTAGAGCCTCACATGCCGCACCAGCACGCCGGGGTTCTCCGAAGTGATGATTTTGGCCGACACGGGAACAGGGTCGCCTACAAAAGCCTGGTGCGGCGTGCTGCCCTGCGCCAATTCAATACTGAAGGGCAGATGATCACGCCCAATTGGTACCGTTATCAGTCTTACGGCCCGGCGCTTAAGCTCACTGGCCATTGCCCTGCTTGATGTGCGGTGTGTGTCGCGGCCATCCGAAAGTATCATCAGGGCGCTGACCGGCTGACCGGAAAGCTGGCCCATTACCTGTGACACAATTGTGGGAATGTCGGTCGAACTGGCAGCCGGTTTGATTTTACCGAGTTCCGCCAGCAGGGCGTCCAATTGCTTTTGATTTTCAGCCGCTCCGAGCAGGCGTGCCCGGCTGCCGCCCGTATAGATCACCACTTTCTGCCGTTTTAATAGTGCACCCAGCCATCCTTTCTGGGCCTGTTGCAGCATGGTCACCGCCATCTGAAACCGGGTGGGGTGCGACTGATGCGATGCCAATAGGATATCGTGTAACTTGGCCGCCTCCTTCGGCGGATATTCGTCGCGAAGGGTCATCGAGAGAGATGAATCCACCCAGATCACCACGCGGCCCCGCTGCCGCACTAACTGATGGCTTACCAGTGCCGGCTCCATAAGCAGAAGTGCCACTGTCAGCAAGACCGCCGCCCGCAAGCCCGCCAAGGTCCATTTGTAGCGGGGTGCCGCACCTTGGGCACGATAGCTCCAGGCACCAAAAGCAACGGCGGCAAGAGCGAGCAAGCTCATCCACACTGGATGGTTGGTCATAAAAACCAGATGATCAGACGCCGCAATCAGATATGGGCCATTCATGCGTGGGCCCCCGTCAATTGCGTCGAGAGCCGATAACGCGAAAATGCCCTCGCCGCCAATGCCTCACTGGCGAGGATCATCAATCCCAGCAACAGCATCAGCCAGCCCACATTGCCCGCCGGGCCCGTGGACTTGCTTCGATGAGAATGCAATTGTGTCGGCTCACCGACTATACGGTCGGGCAGGACCCCGAAACAGCGCGCCGCCAGCGCTGTCGACACATGGGCGATATTGGCATTTCCGGCCGCATCCACATTGACCGCTACCGTCGGCGTGCCATTTCCTGCCTTGTAAACACCTGCGGAATCAAAAGGCGGGCTGGAGAGTTGCAAATGATGACTATGCTTACTTCCAATCAGGTGCTCTTTGAGCGCCATTATCTGCCCGTCCGGCCCGCGTAATTTCAGCGACGCATGTCCGTGCGGCCGAAGCACCAATCTCTGGCCCACCTGCACATTGCGCCGCTGCCCGCCCGCCGTCAGCACACGGTCAAATACGCGGTATATCAGCGGCAGAAAAGAAGGCTGAGCTGGCAGATTGGTCCACTGGGTGTCACAGGTGGTGCCCCACATGGCCACCTTGCCTTTACCAAAATTCCCCGCCACCAGCAGCGGCTTGCCGCCGCGCATCTTTAATAAAATCTCCGCATGCGGCCGGACCAGCAGGGGTGTGTATTGATCAATTGTTATATGGAAAATTCCGGTATGTATGCCCTGCCGTTGGGCGGCGATAAACGGCCCTGTAATCGTTCGGGTGCTTCGTACCACGTCCAAGGTTTGCGGGCGATTTTTGGGGGTAGTCACTCGCGGCCCGAACTCCGCAGGAAGCAGGCCGCCAGCCAGGTGCGACCATGCGGATGTATCCGCTTCCCGGCCGGGATAAATCACCAGCGTGCCGCCTCGGCGCACAAATGCCATTAGACGCTGCAAATCGGCGGCGTCGGGCGGTGCCACATCGCTTAGCACAACCGCCGCATCATGCCGCAGATTTGCCTCCGGTAAATCAGTCATTTCAATACGACGCGGGTTGAATCGATTTCCTTTGGCAGCCGGTGCCAGCGCCGCCTCCAGCCACGCCGTTGAAGCCAAAACTCCCTGCGATGGATCGCCCGGTCTACCATCAACCAGCAGCACGCCAATCGCACGCCGTGCCTTGAAGATGCGCGATCTTACATTATCAATCGGCAGCCCATCGGTCACGATGCGCGCCGTCAGGTCGTGCCATCCCGCCGTATCCACCGGGTTGGGCAATAGCATATCGCTGGTCAAAGATTCTTCGCCCCGCAACGTGCCGACAGTCTGCCGCCCGGCACTTACCCCATCGATAAAAAAGTGGACGCCGACATTCGGCTCCGCTTGCTGCCCGCTGTTAAGCAGTGTCAACCGCACATGAATATTGTGGCCAATCAATATTGCTGGCCGCGAAAACCGCAGATGCGTAATCGCCATATTGACGGCACCAGCGTGGCCCACGTCAAAGACGCGAAAACTGGCCCCCGCCTTTTTTATGGCCTTGACCGCACGCCGAATATCCTCCACATGGGGTGACGGATGCGCCAAAGGATTGCTCCCGTTGGGACAGCCAAAATCCGATGCCGCATCATCCGTAACCACCCACACCCGCACCGCCGCCGCCCGCTTTTGCCACTTGTGTGCCAGCGACGCGGCCCGCGCCAGCGCCGGGGCCAGCGACAGTCCGCCTTCCGTTACCTTCTGCCGTGCAATCAGCGCCGTTACGCTTGGTGACGCTGGTACCGGTTTTTCCAGCAACGGCCCGCTTCCTTTTGCGGCACCGATGATCGCCACCCACTGCCCGCCGATGAGTTGCTCGCTCCAGTGCTTAAGCAAGCGCCGACTCCGGGCAAACGGGCTTCCACCGGATGCAGGCACATACCCCATCGGATACGCATTGTTCCATACAATTATGGTCAGCCGGCTGCCACTTCCCATCAGGGCGGACAACCCCCGGCTGAACGGGATGAATTGAGCAATCCCTGCCGCCAGCAGCAACAATGCCAGACACCGCAGCAGCAGAAGCAAAAGTCGCTGCAGCTTCAGCCGTCGCACATTGCGGCGGTAGGCCGCAATTAAAAATTGCATCGCCGCCCAGGGCTTTTGTCGGAATCGGCGTCGATTCAGCAGGTGAATAATGATGGGGATGCTGATACTCGCTGCGCCGGCGGCAAAAAGCCACGGCGAAACAAACGGCAACACCGCTACAGGAAACGATACCAACATCAACTCCACCCTGTCGGGCCCGCCCGACGAATTCATTCAATGATGCTAAGCCATCCGCGCCGCACGCGAAGCAAGAAAATTTGGCAGCGACACATCCAATGGCACACTGGTGTCAATCTGCACACAATCCACCCGCAATTGATGGCAGGCATCGCGAATGCGGTTATTGTGCTCCGTTATCTCTTTCAGGTAAGCCTCACGCAGAGCCTGTGGCTCCACCACCAGCTCGCTTGCCTCTTCCATCCCCTTGAACATCGTGGTTTGATTAAATGGAAAATCCAGTTCGTCATGATCCAGCACCTGCAGGCATATCAGATCATGCCGACGGTAACGCAGGTGCCGTACCCCTTTGATTAAGCGCTCCGGGTCATCAAACATATCGCTTACCAGTATCACGAGACTGCGATGTTTAATTTCTTCGGCAATCTGATCAAGCACCATCCCCGTGTCGGTTTTTGGTTCACCCACAGTGGCGGATAATTCTTCGATCATGATCCGCCATTGCCGCGGATTATTCGACGGGCGGATGATCCGACGTACCCGCGAATCGTAAACCGCCAGACCGGCGCTGTCCCGTTGCTGCAGGGCCGCATACGCCAAACTGGCTGCAATACTGATGGCGTGATCATACTTTCGCCACGTCGGGTTATTGCGACCGCTGTATGCCATCGACGCCGATGCATCCACCACCAGCATGACCTGCAAATTGGTTTCTTCCTCGTATTGTTTAATGTAATGCCGGTCGGTGCGGCCAAACACCTTCCAATCGATAAATTTAATATCATCGCCGCTGGTGTACGGCCGATGCTGGGCAAATTCAATCGAAAAGCCCTTATATGGCGACCGGTGCATCCCGCTGATAAAACCCTCCACAATCAACCGGGCCCGGATGTCCAATGCACCAATCTTGGCCAGTACCTTCGGGTCAAGGTATTGGCGGTAATCAATTTTTTCTTCAGGTAAGTTCTCGGCTGCCATGCTGCTCCAACGGTATTCAGCTTTCCACCGGCGGTTATGCCGTTACCTTCGCCACCATGGTGGAATCGGCGGACTCTGTCACTGGCGTATTTTCAATTAACATCCGCACAATGTCGTCGGAGCGAATCCCTTCGGCTTCTGCATTGAAGTTCGTCAGCACGCGATGCCGCAGTGTGGGTGGTGCCACCGCACGAATGTCCTGCGTGCTCACGTGGTGTCGCCCTTGCAGTAAGGCCCGCGCCTTGCCCGCCAGTACCAAATACTGCGATGCCCGTGGCCCTGCCCCCCACGACACATAATCTTTCACAAATTTCGGCACGTCACCCTTGATGACGCGCGTCTGCCGCGTCAGCTTGAGGGCATACCTCACCACATGGTCCGGAACCGGCACTTTGCGCACCAGCTCCATAAGTTGTAGAACTTCTTCACCCGTGATCACCGGATCAATTTGCACCTGCCGCGGGGCGGTTGTCAATCGCACGATGTCAAATTCTTCCTGCTCGGACGGATAGTCCACCAGCACCTGAAACATAAATCGGTCAAGCTGTGCCTCGGGCAGCGGGTAGGTGCCTTCCTGCTCGATCGGATTCTGTGTGGCCATTACAAAAAACGGTTCGGGCAGCCGTCGCTGCACCCCACCGGCCGTCACTTGGTGTTCCTGCATGGCCTCAAGCAGCGCGGCTTGTGTTTTTGGCGGTGTACGGTTGATTTCATCCGCCAATACGGCATTGGCAAAGATTGGGCCCTTCACGTAGCGCAGCGCCCGTTGCCCGGTTGTCTTATCTTCTTCAATCACTTCGGTACCGGTAATATCCGATGGCATCAGGTCGGGTGTAAACTGCACGCGGTTAAAACTCAGCGTCAATGTCTTGGCCAGCGTCGATACCAGCAGTGTTTTCGCCAGCCCCGGCACGCCCACCAGCAGGCAGTGTCCGCGGCAAATCAATGTGATGAGCAATTCCTCAATCACCTTTTCCTGACCCACGACGGCCTTGGCCAATTCTTTTTGCAGCCGCGTGGCGGTGTTTTGCAGTTTTTGAATGCTTTCCATTTCGGCGGGGGACAAATCGAGCGGATCACGCGATGAATCGGTCATGATGTCGGTACTCCGGATAAGACTCTCGGCCGTGAGCATAACAAATATCGGCGGTTTCTGCATGCCCGCGCGTCTGAAGCTAAAAAAGCCTCAACTGGCAGCCTGCCCGATTGCTTCGGAGAGGATGCCTCGATCGGCAGGAGCGGCTATCATACAGGCGGTTTTTGGAGGTGACATGGCCACAGTGCACGCGGCGGTTTCCGATTTAATTTTCTCATCGCGCATCGCCGCTGAAGCCCGCGCTCTGAATCTGCAGGTTAATTGGGTACGCTCGCCGGCCGAATGTTCCCAATGGCAGCAATCACCGCCGCAACTTCTCATCGTGGACTTGAATATGACAGCGACCGATCCCTTGGCGATCATCACACTTGCCAAAGCGCTGCCAACACCCCCTCAAGTTGTCGCGTTCCTGTCCCATGTGCAGCGCGAACTGGCGCAGCAGGCGGCGGATCAGGGGGCTGACATCGTTTTGCCACGATCGGCATTTGTCACTCAACTTCCACAATTGCTTCGAGGTTTACAATGAAAAAGAAGGTGCGTGCCGTATATTCCAAGAGCCTGTTTGAAAAGTCCGATGCGGGTGGATTGGGGTGGAAAATGGATGGATGCAAGGACGCAGATCTGAAGCATATTCCGGAATATGTTGAGGATCGAGGACGCCGCAGGCGGCCGTTTGCCGCCCCAGGGTGCTCCCGGCGGAGTTTCCGAACAGGCTCTAAGGTCGCAGTAACGGCATCGGTAATTGCCGCGTTGGCACTGGGAATCGCCATCGGCAGGGGGCATTGGTGGCAATCAAAATCCTCACCGCAGGATGCCGGTGCCTACCAATTCATGCAGGATGTTACATTTACCCATGCCCTTATCAGGCAGAATTTTTATCGCCACGTCGCCAATCAAAAGCTCATGACCGGGGCTATTCGTGGCATGCTGAGCCGACTCGATCCCTACAGCGTCTATTTTCCACATCGCCAATGGTCAGATTTTAACGAACAGGTGCAGGGGCAATTTGCCGGCATCGGCTTTATCGCCGTTGATAACTCCAAGTCAGGCGTTGTGGTATTGCGCCCGCTGGCCCAATCACCGGCATATAAAGATGGTATTCGTACCGGAGATAAAATTCTCTCGATCAACGGGCAAAAAATCGCGGGCTGGAAATTTTCGCGAGTACTTCATGCGATGAATGGCACGGTGGGCACGTTCTTAACTCTCACCCTCCAGCCGCCATCATCCCATCGACGATTACACGTAACTGCCCGTCGCACGCTTCTAACGCGACAAAGCGTGCAGGGCTTCAAACGCTACCCCAATGGCCGTTGGGACTACCTCATCAATCCAGTCCGGCGCATCGCCTACGTGCACATCACCGCCTTTGAAAAAAATACACCCCAGGAACTTGATGCCGCGCTCCTGCCGCTGATTCATTCCCCGGGCGGCCTCCACGGTCTGGTGCTGGATTTGCGTTTCAACCCCGGCGGACTCGTCGCCAGTGGCGTGGCGGTGGCCCGGCGCTTTATTAAGTCCGGCCTGATTGTCTCCGCCCATGGTCGCCAGCCGCAGACCGATTGGCGCGAAGTGTCTCATGGCCGCCACACCTACCCCTATTTTCCCGTGGTCGTCATGATCAACGGGCAAACCGCCAGCGCCGCCGAACTGCTCACCGGTGCCCTGCAATGCCACCACCGCGCCCAGGTTGTCGGCACCCAGTCATTCGGCAAAGGGTGCATGCAGAATATGTTTCCACTGCCCGGCGGTCGGTCCGCCATCAAGCTAACCACCGCTCTCTATTATTTACCCAATGGAAAAAATATATCCCGGCACCGCCATTCAAAAACATGGGGGATTGAACCGTCCCCCGGCGGACTGGTGCCCGTGACCAAAAAAATGCAGACTGCCATCTTTCTTCATATGAAAGAATCCACACTTATTCTGCCCGCGGGCAATAAGGCCCGTACCGCAGCCATGGCGCGTCTGGGTATTAAATTGCCGCCGCGACACTTTGTTGATGTGCAGTTGGCCAAAGCTCTGGCACTTTTGCAGATCGGCCATCTCGCCGGTGCCGGGTCGGTTCCGGCCCCAACCGTCTCGTCGCGGGTTTCCGCCGGCCGCAAACGGGCCGGTCAGTAATTACGCCCAGGCCATTACCGGTGGGTAACGCATGACGAATATCCTTGCCATTGAAACCACCTGCGACGAGACCGCCGCCGCCGTCGTCGCCGATGGCTGGCTGGTTAAATCCAATGTCGTCAGTTCACAAGTTCAATTGCATCAGAAATATGGAGGCGTGGTGCCGGAAATTGCCTCGCGCGCCCACATGGAGTGGCTTAACCGCCTCATCGATAGCGCCCTGGAGCAGGCCCGCTGCGCTTTTGCCGACCTGGACGCAATTGCCGTCGCCCATTGTCCCGGGCTTGTCGGATGTCTTATTGTCGGAGTGGCGGCCGCCAAAACGCTGGCTTTCGCCCTCCATCGGCCACTCATCGGCATCAATCATGTGCATGCCCATTTATACGGCGGCTTTCTGTCCAGCAAACCGGGTGGTTCGACCTCCATGCCGGAATTTCCGGCCTTGGGATTGGTGGTGTCCGGCGGCCATACCAGCCTGTTTCATCTGCACAGCTTTGTCGACATCCGCCGCATGGGTGCCACCATCGACGATGCGATCGGTGAGGCGTTTGATAAAACAGCCGCCATACTTGGGTTGGGATATCCCGGCGGGGCCGCACTTGAACAATTGGCCCGCCAAGGTGACGCCAACTCCATTGATTTTCCCATAAGTCTGCTGGATCCCGAATCACTCGATTTTTCCTACAGTGGTCTCAAGACGGCGGTGCGCTATCACCTTCAAGGCCGGAAAGGGGAGGCGCAAAGTATTAACACCCGCCCTTCGCAGGACCTTGCCGATGTGGCTGCGGCCTTTCAACGTGCCGCCATTGCCCCCATTGGGGTAAAACTGCGCCGAGCCATGCAACGCTACGGATTCAGGTCCATTCTGGTCGGTGGGGGGGTTTCGGCGAACCACTCGCTGCGGCAGGTCGTAAGGCAGGTGGCGGAAGAATTTGCCGTGCCGGTGGCAATGCCGGCCATGGCTTTCTGCACCGACAACGCTGCGATGCTCGCGGGCTTGGCGTTCCATCGCCTGGAGGCGGGATGCATCGATTCGTTGAATCTTCCGGCAATAGCCACGGTTTGAAGGCGTTTGGCATGATGTTTGCGTCTTCCGGTTCTTTGAAAGCTCGGCGTGGTGATCCTGCCGATGTCTCCATCGGCCGCCACAACGGGCAGGTACAGGCTCTTGGGCCCTTACGACAGGGAGGCCTTTATGGCACACCGACGTACTTCCGGTTCCAAAGTTCGTTCCCACAAAATTGGCTTCAACAAGGGAAGCTTTCATCACCGAAAACAGGCCCGGCTTGAGGCACGCCGCCTCCTGGCGCAATTTCAATTGGTGACGTTCGACTCGCTGGGCGCTTAAATCGTTCCCCACGGGGGCGTGGCGGCCGGCGCGTTGCGCTGCCGCCATCCCGTGGATACGCGCCTCACGCTGGCAGGCCGATCACTGAAAGCATGCGGCCTGTCACACCATGATCGCGTCGATGCGAATAAAACCACTCCGTTTGATCGAAAGTGCACAGATGGGCTGAATCGATGTTTGTCAGCCCACTATGTACCAGCTCGATGTGGGCGGCTAACTGTAAATTGACGTGAGGCTTCGGGCCATCAGTCACGGCCGCTCGCAACCCTGCCGCCTCAAACGCGGCCGCCACCTCGGGACCAACCTCATAATGACCGACTCCAATGCACGGGCCTATCGCGCCCAAGAAATTTCTGTCTCGCCCAAGGGCGTTTAATTCCGCCACACAGTGACCAATTACCCCGGCCACCAATCCACGCCACCCTGCGTGCACCACCGCTGCCAGATTCCCCTGCTCATTTGCTATCAAAATAGGCACACAATCTGCCGTGCGCATGCCGGCTAAAAATTTGGGCGTTTTGACAATGATGGCATCGGCACAGGTTGGTTCAGCCACCTGCGGTTGATCACGCTGCATTTTCAACCGTGGCTCCACGTCGGAATCCAGCACCGCGACATCGGCACCATGCACCTGGCTTACCGTAAAAAGTTGGTAATCATCCGCGCCCAGCGCGCATTGAAATCGCCGCTTGTTTTCCGTGATGTGGTCGGCGGCATCCTGCACACCGATTGCCGGGTTGCCCAAGTTCAATGTTTCAAATGGCGCTGGAGATACCCCGCCTAATCGCGTCGAAAAACCATGAATGTAGCCTGCCTTGGCAAGCGCTGGAGAGGTAAAAAAGACCACGCCGGATGGGGCTGTTACTTGAATCAATTCCGCCAACGCACATCCCTGTGTTGGCCGTATAGTTCACCTTACGGCTTAACCCTGAAAGTATATTGCCCGCTTGATGGCTTCCGCTACGCGTTGCACGCTGGGCACCACATGCTGGAGCAGGGGCTTGCTGTACGGCATTGGTACATCCAACGCCGCTACACGCACCACGCTGTTATCCAGATCATCCAACGCATGTTGCTGTACCTGCGCCGCAATTTCGGCACCGACTCCGCATTGCGGGTATCCCTCTTCCACCGTCACCAAATACCCGGTCTTTTTAACCGAGCTCAAAATAGAATTAATATCCATCGGCCGCAAGGTGCGCAAATCAATCACTTCCACCTTAATGCCATGAGCCTTTTCCAATTCCTCGGCGGCCGCCATCGCAGTAAGCACGGTGTGGCCCCATCCCACCACGGTGCAATCGGTTCCTTCCCGCTTGATATCCGCCTTTCCAAATTCAATAAGGTATTCTTCTTCCGGGACCTCACCTCGATTGCCGTACATCGACTCATTTTCTAGAAATATGACCGGGTCGTTATCACGAATCGCCGTTTTTAGTAATCCCTTCGCATCGTATGGATTCGATGGAATAACCACCTTAAGCCCCGGTACATGGGTGTATAGGGCGTCAACCGTCCATGAATGGGTGGCTCCAAGCTGCTGGCCGGGGCCAGAGATACCCCGGAACACAATTGGTACACTAAGCTGCCCGCCCGACATATGCCGCACCTTGGGCGCGTTATTTACCACCTGATCAAAAGCCACCAGCGAAAATGAAAAGGTCATAAATTCAATAATCGGCCGCATGCCCACCATCGCCGCCCCGACGCCCAGCCCGGCAAATCCGCATTCGGAAATCGGCGTATCGACCACCCGCATCGGGCCGAACTTCGCCAGCATCCCCTGCGATACCTTGTAGGCACCGTCATACTCGGCAACTTCCTCACCCATTAAAAACACATCGGGGTCGCGCTCCATCTCTTCGCACATCGCCTGGTTGAGCGCTTCACGCATTTGAATAACTGGCATCATCAATCCTTCCCGCTTGGGGTGATCAGGGGGTCTGCTACAATTCGCTTATAACGCATTAAACCATCACATCGGATGATTTTGGTACCGCGACGTGCGGTTTCAACGGTAAGGCCCAAAGGGCTGGGCGTAAATATCCGTCCAGACGTCTTCGAGTTCAGGCGTCGGATCAGCATCCGCCTTTTCGTGCGCTGCTTCCACCTCCCGGTGGATTTCATCCGCTATGGCGCTGATCTTTGCCGCATCCAACAGCCGTTTTTCCTGCAATATCTTCTCAAGCCGACCGATTGGATCATGCTTTTGGTATTCCGCAACTTCTTCATGAGTGCGATACTTCTGCGGGTCTGACATACTGTGGCCGCGATAACGATACGTTTTAACTTCAAGGAATATCGATCCATTTCCCTGACGGCAGTAATCTGCGGCAGACCTCACCATTTTGTACATCGCTAAACAGTCCATACCATCGACGTCTTTGCCGGGGATACCGTAGGCATCCGCCGTACGCAATTTCAGTTCTGTGACGGCCGATGCCCGGTGAATGTGCGTTCCCATCCCATAGCCATTATTTTCCACCAGAAAGATGCAAGGTAATTTGAAAAGCCCGGCCAGATTCAACGCCTCGTGAAATGATCCCTGATTGATCGCTCCGTCGCCAAAGTAACACAACACCACCCGGTCCTGCTTACGGTATTTAATGGCCCAGCCCAGGCCGGTCGCCAGCGGAATATGCGCACCAACAATGGCGTGCCCACCGAAAAAATTCTTTTCGGTATCAAAAAAGTGCATCGACCCGCCTTTGCCGTGCGAGCACCCCGAACGCTTGCCGTATAGCTCGGCAAACAGCGGATGAATGTCCATCCCCCTGGCTATGGCATGCCCATGGTCGCGGTAGGCAGTGATGATGTAATCGTCCTTCCGCACCGCTCCGATTGATCCAACCGCCACCGCCTCCTGCCCGCTGTACAGATGGCAAAAACCGCCAATCTTCTGCTGTTGATAAGACTGTGCACATCGGAGCTCAAACTGCCGAATCAACACCATCTGCCTGTACCACTGCATGAGTTCCGCGTCGGTGGGTTCCGCCTTGATGGCGGGCTCTGCTACTGTCGTCACGCCCAATTCCCTTTAATTTCGCCTCAGCACGAAAAACCCCGCCGAAACCTCACCCCGTTGTGGCGGTTCCCGAGTTCCCCGGCACTGCGCATTTGCAGCGGATGGTAATCCGCTCCATCTTTATTCTAATCGGCGATGCGCCTCCCGCCAACATCACCTCCATACGACGCTTCATAACTTCTTACCGATACCCACTGGTGCCCAAAGATGCATCTCGCACCTTAATAAAAACAGTTTTATCGGATGGCGCTTGTATCGCACTCTGCAATCGTGTATCCCATAGGTAGAAGTGTTTTGGACATCCATGGTCTAACCCGGGGGCCGACATGCAACCCACACCAGAATTTGATTCCGCCAATCATGAGTCTAATAAAATGGCCAAACCCGAAGAGGCCGCAAAATGGCGACAGTGGGGGCCCTATGTCTCCGCCCGCGCGTGGGGCACCGTTCGCGAAGACTATTCACCCAATGGCGAGGCCTGGAGCTACTTCTCCCATGACATGGCCCGCAGTCGGGCTTACCGCTGGAGCGAGGATGGTATCGCCGGCCTTTGCGATGATGAACAATTCCTCTGCCTTGCCCCCACCTTTTGGAATGGCCGCGACCCCATCCTGAAAGAACGTTTCTTCGGCTTGACCAATCGGGAGGGTAATCATGGCGAGGACGTCAAAGAATATTGGTTCGCCACCGATAACGTTCCATCTCATTCCTACATGAAATTGATCTACCGCTATCCCCACGCGGAATTTCCCTATCGCGGACTTGTGGAAATCAATCGCCACCGTGGCCCAAACCAGCCGGAATATGAACTCGTCGATACCGGCGTCTTCGCTGATGACGCATTTTTTGACATCACCATCGAATATGCCAAACTGGAACCCGGTAAAATTTATGCCCGCTTTACCATCAAAAATTGCGGCAAGGCACCTGCACCCTTTCATTTGCTCCCGACGCTCTGGTTCCGCAACACCTGGTCGTGGAATAAGAACGCCCCGTCCGAACCGACCATCACACTTGTCGGCAATAAAGACAATGGCGATGTGGTGCTGAAAGCCGACCATGAAAAACTCGGCACCTATTACCTCCATGCGAAAGACGTCCACGAAACGCTTTTTACATTTAATGAAACCAATCGTCAAAAACTTTACAACGCCCCCAATACCCATCCCGCGGTTAAAGACGCCTTCCACGATTACATCATCAACGGTAAACACAACGCCGTGCACCAGAAGCCGGCCGGCACCAAGGCCGCCCTTTATTTCACCTGGTTGCTGGCACCGCAATCCACCAAAGTGGTGGAAATTCTGCTTGCCGACGCCCGGGTGGACCAGCCGTTCAAGGAATGTGCCGCCACCTTTGATGCCCGGAAAAAGGAAGCCGATCATTTTTATGCCCGCATGCTGCCGGAAAACTGCGATCCCCAATGGCGGCGGGTATCCCGGCAGGCCCTGTCAGGCATATTGTGGAATAAGCAATTTTATAATTATCCCGTCAGGCAGTGGCTCCTCGGCGATGACGACTTCCCCGCGCCACCCCAACGCCTCAAAGGTCGCAATCATGATTGGACCCGCCTCAACGCCCGCGACATCATTGTCATGCCCGATAGCTGGGAATATCCGTGGTTTGCCGCCTGGGACTGGGCCTTCCATCTCCTCACACTCTGCTATCTCGATCTCGATCTGGCCAAGTCCCATTTAGAACTGATCGTGTCTGAACGCTATCAGAATCTCTCCGGCCAGTTGCCAGCCTATGAATGGGCATTCGGCGATGTCAACCCGCCCGTTCAGGCACTGGCGACCTGGCGCATTTACAACAACGAAAAACGCCGCAGGAAAAAAGGTGATCATGAATTTCTCGAACGCATGTTCCACAAACTCCTGATTAATTTTGTCTGGTGGGTCAACCGCAAAGACAGCGTGGGAAAAAATATTTTTCAAGGTGGGTTTCTCGGCCTTGATAATATTTCTATATTTAATCGCAGTCAGCCACTGCCCGCCGGACTGTCGCTGGAACAGGCCGACGGCACCGGCTGGATGGGCCTCTTCTGCCTGAACATGATGACAATTGCCATTGAACTCTCGCAGGTGGACCCCAGCTACAGCCACATGGCACTGAAATTCTTCGATCATTTCCTCGCCATCTCTGAAGCCATCAATTCTCCCGTTGAAGGTGGCAGTGGCCTGTGGGATCGGCAGGACGGTTTTTATTACGACAAAATCACCAGTGACGAAGGACGCACCGTCATTCCGCTTCGCCTGCGGTCCAATGTCGGTATTATTCCCCTGTATGCCGTGCAGATATTGGAAAAAAGCTGGTTCGTCAATTTGCCGGCATTTAAAGACCGTTGGAATTCATCCGATATGCGTGATCGCATTGACTGTGCCCACGTCGGCGTAAGCACGTCCGCCGACGGCGAACGCCTTCTGCTGAGTATTGCCAATCAGCACCGTCTGCAGAGGGTTTTGGCTCGCGTAGTTGATGAAAATGAATTTCTTTCACCCTACGGCGTGCGATCTCTTTCCCGCTTCTACCTTAATAATCCCTATCGCCTGCGCCTCGACGGACACGAATTGGCTGTCAACTATGAACCGGCCGAGTCCACCTCCGGTCTATTCGGCGGCAATTCCAATTGGCGCGGCCCAGTATGGTTCCCCACCAATTATCTCCTCATCACGGCACTGCGTACCTACAACCGCTTTTACGGTGACGGCATCAAAGTGAACAACCCCGCCAAAGCCGGCGAGCAGATCAATTTGCTTCAGCTTTCTGAAGAACTTTGCCGTCGTATGATCAGCATCTTTACACGCGGTGCCGACGGCCGACGACCGGCTTTCGGTGGTCAGGCCATGTTTCAGGAAAATCCGCTATGGAAAGACCTCATTCAGTTTAATGAGTATTACCATGGTGATAACGGCGCGGGCATAGGCGCTTCGCATCAAACCGGATGGACCGCCCTGGTGGTTCAGATGATTGACTATGCCACACGCAGTTATGATCGCAGCGGCGCTTGATCCTTCGCACAGAATCGTGCGCAAGGAGGAAACAACAATATGACTATCCCTTTATTTGTTAGCGATAAAGCCAAGCCACAATTGGCAACGCAGTCGCTTTCCGTTGGCTGTCTGCTCTTCGACCAAATGGACCAGATCGACTTCACAGGGCCGTTTGAAGTGCTTTCTCGTATGCCGGGCGCAGCGGTTCAAACTATCGGGAAAAGGGTTGCACCCATTCGCGATGTGCAGGGTCTTCAGCTATTTCCGGATAAAAGCATCGCGGAAGCAGGACTCTTCGACGTTCTGGTTCCGCCCGGCGGTTTTGGACAGCAGTCGCTAATGCACGACGAGGAAGTGCTGGGCCTCATTCGCAATCACGTGCAGGAAGATAAGCTTCTGTTTTCGGTCTGCACGGGTGCCTTGCTCTGCGGCGCCGCGGGCGTACTGGCGGGCCGATTCGTTACCACCCACTGGAGTGCCCGCCACTTGATGCGGCATTACGGCGCAACTCTTGCCGATGCAAGGGTCGTGTTCGATGGCAACATAATCAGCGCCGCCGGTGTGACGGCAGGGCTGGATGCGTCCCTCGTGCTGGTCTCACTCCTGCGCGGCGATGCCGTCGCGCAGGAAATTCAACTGGCCATCGAGTATGCCCCGAACCCCATCTTCAACAGCGGAACTCCCGATATCGCGCCGCCCAATGTCCTTGAGAGTTTTCACCTGAAATACAAGCCGATCGGGATGGCGCGGGAGACGGAGGCCACCCGCTACGCGGCGGCCCACCCAAGCGTTCGTGCGGATCAATAAATGTCGGCCGCATGCCCCATGTTTAGCGCCGTCGCCGGGCGATGGGCGCTAATTGCAATGCCAAATTGCGGCCCCTGTGACAACAACGTCGCATCCGCCCCCCCATTTAGCCGCGTGCATGGTGCACGCGTGACGACGCATGACCCATCCGGCCGCCCCTATTTTCAACACAAAGCGCGCCAAGAAAAGAACGCCAGCCGATTAGTTTTTTATTAACCACGACCATGGCACCGACCCCAATAATTCGGCTTTACGCCCGCAATATTGCGACGCGGGCAGCGGGCGGCGAATGGCTGGCGCATCCACGCCGGTCGGGTTTCCTCAAAAATTGGCCGGCTTCAGCGCGTGCGTTGGTACGGTCATCAGCCGATGCGCTTTTCGGACGATTGGCTCATTCGATGGCTGCGGTTTTGCCTGCAGCATCGGCGGCGGGGGCCATGGGGCGCAGAAGCGTGGCGATCTTGGCGTCAAGCGGTGCCCGCCTCGCAAGGTAAGGCCTTGCCACAGTCCATGCGACCAACGCCACCGCCGGGCAAAGGAACCAAAGTCCCCCCGAGAAAGCCACCCTCTGCGTAAGTACCGAAAATACCACAAGCAAACCGTCCGCATATTCTACCGCTTTCGAGGTGGCACCAATCCAGCAGGCATCCGGTGTCCCCGACGGGCCGCTTGCCTCGATAATCACTGCGGACGCACCCTTATCGTACCGAGTGGCGGATAGAACAAAATACTGCTTCCTGTCGCCCCGAACCACGAAGCCCGCGACCGGGAACCGATACCCGCTCGCCGGCCCGAATCCCTCTTCTGCAGCCAGAAGGGCGACCTTTTCGGCCGGCAGCGCGACCGCGACGCCCCTCGGCGTGTCATGCAACAGTCCCAAGGCTCGGATGGGGGCTACCGCGTCGCGGCCCCAACGCCTCGCAACGAGTACCGCGAGGAAAACCAGGCAACTCAATATTCCGATTAACGACCAGAATCCCTCCACCCAGAGACGGCCGTACAGCAGGGCCCCCGAGTTGTATAAGCCGTCGAAGACTTCAAAGAGCGTAACCGCAACGGCACCACCGCACAAAGACTCGATACATACGTTAGAAAACCGAGCGAGCGTCCAATCGAATTTACTGCGTCTGACAAAAATTGGCTGCGATGCAACACCAGTGCCGCTCATGGTACCACCACCGGCTGTGTGCCAACCCAAGTTGGCCCGTAAACCCTTATCCATTTGGTCTGATAGGGATTGCCGTCGAGGGCCCAGTCGACCGCATCGGTTGCCCCCTCGCTGGCCGCCGCACCCACGGCCAGGCTCTGTACGGGATTTTTTGTTAAAAGGCCCGTCCCGGCGGCTGCGGCCGTTCCGACAACCATTCCGACGGCGTGCGTAAACCAAGCAGGTGGATTCTCACCCCGTTCAACCTGCGCCGTGGGTGCGTACACAGGAAGTCCTATTTTTACGCAATGCCCGTCCACCATCACTTTATGGATGCCGGTGTAGCCGACCTTTTCCCTGCCCGTCGCGCCCGTGAAATGCCACCCGCCAGCGAGTAATGGACCGAGTACGGCACCGCCAACCCCATCGTAGGGCGGTGGGAGGTTGGTCGGATAATTCCCCGCGTTTCGGCCAGAGTATTGCTGCAACAGAGCCTGCGTTTGGGGCGAAAGTGGCGGAGGCGGTGGATACAAGTTCGGATTGCCGCCGCCCAACCCGGAGGCATCTGCCTTCCCCACCGGGCTGCTTTGGACGCATTCGTAAAGATTGATTCCGCCTTGGTAGCCGATCGGGTCGCGGGTAAGCCACCTGCCCAGATGCGCGGCATAATACCGGTTCCGCACATAATAATTCTGCGTTTCGGCATCGGCGTTGTAGCTGCTACCGCCCGTGGGAGTTTTATTTTCAGCAATTGCGACCATCAATCGGCCTCAAAACTGGAATCAACAACTGGCAACATAACGCGCGGGGGTTCGGGCTGCAAGGAGGGCACAGCGATATTTCGCACAGGAATGCGTCATTCGTTAGCGCGCCGGGACAAGCCCGGCGGCTCGCTGGGCCATTCCCATACCGAAAGTTTTAACTGTTAACTTTGCGAATCTCGCGGTGAGGAAAAGGAGTTTGCACCGCCGGGTGCGCCGAGAGCGCGAAGATTTGCGAATCTGATTATTTCGTATTTGTTAATTCTCTCCGCGGCTCCGAGGCTCTGTGCGAGATATAAAAACCTCTCTGTGTGACATAATGCATCATGCCGATGGCATGATGATGTTTGTTGTTTTTTTAGCGCGCAGAGAAAAAGAGCCACAGAGGTTGTGGCACTGGACAAATCTCGCAATATTGGCCGCATCACGACAATTGGGCAGGTCCATATCCCGTATGCTTGGCGTTTCTTGGCGTCCTCCGCGCCCTTCGCGGTGAATCAGGGTAATTATTTGCACCGCCGGGAGCGCCAAGAACGCGAGGACTTGCGAAACTGATTATTTTGTATTTGTTAATTCTCTCCGTGCCTCCGAGTCTCTGCGCGAGATCGTAACACTTCCCTGTGCAAGTAAAGGTATCATGCCGATGGCATGATGATGCTTGTTGTTTGTTTTTAGCGCACAGAGAAAAGAGCCACAGAGGCTGCGCCACCGTATCAAACACGATCCCTTGGCCGAAGCATCCCAATTGGGCATCTCCGGGCAAGCCCGCGGCCATGTATTTCTGGCGAGCGAGACCGGTGATTGGGCGCAGCGCGGGTACTTTTGGTGTGACGTATCCAGCCCTGAAAAAAACGCTTAGCACATTGCGGCACCAACTGAACCCCTAAAATGTTATCGATGTTCACTCCGGGTTGATTCAGCCCGATTTCCGTCTTGACCCTGTCTGCCCGCATTGATATAGTCACCGGATGGGCATTGTTCGGATGGCTTTTATCCCCCTATTGATTTTGATCGTGGCTGTCGCGCCGATATTCTGCCCTTGCCATGATATGGTCATCGGCCTGATAAGGGCCCCTGGAGCTACCTCAATTTCTGCCTGCCAGTGTGCCCCTGGGCCTGGTGTGGCGTCGCGGTATCTGCCTAAGCAGAGGCCGACAGGCCTGTACGGAATATCGTGCGGGCGCAATTCTGAGCCGATGTGCCTTGATCACCTGTTCAAAGGCGTGTTGCGCGACTCTGCCACCACCATCTGCAACCATTTCGGGCATTCATTCGCCGCCTGCTTAACGGCCTTGAGGGGCGTGACAGGTGCGGCTGTATTTGCCACCAGTCCACAGCGGTACTTCACTGCCGATGCCGGCGCAAAAACACTGCTGCGCCAGCGTTGCGCCCTGATTATTTAATAACCTGATCAAATCACCTCGCCCCGGTTGCCGGAATGCTGCGCCTTCTATGGTGCAGCGGCTTGAGCGTCTGTTATTTATCAGGAGTTGCTTCATATGTTGCGTCAATTATTTCCTTTTGCCCTGCTGGCTCTGTCTCTCGCCGGCTGTGCGCACGTGCCCACGATTGCGCCCGTGGCTATGGATAACCCGGCCAATCCCTCGGCCGCGGTCGGCCCGGCATTTCCAGGAACGGATTTTCTGAATGTGGCGGCCGCCGTACAGGAATCCAATCCAATTGCGGTTACAGCCGGTGCCAATTTACCTGGGGCACCACCATCGGTTCATGCGGGTAAAAAAACTTTACCAACTGCGACCGATGACATGCACGGTATGAACATGCCGGGAATGAAAATGAATACGTCTAAAAATATGGGGGGCAAACAATGAACAAACGAATTGCCGGCTACTGGCGTGCTGGATCGGTGGGCATACTGCTCGTCGCCCTTGCATGTGGCGGTTGTGCATCAGTACCGCAGCGGGGCGGGTTCGAATCGGTATCATTGGCAGCAAAACAGCGTCTTGGACAGCCGCTGATCTGGGCCCAGAACCAAAAGCAACAGCAAAAACTTGACGGTCTTGTGCACCGGATATTGCAACGCCAATTAACCCCCTCGGCAGCGGTTGAAGTCGCCTTGCTTAACAACCCTGAATTGCAGGCCCGATATGAACAACTGGGCATTTCACAGGCGGAGGTTGTGCAGGCCGGCCTGATCAGTAATCCGGTTCTGGCGTTTGATTTCCGCTTTCCCGCGGCACCCAATTACGGTTGGGACGCGAGCATCGCACAGGATTTTGCCAATATCCTTCTCCTGCCGGCCCGCAAAAATGAAGCCCACGCCAACTTTAAGGCCACGCAAGCCATGATTGCCCAATCGGTTATCAAGCTGGCATACCGTACCCGGCAGGCATTTGATCGCGTCGTTGGCGACCGGCAGATGATCCAGTTGGAAACGGATATTAAAAAAGGCCAGGATGCGGCCCTGGACCTCGCAAAAAAAATGCGGCAGGCCGGCAACACACCCCCCTTGGCCTACGACCGGCAATTGGTGATTGCCGAACAGGTACGCATGCAGTTATCGCTGGATAAGGCCAGCTATCTGCAAGACCGCGAGCATTTGTATCGGCTCATGGGACTATGGGGATGGGACGCATCCGCCAAACTTCCCGTCCGATTGCCCGATCCGCTTCATGAAACGCACTTCGCCGGACTCACGGCCTTGGCATTGCGACGGAGCCTGACCCTGAAAATGGCACGAAACGGGCTTAAGGCTGCGGCCGTGGCAGTAAAGGTTTCCGGCTGGGCGGGCATATTGCCCGGTGCGACGATTGGTGCCAACTATGTGCGCGACCCCGATGTGCGCGGCACACTTGGGCCGGCAATTTCCATACCCGTGCCGATCTTTAATCAGGGCCAGCCGGCGCAGGCCATAGCGAGGGCACGGTATCTGGCGGCTTATCGGCATTATGAATCACTGGCCATCGGCATCCGCTCGCAGGTGCGTACCCGCTGGGTCGCTCTTAAGGCGGCGTTTCTACGCGTGCTCTTTTACCGCAAGGTCATGCTGCCGTTGCGACGGCGGATGCTGCATGAAACGCAGCTCTCCTACAACGGCATGCTGGACAGCGGGTTTTTGCTTATGCAGGCGAAGATTGATGAAATTAATGCCGCCCGGCGCTATGTGAAAGCATTGGAAATGTATTGGTTGGATCGGGCGCGTCTGTCCGCAACGCTCGGCGGTCGATTGCCCACCGCCAGTACCCACGGAATGGCAAATAAAAAATGATTCGATGTCAGAGTATATTTTCAGGAGTATGAAATATGAATGATAAAATTAATCGGCGTACCATTTTAGCATCCAGCGCCGCTCTGGCGGCCGGGGCCGTTTTCAAGGCGACGGCGGCGCAGGGGGCATCCGTTCCGCCGGTGGCCCGTGAAGGGGCGTCGTACGGTAACCGGGATCGATCGGCGGCACATGCCAAGGCATTATGGGCCAAACCCTTGCCGCCCGGGCTTCCCAACCGCGATTATCTTCCGGTGGTGGCACCCAATACCGGTACGCTGCCCTTCAAAATTGTTGATGGAGTAAAAGTATTCCATATGGTCGCCATGGAATTTTGGAATGAATTTGTCCCCGGACTTAAGGCACTCGTCTGGGGATATAACGGCATGCTCAACCCCGTGCTGGAGGCCGTCGAAGGCGAAAGAGTCCGTATCTATGTGACCAATCGCCTGCCGGAAAAAACTACTGTCCATTGGCACGGCGTCTATGTGGATAACGGTATGGATGGTGTAGGCGGCCTGACGCAAAACCCCATCCCGCCGGGAGAGACATTCAAATATGAATTCAATCTCGTTGAGCCTGGCACCAAGATGTATCACCCGCACTACGACGAGATGACGCAGATTGCATTGGGCATGGCGGGACTGTTTATTATTCACCCGCGCAAACCGCGCTACCGGGTGGATCGCGATTTTGCCATCATGCTGCACGAATGGAGCATCGTGCCGGGCACCTATCGGCCCAATCCACTGGAAATGTCAGACTTCAACGTCTTTACCATGAATGGTAAGTCGTTTCCGTCAACGCATCCTTTGGTCGCCCGCACCGGCCAGCGCGTGCGCATCCGCCTCGGTAACTTAGGCCCGATGGATCACCATCCCATTCATCTGCATAACTATTCCTTTCAGGTTGTCGGCAGTGACGGTGGCGATTATCCGCCTTCTGCCTGGCAGCCGGAAACTACGGTGCTGGTGCCGGTGGGGTCTACCCGTGTCGTGGAGTTTGATGCCACCAACCCCGGCGACTGGGCTATGCATTGCCATATGACCCACCACACCATGACGCAGATGGGGCATCACTTCGGCAACATGATCGGCGTTAAGCCGGGAGAACTGGGCCACAAGATGCGCCAGTTGCTACCGCAATATATGACCATGGGTCAGGATGGGATGGGTTCTCCCATGGGCATGCCCACTATGGCCAATACCGCACCCATGGAAGGGGGCAAAGGTCCCTATGGATTTATTAATATGGGCGGGATGTTCACCATACTTAAGGTACGCGACGGCATAACCAGTTACGACGATGTCGGCTGGTATGCATCGGAGGTCCCCAAGGGGACCGTCGCCGAGCCGGCCCAAGTACGTGATCTGCATCGCGATGGGATCAATCCGGAAAACATACCGGCACCGATTCCCGGTCCGTCATCACCGGCGGCGCCGCCCATGTAATGGTCTTGCACATTACTTATTCAACTTTTTTTACAGGAGACGAACATGAAAGCGACTAATTTCATAATGATTGGTACAGCGATTGCAGCAATCGGCGGGGCGATATGGGCTTTTACTTCAAACCTTCCAGTATGTTTGGCCGGCGGTATGGGCGACATGAAGATGGGCCCCATGCCCAGACACATGGCCATGGGGGGTGTGCTGATCGGGTACAGGCAGGCGCAAAAAATTGTCAACGCGGCCGATCGCGAAGGCAAAGTGAGTGGAAGCAAAAAGCACCCAGTAGTGGTATTTCATGGCAAACAAATACATATCCGCATGATCGCTGTGGAACCGGGTGCTCCGGACCAGACCTTTGAAATTCATAAACTGGTGGACCCGGCAATTTCGGTGAAAGGGGGTGCCAAAATTGATCTTACCCTGCTGAATATGGATTACGGCCCCGGCATGATGCATGGTGTGGTAATCGGCAAGATCAAACCACCATTCCACATGGTTATCAGCCTGCCCGTCAAACATCAGTTGGTGAGTTTACCGATGATCATGCCCCGATCGCGAAAGTCCTTACGCAAATCGTTGTACTACGCCGAGTCAACCCATTTTAAGGCACCTGAAAAGCCCGGTATATATTATTATTTATGCCAGATGCCCATGCACGCCAAGCAGGGCATGTATGGCAAGTTTATCGTGCGAAGATAATGCTCTGCTGCGCGGGCATAGCGCGTCTACCACTTTCAACGCTGGGAACTTGGCAAAATACCGAGGCATTCAGTCCCGCGCGGGTGGCGTCCCGGCATATCTTGGTGTGCCGACGAACTGTGCATTAGTGTTCAGGTGAACACGGCGAAGCTGCGCACGTACCGGCCTGCACGGAACAGTTAAACGCGGGGTTTCCCCGCCATCATGGCTGTACCCCACAACGGCGCGGCACCACCGACATTGAAAATGAGTATGGTTGAGAAAATCCCGCCCACATGGTAACGCACGCTTATCGTGCGAATCACCGCTGTCCTTAAATACCCGCAAGTTCATTTACCAGCATCTCAATGGGGGTTTGCACGCAGGTAAAAATGGGTGTGTCACGCAGCGTGAAGCGGCTGCCTTCGGTTTCGCGCAGTTCCTGCACCAAGTCGAGAAAGTCGCCTGGCTGGTCGGTTTCAAATGCGACTACAAATTCCTGATCATCAATGCCAAAACTGTACGTTGTATTGAGTTTTACCGAGGGGTATTTATTTCCCACCATGATGTGCTCATCCATCACACCTTGCCGCGTCTGCTTGCTGAGCAAATACCAATCGCGGGTTTTAACAAACGGGTAAACGAAATTATATTTACGTTTGCCGGGGACAATGCTGGTGCGGGTGTCGTCATGGGCAGGATCAATCTTATCCACATACGTGCTGCGCTTGCTTTGTGCAAGGTAGCTGTAGGGGGTTGTCAGGTATCCACCGATGGGTAGCCGATTAATGGCAGCGGAAAAATGCTGCAGTTGGTCAAGATCATAGCTGATCTTCCAGAACATAATATCCACATCCGGTCTTGTGCCGACGCAACTGTACACCACCAACAGCATTTTGGTTGGATCATTGGCCTTGACCAAGTTAACCAGATCATGCAGTTGTTGGGCTTGGATGTCTTTGGCAAGACGGCGAAATTCCGGCATGATTTTGTAAAAACTGAACGAAATATATTGGCGGGCTTTAGCAGTTGGGTGCGCAGTTGTCGGCTCCGGTGCGGCTGCAGCCGCCGAACCACGCGCTGCCGGTGGGCTGATGGGTCGTTCATGACTCTCTGCGGCCTTTGGTATGACGTTTGACATCGCGGATAATCTCCTTCGCTCAGTAAACAATAACCTATTCCATCTATCATATGGGCAAGGTCGCATTCTTTCCCGCATCGGCGCGGCATATTCGTTTGAAGTCGCATTGGCATTTCGCAGATGCCTCCCGGCACTGATCGCATCAAGGCTGATGCGGGCTCGATTCAACCAGCGCGCGGGCGTGCGTCAAGGCCTCCTTTTTATCCGCAAATTCGTTGGCAAGTTGCATGTCATAGAGAATATTCAGCCATTGCTTAAAGCCCGGTCCGGGCGTGGCACCGAGGGAAATCAAATCTTCTCCGGTAACGAAAGGTTCCGGTCGGACGCCCTCGGCCTGCAAATCGGCCAGATGCGCTTGCAGATACGCATCATCATGGACACAAAAAAAGAGCTCCTTCAAAAGCGGGAATCTTGCATTCGACATCATGCGCTTAAGTTCGCTACGCGAAAGCTCACACCACCGTTGCAGGTCTTCCATATGGCGATTGATCCACGCCGCCGCACCAATTTCGTCGTTGCTGAGCATCAGATGGCTCTGCAGCCTCGGCCAGAATTCGCGGGTCAACCCGCCATCTCTTGATAAATCGTGGACCAGCGCCGCAAGTGCAATTTCAAACGCTGCGATCGGTGGCAGATTTGCCAGCCAGCCTTCACGCAAGGCACTGGGTACATCCGGGGTATCGGGATGACTGGCGATACTCAATTCATCTGGCCAGATGTCAGACAGCAGCCCACTTTTTGCCAGCAGGGCCATACCGCGCACGCGATGGGCTGTTGCCAGGATACCTTTAAGTTCCAGACCAATGCGTTCCCGGCTGATGAGTTTTATTTTTTCATGCTGGTTTCGGATGGCGGCAAATGTGGCTGACTCAATGTCGAAACCGAATCGGGCTGCAAACCGAATCGCCCGCATCATTCGCAGGTGATCTTCGCCAAAGCGGGCATGTGGATCGCCAATGGCTCGAATCAATTTTTGGCTCACATCTTTCTGTCCGCCGACGTAGTCCACCAACTCGCCGTTTATCGGATTAAAAAACATGCCATTGATGGTAAAATCGCGCCGTTGGGCATCATCCTTTGCGGTGGCAAACTGAATGCTGTCCGGTCGCCGACCGTCGCTGTACACACCGTCGGTTCGAAACGTGGCAACCTCGATGGTGTGGCCGTGGACATGGGCGATCACTACGCCAAACGCCGCTCCGACGGATTGACTTCGGGGGAACAGTGCCCTTATTTCATGCGGCTTGGCATTGGTGGCGACATCATAGTCCTTCGGCTCGACACGCAGGAGTTGGTCGCGTACGCAGCCACCGGCCCAGTAGGCTTCAAAGTTTTTAGATTGCAGACGCGCCGTAACCTCCCATGCCGCTTGACGATTAGTTGTGGGAGGGTTTGTCATCGTCCCCGCATTTTAATCGAAGTTGAAAGGATTCGGTGGTAGATGAAGCATCGGCTCTGCATTAACATGCAGGGAGGCGCGGCGGGGAAGTTAGTTAACCGCCGTGGCATTAACCGTGCCGTGTACGGTTAAGAAATGTTTTTTTCAATCTGGAGGCATGCGTGTTCAGTATGTTGTTTAAAGCCTATGACGTGCGCAGTACTTATCCCGATCCGCTCAACGAAGAAGCAGCTTGGAAGATCGGCTACGCCACGGCGGTTTTTTTAGCTAAAAACATACCGGCGGAGCACGCTGGCGACCCTGAATATAAGCGCCTGGTGGTGGGACGGGATATGCGACCGAGCAGCCCGGCGCTGGCGTCGGCCCTCATCGATGGCATTCGGGCCGCAGGAGTTACGGTCGTCGATATCGGAATGATTGACACCTCGATGATTTACTATGCGATCAACGCTGTAAAATGCTGCGGCGGGATTCAAACCACGGCATCGCATAACCCGGCCCAGTACAACGGCTTTAAAATTAGCGGTATGAAGGCTAAACCGGTCGGTGAGGCCACTGGGCTGAAGGAAATTCAGGCGATTTGCGAACAAATGACCGGCCGCCCAGCCCCCCAGGCTAAAGGTGATTTAATTCAGATGGATCTCATGGATGGATACCGCAGGCACGTGTTGAAATTCCTGCATCTCAAACGTCCGCTGCACGTGGCTATTGATGGCAGTAACGGTATGGCCGGTAAGTTTGTGCCCGAGATATTTGCAAACTATCCCAATTTGAAGCTATCGTCGGTCAATATGGAGATAACCGGCTCGTTTGTGCATGAACCCAATCCTCTGGTTGACGCCAATTTGCGACAGTTACAGGAGTTGGTGCTTTCAACGGGCGCCGACTTGGGAGTTTGCTTTGATGGAGACGCCGACCGATGCATCTTCGTCGATGAGCAGGCCCGTATCCTGCGTTGTGATATTGTCACGGCGCTCTTGGCGTCTCACTTTTTGCGCGATAATGCCGGAGCAGCGGTGGTTTACGATTTGCGATCCAGCCGGGTCGTCAAGGAGGAAATCGAAAACGCCGGTGGCACGGCCGTGCGCGAGAGAGTTGGCCATGCCTTTATGAAAAAGACGCTGGCCGAACGACATGGTGTTTTCGGTGGTGAATTATCAGGGCACTTCTATTTCCGTGATAATTTCAATTGCGATAGCGGGGCCATAGCCTTCGCGTGTGTGCTTTCGGTGCTCAGCGGTCGTGATGAACCTGCCAGCCAGATATTCAAGCCGCTGATGCGCTGGCATGGCAGCGGGGAGATTAATTTTGAAGTTGCCGATAAAGATGCCGCCATCAAACGCCTTGCCGATCGCTATGCCGATGCGCAGATCGACTATCTGGACGGCATTACCGTGCAATATGACACATGGTGGTTCAATGTGAGAAAAAGCAATACCGAGCCTCTGCTTCGGCTTAATTTAGAGGCCGGCACACAGGACCTGCTGAAGAAAAAGCTGGACGAATTAAGTAAACAAATTGGATCACCCGTTTCGCACTGAAGTGTGTCGGGCGACGTATGGATGTTGGGCCCGAAGGCGTTTCGGTGCCGATGTGGTAGTTTTTAAGGTGCATGGATGTACCAGCGATTTATTGTCTGCGTTTTTGGAATCATGTTTCTGGTCGGTGGTTTTTCCACCTCGTTGGCAAGGGCGGAGAGTCTGTCACGCCAGATAGCTGTATTGCTGCACTCATCCCAACTGCGTGGGGCGCAAGTCGGTATATGCCTGGCGGAAATGGGGCCGGCGGGGATAGAGCCAATTTATGAGCACAACGCGGACCTGCCTCTTATGCCCGGCAGCAATGGAAAACTGCTGACCACCAGCACCGCGTTTGCAAAGCTCGGTGCCAAGGCGGTCATTAAAACACGGCTTTACCGGGTGGGAAACAATCTGGTTATTGTCGGTGGTGGGGACCCCGCTTTGGGCGATCCAGTACTCTGTCAGCGCGTGGGATGGAAAGTCACGCAGGTGTTTCATGACTGGGCCACCCAACTGAAAAAGCTGGGCATAAGCCGCGTACACAACATTTACATTGATGATTCCATCTTTAATCATCATTTTTTTAATCAGCAATGGCCCACGCCTTCTTCCCAGCGTCTCGACTGGTATGAAGCGGAAGTGGGGGGGCTTAATTTCGCGATGAACTGTGTGCAGTGGGCACCACGGATCAATCCCGATGGCAGCCTCGGCGTGAATTTAGTCCCCGCCACCTCGTACACCCCCGTCACCATTCAGGCCCGGCGCGGCCCCAACGAAAGTGTCTGGCTCTGGCGGCCTCCGGGCAGTAATCAGCTCTCACTGCGCGGAATGGTCAACGCCGCGACCAACTACTACATGCAGGTGACCATTCATGACCCCGGCCTTTACACCGGTACGGTATTCAGGCATGTCCTGCGCGAATCCGGCATCGCCGTTACCGGATCGGTCATTCGCAGGACACTTGCCAACGTCGGCGGTGCACCGCATTTGGTGGCCGTCTATCAGACACCCTTGGTTGATATTCTGCATCGCGCCAACACGGACAGCATCAATCTCATGGCGGAGTGTCTGTGCAAGTTGCTTGGGCATTTGGCCACCGGAGCGCCCGGTAGCTGGGCCAATGGGGATGCAGCGATCATGGCCTATCTCAAATCAATCGGAATCAATGTCAATTTGGTTCACATGGTAGACGGGTCCGGGCTTTCTCATCACGACCATATCGCCCCGGCCGTTCTGGTGGACGTGCTGGCACACGACCTTACGTTGCCGCACGCCAAGGTGTTTGTCGATTCGCTTTGTCGTCCGGGCCATGGCACGCTGATTTACCGATTTCGCGGTTCTCCGGCCGCTGCCCACATCCGGGCCAAGGATGGACACATTACTGGAGCTTCCACGCTGAGCGGCTATCTGTGGGATCATCATCGCACTTTTATTTTTTCGGTAATGGTGAACCACTACATCGGAAATGTAAATGGCTGGGAGGACCAGGTGATAGACGATTTATACAGCGATTATCGTTAGTCTGTTTGTAAATGCAGGAACCCGCTGGTTGATTCTCTCGCTCACTCCGTGGGTGGTTCGCTGACGAGTCGGTCTCCGGCCGTTACCGCGTGGCCATTGACGAAATCCGTCATTGACATGGCGGCGCGATTACTCGGCTGAACGGCGAGAATCCGCACCGTACCCGATCCGCATGCCACATCCGTTCGATTAATAAATACGCCGGGTGACTGCCGATTAATTTCGTCATCTTGTGACAAGACTTTAATCAGTCGCAACTCGACGGGATGATCCCCCCGTGCACGGTGCAGTGTGGCCCGGCATCCCGGCCATGGCGAAAGGCCGCGGATACGGCAGGACACCTGCCGGGACGACTTACTGAAATCGACCCACGACATGGATTTATCAAGTTTGGGTGCCCGGGTCGCCTGTGATTCATCCTGTGGTTTGGGGGTTGCGGTACCCATGGCGAGTTGTCTGATGGTATCCGTCATTGCTTCAACACCGAGCAGGGCGAGCCGGTCATGTAATTCACCGGCTGTTTCCGACGCGCCGATGGGCGTTGCCCGGCTGGCTAATATCGCTCCACCGTCCATCACAGAACTGATGCGGATCACACTGACCCCGGCGTGTGTGTCCCCTGATAATATTGACCACTGGATGGGGGCTGCCCCGCGAAAACGTGGCAACAGTGACCCATGAAGGTTAATTGCTCCGAGTCGGGCGGCGGCGGCAAATTCATCGGACAATTTCTGGCCGAATGCAATCACCACATGTAAGTCCGGCCGGTCAATGGGCAACTGCGGCAGCAAGCCATTGGCTGAATCCGTTTTAATAACCGGCAGGCCCAATTGCGATCCCGCTTCGGCCACCGGTGTCGGGGTAAGGTGGCGTCCGCGTCCGCCTGGTTTGTCGGGCTGGGTAATGACCGCTATTTGATGAGGTCCCTCGGCGGCCAGCGCTCGAAGTGTGGGAATGGCGAAGGCCCCGGAAGCTAAAAACAATATTTTCATAAAGACCGTGCTGTTGTCCGCAGCGAATCGTGTAATCAGGTTTAAGGTTTTGCCGCTACCCCGCAGGGCGAATTGATATCGCGTGCGTCAACGGTGGCCGGGCCTTTTTCCCCATGCCGGTCAGTTGGTGGCCGGCATGGAGACTCCTGTAGCCTTTTCCCGCAGTATCGGCATCCGCTCCTTAACCTGTTTGGCTATGAGCGTGTTGGGAAATTCGTCGATGATCTGCTGGCCAATTCGTGCCGCATCATTCCAATTTTTGTCTGTCACATGCAGCGAAAACTGCGCGCTAAGTTGGTTGAGCTTTTTCTTGAAAACGTCACGGGCGATTTCAATATAGCTTTCAGCTTCGCCCGGCGTCAGGTATTGATCCAATTGTTTAAGCAGCTCCACACTGCGATTTACGTCGTCCTTCTGGACAGAATCCATCCATTCCTTAAGCAACTCGCGCTTATGTGCATCCTTGGCTTTAGCAATTCGATCCGGCAGATTCTGCACATCGGGATGCCCGCTGAAAAGCTTCATGAGTTGGTCCATCTCGCGCTGACAACCCGCCCAGTCAAAGCGCCGGAGTAACTGGTCGAAATGATCCAGGGATTCACGCACTTCGCGTTCAATAAAGCCTTTGCGCGAACTGTCTATCAATTCGCGCAACTGCGACGCCTCGGCGCGATTTCCAAAACGCTTCTCCATTTCGGTAACCAGCCAATAGGCGGCTTCATAATCATTTTTGTCAATATCTTCACGAATCGCGTGCCGCAGCGCCTCCCGGTCCTTATGACGGTAGGCAATCTGCTTAGCCTGATCTGACAGCGTGGTGCTGTCACGGATCGCTTCAAGTATTTGACGGTGGCTTTCCGCCGCACCACGCAATTGTTCATAATGCCAATTTTCCTCGGCCTTGGAAAGCACCCGCAGATCAATAAGCGGCATGAGCACAAACCCGCCGACAGCCGTTAACAATCCCGTACACACCAGCAGGCAGCCGGCTATGAATCCGGTCGTCAAGGTGGACACGTTCGCCGATGCGTGGGCACCTCCCTCACTGCCGCCAATCAGGGCCATCGCCACGAGCACCAAGCCACCCAGCAATTCCACCAGGCCAAGCAGCAATGCCAGCATGGCCAAGCGTTTTGCTCTTTTTGCAAGTCTGTCAATGTTCACGTTGAACTCCTCACACGGCCTTCCTTGGCGCCCTACCATCAACCGATGCAGTAGCGGCGGTATCCGCAGGCCTTTGATTTCGCTCTTCCCCCCGACCACGACCGATATGTAATCGGCCAGCGTATCGTCGGCGAATCCCAGCGTCAACCATTACAAGAAAACCCCGTCAACGCGTGTTGGCCACATGACCCGATCCGGCAACCGTTGCAAAAGGGGACTCGGTGGGGGGATCACACCCAAAAGCACCCTGATAAATCGTACCGGAGCGAGGGTCTGACGCTCCGCTGCGACTGGCTGCCAAAGCGGCATAAAATATACACGCATAAGGTCTCCCTTCGTAACCTGCAAAATAAAATCGGCTATAAAGACAAAAAATATCGGTTTTTATTGCAATTTAATGATTGAACGTTATACTCCGAAGTCGTTATGGTGTGGTGCTCTCGTAGCGGCCAAGGCGGGGGCAGACGCTTGGAAAAAGCGTTGCCTTTGAATAATGCCCGCTTGTATATGAAAGTTTGGATAAATGAACGCCAAAAAACTCAGAAAACGCCATTTTTGTTAATGTTTTTTGATGCGTCATCCGACAATCATTTAGGTATGCGGTCTTGACGATGCATGGGATGCGTATGGGCTCTAAAAACACAAAATCATCGGGAGCAACCAAAAAGCCCATCAGCCACAAGCGTGTCTTCGCGGTCATGGTTTCGTTGTTAACCTCACTCACCCTAAGCGCGGTTGCGCTAAGTCTTATGCAAAACCAGCCATTGACCAGTGCCTCCGTGCGGCCCATTTTGATGCAGGCGGCAACTTCAGCCCAGTCGATCAGTTCGCTGATAAAGCCCCAAGTGCCATTGCGTCGGTCGCAGTGGAACTATATCATCCTGTATCAGTCGGGCAAGTCGTCCGGTAATTTGGCCGGTTTGACGTCTGGCCGGCAGATAGGGGGTGTTACTGGATCGGTAATGGCGCATCGAGCTGCCGTCAACTTTCATTTCGTTGTTGATAATGCGGTTAACTATCGGGGATATCCAAGCGGTAACATAGAAGTTGGGTCATCATGGCGGGACCAACAACCTGCCGCACCTTATTGTACATGGCCTTATTATTATCATACCGTGCCCAACCCCTACCAAAACGCTGTTGGCGTATGCCTGATAGGTAATCTTGCTCATCAGCAGGTGTCGAATCGACAGTTGAAGGCGACGGTGGCATTGGTCAAGGGCTTGCAGCGAAAGCTTGGTATTCCCAACTCGCGAGTGCTTTTTGACTGGAACCTCAACCCACGCAGCCATGCGAGTGCCGCTGAAGTCCGCCTTGCCAAACGTCTTGGCCAGCTTCTAGCACACTAGATCGTTAACCGAATCCAACATGGTTTCTCGTTTCACCACGTCGAGCTTCTTTTGCGCGCCGGCGACAAAACGCCCCATCGCGTTGGTCTACGTGTCTCGACGGTTGTGGTAATTTGTGTAAAATGCACCTTGGGCTGTGGACTCATTATTTAAAATGTGAGTGGGTCATAGAAGCGGCACAGGTGGTTGGCTTTGGGGTGTTGCGACGTTAATGGCACCATCGACGGAAATATTGCCGGAAATTCCAGAATTTGACGTGCTTTCATGTCTTGGATACGGGGCACGCAGCACCATTTACGCGGTTTGCGAAACCCGAACCCGGCAGCTTTACGCCCTGAAGAGGGTCATTCGGCGCACGGCCGAAGACGACAAGTTTATCGAGCAGGCAGAGCAGGAATATGCCATCAGCAGCCAATTCACACATCCCGTCCTGCGGAAGAGCCACCGGCTTATACGCCGTCGTAAGTTTCTTGCATTAAATGAATTACATCTTTTGATGGATATGTTTGACGGTACATCGCTGGATGTAGAACGACCCGCCGATCTTAAATCGTTGCTGGAAATCTCATGCCAGGTGGCGGAGGGGCTCGCGGCGCTGCACAAAATGGGTTATGTGCACGCCGATATCAAGCCGAATAACATTCTCGTGGATAGTCGTAACGTATCGAAAATTATCGACTTTGGTCAAAGTTGTTCAATAGGCACGGTGAAAAACCGTATACAGGGCACGCCCGACTACATTGCGCCGGAACAGGTAGCTTTGGGTCCGCTCACCCCGGCGACGGACATTTTCAATTTTGGTGCCACCATTTATTGGTGTGTAACCGATCGACATGTTCCGACCGTCATTCCGAGAAAGCGAACGGGTGTAAGCGGAATTGATGCGCGAATCTTGGTCCCGCCGCACGAGGTCAATCCGAGGATACCCGTCCCCTTGTCACGCCTGATACTCGAGTGTGTCGAAAACCGTCCATCTGACCGGCCAAAATCGATGGATGAGGTACATAATCGGTTGCAGTTTGTGCTCAGCATGGGCAGCGCCGTCCAACTGACGCGCACCAATAATAAAGATCCCGATTCGGGCCAATCAACCGAGGAAGCCGATACCGTGACGTGACGGAAGCAGAAATTTTGGTGCGTGGAATCAGGCATGCGTATGGTACCGAAGCGCTGATATCCAGTCAGATCAGTCACGTTAGATGGGGTAAACATAGTGTCGTCACGACAAACAATTGATTTACTTTTAGCCGCCGCCGATTACAACCGGAATCATCCTCTGCGCAATGGCAACAAGTTGCATCTTCCCACCAACGGCGAATTGATAGTCACCGGCGACCTGCACAATCATCAGAGAAATTTTGAGCGGATCAAACGCTTTGCCAGCTTGGACCGCTTTCCCGACCGCCACGTTATTTTGCAGGAGTTGATTCATGGCGGGCCACTTGGTGCCGACGGAGAAGATACCAGCCTGCAACTCCTCGCCGATGCGTGCCAATGGGCGTTGGATTATCCCGGTCAGGTACATTTTCTGCTTGCCAATCATGATCTTGCCCAGATCATGGGTGTTGCCATCATGAAAGACGGATACGATCTAACCGAGCGCTTCAATCGAGCCTATGGCCTATGGTACGGGTCCCGAGGCGTCAATGTATCGGCTGCGTTTCGTGATTTTGTCGTCAGCATGCCGCTGGCAGCCATATCGGCATCAGGCTTGCTGCTGACCCATTCCTTGCCTTCCGACAGTGATTTATCCACGTTTGATCCCTCCATTCTGGAACGGCAACTCACCGAGGACGATTATCAGCGCACGGGCTCGGTATACAAGCTGATCTGGGGACGGAATCAATCGCAGGCGGTACTGGATGCATTGGCAAAAGTATGGTGGGCAGACCTGTATATTTGCGGACATCAGGCCCAGGACTCGGGGCATGGTGTGATCGGGCGGAATATGTTCCTGCTTGATTCTTCACACAACCACGGCATGCTGTTGCCCATCATATTAGAAAAACAGTATACAATAAATGATCTCTCCAGCCGGGTGGTGCCTCTGGCCAGCATCGCCTGAGGCCAGTCATATTCGCCGCGTGCCATGATGGGCTGTTCCCGCCTTTGCCTGTGCTATAATGCTGACCGAGGCGTTTATCCCGGACGATATGGAGCTCATCGTGGATGAAAAACTGAAAAATAAAACAGCCATAATCACTGGTGCCAGCAGTGGAATCGGGCGCGCCGCCGGTATGCAACTCGCCCGGCATGGCGCGACGGTAGTGCTTGTGGCGCGTCGTGAAAAACAATTGCAGGCGGTCGCCGGGGAAATTAAAGCGTTCGGTGGAAACTCCATCGTCGTGGTAGCCGATATGTCGCGGTCTGAAGAAATTGATCGGTGCCTATCCATATGCCGGGAAAGAACCGGAAGGCTGGATATTGCCGTCGTCAATGCGGGCCGAGGTTTAGCCGGTGGACTCCTGTCCAGTGACGAAAGTCAGTGGGAGGAGATGTACAAGCTCAATGTACTATCGGCGGCCCGGCTTATGCGTCGTTGTGGGGCGTGGATGCTTGAACGCGGCAGTGGCGATATTGTGGTGCTTGGGTCGGTCTCCGGTCACCATATTTCTCCGTTCAGCGGCTTTTATGGCTCAAGCAAATGGGCACTGGCGTCTCTGGCGGAGGCATTTCGTCGCGAGGTGGCCTCGAAGGGGATTCGCGTTTCCACCATCAAACCGGGCGTAGTGGAATCAGAATTTCAGGCCGTTGCCGGGTATGACCGGGATAATTTTTACAAAACCATCGAAAAGTATGGAACGCTTCTCACGCCTGAAGATGTTGCCGATGCAATCGCTTATGTCGTCACGCGCCCGGCCCATGTCCTGATTAACGATCTTATTATTCGGCCCATCGGGCAAGACTATCCGTAGCCGAAAACCTGTTCCGGCGCAAGGCCACTTGCACATACCGACCGAGATTACTTTTGCGTAGCAGAGTTTGGTTTATCGGGACGTGAATTCGGGATTAGGAATTCCGTAGCTCTGTTTATCCAAGTTGCTATGTTCATCGTGGCACAGACATTCCTGTCTGTGCCGCTGTATTCCGGGCTAAATCACAGGCAAGAATGCCTGTGTCACCTTGGTTAGCGTGAATTCCGGATAAGCCCTTTCGCCGGCCGCTCGACGGCTGATTGCTTGAAACATCGCCAGAAACATTTGTTAACCATGACTTCTTATCCCGAAATCACTTTCTATCGGGGGATGTACCCGCGCTGCCGCAGCCACTGAACACACGCCGCTGGCCATTGCACAGATGCTGTTCCCGGTACACCCAGCCCGAAGCCATGTTTTCCTGTCGCATACACATGTAATACCGCAGGGATGTGTTCACGTTTAAGCGCACGATAAAAACTGAAGCTGTTTTCCAGCGGGACGATGGGATCATTACGTGCCACGCAAATAAATGCGGGTGGTGTCAGTTTGGTCACCATTAAATTGGCCGAAAAGTATTTCTCCACTCCCAGCGGACAATGCTCGCCCAGCAGCGCATTATGCGATCCCGGATGTGTAATACCCGGTATCATGGAAATAACTGGATAGCCAAGAATAAGAAAATCTGGGCGTGTGCTCAAGCGATCAATGCGGCGCGGGGCGTTCGGGTTGCCCGGCAAAAAAAGCGTGCCCGCCATTGCCGCCACATGGCCGCCGGCCGAAAATCCCGCCACTCCAACATCATTGGGATTGATGTGCCATGCGTGGGCATTGGCACGCACAATCTGCACAGCCCGGCGCACATCCTGCAAAGGCCACGGCACACCACTCGGTGGCAGCTTGCCATTGGGCAAGCGATAATTAAGTACAAAGGCCGACACACCCAGTTTGTTAAGCCATTGGGCAATGGCATATCCTTCGTGATGAACTGCCTCGTAAACGTACCCACCGCCCGGGCAGATCACCACCGCACAACCATTGGCGTGTTGACGGCCGACCAGGTATTCGGTCAGGGTGGGCCATTTATGCAACTTCCACGCGCGCTGATCCATCGGCACTTTAAGGTGCGGCCAAACTGGAATGACCTTGGCATCAGGTTTGCGACGGGGGGCAAACCACGCGGGCATTTTCGCCACGCCGCTGGTGGCTATTCCACCAATCACAAATGCCGCGAGGATGAAATGTGACAGCTCTTTCATGGATAATCCCTTTCGGTTCGTAAGGTATCGCCTCCTCATCAACTTATGGCCAATTCCCTTCCATGTAAAGCGGCCTCCCGCCAATAAATTATGTCCATTCAAAACTTACTCAGAGTGGCCGTAGAGCAGCTTTATCGCCCCCTTTAAAAATCCCGGCACAATTTCACTTTTACGCCGAAAATGCTATAATCTCGAGTAGTTTTGAAAGGAGTAATATATGTCGATATTGTTAAGCGAGACAGCGGCCCGTGAAATTCGTAACATCATGAAAGAGCAGGGCCTCAGTGAGAACGTCGCCCTTCGCGTTGGTGTTAAAGGCGGCGGCTGTTCCGGCTTCAGCTATGTGCTTGATCTGACCGACGATCAAAGCGAGAATGATGAAGTGATGGAATCGCATGGGGTAAAAGTGGTGTCGGACCGCAAAAGTTACCTCTACCTTAACGGAACCGAAATCGATTTCAAAGATGAAGTAATGGGGCGCGGGTTTGTTTTCAAAAATCCCAACGCTACCCACACCTGCGGTTGCGGTTCGTCTTTCAGCGCGTAAGCGCGCAGCCACGAGGTTTAGTATATTGATTAACAGGGCCGGGGTTACCCGGCCTTTTTTATTGCGGAGGATGCACCATCAAAGCAATGATATTGACAGCCAATGGCGGCCCTGAAAACCTGCAAATGCGCGATATCCCACTTCCACCTCTGGGGGCTAATCAATTGCTTGTGCGCGTGCTGGCGACGAGTGTTAATCCGGTTGATGCCAAACTGCGAAAGACAGGGGCATTTGGTTACGGCAGCGGAAGCGTGTTGGGATTTGATGTCGCTGGCAAGGTGGAAAAGGTGGGTGTCGCCGTCACAGATTTTCACCCAGCGGATGATGTGTATTATTCTCCGGCGTTCGGGCTGCCGGGCAGTTATGCCGAATTTAATATTGTTGACGCCGCCATCGTCGCCAAAAAGCCGCCGGAACTGTCATGGATTGAAGCCGCCGCCGTACCGCTCGCGGCTATGACTGCTTACGGCGCACTGTTTGATCGTGCCAATGTGCGGCTGGGACAAACCGTATTAATTATCAACAGCACCGGCGGTGTCGGGTCATTTGCCACTCAATTGGCCCATCGCGCCGGTGCCTATGTCATGGCCGTCTGTTCGGGCCCCAATATGGCCCTTGCCCGGTCACTTGGTGCCGATCGTGTGATTGACCGGCAAGCGGAAGATGTCATTGCCGTCGTTAAACAGGAACATCCGGACGGTGTAGATGTGGTGCTGGATTGTGCCGGGTTTGACTGGATCGCCCGATGCATGGAAGTGGTGCGTCCGATGGGGCAGATGGTTACGATTGTGAATCCTTCCGGGGAATTGGCCCTCGGTTATCGTAAAAATATTACGCTGCACTATTCGTTCCTGTCCAGAAGCCGGGTAACGCTGGACCGCCTTACCGCTCTGATCAACCGCAATTTACTTAAACCGGTGATCAATAAAGTTTATCGCCTGGAAGAAATCGCCGATGCCCACCGCTGCCTTGAACAGGGTGATGGATTTGGCAAAATCGGCGTATCGGTTGGCAGTTGAAGATTTCATCGACCGTCTGATGTCGGTAAGCGGATACCGGAAAAATCAGTGCGGCTGCGTCGGGCGGTCCAGAACGTCCACGGGCCGGATGGCAAAGCCGCCGTGCTGCCCAAAAAACTGTGCCGGGTTGTTGTGAAATATTTTAATCAGAGCCGACCGATCGTGCCCACGGCGCCTGGCCTCAAGCGCGGTACGGTGGACCCACAGTGGATCGCTGACGCCCCAATCAGCGGCGGCGTTGATGCATACCCGGTCTGAACCATATATTTCCAGCATGTCCACAGCGCGTTCGGGCGTGGCCTTGGTGGTGGGGTAAACCGTCATTCCCGCCCAGAAGCCGGCATCCTTTACCATACGGATGGTGTGTTCCTCACAATGATCAATTAATACACGCGATGGATCAATCGCCGATCCGAAATCCCGCAGCATGTCAATAATCAACCGTGTTCCGCGCCATTTGTCCTCAAGATGCGGTGTATGAATCAGTATCAGACGGTGGACTCCATCGCCGGCGTCAATAGCAAGCTGAACATGGCGACGGAAAACCTCCATCTCGTGGGGGGTGTTTTTGTGCAGCCCTATCTCGCCGACACCCAGCACATTGGGCCGTTTCAAAAAAGTCGGGATCAGGCTCATCACTTCGCGGGCTTTACCCAAATCCTCGGCTTCCTTTGGATTCAGACATATCCAGCAATAATGGGCGACACCAAATTGCGACGCCCGCTGGGGTTCAAACTCTGTCAGTTGCCGGTAGTAATCGGCAAACGCCGACGGCGTGCGATCAAACCCAGCCCAAAACGCGGGTTCACTTACCGCAACCACGCCGGCCATCGCCATATTTTCATAATCGGTGGTAGTCCTTGAAACCATATGCACATGCGGATCGATAACGAACATGCTTATCCTTTAACGCTGTAGGCTTCCTGAATTCTTCGGGCTTTATCCCCGGCCGAATCGGTCAAAATATGAAGTGCAGCTTGCAAACGGTCCTTTCGCTCGTCGGCATGGGGACCGCAGAGCGCCTCGGCCCGCGATAGCCGATCGAGCATTGCGGCGATATCCAGTGTCGCCGCCCGCGCCTTGAGAAAATACAGGTCCAAAACCTGACCGCCGCTCCGGTGCACAGTTGTACTCTCGGGGGCATTCGTTGAAACATCGAAATTCTTATTCATCATCAGCTCCGCATCGGTCAGGCGTTGGTTGAGCACTGCAACCGGACTATACTCTAGTATATGTTTGATTTGCCGAAATGGCTTTTCATCGCCGGTGTATTTTTGATCGCCTGCGCCGGTATAACGTGGCTGGCCATGCGACTGGGCTTTCATGGATTGCCCGGCGATATCGTTTATCGGGGTAGGCGGTTTAGTGTTTTCTTTCCCGTTGTGACTTGTCTGGTGCTCTCGGTGGCGGGATCGCTTATTTTATGGATCATCAATTGGTGGATGCATCGATGACCGACGAGCATACCGCATCGCCCGCCCTTACCGGCCCCGAAGCGCTGGCCGCACTTGAAGAGATTTACCTTCGTCTTGACACGATAGTGACCGGGCATAATCCCCGTTGCGACGCCAGCGGTCGATGCTGCCGATTTGATGCCTATGGCCATCAGCTTTTTGTCAGCACGCTGGAGATGGAATACTTCGCCCATCGAATGGGCCTGACCGCTACCAGGGTCGATGATACCGACGCAAGCGAGGCCCGGCGGATTGCCTTGCCGCAGTTACCGGCGGATGGCTGTCCCTGGCAAGTTAACGGCTTGTGCACGGCGCGGGAGGCGCGACCGCTGGGCTGTCGAATTTACTTTTGTGATCCGGCCCACCAGGACTGGCAGCCCGAAATTTATGAAAAATTTCACCGCGAGATTCTGCAACTTCACGCCCGCTTTGCCCTGCCGTATCGCTACATGGAGTGGCGTAAAGCCTTGACTTTTTACCAATGATGGGAGATTCCATGCCTGAAAATAAATCTCGTATCAGTCAACTTGAGCAAATGCATCAACAGGACCCACATGATGCATTTGTTCACTATGCCTTGGCAATGGAGCTTTCACGCCTCGGCAGGCCATCGGATGCCGTGGCGGTTTTCAACGCCGTCATGACGGAACATCCCGACTACGCAGCAGCCTATTTTATGTGCGGCCGCACTTTGGAACAAATGGACAGGCTTGACGAGGCCCGCGACATGTATCGGGCCGGTATCAGCGCCGCTCGCCGAGGTGGGGATGCGCACGCGGCTGGCGAAATGCAGGCCGCGCTCGATGCGATTACCGCATAAAAGTGTTCTTACCGGGGCTTTTACTTGGTTGCCTTACCATGGGCCTCGACTGCTGATCACGCGGCCAGACATCGCCATATTTCAGCCGCCATGTTTCGTCACCAAACCGGCGGCACCGTCGCCATCACCATTCGCGGTGAAGAATATTACCAGGGTAATACATTTGCAGGATGTAGCGGGCGCTGTATCCCTCGGTCGCCAGCTTTTCTGCGCCCCATTGTGAAAGCCCGATACCGTGCCCAAATCCGCGACCATCAACCAATAATATCTCCGATGGCCGCGCGACAATGTGGAAGAAGCTGCTCGGTGGGGCGTGGATGGCCGGATTGGGATCCATTAATAACGCCAGGCGAAATTCCTCAGCCCGCAATTTGCCAATATGACCAGCCGCATCCGTAACGGTAATGATCTCCGGCCGCCCTGTAATTGGGTTGCTGCGCGTGACGGCGATATCGGTAATCGACCCCAAGTCCGCCAGATAGGGCAGCTTATTCTTCACTCCCCACCAGCGCACCGCATCGGTTACCGCCCACATGGGGATGGCCATGGTCGGCCAGTGAAATTCCGGACATGCAGCATCCAATTTACCCGTATATTTATTGACCAGAGTGCTTACGCGGTGGTCACCCCATGCAGCATGGGCGCTCTCCTCGGCACCGCCATTACAGGCGGAAAAATAAGCGCAAAAGACACCCCATTGATGATGGGCCTCACCTTCCATCACCAACCCGGCCGTCTGCCGGGTTGCTAAACGCGAGTGGGGTGTTTCCGCATCTCGGCCGCCATATACCTGCGATGACTGGGTGCCGGTGACATCCCATGCGTGCGTTCGACCGAATGTTTCGATCTGATAAAGAGCGTAGGTGCGGGCGGCGATAGCTTGGGCGCGGTAGGCGGCCATAGACCAGTCGGCATAAAGTTCTTTGGATAAAACACCCGTGAGATAGCTTTCGATTGGTAAGGTGTTAATAGCTACATATTTTCCATCTGCCAAGCGAACATCATAAACCCGTCCCGCATATAAAGCGGCATTGATGTGGGGGGGCGTGGCCTGCTGGGATGTGATTTTGACCCTGATCCAAGGTTCCGGCATGTGCGCGGGTAAATTTAATACCCCGGGATACGCCCTGCCCAAAATACTCGGTTTGGGCAGGACCGAAGGTACCGCAGGGTACCCATAGTTCAACGCTTCGGGTGGCCTTGCTGCTGGCGCATGGGGCGACGGCGGGTTGGGCAATTGCCACGATGTGGAGCTTGCCGGCGCAGCGCACCCGGACAAAAGAAGCACGGTCGCCAGCGCGTTTGCGGCTAGTAACCTAAGCAACGCGGCCACAGGCTTATTGCCCGCGCCCAGTAACCACTTGAAATTGCCGGTAAGAACTGAACAAACTGGAAATCGGCCCCAACAGGGACCATGCAACGTCTTCCCTGACTTCCGCATGATTCACTCCACGGCACCATCCGTGCGGCCTGTACTAATTTTCCAATTTCACTCAGCACCGCCAGTGACATCAGTCGACAGTTCTCAGTGAAAGCCCCAGTTCAGCCAAACGGCTTTTTACCTCGTCCAAACTGGTTTCGCCAAAGTTTTTAACACCAAGCAATTCGGCTTCGGTTCGCGCCGCCAAATCGCCCACGGTTGCAATGCCGAGCCGTTCAAGTGCTCGCGCGGCCCGCAGAGGCAATTGCAATTCGGTGACGGGTTTGGCAAAGGTTTCCGGAGGGACGCGATCTGCCACCTGCTTGAGAATTTCCTGCTTCTGCATTTCATGGGCTTCATCGGCGGCCTGCCCGAGCCGCAAACCTTTTTTCGTGAGCATCTGCTTGATTTCGTCGAGGCTGGTTTCACCAAAATTCTTGTAGCTCAGCAGGTCTGCTTCCGTGGTACGCAGCAGATCGCCCAGTGATCGAATGTTCATCTTCTTGAGGCAATTGCGAGCGCGGGCGGAAAGTTCAAAATCTGTCACCGAGGTGCTCAGCAGCAGATCACGCGGGGCCAGGCGTCTTTCGGGCTCTTCCTGCACTTCCATACCGATGGAACCATCCACGTGCTGATAATACATTCGGCCCATCGGGTGGTTGGGGTCGGCCTGCAAGAGACGATGAAGACACTTTTCGGCTTCATCATACATACCATCATCCTCGTACAGGACCGATAGGTTGATAAGCACATTGGCATAAGTCGGCTGCTTTTCAGCCAGCAATTCATAAAGCTCAATGGCACGATCATCGTCGCCTGATAAATCCTGATAGCACGCAAGTTGAAAGGTAATCGCATCATCATCGGGAGATTTGGCATGCGCTTCCTCCAGCAGGTCCACGGCCTTTTCAAGTTGGCCGATATGCACAAGTTCATGTGCCCGCTGTATTACTTCCGGCTGATTGGTCGTCATGGTGGTCATTTTTTATTTATATCCTCTTCTGTCTGAAACAAATCGCATCCGCCCGGCACAGCACCGTTCCTAAGGGACGATCGCCGCCAAACTCTGCATTATACTGCCATTGGCCGATGCTTCAAATTAAGAACCACTATACAAAGCAAATCTTGCGCGCTGCAAACAGACACATTCTTATCAGCATAAGCCCATGCCGGAAGCGCGAAATATTGGTCGATCCGTACACACGCTGTTTGTAGTGCACAGGAACATCCGTAATTTTCAGATTCAGCCGCGCCGCACCAAACAACAGATCAAAATCGCCAAACGGATCAAAATCTCCAAAATATGCCCGATTGGCGGCGATTCGATCGTATTCCATGCGTCTGAGGACCTTGGTACCACATAGCGTGTCCCGAATACTCTGGCCCAACAGAAACGAAAACGCATAGCCAAAGCCTTTGTTGGCGATCATATTTAAAAACTGCATGGCTTCCGATTCCATCGGATAGACCAATCGCGAACCATTGGCAAATTCCGCCTTGCCGCTCTGGATCAATTCAAAAAACCGGGGCAGTTCCTCGGGAGGAACGGAAATATCGCCATCCAGAATCGCCAGTACGTCACCGGTTGATTCCGCAAACCCCAATCGCACCGCGTCACGCTTTCCCTTGCCGGTCTGGCGGTGGACACTCAAAATCATGTCACCTTGGTAATTGGCTACAGCCTCGTTTACCACATCCCATGTGTTGTCGGTACTGTGTCCTTCCACGAAAATAACTTCCTGCCGATCGGCAAATTTAGGTATTCGCTTAAGCAGGGGGCCAACATTACCCGCCTCATTGCGCAGTGGCACCACAATACTCACGGAAGTTTGTAGTTTGGCTGAATTGTCGCTTGCCATGGTCGAACTGGCCCTTGGTGACAATTCAGAATCGTTTGCACCACCGGCGGCAGGGGTGTTGGTTTCGCCAGCACAAACAGGGGAATTTAAAGGCCGAGCGATGCATATATTCACCAAACATCCATGCCGCAGCAAAGGTAATGGTGCCGCCCAGCGATTTATAGCATTGCTCACGACCGGCACACCAAATGGCAGGAGAATAGATGGTTGGTGACGGATTATTTGAAAATCATGCTGATACAGGAGGTTTTCCAACTCGTTGGGGGGTATCCAGCTTTCTTCCGGTACAGGACATTTAATACCGAGCAATTCCGCCAGTCTGATGAATGGCTGCCATACGCGAGAATAGCTGCAAATAATCAGCCGAGTGCGGGCGTGGCACAGAGGTCTGATTTTTACCAGCAGATTATGGATATCATACACCTGCTGAATCACGCCGGAGAGAATGATGTAGTCGAAGGTTTCATGGGCTTTGAAGTCGTATTCCTCAATCGGACAGGCGTGAAACCGTAATTGCGGGTAACTTTTCGACGCATGCTCAATTAAATCGGGATTTAGATCAACGCCCACACCCAACTCGGGTGCCAGTGTGCCAAGTAAGAGGCCGTCGCCACAGCCAATATCCAGAATCTTCGCACGTGGCAACACTATCTGGCCGATCAACCGATTGATATATCGGTGCAGATAAATATTCCGCCGCCGACTGGCGGCAAGCCTTCGGGCGTTGGCCTGCTCAAATGCGAGCAGGCGTTGACGGTGCTCTTCCTCACCGGGCAGTGCTACGGCCTCATCGGCGGTGTCCAGATTCGCCATGCTTGTGCACTTTCCTTGCAATGCCCGACCGATACAGCCTTAATGCCTGACGCCTGCAATCCAAGGCCTCCTCGCTTTGCGCACGGAACGGTCCGTGTCAAATCGGAGACCCTTTTTCTGATGCCGGCCAAACCATGCTGCCGCGAACGGCATGACGCCGTCAACGCCCAATCAATTACGTCGCATCCGAGGCCGCCGATTCGGCCGCACTTGCTTCTGTTTTGGCTGATTCTGCCTGTGGCTTTTCAGCATCAGCGGCTTGTGCGTCCTGCTGGGCCTTGGCTTGCGCTTCTTCGCGCAGGGCTTTGGCCTTGGCGGCTTTTTCGTCCTGAATCGTCTTCCATTCCTCTTCACTTATCTCACGCACATTGCAAGATTTAATGAGACCATCGAGGATGCTTGCCTGCACGAGTTCGCGGGTAATCTGATTGATCAAACCTGTCTGACGGGCCCGCTCGGCAAATTTATCAATGTTTTCTCCAGCTTGCTGGCTTAATTCCAGCAGGCGGTCCATGACTTCCTCGCGGGATACCTGAATATCTTCCTCGTTGCCGACTATCCCGAGGATAATCTCCCGGATGCAATTCAAACGCGCCTGGGGCGCTATGGCCTGCATCAAGGCACTGGGGTTCGCCTGTATCTGATCCACCGTAACACCCGCCCCCATCATACGTCGGGCCTGACTCTCAAAGAGAGCCTGGCAATGGCGGGTGTAGTATCGGGTGGGCAGCGGAAAGGTGATGGCATTTTCCAGAGCCTCCATCATCTGCCCGCGGACGGCATCGTCTGACTGCTGCTGCAATCGTTTGGCCATGGCATCACGCATCTGCGCGTGCAGGTCTTCAATGTTTTCAAAACCATTGGAAGTAACAAATTCTTCATCAATTTCAGGCAGCACCAGGTGTGAATTGTGAATAATCTCGCCCTTAAGCGTCAAATCCACATCGCGCGGTATGGCGCTTTCACTTTCCGGCCCGGCCTTGAAGGTGATTTCAATCGGGTTGCCGGTCGCCTTGCCTAATAAATATTCATTAAGACCCGGTATCTGTACATCGGACACAAAGCCCCCGTCAAACACCCGTGAGTATTCCATCTTATGCAGCACCGTACCGTCCGCCCGGGTAATCTCACCTTTGATGAATGTTTGATCTCCCTGCTCGATCGGGCCGGCCGCCGGCTGCATGATGCCCATGGTCCGACGCAAATGATCCAAAGCCTTGTTGATCCGCTCTTCGGTGACTTCAAACTTTGGTCGCAGCAGACTGATTGCCGTCAGATCGGGCAGCGGAACTTCCGGCAATATCTCAATGTCCAACGTGAAGGTGAGGGGTCCTTCTTTTGGCATGGTCAAATCGTGCGGTTCGTAGGTAGGCTCTCCAAGCATGCGGAAGTTATTCTCTGCAACGACTGCGTCGAGCACTCGCTTGATCTGATTTTCGAGAAATTCCCGGCGTAAGCCATCACCGAAACGCTTTTCAATGACACGCTGGGGTGCCCGCCCCTTACGGAAACCAGGCAGCACCACTTCGCTCCTCATCACTGCCATTGACGAGTTATAAGCATCCTGCCAGACGGATTCGGGCATGCTCACCTTTACTTTACGTTCCACCGACGAAGCAGCATCGATACTCACTTCGCACTTTTTGAGTAGTTCGCTGTCTGTCATTGAATTCGGACCGGAGCCAATATTATCTGTCAATTCGTTTTCTACTGCCATAAAAAGTTACCATCCCTTTTTTAGATGCGAAATAGCTGAAACGGGCAATTGGAATGACGAAACGTGAGTGGCGTCGTGTGCCCACTTGCGCTCATCGCGACCTACGCCGGTCACCGTGCCGTGCCGATACCTCGCGAAATGCGACCGACAAACTGTCGTACCGCAGCACCGTATGTTAATGCGATACGGTTAAACGCACAAGCGGTTGTTGACGAGACTGCCGTAAGGCTCTAAACTTCAAACCGTTGGCGGGCGGAAGGGGCGAAGTGGTTCGCGCCGCCCGAGAAAGTCCATTGTGATATGAAAAGGTCGGAGTAATAGATGCCCAAACCGCGCAGAAGACGAAAAATCGGTAGTAAAAAGCGACATGCCAAGTGGAAGGCGCGTCATCACATTCAGTGATCGCTCGCCGCCTCTCCGTGGCTACACAAAAAAATCAGCTTACCAAACTTGGAGTTGGGGTGTCGTCAAAACACCCCAACTCCAGTTTTCTTTTGGCGTGAAGGCACTCGGCCCCCAACGTCAGGCCTCCAGCGGTGAACCTTGGCTTATCTTCCGCTCCGTCATTGTGCGGATGCGGTTAATTGCAGTTAAATAAGCGCGGGCCGATGCTTCAAGTATGTCCGTGCTGAAGCCGCGACCCCTTATCCGCCGCCCGCTGTGCGAAAGTTCTACGCTTACTTCGCCCTGCGCTTCCTTACCTCCTGTGACACTCCGCACTTGGTATGAATCCAGTGTGGCGGATATTTTGGTCAATCGACTGATGGCGGCAAACATGGCGTCAATGGGCCCGTCGCCGGTGGCGGCATCGGTAATCTGCGTCCCGGCCGAATCTGTCAACGTCACCATCGCGGTGGCGGTACCATTCATGCCGGACATCACCTGCATGTTGGTTAAATTAAAGAGCTGGCGTTCCCCTTCCAACTGCTGTTCAACCAGTGCTTCGAGATCTTCATCGTAAATCTCCTTCTTTTTATCGCACAGCATCTTGAACTGCTCAAAGGCCTTGTCCAGCGAGGCGTCTTCAAGCCGATGTCCCAATTCCTCCAATCGCTTTCTAAATGCGTGGCGTCCACTGTGCTTGCCCAAAACCAATTTGGTCTGCACCAGCCCCACATCTGCCGGCGACATAATCTCGTAGGTTCGGCGCTCTTTAAGCATCCCATCCTGATGGATACCTGATTCGTGCGCAAATGCGTTTTCACCCACGATGGCCTTGTTTCGTTGCACGTGCAAACCCGTCAGCGTGCTGACCAGTCGTGAGATCGGCACCAAACGGGAGGAATTAATCCCCGTGGTATACGGATAAAAATCGGCGCGGGTATGCAGCGCCATGGTAATTTCCTCCAATGCCGCATTGCCGGCGCGCTCGCCGATGCCGTTGATGGTGCATTCAATCTGTCGTGCACCACCTTGCACAGCCGCAAGAGAATTGGCGACCGCCAGCCCCAAATCATCATGGCAATGGGCGCTGAAAATTACCTTATCGGCACCGGGCACGTGAGCAATAAGGTCTTCAAAAAGCCGCCGATATTCTTCCGGCGTCGCATAACCCACCGTATCGGGGCAATTAATCGTCGTGGCCCCTGCGTCAATCGCGGCGTGCACCACCTCCGCCAAAAAATCGGGTTCGGTTCGGCTCGCGTCCTCTGGCGAGAATTCAATGTCTGAAGTGAAATCTTTTGCCAACTTGATGTTTTCCACCGTGAGCCGGATGATCTCCTCCTTCGCTTTGCGCAATTTGAATTCGCGGTGAATTTTGCTCGTGGCACAAAAAATGTGAATCCGCCCATGATTGGCGTGTTGCACCGCCTCGCCGGCACGACGAACGTCGCGCTCGGTGCAACGTGCGAGTCCCGCCACCGTGGCCCGCTTGATCTCGCCCGCAATGGTACGCACCGATTCAAAATCGCCCGGACTTGTAATGGGAAATCCCGCCTCAATGATGTCCACGCCCAACTGATCAAGGGCATGAGCTATTTCAACCTTCTCATGCAGGTTCAGTGATGCCCCGGGCGATTGCTCGCCATCCCGCAGCGTGGTATCGAAAATTAATATGCGTGATCTTTGTCCGTCCGCTGTTTGGTTTGTCATGGCGCTACTCCATAGTAAAACAAAAAACCCCGCGATTTTGGCTCGCAGGGTTTCAGGATCAATCAAAAATAATGGAACACCCTAAGAGCTTGCCGAAATTACTCGTGTAAGTAGAAGCAGCAGGCTGATGGTGTTTTGGGTCATCGTTTCCCTTTCAACTGGTAATAATGGTAATGCCAAGGGGTAAAATGTCAAATCCCAGTCGGCAGCGGGGCGGTTTCACACAAAGCACGCCGTTGTCTATTGCGGCCCATCCGCCACCCGCCAAAGCGCCTACCACCCCCAACCCGGTGGTCATATGACATTCGTGGCAATGCTGCCCACATATATGATTCTGGGCTGGCCCGTAAGCGCTCATTTACCGAAGCCTCAGCCAATGCCAATATCTTTGCGAGCGTAGCGCTCCCCGCTATGTAAATGGTTTCTTATTAATCGCGGAGGCCATAGCATTGACACTGCTGAGAATATTCGAACTGGCTATGCCTCGATTTTCCGCGGGGCAACCCCGGCGCTGCATACTTTGGCGGAATGATGCGGTCTTTGGCGAGGTAATGGACGGATTTTGGCCGCATCGGGGGGCTTCGGTCATCAGAGATTCGTGGGCGGAAAACTGCATGACCCACACCTGCGGCAATTTCGTCTTGACTTGCCCCCTTGTCGGTTTATCATCCGCAGTATGAGAAAGTTTTCATCATTACTGGTTTTGACTTTTCTGGCGGCCTTGTTCCTCAGTACTGCCACCACATTTGGTCAGTTGGAAGAGGCACATAAGCTAAGCCCCGTCATTCCGAAGTTAAGTTCGCAGGCCCGGCCCAGCTTGGTGCCCATCTACGCGATTGCGGTCATTGCGTTTCTCGGGGTGACCGCCGTGCTGGCCCGCAGTGCCCATCGTGGTGCAAGGCGTGGCGGGCGAGATGAGACGGTGCAGGTGGTTTAATGGGGCATCGGGCGTGGTCCGATCGCCAATAACAAACAGGATTCTTTCCCTTACGCGGAGGCTTCATCATGAAGGCAAAATCGTGGCTTATCGTGGGCTTGGGTCTGGTCAACGCGGTGCTGATTGGCGGCTTGATTGGTCGAAGTCAATTAGGCCTTTCCAAGGCGCAGGCGGCTGTCAATTTGCAAGGTGTGCGACCACTGACGGTTTCAGGGCGTTCCGGTAACGCCATGATCCTCTGGTTCTACAACGTAGATAATGGCCTGCTCACGGCGGTAGAAACACCGGGTAACGATCCGCAAATGGGCCGTTTTGCGTTCACGCGCAGTGTTAAGCTGGACATCCGGCGCGTAAAATCTCATCTGCATTGATCAACCAAACCGTAGCGGTCGCATGCCCAACGGCAGCGACCATCAGACCGACATTGGCTTGAAAGGAATAACATGAAAAACTCCAATCTTCTCATAGCGTTATTAACCACCACGGCCGTCATCCTGGCCTGCCTCCTGGCACTCGGCGGCGCACCTAAGGCATCGCGGGCGGACGTGCTGGCGTCATCAACTGATTTTCAGTTGTTGACTTCATCATCCATGGCCGGCGAACCGGACGTGCTCAATATTGTTGACTGCCGGGACGGATTGCTGTTGATGTACAAGTTGCAGGGGCGGCATATTCACCTTATCAACGCGTTTAATCTGAATCCGAATCTGCATATGCCGCACCGGCCATGATGGCACGCTGCGCGGAATCTATGGCTTACATACTGGAAAAGGGGATCGCGGACAGTGCTTGAATCGGTTTCATCTATAGCCCAGCGGGTGCTTAATGGCGAACTAATCAGTCGATATGACGCCCGTGCGCTGCAGGCTGTGGGCGGCGATGACATTTACGATCTGTTCTATTGGGCCAACAAAATTCGCATTCAATTCAAGGGTCGAGATGTGCGATTTTGTGCCATTGTGGCGGCAAAAGTTGGTGGATGTTCAGAAGATTGCCAGTTTTGCGCCCAGTCATCACATTATCAAACGGCCGTACAGGGCCAGACCTTTTTAACCGACGAACAGATACTTGCATCGGCGGAGCATGCCCAGCGCGTGGGTGCCGACAGCTTTGGCATTGTGAACAGCGGTCGCGGGCCGACACGTTCAGAAATGGAAAATTGGCTCGGGCCCTTGCTGGGCAAAATTGCCGCTGAAGGGAAAACGCGTGCCTGTGCCACGCTTGGGGCGCTGACGCCGCAAACGGCGGAATTTTTGCACCGGTCGGGTGTACGGCGTGTCAATCATAATCTTGAAACCAGCGAGCGGTTTTATCCGCAAATTGTTTCCACCCACCCCTATTCCGAGCGGCTCAATACGCTGCGGCACGCGAAGGCGGCGGGCTTATCGTTATGCTCGGGGGGTATCTTCGGCATGGGCGAAACGTGGGAAGATCGTTTTGATATGGTCTTTACCCTGCGCGATATCGGCGTGGATGTGATGCCGGTCAATTTTCTCAATGCCATCGCTGGTACGCCGTTGGAAAACCAGCCAAAACTTCCGCCGATGGAATGCCTGAAGATCATCAGCATCTGTCGATTTATTAATCCTACGGTGGAATTGAAGGTGGCAGGTGGACGCGAGGTATGCCTGCGCGACCTGCAAAGCTGGATATTCTTCGCCGGGGCTGACAGCACCATGATTGGCAATTATTTAACCACCTATGGCCGCAGTCCGGACGTTGACCATCAGATGGTTCGCGATCTGGGGCTTGCCTGGCAAAGCTACCATGAGGGGCCGGTGATGCCGGAAAGTGAACGGCCGCGCATGGCACGCGTTTCGCACACTGGGAGATACCAGATTCCCATCTATCATGAGGCGGACGTTGAACTGGACGTGGAAAAAGCGGCCGGGGCGCTGAAGGCCTAGCATGACTGCGCACGGGGTGGCCACACCTGCCTCCCACGCCAATATCCGGCGATATGCCAATTTGTCGGCATGTGCGTTGCGCACTCCCTTGGGGGCGTCACCCGATGAAAACTGGCAATCAATCGTAGTCGATCGCCATGAATTGCGCAGCAGCAAGCTTATTCCGGGCGTTGATGAGGCGTTGGCCAGGCGGTTTCCCAATCAGGCCGGGCTTTTTGGGCTGGACCGTGTTATTAAAATTGCATTACTGGCGGCTTCCGACGCATTGGATAAAACTGCCAGGCCTGAGTTAAACGATGCTGACGGCCTGTTTGTTGCCACCAGCAAAGGACCTGTTCAGACGCTGATCCGTGCGCTGGATAATCCCTCCGGTGTATCCGCGTCTGATGCAACGCAGATCGCGCTGGGGCCGGCGGCCATCGGTTATTATTTGCGGCAGCAGTTGGGGACACCCGAAACAGTGCACACATCGGTAGCGGCGTGCGCCGGATCACTGGCGGCGGCTTCGCGTGCATATGAGGCGCTTTTAACGGGTCGGCACCGGCGTGCCATTGTGGTTGCCGCCGACTCGTCAATCCATCCACTGTTTGATGCAAGTTTTTCGCGGTTGGGAATTTTGGCACCGGCGGACCAAGACGGAAATCGCCAATGCCGTCCATTTGATCCGTCTGGCAGAGGGTTTTTTATTACCGAGGCGGCGGCTGCCATTGTGCTGGAAATTATGCCGGGGGAAAATCTGCGTGTGGAGGGAACCTGGCTGGGCGGTGATGCGACGGATTTGTTGGCTACGGACTCGGATGCGACATCGTTAAAGCGAGGCATCCGGACCTTGGCCGGCGGGGGGGATATGGATTTTGTTCATGCCCACGCCACTGGTACCCGGCATGATGCCCATGAACTGGCTGCCATTGCGACCTTGGGACCCACCTATGTATTTTCGCATAAGCGCTTTTTGGGACATTGCCTTGGTGCATCCGGCCTGGTGGGGCTGGTGCTTTCGGCCATGTGTCATCGGCGTCACATGACGCTGCTGGGCGATTTACTACCTTGCCGGTCGACAAGCCTCACGCTGGCGCAGGGGTTTGGCGGGCATATCGGTGCTGTGCGGCTCGGTTATGGCGATTAGCGGCCGCCGCGCTGCACATCGAGATCGGGCACTACCGGCATAACTGCCCTAAAATGAGGTTGCAGGAGAAGCTGATGCGAATTGCAATGGCGCAGATAAATCCGACGGTGGGCGATATCAATGGCAATGCCAAAAAGCTTTGCGATGCGATTCATCAGGCGCGTGATAAAGGTGCGCAGTTGGTGGTAACGCCGGAATTATCATTGCTGGGTTACCCGCCGCGCGACCTGCTGTTGAAGCCGGCGGTGCTTAAGCACATGTATGAAGCGCTTAAATATGTGGCCGGAAAAAGCATGGGCATAACTACGTTAGTCGGTTTTGCGGATGCGAATCCGGCACCGTCGGGGCGAGGTCTTTTTAACGCGGTGGCGGCAGTTCGCGATGGGCAGATTTTGTCCCGTGCGTATAAAAGCCTGCTGCCGACCTACGATGTGTTTGATGAAACACGCTACTTTGAACCCGGTCCCCGGGTAGAATCCATCCACGTGGAGGGGCTTGTCGTCGGCCTGACCATTTGTGAAGACCTCTGGAATGATGCAGAGTTATTTCCCCGGCCCATCTATCATTTTGATCCGATCAGAGAAATTGTTTCATCCGGGGCGCAGATATTGGTAAACATCAGTGCGTCGCCCTTTGTGCTTGGGAAAAATGCTTTGCGGCGGCGTCTGATTACACATCAGGCCAAACGCTGGAAGGTGCCGATTGTGTATGTTAATCAGGTAGGGGCGAATGACGAGCTTATTTTTGACGGTAATTCCATCGCGGTCGATGCCCATGGAAATATATTGGCTTGCGCCGGCGACTTCATACCGGATATGGTGGTGACGGATGTTTCGCTCCCCGCTGAATCCACGCCAGCAGAGGCTCGCTCGATCCCACCCGAAAAGTCGGATATGGAAACGTTGTATCGGGCTTTGGTGCTGGGCATTCGGGATTATGCGTCAAAATGTCGATTCAAGTCGGCGGTGCTCGGGCTTTCGGGCGGTATTGATTCGGCGGTGGTGGCATGTCTGGCGGCAGCCGCATTGGGGCCCGAGCATGTGCTGGGTGTGTCGATGCCCTCGCGATTCAGCAGCAGCCATAGCCAGAGTGACGCTGCCGTGCTGGCCAGGGCCTTAAAAATTCACTATGAATCGCTGCCGATTGAGGCGGTGCATCGTGGTCTGGAACAGACCCTTGCGCCGCTGTTTAGGCATCTGCCTCCCGGTCTTGCCGAAGAAAATATGCAGGCCCGTATTCGCGGCAATATCCTCATGGCCATATCGAACAAATTTGGTCATCTGCTGCTGACAACGGGTAATAAAAGTGAGGTCGCCACCGGTTATTGCACGCTATATGGAGATATGTGCGGCGGTTTGGCGGTGATCAGCGATGTGCCCAAAACGATGGTCTATGAGTTGGCTAGGTGGATCAACCATCACGCGGTGGCGAAAGGCGAGCCGGCACCCATTCCTGAAAGCACGCTCACCAAGCCGCCGAGTGCGGAATTACGCCCGGACCAGAAAGATCAGGATTCGCTGCCTCCCTATGACCAGCTTGATGCCATTCTGCAAAAATATGTGGAAGAGGAACAATCCATATGGGACATCACGGCGCAAGGGTTTGACAAGGCGACGGTCGAAAAGGTGGCAAGATTGGTGGATATCAACGAATATAAGCGCAAGCAAATGCCACCGGGATTAAAAGTTACCTCGCGGGCGTTTGGATTTGGTCGTCGTATGCCGATTGCCCAGCAATACGATCCGCTGGCCAAGTTGCCGCTGCACTGACGGGGCATGAATGTGGCTTTGGCCAATGGGTGGCAATATGGATGGATGCCCGGATGGAAGGATGCTATGGCGGAGATGAATGCCATTCCATTCAATCATTGAATAAGTAATATATCAACCGAGTGAAGAGGCGGTACCATGCAAAATAATTATGGAATGGCGGACCGGTGGCAATGGTCGTTACCAGCGATGCGGGCGCACCGGTTACGCGCGGCGGTATTTGGGACACTGGCCGTGCTTTGGCTGATGCTGACGGCACAGACCGCATCGGCAACCGTGCTGGATGGTGGGCATTTTTTTCCTCCCAATGCCGTGGTGCAGGCCAACCAGATGATTACCCGCATGCAGGCGAAAACGGGCAAAACCATTTTGGTACAGACGTTTGCCAGCATTCCTCCGGCCATTGAACAACAATTTCCCCATCAATCGCTGCACAAGTTTTTTTATCGGTGGGCGGGTGCCGTCGGAAAGGCGCAGCACGTCCGCGGTGTGGTAATTATCATTTGTCGAAAACCAGGATATTTGATCGTCCGCGCTGACAAATCAACCCTTGGGAGCTTTTTTACGCGGTCGGAGCAGGCGCGGGCAAGCGAACTGATGCTGGATTTATTCCGCGGCAGCGAATTTAAGGGCGGGCTGCTCAGCGGAGTTGAGTTTATTACTCGCACCATTGAGCAGCGAGCGGGGCAGTTGCAGCCGGTACATGCCCCGGGTGGCGCTGCATTGGCACGCCGGCCGGCCGTGCGGTCACATCGCATAATGATTCTAATAGCGGTACTGCTGGGCATATTTATTCTCTTCTGGCTAATGACTCGGCGAGGTAAGTCGATGCAGCCTCCGATTGGGGGCCCGACGGCCGGCATCAATCCGCAGACTGCCGGTCTGACACCGGAAACTACACCGACGGCCGCGGGGCCACAGTCGCCAGGCACCAGTGCCATGGGCGGTTTTGCCTCCGGTTTGGCAGGCGGGGTCGTCGGTGCCGTGGCAGGGAATATGCTTTACAACGCCATTGAGGGCAATCAATCGGTATTGAACACGCCTGCGGGGGCCGCCGGTTCCGCCCCTCTGGATACGGGCAGCACCGGTAACGATGCGCCTGATACAACTGCCGATAACGCATCCGACTGGTCCAACACAGGAAATGATGATGCTGCCGGTGGATCATTTGGCGGTTCCGACGATGACTCGGCTGCCGATGCTGCGGACGACTCCTCCAGTGGCGATGATGATTCTGCCGACGATGCCGATGATGATGGAGGGGCATTTTAGGCGAGATCGGGTGGCACCGATGGAGGGCCGGGAGCGTATAAGCACGCGGGTGTATAACATACTGGCGACCTGTTACGGAGGTTAAACGTGAATCAATTGTTGTTTTACCAAAAGCCGGAGCCGTTGAATGCAGCGCGGCATCGCGACTTGAGATTGACGGCCGAAAACCCGAATTTTTCATTTGCGGCCTCCACCAACAGTATTCCCCTCATGGCGGTGGAATTTCCCCGTGCTGCTCTGGATTTTCCCATTGTGTTTGCCGGCGCGCCGGAATCGATACAGTCACCGGCTGTCATTGTCGGTCTTAAGAACACTGAAAATATATTTGTTGACGCCGACGGCCGATGGTTGGCCAGCTATATTCCTGCATTTGTACGGCGTTACCCGTTTGTGCTCGCGGAGCAGCCCAACAGCAAAGAACTGGCTGTGATGATTGATGTGGCCTACTCCGGTTTTTCCACGGAACATGGGCAAAGAATATTTACCGAAAAAGACGAGCCGTCGGATTTTTTGCGGACTGCCATCAATTTTTTGCGTGATTTTCATGATCAGTCTCAACGTACACGCGAATTTGTGCAGGAATTGAAGAATCTGGATTTGCTTGTGCCGCGCCAGTTTCAGATTGCGCAGCAAGGTAAGACGGTTTTTACCCTTCGTGATTTCTATGTGGTAGATGAATCCCTTCTTGGCAAGCTGTCCGACATGCAACTCATTTCGCTTGGTCGGCGCGGCTATCTGATGTTGATTTATGCCCATTTGTTTTCATTGGCAAACATGCAGAAAAATTTTGCCAAATGGGCGGAATCACTTAAAACACCGGCCCCGCAATCACCGGCTGATGGGGGGAATGGGGCCGCAAAATCGACATGACTTAATGCTTCCCGAGTCTCAGGCGACGGTTTGATCGGGCCAATCTAAACGTCGAAGTGGGCTTGATGCTGGCAGAAATTCTCGCAGTGGGCAATGAGTACATTGCGGCCGCGGACCACAAAAATGCTTGCCCGTCTGCACAATCAAGGCGTGGTACTTATTGTAGGTTCCCACCTGAGCCGGAACGTGCTGATGGAAGTATTGCTGCAGGGAATGGTAATCCCGGCAGCGGTCGTCAGGGAGCAGGGCGTGCCGCTGAGCAATTCTGCGGGTATATGCGTCAATGACAAAAATCGGTCGCTGGAGCGCGTAGAGCAGAATGCTGTCGGCGGTTTCCGGACCTACACCGTTAATGGCCAGCAATTCCGCGCGGAGCTCAGGTGTTGGTATTTTGGCCAAGGCATCGCGGTCGGTGCGGGTGTGTTGCGCGTACCATTCCATCACACGCCGCAGTCGTTGAGTTTTGATCCGAAAATAGCCGCTGGGGCGCAGCAGTTGCTCGAGTTCGGATATCGGCAAGGCCAGAATGGCGGCGGCATCGAGGCACCTTCGATCGGCCAAATTGCCAATAGCTTTTTCAACATTTCGCCAATTGGTGTTTTGGGTTAACACCGCACCGATAATTACTTCCACGGTCGAATTGGCTGGCCACCAGTGCAGATCCCCGAAATGATCTTTCAGCGCATGAAAATACCTCATCGCGGTGTTGCGCCGTCGAGATACGTCGCCACTGATCTTGGCCATACGCCTAACCTGGACTGATTAGCTCACGCCGGTAATAGCGGCATCGCACTCATCAACGGGTGTGAGTGATGGTAAATATGCCCGTGAAAATGAGAAACAGCGTAAATGCCACGGCAATAGCCAGCACAAGCACCGAAAGTGCATGAAGAATCTTTACACGCGGTGACAGTGCTACCGCTCCGGCTGCGAAAACGGGCCCTATCATGTGGAGTGCAAAACCCAGCATGGCAACCTGATGAAAATTCGACGCCGTTGCGGCTGGGAGAAATTTGGTGCGGATCAATATGTTGCCGACAATGCTACCAACCCCAGCCACAAAAAAAACAAGCCACAGGACGCCCTTCAGCGGTCCGTACCGGCTCTCCGAATTTGCCGCGGGGATGCAAAGCGAAGGATTAAACTCAATAGTAGTCTGACTCATAACATACACCTCATGTATCCGAACCGTATAATAATGGCATGAGCTATGAGTTTCAATTTACCGGCCGCGGCCTATGACGGCCGAATCACGGGAGATAACCGGGGCTGCCGGCGGGGCAGTAGGGGGCGGCGAAAATTTCGATCCGGTGGCGGCCAGATCGATTCTTTCACGTTTGATCCAACTGGCAATTCCGACGATTGTCGGAACGACCAGTTTGACCGTGATGCAATTCATCGATGGCTGGCTGGTTTCGTTGCTTGATCGCCGGGGTATTGATGGTGGTGTCAACCTCGCCGCATCCTTTAACGGCGGCCTTACAGCCTTTGTGCCGTTAGCGTTATGCTTTGGCATCGCGGGATTGGTCAATACTTTCGTGGCGCAGCATGTTGGCGATAGGCGTCCCGAAACGGGTGTACGTTTCGCGTGGCAGGGAATCTGGCTAAGCATCTTCTCCATACCCATTTTTGTCATTCTGGCACTGGGTATGGGTGACATATTCCGGTTGTTTGGTCACAGCGGTGATCTGCTGCAGCTTGAAACGCTTTTTGCCCGGTACATGCTCGCCACTGCTCCGATCAATTTTGCCGGTTTGGTCATCGGCAGTTTTTTTCTGGGAATTCACAAACCTGTTATTCAGGTTATTGCCGGTGTTGTTGGAAACATAGTTAATTTAGTACTTGATTACGCCTTGATATTCGGCAATTTCGGCTGCCCCGCTCTGCACCTGCTCGGTGCTGCTATCGCGACGCTGACGGCGTCGATCGTATCGTTGGTCATTCTGATGGCCTTTTTCTATCGGTGGCAGCGAAAAATGGGCATAGCCGCACGGAAGGCTTGTCCGATTCGATTTTCGGAAATGGGCAAGTTGGTTAAAGTTGGCTTGCCGGCCGGGGCGCAGCTTTCGGGCGATATTTTCTGCTGGACAATCTTTACGCTGGCTTGGGTAGACCACTTCGGCCCCGCTGCGGCAGAGGCGCAAAGTGCGGTGATGCGTTACGTTACCATTTCCTTTATGCCGGCCGTGGGGCTTGGCAACGCGGTTACTGCACTGGTGGCTAATCGCATTGGGGCAAAAGATCAGGCTGGAGCCATCAAGACCGCCCACTGGGGAATTCTGCTGGCGGTGAGCTATATGGGCGTATGCGGATTGATATTTTGGCTGGGGCGTGCAACACTGGCCGGTGTTTTTTTGAGTCGGCTTCAATCACTGCATATTGCGGAAGCGATTTTAATTTTTTCAGCCATTTTTCAAATTTTTGACGCGATGAATGTTATCTTCGTCTCCGCTTTAAGAGGGGCCGGCGATACCGTTATTCCATCGGTCATCACACTTGGGTCTGCTATCACGATCTGCGTCATCGGCGGTGGAGTTGTCACACTGAATCAACCCCAGTTTGGTGTCAGCGGTCCATGGACGATGGCCACCATTTACATCTGCTTTTCCGGGTTGGCCAACTTGTTCTGGTGGGCAACAGGGCGATGGAAGCGGATTAATTTGCTTGGAGAGCATGGTCGTCCCGCCGAGTGAAGGTCCTGACGCCGATTGACCATAGACGCGATATGTGACGACTTAAAGCGATGCCATATCGATGACAAAACGATATCGCACATCGCTTTTTACAACGCGCTCGTAGGCATCATTGATCTGCTGGATTTTGATCAATTCAATATCCGAAACAATCCCATGCTTGCCACAAAAATCCAGCATTTCCTGTGTTTCCGCCACGCCACCAATTCCGGAACCCGCAAGCCGATGTCGCCCGAAAATCAGGGAGAAGGCCCCCACAGGCATTGGTTCCGAGGGGACACCCACCACGACCATGGTCCCATCCATCCTCAACAAATCCAGATAGCTGTTAATGTCAATATTAGCTGCTACCGTGTTGATAATAAGGTCAAAATAGTTTTTACGGCTCTTAAACGTATCAGGGTCGCTCGTCGCCAGAAAATGATCCGCACCCAGCCGCTTGCCATCGGCCTGTTTTTTAAGCGTTTGGCTCAGCACGGTCACCTCCGCCCCCATGGCGTGACCAATTTTCACCCCCATGTGGCCCAATCCACCCAAGCCGATAATTCCAACACGTTTTCCCGGCCCCGCCTGCCAGTGTTTCAGCGGCGAATAAAGTGTGATGCCGGCGCACAACAGAGGAGCTGAAGCATCCATTGGCAAGGCGTCGGGCATTCTCAAAACGTAGTTTTCATCTACCACGATCACATTGGAATATCCGCCCATGGTGCGCTCACCATCGTAGTACTGACTGTTGTAGGTCTGTACCATGCCCTTATCGCAATATTGTTCATACCCCTTTTTGCAGCACTCGCAGTGCCGACAGCTATCGACAAAGCATCCCACACCCACTCGATCGCCCACCTTATAGCGGGTAACTTTGGGGCCAATTCGGGCTACCACGCCGACAATTTCATGTCCCGGCACCATGGGAAATACCGATCCACCCCATTCATCGCGGACTTGATGGATGTCTGAATGACACACGCCGCAAAATTTAATATCGATCACTACGTCATGGTCTTTAGGGTCCCGGCGTTCAAAATGGAAGGGTTTTAAGTCCGCCTTGGCTGCTTGAGCCGCGTAGCCTTTAGTTGCAATCATGTTATATCCTTATGCTTTCAGCTATACCACGGAATCCGTCTGATTCCGATCAAAGCTCATTGTACGCATCTACCAATTGTCCGGGCAAGTGCCGCGGATAATGCCCGCCATAAGTTAATAATATTTTAATTTGTGGCGATTATCATCCGTGCCACCCGGCGTTTGCCGACCTGCAGTATCGGCTTGGAATCCAGTGTCACCTGCGCCCGGGGGTCGGTTATCTTCTCGCCTGCCAGCAGTACGCCGCCACCTTCCACCAGACGCCGGGCCTCGCTGGTGGTCGCCGCAAAACCGGCCGATTTGATCAGATTTAAAATGCCGATTTTGCCGTGCTGAAGTTGCGTGGTCGCCACCGGTATCTCATCGATGTGCTCGGGCAGTAAACCGTCCGTAAACCGCCGCTTAAAGTCAGCCGCAGCCGCCGCCGCCGCCCCGGGTGAATGAAATGCCGATACAATTTCCACCGCGAGGCGCTCCTTGGCAACTCGGGGATGCGTGAAAGTGGCGTCGCAAAGCTTAGCTGCCTCGGCCGATGGTATTCCGGTGCAGAGTGTGAACCATTCCGGCATTATGGCATCGGGGATGCTCATCACCTTGCCGAACTGTTCCTGCGGCGGTTCGCTGATGCCCACATAGTTGCCCAGGGACTTGCTCATTTTATTGACGCCGTCGGTTCCATTAAGTATCGGCATGACCATGACAATCTGGGGTGCCTGCCCCTGGGCTGATTGCAGATCACGCCCAACCAGATTATTAAATGTCTGATCAGTACCCCCGAGTTCCACATCCGCCTTTACGGCGACGGAATCAGCCCCTTGCATGAGCGGATACATGAACTCGTGAATGTAAATTGCTTCACCCGATTTATAACGTTCGGCAAAGGTATCGCGTTCCAGCATGCGCGCTACCGTCATCTGCTGTGCCAGCCGCAAAGCGTCGGCAAAATCCATCTTGCCAAGCCATTCACTGTTGCGCCTGATCTCCAGCCTGTCCGGGTTGGTATCCAGTATCTTGCCCGCCTGTTCGAGGTACGTCGCTGCATTGGCGTCAACCTGTTCGCGGCTCAGTGTGGGGCGTGTCTTTTTTTTGCCGGTCGGGTCGCCGATCATGGCCGTAAAATCACCGACTATCAAGATCGCTTTATGCCCAAAATCTTGAAATTGCCGAAGTTTTCGCAGCACCACCGCATGGCCCAGATGCAAATCAGGGGCGGTGGGGTCCATACCAAGCTTGATCCGCAGCGGTCGGCGAACCTTTGCCGCCAGTTTAATCCGGTCTGCCAATTCCGCCCGGCTGTAGGTGCGGTCAGCTCCATCGCAAAGTGCCTCAATCTGGGCGTCAAGCGACGCGTGATGGGTAGTTGCCGAAGAATCATAGTTAGACATATATCAACGTCTCGCTAGAAATATCCAGCCGCCCGCCGGCAGCCGTGGTCATGTCAGGATTATTACACATCTGTATGGTCAGGCGGATCAAATCCGCAATCCTGTCTTTACCGATTCCGCTTGCGGTGGCGGGGTCGCAGCCGGCCGACTTTTACTGATAAGCGATTGCAGCGGATGGCCAATGGCCAGGCGCGTGCCAGCCCTGAACCGCTCCGCTGTGACCAGCATCACTACGAGCCCAAGTACTGGCCAAAGTACATACCGGGCGACTATCAGCGCCCGCTGACCGGGCGGAATACCATGACCCGGTGGGGGCAGGAATGACAAATCCAATGTGCGGATAAGCTCATGCCAGCCATATAAAATGCCTGGGATCGGAAACCCGGGCAGGATGTACTGCCATGGCATGACAATAAACAGAAGCACGACCGACCAGAAAAAACTCCTCGTCATATGAGCAATGCCCGGCGCACCGCTGACCAGCATCACGAGCAAAGTTACAAAAATCAGTACCGCCTGCGATGCCGACGCTAAAACCCCCAGAAGTTGCGTCACCGGCACCGCGAGGTAATAGGCGATCCGCCATTGGCGGCGTAAATTTAACTGCCGTCCCTGTCGCAGAATGGCGCGCCATTTTCGCGGCATGTAATTTTCAAGCACCCGCCGACTTGATGTCATTTGTCCCACATCGCCAACCCGCGCAACATTTACCCGGCCATAGACACTCCGGCGCACCGTCGTGGGCATTTTGAGCCTCGCTACCACGATCCGCGAGCCGATATACGGCTGGGTTGTGAAACGCATCATAATAAAACCGAATATCTGGAGCATCACACAGGCAAAGAGCAAAATACCCAGCATGTTGCGGCCTGAGCGCAGCGTTCTGAGTGCCACCCCATAATCGCTGAAGGGATGCAATGGAGAACTCATGCTGCATTCCTTGACAACACATCACTTCTTTTAAGCATATTAACTAAATCCATAGCCCAAAACACGCCAAAAGTATAACATGCCACCGGTAATATTGTTGTGATGGATGCAGCGAGTGGATCAGCGTCAATTGGAAAAATCTCTGGACTTATTTCCTCCGCCTCGCGGCGTGCTGCCAGTCGGCCGTAGCCTGGTCTGGCCGGCGCGTCCGACGGCTCGTTTGCGTGGTATACCGTCAAAGCCGCCACCAACGATCGTCCGGCAGTTGGACGCCATGCGGTTGACTGCAGTGACGGCCGAAACCTCATCAGCCACCGTCGATCTGGCGATTGATACAAGTTTGCCGCATTCGCAGGAATACCACCTTGTCATCGGGGAACGCGGCGTCAATTTGCGGGCCGCTGACCTGCCCGGTGCGCTTTACGGGCTACAAACACTGGAACAAATAATTGCATCGCAGGGAAAAACCATCCCCGGATTGGAAATTCAGGATTGGCCGGCAATGGCGCGGCGCGGTTTCTATCTTGATGTGTCCCGAGGTAAGGTGCCCACGGTTGAAAAGCTCAAATCGATCATAGAGTACCTGGCACGCCTTCGGTACAACGAATTTCAGATTTATATTGAAAATGTATTTGAATTTCCCGGCCATGATTTTTACGCGGATACTACGCCGCTCACAGCAGCCGAAATGCAGCAGCTTGATCAGACATGTGCGGACTATGGTATAGATTTTGTCCCGTCGCTTACGAGCCTGGGCCATTTTGACAAAATTCTTCGCCATCCCCGCTATCGTCATCTGGCCGAGATTGAACCTGCCGATTTGGCGGCTCAGGGCGTAAAATCCTGGTGCGATGATCCGTGGACATTGTGCATCAGCGACCCGGCGGCGGCAGAATTGATATCTGAACTTTATGATGCTTTCCTGCCGAATTTTTCCAGTCGGCATTTCAACATCTGTTGTGATGAATCATGGGATTTGGCACTGGGCCGCAGTCGCCAGTACGCCGCACGAATTGGCGGCGTCGGCGAGGCTTATGTCCGCTGGATAAACCATTGCGCAGCGATGGCCGCCAGGCATGGCAAATCGATCGCCCTCTGGGGGGATATTATTCTTAACCACCCGGAAAAGATGTCTTCATTGCCTCAAGATGCCACGTTGTTGGAATGGGGTTACGAAGCCGACCATCCATTTGACCAACACGGAGAGATATTCGCCCGCACGGGACGACCATGGTATGTTTGCCCCGGAACATCATCCTGGCAATCTTTTGGGGGGCGGCTGGATACGGCGTTGGCAAATATTCGCAGCGCGGTGGCCGCCGGCCAACGCCATGGTGCCGCCGGAATGCTGCTGACCGACTGGGGCGATTACGGGCACCAACAATGCTTTGTGGTGAGTGTATTACCTGTCATCGCCGGTGGGGGTGTGGCGTGGAATCCGCAGACGCCTGACTCTGCAATTTATACTTTCGCCGGGCGGATGGTCGGGGATCAGCGCGCGATTGCGCACTTGAAACGGCTGGGAATGCTCCATGGAAGAATCGCCACCCGACGCCCCCGTAACTCGTCCTTGGAGTTTCGTCTGTTTCGCGAGCCGCCATCGGAACACACCTATCTGGATATGCTGGATATTCAAGCCGCAAAGGAAGCGCTTGTTGAATTGGAGCAGTCCATCACTGCCGTGGATCAATCGCCTTTGCGGATCAATGCGCATTTGCAGCATGGTTTGGTCATCTCTCTGAAAATGTCCGCCATTGCGATTGGCCATGGTTTGCGGCGGCTGGGGGAAGTGGGTGCGCCGGAAAGCGCCGCCCAGCGCGATCGCATCAAGGCCCTTGCCGCGCAGTATCAGATACATTGGCACCGTTGGAATAAGCCCTCTCGATGGGTGGATATTCAGTATTGGTTTGACAGGCTTATCCGGCAGGTTTAATGGTGCAAGTTCAGACCGTGCGCCAACCATCCCGCTAATTTTGGGATATATTACAAAAAAGACCGAGGTTGACCGCCGGGGTAGTCCCGACGGGCCGAACTGTGAATGGAGAAAATATGTCGTTACTGGTAACCGGTTCCATTGGTATTGATAATGTCACCACCCCTTTTGGACAGGTAAATGATGTTATTGGTGGATCGGCCATCTACTTCAGTCGAGCCGCCGCGCATTTTGGCAAGGTACGACTGGTTGGGGTGGTGGGGGAGGACTTCCCCCGCAAATTTGAAAATGCCTTTAAACATAAAAATATTGACAGCGCCGGCCTTGAACGCCGGGTCGGCAGCAAGACGTTCCGTTGGAGCGGATCGTACGACACCACGATGAATGAAGCCACTACGACCGCCGTTGATCTCAACGTGCTGGCCGAGTCCGCACCCAAAATTCCCTCCAAATACGCAGATAGCCGAGTCGTATTTCTGGCTGCCACACATCCCACTTTGCAGATGGAACTCGTCGGGCAGGTTAAAAAACCTTTGCTCATTGTGGCGGACACTCGCGATTTATGGATTAAGAATTATCACAAGGAACTCATTGCCAGCCTCAGGAGGATCGACGGAATCGTTCTCAACGATCTCGAGGCACGACTGCTGGCAGGTACCGTGAATTTGGTCGCGTGCCTGGAGAAGATTCGGCGGCTTCTGCGGCCATCGGGTCCGCGCATGGTGGTGCTGAAAAAGGGCGAACATGGTTGTTTGGCTGCCACGGGTTCGGCCTTTTTTCCCATGCCGGCGTTTCCTTCGTCCAAAGTCATTGACCCGACGGGGGCCGGCGATAGTTTTGCCGGTGGTATGCTGGGATATCTTGCCCGAAAAACAAAGCATACCGATGCCGACTTCAAGCGCGCCGTTATGGCAGGAACCATCATGGCCAGTTTTACCATTGAGGGATTTTCGACGGCAGGCATCAATCGTGCGACGACGGCAGCGGTGACCGCACGCATCCGTGCGTTTGAAAAGATGCTTAAAATTTAGTCGGCCCGATCGAGGTCGGCTGATCGCGGGGCCGTCTGTGTCTCCATGCCCGAGGTCGTCAGCAACTTCTCACATGCGGACCCGGACGTTAAACTCCGCACCGTTGGGCTATGGGTGCCAGGGTCATATGGCACGCAACGTTTGCGGTGCCAATCGCCTGGCCAAGAGGTCCTTTGGACAACGGGGTATCATTTGGCGGTAAGCCGCAATGAATTTGGTCACTTGTCTTATGGCGGCCCGGAACGCGGTGCTGGCCGAACCAGAGGTTTTCACGGATGAAGATCACCCTGCACTGGTACATACTGCGGGAACTGCTGCGGGTTTTTGTCATGGTGTCGGTGGCGCTCACGGTTATCCTTGCCTTTGGCGGCACGTTTCGTCCACTGACAAAAGAGGGCCTGAGTCTGGTGCAACTCCTCTGGGTTTTACTGGATCTCATTCCCGCCATGTTGGCGTATTCAATTCCTTTATCGGCATTATTCGCCGCCGTGATCGTTTACTGGCGGCTGGCAACTGATAACGAATTCACCGGTGCCCGTGCCGGTGGAATTGGTTACATGTCACTGGTGGCACCGGCCTTGATTCTTGGATTACTTGTCGGTGGCTTGGACTTGGTTTTTGTCGGTTATGTGGTGCCGGCATTCCTGGAAAGAACGCAGCAGGCGATCCAGACTGATATTGCCTCACTGCTATTGCATAACGTGGGAGAGCGTCAGCCATTTCAATTCGGCAAAATTGTCATTTATGCCAACAGCGCCTACCCTGAACCCGTGCCGTCTTCAGATAACCCCCCGCCCGGCATTAAGCGTAAAATCATTCAACTAAGGGCATTGGCAGCCACTCCCCTGAAAAACGGAAAACCCACGGCCATTGTCCTGGCTAAAGCCGCCAACGTAATCATTGATCAGGATAAGCGCGACAATCAGGTGCGAATTGGTGTGCAGCTTGATGATGGGACGGCATTTGACCCGCACAGTTTTCGCCAGATGCGCGGAACCATTCGGTATCTTCCACCCGATGGTAAGCCTTTTGTGATTGGGTCTATCATCACCAATCGCCCGAAATTTATGGATTTCAAAGAACTTGCGGCATTAATGAAAACTCCACAATCTTATGGGCCGATTAAAAACCTGATAGAAAAAAATGCCGCCGCAGAAGCATTGGCTCACATCGGAAGTTGGTACAGTCAGCATGCGACCCATCCCATCCGTTTTCAACGTCGTGAAGGGTATGTGTTCGTTCACTATGCTTCCAAGGCGGTGGATGGTACCGGGCACTTTCTGATGCAGGCATCCGCCGGGCACCGGGTGCGTATATCAGTGTATCGTCGGGGGCGGCTTACGACGGAGTATCTCACTCCCTCTGCCACACTTGTACCGGTGCATGATGGGAGGGGTATTACCGCCGGCATCCGACTGGCTTCTCCCATTCGCGTTCGTGATCCCGCCATCAACCACCATTTTCATGCCGGGCCGCCGACGGTAGTAATATCGGATATCGGCCTGAGTCGTCAGGCACTGGCGGCATCCGGACCGTCAAACGTAAGGACACCCGCGAGTGCTGCTTTGCAGCAGCAAATCGCGCATCGCATAGCTTATTTGCAACGCCAGATTCTCTCAGAATTCAACAGCCGCATCTCATTTGCGTTTTCGTGCGTTGTACTGGTGATTCTGGGTGCCGCTCTGGGGATCATTCTGCAGGGGCGCAACCCTCTGGCGGTTTTTGTGGTGGGTGTCGGGCCGGCTATGGTGTTGGTATTGCTCATCAATACCGGCCGGGGCGTGGTGACACGAAACGCCGGATCGCCCTGGTCGGGTTTGGTTTTAATCTGGGCTGGAAATTTAATTATTCTGGCCATTGATTTTTTCGTATATCAGCGCCTGTTAAGGCAGTAGGGCAGTACCGGACAAATATGAAACTTATTGACCGCTACATTATTAAAAACTTTATCGTCAATTATCTCCTTGCGCTGTGCGTGATGATTGGCATGTACATTCTGCTGGACATCATCGTTAATTTTGATCTTTTCACCCGGGGACTGGCATTTAAAAATGCCTCGGCGCTGACCACGTTTTTCGGGCTCATGCATGAAATTATCAGTTATTATCTGTACCGTTCACTTGTAATTTTTCAAATGGTGTCGGGCGTGATACCGGTCATTGCCGCCGGATTCACCATGGTTCGTATGACGCGCAACCGCGAATTAACCGCCTTGCTTGCCAGCGGCGTATCGCTTTACCGTGTTGCCGTGCCCATTATCGCCTGTGCGGTATTTTTTGCCCTTCTGGTGGTGGTAGATCAGGAGGTGCTTATGCCCCATTGCGTAGATAAACTGCTTCGCAAGCACGGCCAGTTGACTGCATCGATCCTGCGTGACCGAGCCGTCTATTTTCTGCCCGAGAGCGATCATTCGCTGGTGCTCGCCAGCCGCTACGATCCCAAAACCAAAACGCTCTGGAATGTCCGCATCATTGAAAGATCCACCAATGGTTCGCCCATCGGTCGAATCATGGCCAAAAAAGCCGTGTGGAAGAGCCGCATCGGCGAAGGCCCCGTTCACGGTGCATGGCTTATGAGTGATGTGGTTGACATTAATGACCGCGAGGCAGCCAAGCCATCAGAAACACCCATCCCCATTCGGCATGAGCTGTACTATACGCCGCTTAACCCCGGCCAGCTTAACCTGATATTTCAGAAAAAGGCGGTTGACTATCTGTCCACAGCCCAAATTGCCAAGTTAATGCTTTACAGTCCCCCGGCCACACGCATCGCGCTGGCCAAAATCATGTACACCCGTTTTTCACAAATTATCATCAACATCATCATGTTGCTGCTGGGGATTCCGTTTCTGCTTACCCGCGAGCCCAATAAATTGGTCGCCAATATGTTTTGGTGCAGTATGGTCTCGGGAGCCTGCTTCATCACAACGTTTGTATTTTTTCAATTGGCGGGGTCGGGGCTTTCGCCCTTGGTGGGGGCTGCCATGCCGATCATCATCTTCGGTCCACTGGCAATTATCATGCTGGATTTGCTGCAAACGTAATCCTTCTTATTTCCGGCCTTTGGCCGCCATAGATATACCCCACTGTACCCCCTGATTTGGTCACGCAGGCTCACGGCGTGCCAACAGGCGCTTTGTGGTGTAGAATCTCCGTGGAAATGCTGTGTGCGTGTCCGCAACGAATAACACTGGTTTGACGGCGGCGGCATAAGAAAGGGGATCATGGGCGTACCAATTTCGCAAATGTGGACTGTGGCGAGTTATGTCATCGGCCAGCGACTCAAGGGGCGTAAACGATATCCGCTTGTGTTGATGCTTGAGCCACTTTTTCGCTGTAACTTGGCCTGTGCCGGTTGTGGAAAAATCCAGTATCCGGCTCACATCCTCAAAGCTCAGCTCACCCCTGAACAATGCTTCCATGCGGTGGAAGAGTGCGGTGCGCCCATGGTAAGTATTCCCGGCGGCGAGCCTTTACTCCATCCGCAAATAAAAGAAATCGTAGATGGACTTGTCGCACGAAAAAAATACATTTATCTCTGCACCAACGCGCTGCTTCTTGAGAAAAAAATTGACCTCTTCAAGCCGTCCAAATATCTCACGTTCAGTGTCCACCTTGACGGCCAGGAAGAGCATCATGATTTTTCCGTCTGCCGTGAGGGCACTTATCAGACGGCATTGGCAGGAATAAAAGAGGCGCTAAAACGCGGCTTTCGTGTAACCACCAACACCACACTTTTTGATGGTGCTGATCCGGCAAGTGTCCGCCAGTTTTTTGATGAAATGATGGCACTGGGTGTGGAAGGGATGATGCTCTCTCCGGGGTACAGTTATGAAAAGGCTCCCGATCAACAGCATTTTTTACCCCGTGCTAAAACTAAAAAACTTTTCAGCACTATCCTGAGCAATCGGTCGAAAAAATGGCGTTTCAACCAAAGTCCGCTGTTTCTGGAATTTTTAATGGGCCGCCGCGATTACGCCTGCACCCCCTGGGGTATGCCAACCTACAACATCTACGGATGGCAGAAACCGTGCTATCTCCTGCAGGATGGCTACGTCGATACGTTTCAGGAATTGCTGGAAACCACGGCCTGGAAAAACTACGGCACGGAGTCGGGCAATCCCAAGTGTGCCAACTGCATGGTGCACAGTGGCTATGAGGCCAGTGCCGTGAATGACACCTTCGGCTCGCTGGCGGGTTTTTTCCGCACGGTAAAGGCCACACTTTTTGGCGGCGCGTATCCCAATTCAGAAGCGCTTGAAGCACTGAAGGAACCGCCGGTGCCTCTGCATAAAAAACTCGTAGCCGTAACGGTCAGCGCCAAGAATCCTCAAATGCAAAGCGAGAACGTCAGCGTCTGATACTGCATCCACACCAGTGATGCCGTTATTGTTTTCAGGCCGGAATGATAGAACCGGCCATTGGCAAGATCTAAGGCGGAAATAGTCCATGAATTCATCCCCATCAACGACCCCAACCATTCCTGAAAATCTTGAAGGTTGGACGCCTGACATCAATTCGCCAGCCATGTTGGAGGCTGTAGTGGAGTGTGCCTTCAATTACCGTGGCGATATTACCCTCATCACCGCCACGGGCCGCACGTTTGAAGGGTATGTTTTTGATCGGCAAGTTGGTACCAGCCCGGCTCAATCGAAATGTCGAATGATCCTTTCCTCGGGCGGGGAGCGTGTTGCCGTTGCCTACAACGAGATAGGCTCAATAGCTTTTACCGGTAAAGATGCCGCCAGCGGCAAGAGTTTCCAAACCTGGGTTGAGAAGTATCTGGCTAAGAAAGCTGCCGGCGAAAAAAACATCGGTATTGAATCCGAACCGTTGGAATGAAGGCTCGCACGGGGAATCCGTTCTCTGTGCCAGTGCCCGGGATAGTCACTTTGACCCGGCAACGGCCCACGTTATCCTATTGTCAACATGGACTGGTGCTGGTTGAAAGGATTCGTCCCATGCGCAATTCACTCGGGTATTTATTTCTGGCTGTTGGCATGTTCGGTTTGCTGACGGGTTGCTCAACGCAAAATAACCGCATCATCAGCCTCGCGCCTAAACGCAGCAATGTAGACCAGCAGTTACCGGTGGGCGCGTGGGGATTGCGAAAGCTTTCGCCCGGTCAATATCCCAATATGCAGTCGGCGTTTCTGGATAAGAAGGGCCTCATCACCGCCATTGACCGGTCTCTCAAGTTTATGGCCGCCCCCAGCAGCCGACAGTTTTATCCCGACGGACCCATCACGCATCGGCAAGTTGTCAATTCACTTTTGGACTTCAAATGGATGCTGCGAAATGTCTCTTCAGCCGTCCAATTTCAGCATCTGATTGACACGCGTTACGATGTGTACATCGCCAAGGGTTATAACAGTCGCAGCGATGTGTGGTTTACAGGTTATTACACACCCATTCTTTACGGTTCCTTAACCCAAACGGCCCAATACCGCTATCCGGTATATAAAAAGCCCCTGAATCTGGCAGTCAATCCCATTACCGGTCAGATACTCGGCGAGAAAATGCCGGATGGCAGCTACGCCCCTTTTCCCACGCGGCGGCAGATTGTCCAAGGGCACCTGCTGGCCGGGCGCGAACTGGTCTGGTTTGCCAATCCTCTTGACGCCTATGTCGCGGAAATTCAGGGATCGGCGAAGGTAATTCTTACCAATGGACAGGTAATGACGATTGGCTATGCCGGCGACAACGGGAGAACCTACACCGGGCTGGGCATGATGCTGGTAAAGCAGAAACTCATAAGTCGTCGTCAATTGTCGCTTTCTGCAATTGAGTCCTACTTTCAGACTCATCCGCATCGCGTTGAAGCCGATATATTAAAAAACCATTTTATGGCATTTCTTAAGGTGTATAATCCCGCACACTGGCCGTTGGGATCATTGGGCGTGAAGGTAACGGCGCACCGCACACTGGCGACGGATAAAACGATTACGGCCCCCCCATACCAAAGTATCTTTCCCCGCGCAGCCATGACCTTTGTCACCGCGCAGATGCCCGATACCCAAGGACACATAAGCCCATACAGTGGCTTTCTGCTCGATCAGGACACCGGTGGGGCCATACGCGCCGCCGGCCGGGCAGACATATACATGGGCGTTGGCCCCGAAGCCCAGACTCAAGCGGGCTATGAGTTCTCGCGCGGGCACCTCTACTATCTTTTCCTCAAACCGGGTTTGACGCCAAACGGTGCGGTCAGCGCTTCCCAGCCAGTGCAAACCACCTCCATGCCGGCCCCCGGCGGATCGGCATCGGGCAATCCTTCACCCACGGGCGGCAACGAAACCATGCAGCAGATGTTTCCGGGGGCAAAGTAGCTCGTCACCCTCAAAGCCAATATACCGAACCGATATTGTTATCGGACATTACATTTATCTGCTGATTCCGCCGTATGAAACGCCCTCCGCGCGTTTCATTGTGTGTAGTTTATTTTATGAGCGCCCCAATTGGTAACCGATAACTTCCTTCGGCGGCGGTTGATATTCGTCCACGGTGGGTTGGTTATACAGGCGGGGTGCGACATTGGCTAACTACTACCTACTCCGATATTTGACAGATTTTATTGGCCGGGTGCCGCCGCCCGAAGTTGTGACTGCCAACATGGTTTCACCAGTATTGATGCGCGGTCGCAACTCCTCTCACTGTCTGTCCGCACCTGTCCCCAGGTCAGACTTGTCGTCGGTTCCAGTACATGTGGACCGCGACCGGCCGCAGAGGCGCTGATGACATGCCGATGATCAAAATTTTACAGCTTGATCGCTTGTTTATCGGCGCCGCTTCCACTGCCGAACTGCTTGAACGGGCGCTCTCTTTTCTCGTCGCGGAGGTGGGCGTTGACGGCGCATGGTTCGGCGCACCGGATGCCGATGGTCACTTTCATTACGATGCCATGATCGGCGGGGGGGTGAAGGAATATCTCGCGGGTGTGAAAATATCCGTCAATAATGACACATCCGGTGTGGGGCCCGCCGGGCGGGCATGGCGCTCGGGCAAAATGGTAATAGCGGATGATTTTTTAAATGAACCATGGTCCCTCCAACAGCCCGAGCTGGCACGGCAGGTTGTATTGCGTGCCGGCTGGCAGGCGTCGGCGGCCATCCCCATACGCGATGGTGCATTTTACATCCTGTCTCTCTACAGTCGTACAAAAGGCTTTTTTAATACGCTCGAAAAGCGTCCGTTGATCGAACATCTTGTCGCCACCATGGGTTTTGCGCTTGAACGGCAATCTTTAATCAGTGAATCCAAACGCCGCCATCGGGCATTGCAAAAACTGAATCTTATTTATCAGGCATTGATCGAAGAGGAGAAAATTCACTTTGAAGCTTCCAACGCGGCCGAACTTATGGATGGCACCTGTCGGCAGTTGGTAAAAACCGGGCTTTTTGATCTGGTGGGTCTGGCATGGCCGGACGATGATCGTATCATCCGTTATCACTATGCCAGCGGCAAACACAGCCAGGAATTAATCGATCAATTCTATTCCGCACTCGACGGCAACGAGCCAGGCACCTTGTCGCGCGAGGTGTTGCGGACCGGCAAGGTGCTATTCAGTAATGATTATCTGCACGATATCCGAAGCCGCGGATTTCATCAGGCCGCTCGAAAGCTTGGCATCAAGGCATGGGCGGCATTTCCTATCCAGCGATCAGGGATGCTTTGGGGTGTGATGAGCGTAACGGCCGGAGATCGGGATGTTTTCGATCAGGATACCGTTGCCCTGCTGACCTCCAGCGCCCAGCTTCTCGGTCGGGCGCTGGATGCTTTTGACCTTCGGGCCCGATTGGAGAGACTCAATTCGCTGTACCGCTCCCTCATGACACAGGGTGAAATCGTATTAAGCGCCTCCAATGAGGAGACGCTCTTCGCAGAAACCTGTCGCAAGCTTGCCGATGGGGGCCTATTTGATGCCGCCTTCATTGTCCCGGCCAGTGATGACCGCAGCCGTCTATCACCTCTTGCCCAGGCATTTCAGAATGATGCACGCGATGTACACACTGCCGAGGCGACAAAAAAACTCATCGATTTTATCTTTCAACGTTATAAAAATGGTGCTTGCGCTATTAATAATCTTTTGCAGAGCGGGTGTGAATCCGCCACCGCACAGGCGGTCGATCGTATGGATTGGAAGTCGGCCGCCGCCGCGACGATAAAGCGCGGCCACCGTCCCTACGCCCACTTGGTAATCGTTGCCCGGCAGGTCGATTTATTTGACACGGAAGTGATTTCGCTGGTGGGGCGGATCACGGAATTGCTGCATCGCGCCCTCGATCAGATTGACGTCAAACGGCATTTGGATGTTGAATTGGCTCAGCAGGCGTGGCTGGCACTGCACGATCCGTTAACATCGTTGTATAACCGTGCAGGCCTTGATGTGCACTTTGACAAGTCGCTGGCAAGAGTCCAGCGTACCGGCGGCACGGTAAATGTCATCATGCTGGACATCGACGATTTCAAGGTGATTAACGACACATTTGGTCACGCCGCCGGCGATGAAATCCTTGCACAAATCGCCCATCGACTGGTCGAATCGGTTCGCCAATCGGATTTTGTTGCCCGGCTCGGTGGCGATGAATTTATAATTGTTGTCGAAGACCTTCTTAGAGAGGTTGATTGTGTGGCTTTGCTGGAACGCCTCAGCAGCATCTGGCAACTTCCGTGTCGATTGCCCGGCGGTACCGAGATATATGTATCCGGCAGTTTTGGTCTCTCCAAGTACATGGGCGGCTGCGAGACGCCGGACGCCGTCTTCCGTCGGGCCGATGAGGCACTATATCAGACCAAAAAACGCAAAAATAACCGCACGACTTGCTGGCATATCCATGAAGACGCAACCCGGGAAGTAGTGCTTTAGATGCCTGTCCAGGCAATCGCGGGGGCTCTCTCATGCACGATACCCCGCGTGGCGAACCGCCCCGCACACTCGCTAAACTCACCAAATCAAGCTAAACTCTCACACGTTTGGTTTGGCTTGATTTGGGCGATAAATGCAGGCTGGAAAAATAAGACATAAATGGCAAACAATGGCTTCACTGCTCATCGCCAGCAGCGTCGCGGCCGCCACAATCCCGCCGGCCTTTGCATCGGTCAGGCCGACGGTTTATCCCGTATTGCATCCTTCAGCGGCGGTTAATCTTCCTATCACTCTCGGTGCGCCAAAGGTATCCACCTGGCGGTCGCGCAATGGCACCATCCATCTTGTAGCCAGTGGGGGGGTGAATATCCATGTCGGCTACCGGGTGCTTGAAGCGCGGCAAGCATCAATTTGGCTGCGCCCGTCAAGTGCCACCGGTGTTTCCACTTTTCATGCCCAGATATTTCTGCTCGGTAATGTGACTGTCCATGATGGACCGCACGACGGGACGGTGCTGAAAGCCTCTGAATTACTTGTCAGTACCCATACGCAAAACACGGTGGAACTTACGCAGGGACCTCCTCATGCGGCTGTGCTCAAAACCGCCGCCGTCTACCAAAAAGGTTCGTTGGTCATTGCACGGTCGCAGGCGGCCCCGCTGGCGGCACTCTATACGCCTCGCATTCATATTCAAAAACTTGAAATGGCCCTCCAGTCGGGCTGGTTTGCACGCGGTGCCCACAATGTGCTGATACCCGAGCCAGTGCTATCAACGGCGCGGCAGAATGTAGCCAAGGCATCGCGGGCAAAATCTCCGCCGCATATCTTTGCCACCGGTGAAAATCTTACCGTGGAACAGATCGGTAATCAGCGCGTCACAGTGGCTCGTGGACAGTTCTACATGGTAATGCATGAGACTGGTGGACGACCGCCGCTGGAATTGCGGGCTAATAACGCCGTGGTCTTCAGTCCGGCTGGCCAATCGGGTGCGGCCAAAGGGTCGTCTCACCCTTCGACGATCAATCAGAAGGTACAGGGTATTTACCTGGATGGCGACGTTACCATCACGTACGGCGATGAGTCGATACATGCCCGCAGGGTTTACTACGACTTCACAACCAACCGTGCCATTATGCTCGACGCGGTTATGAGCACCTATGCCGTGCAAAATCATTCGCCGCTTTACATGCGGGCTAAAAAACTCCTGCAGTTGGCGCAGGGACAATTTGCGGCTAAGTCGGTCAAACTCTCGACCGACGAGTTCTATGTGCCGCATTATTACATCGGTGCGAGCAGCATGGCTATCCAAAGTCTCTCCGCGCCTGTGAACAGTCAAAGCCATGTTTACGCTTTTCAGGCAAAAAATGTAAGCGCCACCTTCATGGGCATTCCCTTTTTCTACTGGCCGTATTTATCCGGTACCACGCGCCAGAATCCCACACCTCTGCGGCGCGTCTCGGCGGGATATTCCAATATTTATGGTGCTACAGTCCGCACCGATTGGGATTTATTCGGGTTGCTCCATACATCTCCGCCGCCAGGACTCAGGACCGATCTGGCGATCAATGAATATTCCAACCGCGGGCCTGGCACGGGCATCAACTCCTACTACGCAAAGGGAAGTGCACGCGGCATACTCAATAGTTTTATCATGTATGATGATGGCACCGATCAGCTTGGTGCCAATCGCGACAATATTCCGCTGCCATCGCATGTACGCGGATTTATTTCGGGCCGCTACAAGCAACCGCTGAATCATCAGTGGTCGATCGCGGTTCAGGGATCGTACATCTCCGACCCGAATTTCCTGGAACAGTATTATCAAAATGTCTATGCTACGGCACCCGAGCAGCAGACATCTGTGTATCTCAAGCAGCAGCACGGTAACGAAGCCTTCACCGTGCTGGGTAAATTTCAGTTGAACCGATTTGTAGCCAATGCCGATCTGGAGAACAATGAATACTCGGTTCAGAAGTACCCGGATATCAAGTATTGGCGCAACGGTGACAAGGTGCTTGGGCTATTCACCTTTTACACTGAATCCAGCGGGGCCTTGCTGAATGACAAGTTCAGTTCCACCACCGCTGCCGACCGGGCATTGCAGCTCAATTTTCCGGGTATTAACCCGAATGAAACGTTTTCAACCTATTATTTGAATAATGGGTGGACCGATCAAAATGTTGCCCGGCTCGACACCCGCGACGAATTGGACCTGCCCTTGGCATTGGGGCCGGTGCAAATTGATCCCTACGTTGTGGGTCGGGTGACGTACTGGGATACCAGCTTCCCGGCAAGTGGTAATCAACTCAACGGTTCCACCACCCGGCTCTGGGGACAGGTTGGGTTTCGTTCATCGGTTGAAATATGGAAAACCTACCACCATATTCGTTCCAACTTCTTTGACGTCCATGAACTGCGCCACATCATTGAACCGGAAATATCCCTCTTTCAGACCGGTTCAACGGTGCAACGCGGATACCTGCAGCCATTCAGCCGCGGCGTGGAGGGAATTACCGATGCCAGCGGTGCCCAGTTTGCCCTGCGACAGGTATTTCAGACACTGCGTGGCCGCCCGGGCCATCGACGGGAAATCAACTGGATCACGCTTAATGTCGATGCAGATGTATTTTGGCATGTGCCAAAGTACGGCCCATTTTATCCGGGTAACGCGGCTTACATCGGGGCACCATTTTCAACAAGCGATTTCGGTCAGCCCGTTCTGGGATATTTTGATTTCAGCCGTCCGGACCTCAGCCAGATTGCTGACAGCATAAACAGTAATTTTTCGTGGCGCGTCGGTGCCGATGTGCGGGCGCTGGCGGATGAGGACTGGAATATTGACAACCAGAAACTGGAAAAATTTGATACTGGTTTGGCGGTCGACCAGTCACCCAATTTGAGCTACTTTTTTGGCAATCAATACTTGGGGCCGCTATCGACAGATCAGTGGACGGTGGCTGTGAATTACCAGTTGACCCGCAAATACCTGATTTCCATTGTTCAGAGTTACGATTTCTCTCTGGCCCATAACGTCGCGTCCAGCATTACATTGGTGCGTAAACTGCCACGGTTTTATACGGCGGTCACCCTTGGCTACAACGCCGATACGAAAGATACCGCCGTATTTTTCAGCATTTTCCCCGCAGGATATCCTCAGGCTGGCCTCGTCAATTCCAGTACGCTTGAGGCACTTCAGCAATAAGCGGGATGGGGAAAACATTCCGCCGAACCTGCGAGAATGGGGTATAATTCATGATGCCTTGCTCGGGTAATCGACGGGACGCTGGTGCACATGCAAATGACCACCGGGCACCGCGAACACTCGATGCCGATTCAGAAATATGAGTCGGCGGCTGGGATTTGCAGGCAGCCACAGGGCGAGGGGCATTTTGGCCCCATCCGGCGGTGCCACTCTGTGGCGTATCGAAGTAATGCACCTGTGGCCGCACCGCGTGGCGGATGCCACGGCCGCGTTGCCAGACTGCGGTCGTTGCCGAAACAGGTTCCTGCGAAAGAACTGGCGTATGCCGTGGTTTTGGGAATGATTTTAGATGCGGCTCGACACCTCTCAACACATGCGAATGGAACAGCGAATGAAACTCGCTCCACGCATGATTCAGTCGATGGAAATTCTGCAACTCTCCACCATGGCTCTTGAGGAACGCATCGATCAGGAACTCGCGGCCAATCCCGTATTGGAACGCGCCGACTCTGTCGACGGCTTGACTGATTCCACAACTGTTGCCGGCATGCCCGCTGAGGCCGCCGCACCCGAACCGGCCAGCGACAAAGCATCGACCAATCAAAATAGCTCTGACTCCTGGGAGGATGGCAATCGCAGTTCCAAGCCGCGGTCGGCTGGTTCCGCGGATGACCGCGATCCCAAGGCCGAAGCAATCGCTAACACGGCGGCGCGCAGCATGTCGCTCTCGGAGGCGCTTTTGCAGCAATGGGTTTTGGCTGAACTTCCCGATCGCATTCTTGAAGCTGGCAAAATCCTTATTGACTGGGTTGATGATGACGGGTACATCCGTGATAGCCTTGATACAATTTGCCGCAAGCTGCCGGAAGGAATCCGACGCGACGATATTCAGGCGGCATGGCCATTGTTGCAGAAGCGGCTCGAGCCGCCCGGTATTTGTGCCCGCAATCTGCAGGAAAGTTTACTGCTGCAATTGGATGCACTGGCCGAAGAGCAGAAGCTGGACCTCACCATCCCGCAGACGCTGGTTCGCGATTACCTCGAAGATCTGGAAATGAATCGCCTGCCCCACATCAGCCGCAAAAGCGGTCTTACGCTTGAACAGATCAACGAGGCGCGGCAATTCATGGCAAGACACTTGAATCCCCGTCCAGGACGGCTGCTGGTGGATGCCAAGGTGCCTTCGGTAACCCCCGACGCCATTATTGATATTGACGAGCAGACCGGCGAATACCGCATACGACTGACAGATGACCGGCTGCCTCGTCTGTGCGTTAACGAGGTATATAACCGCATGGCCCGGGTGAAGTCCGTCGATGAAAATACCCGGCATTTTATTAATAATAATATTCGTAATGCCCGCTGGCTTATTGAATCCATCGAGCAGCGACGCCACACCCTTTTGCGGGTACTGCGCGTGGTGGTGGACGCTCAGCGGGATTTTATTGAATTGGGGCCGGAATATCTCAAACCGTTGCCGATGACGACTGTCGCGGATCAGCTCGGTATTCATGTAGCGACGGTAAGCCGCGCCGTCGCGGATAAATATGTGCAAACACCCCGGGGGGTCTTCGCGTTGCGGCAATTTTTCACGGGTGGTATGGAAAATGCCGCGGGAGAAGCGGTTAGCTGGGACGCGGTCAAAGCCAAGCTGATGGAAGTCATCGCCCATGAAGACAAGAAAAATCCTCTGAATGATGATGAAATTGTCGAGGCACTTAATAAACTCGGACTCACATTGGCGCGGCGCACAGTTGCCAAGTACCGTAAATTATGCAAGATTCCGCCCGCACGCAGGCGTCGGCAGTTTTAATTGCGCCAACCGCCCCGTGCCTTGGGGCATCATGGATTGAGTTCCGTGCTTTCCCACGTGGCCTGTGACTGACGGGTGTGGTGCCATCGCAGGTGGCGTCCCCGGCGTATTTCCAAGGCATCAATTTCCTCAATGTGGCCCGCGATCTCTGCAAACGTGGCGGGAAAACGCACCGGAATTTCATCAATGACCGTCGGTGTGCAGCGGTCGCCCGGCGCAGGACCCAAAAAAAGTGTTTTCGAAGCGGCGGAGTGGGCTTCCCAAAATCTCTGTAATCGCTCGTTGTGTTGCGCGTCTTGGCTATCCCCCCGGAATATCTTCCAGGTTGCCAGCATGCGCAGTGCGATGCGCGACTCGGAAAACCACAGACAAACTTCTGCCATCGGTCGCCGGGCCAAATGTGCAACCTTCGCGCTGCGGACGTCTGCACTTATGCTGATCGTCATCTGCTGCGGATCAAATTGTCTTATTACGACCGTGCGTACCCGCCCTATGTCAGAATCATCCACGCTCGCCAGCGATCCGAGCAGCGGTACGCTTTCCGTCATGCCATCACAGACCAGGTTTTGAATAGGCAATAGTGAATCAATGGGCACAAATAATACTCCGTAAATGATTCGTAGGCTTCCACGATCGGCACATCACGCAAGCACAAATCAACTATTTCGCCCGTTATCGCGGGATACGTTTAAGCCGGGCCACCTGTTCTTGAATGTAGCTGAAAATCTTCCGAGCTTTGGGAACTTGGTACAACTCCAGCACCGGCGTGGTCTCATCCAGGCTCTTGATGGTGATGGTTCCAATTTTCAATGTGCGCTGTATCAATCCCTGTCGCAGTTGCATGTCCTGTATGGACGCCAGAGATATCCAGTCAATCTGACGGGTAAATACACCGGTGTGCAGTTCCACACGTTCCGGCCCTACGAAACAGCGGGATGACCGTGTCCCGAGATAAATCAAAAATACTACAATAAAATCTACTATCAGCACGGAAAAAAAAATAACCCCGGCGTAGGGGCGCAGCGCGGGAAACAGATAAACGCCTGAGGCCAGTACAGCCACGACCAGGCAAACAGTATATTTAAAAAAGTTATCCCATTGTGAGGTGCTTACCCGGTAAGCAAACTGGATTTCGGTCATGTCATCGTCCGTGTCCGCTTTGGCATGCGGCGAAACCGCCAATGGCTCCTCATTAGTTTGCGACGTTGACTTATCATCAAGGTGTTCGCCACAAAAACGGCACTTTTTAGCCGACGCCAGTATCCGTTCCGCGCAGAACGGACAATTTTTGAAACTTCTCAGAGGGGCACCTGCGACCGGCCTATCGGCTGATGCACGCTGCACCAGCACCGGCATCAATACTCGATGGCAGCTTTTGCAGACCACCGGCGAGCCAATATCGCGGTCGGTAATACCCATGATGCTGCCGCAGGTACACGTCACCTGCAACGAGAAAGCATCATCATGGGGCATTTCAGTTGAAATGGGCAGGCTCCTTTGGCTGTTTCAACAACGGCATTACTTTCGAAGCAAGGCTGCATCCAGCAGATCAATTCGGCACCGTGTAGCCAGGTAAGACGCTGACCGGGCCGATATCGACAATGTCCCGGCACCATGCAGAGGCAGTCTTACAAAATGCACTGGCATGCCGGCGTTCAGCACCTTGGACGTGTACACATGATGCCCATCGATGCGTATCGAGATATACCCGCGTCCAGTCGCCTTGGCCGAATCATCCATCTGAACTGCAAACAAAAAATACCGGTATTGCCCACCGAGTTGATAGGTGACGCTGCACGGTGCCTCCATACCCAATCCATGCGAATAGGTAATTCCATCGACGTGCAACGGGCCTCCCACGGCATTGCGATTCCGCTGCAAGGGCCACGGCTGGCCAAAAAGTGGCGTTTGTCGATAGGTGTCGGGTTGGACCGATGCCAGCCACGTCACTTTCCCGCCGATCATGTCGATTTCACCGACGGTCGAAATCGGCACCTTTAATTCCACTCCGGTAATCGTATGAATGCCGAGCAATCCGTTGACAAGTTGGATGGACGTGGCTTTAAGCATGGAACCATTGAAAAGTGTGACGGCAAATTTGGTCCCCCCCTTATTTCGCGTTGGCAGGCCACCCAGGACGAGTTTCTCTATGCGCGACCAAGGCGTCCATTCGGTTCCCAGTGCACTGTGCATTTCAACACCCCGCGCCCCGGCCGCCGTAAAAGTGCCCTTAATCATGCCGCCGCTCGGAAAATACACCCGGTCATGGGCCGCCGCTCGGTGGGTGTGCAATCCGCGGCTACTCTTACCGAGTCCGATGGCGTCATTTAGAGGAACGGTTACCAATCCAAAGCTGGTTTCAAGATGAAAATTCTGGCCGTGTGAAGTAATCTTCTGTCCACAAATCCAGCCGCCATCCTTCAAAAATATTCGCCATTTACTGGTCAAGCCTGGTGAAAACGTCAGGTTGCGTGCCGAAATCAGCCCGGCCATGGACACTCTGCCACTCTGACCTGCCCGATTCTTGAAAAGCAATTCGGGGGTGCGGCCTGATTGAATATTGATCAGTTGGATGCCAACAATTTTCGTAAATTGGTTCCGCCGCGTCAGTCTTGCCAGCAGTAATTGCCAGTCCTCACCCTTCACGCCGTTTATTTCAGTTCGGCCGAGAGCCATCGGTGGAGAAGGCATCAGCGGCTGGAGGCAAACAACAATTGCCATTATGAGCGCCGCTGAAAAAAACCGCGGCGTTCCTGCGCGTCGTAATAAGCAACAACTGAAAGGGGCGGATGGCAATTGAAATCCTCATTTTTGCAGGATAGGCAGCAGCCGCTTGGGTATTTGCAGAATAATCAGCGCCATGGCGGTGCCATAGCTGCTTCCCGCTCCTCCGACCCAGGCACCATTAGACTGCTGCCGTGACAATAAATTTTTACTCATCGCTGGCCACCAATGTGCCCACCATTTGCCGCCAGCCAGAAACATAGCCTGCGTGCCATAATAATTACCGTAGAAATAATTTCCCTGCATATTCAAAGGTGTTCCGGGCAGGCATCCATTGACATAATTAACGGCCCTTCCAATGACAGAACCCTTATAAACGCCAGAGTAGAACAACAACGCCACGCCAGCGGCAGAGCGTGCAAAATCAGAGCCGCTCATACCAAGCATGTAACTGAAACCTCCATCCGGGTTCTGGAGTCGACGGACAAAACTGATGGCGCTCCGCATCGTCCGGCGCGGCACGCCGATGCCTGCCTGCCGAGCTGCCCTCAGAGCCATCACCTGACAAATGGTCACCGATAAATCACCCGGCATCACCACCGGCTGATAGCGCCATCCACCGGCGGAATTCTGGGTATCAACAATTAAGCGGACTGCCTTCTGCAGCTTATTCCGCAGTCCCGCGGCGTGCGATTCACCGTAAATTTCGGCCAGAAAAAGTGTGGAAAAACCCTGACTGTACATCGGGGTGCCATCGTTCTGTGCGGCAATCAAACCGGAATGATGGCAGTGTGCCAGTACATAGTGCAGCGCACGGGAAACATTTCGTCCGTACGGGCCTTGGTTTGGCAGATTTCCCCCGGCCACAAATGCCAATGCTCCGAGCGAGGTAATCGCCGTGCTGCCGGAATCGAAAGAACCGTTGGAATTCTGCCTTGCCGCCAGCCATTTCAACCCCCGATTTATCGCCGAATCAATCTTGGGGTTATATTCATTTTTCAGAGGGCTTGTCTGGCCGGCACGAAAATTTTTCAAATTCGTGGCTGCGGGGCTTGCTGCCACGTCAATGCCTATCAACATGGCGGCAATGAAACCCGCCAGAGCACAGGCTGAAGCTACTGACTTATTTGAAACCATAAGCTCTCCGTTGCCAACGAATATCGGCGGCACGCATGATACCTTTTATCTTAACGTGAAAGAAGCGGTGTGGCGAACGCTTAACTCACCAAACTGCCTGCCTTTTTGCCGGTCGACCCGATCGCCAACGCATGGCCACGCCAGAACTGCGTTTGGTTGGGCTTAGCGCCAAGCAGAAATTACTGTAACATATCAAGTCTATTGCCGGAGTGGCGGAACTGGCAGACGCGCCGGATTCAAAATCCGGTTCTCGCAAGAGAGTGTGGGTTCGATTCCCTCCTCCGGCATGATTGGGTTAGCAGCAAATTGTTTACTTCGGGCTTTGTTGGGGCTTCGGCATAAACTGGCCGTATCGCTTGAAGACGCCCGTGGCGGCGCAATGTTTGATTTTAATGGTGGTTTGTCGGCGATAAAAAATGATTAATAATCGTAAATTGATTGCCCTGATTCCAACCGTGCTTTTAGCTGCATGGCTGGCAACCGGGTGTTACGCCATCACACCTTTTGGGGAGCGACCGTCAGCAAATCTTCAGCCCAGGCAGATTCTCGCCGAACTGGGGGCACAGCCCATCCATGTACATGACCCATCACCCCTGATCCGATGCGGAAAACAATACTGGGTCTTTTCAACGGGTTGGGGGGTTATCAGTTACTACTCCTACGACCTGCATCATTGGCGCTTTGGGCCAAGGGTGTTTCATCGTTTGCCCCGATGGTTTCAAAAATATGTTCCAGCCAATCATGGCTTTCTATGGGCACCCGATGTTATTTATTTTCACAACCGCTACTGGCTTTACTATGCGGTTTCAACTTTTGGTGCTCACGTCTCTGCGATTGGACTTGCCTCCAATCGCACACTCGATCCGCTTGATCCACTTTACCACTGGAAAGATTGTGGGATAGTTATCTCATCGAACCAGGCCACCAGTTTTAACGCGATCGATCCGAGTGTGATTCGAACCCCGAACGGAAAGATGTGGATGTCATTTGGGTCTTTTTTTTCCGGCATCAAACTGGTGCAACTCAATGCCCGCACGGGACGCCTGCTCCATCCGCGCCACCCGCACATATACTCCCTGGCGAAACACCACACGATTGAGGCGTCAGAACTGTATCACCATGGCCACTGGTATTACCTTTTTCTTAACTGGGGCTACTGCTGCAGAGGCGTTCACAGCACGTACAATATCCGCGTCGGACGCAGCCGCCGCATCACCGGTCCTTATCGCGATCGACGTGGCCGGGAGATGATGCAAGGTGGCGGATCCCTGTTCTTAGGTTCCATCGGACCCTTCATCGGACCTGGACAGTCGGGCATTTTTGACGACCACGGAAAATATCTTTTTACGTGCCATTTCTATAATGGCCTTCGCGATGGATTGTCACAATTGGCCGTCATGCGTTTGGCTTTCGGATCATCCGGATGGCCTGAACTCATTTTGAATCACCCGTGAGATTATGTCGCCGTTTTCCAGCGTGGCGTCCTGTCGCGGAACCCTGAATTGTCGCCGGCGATTTGTAGTTTCGTTTCGAGGTGCAGGCGTAGCGAATAGTAACAGCCGAGATTCGGCCAAGTGTCAAAGCTGCGTGGCTTGTTAATTTCGGTGAAACACTGATCTGGGGCGTAAATAGCAGATAAGCCCATTTGCCCATGTTCGGAAATTGAAGATAATCAAATAAGTAGTTGAAATTGGAACTGGCGGCTTACAAGGACAAGGCAAGACCAATGAGTGCTATCCAAACGGGTAAGTCAACGGTTCCACCATTCGGGAGGCTTCAATTTTCGCATTCCCGGCTGGCCACGCGCAGCCCATATTTCCGTTTGCTGAGCTTTGTCGCAGCCGTTCCTACCGGTGCCATCTGGCTTATTGGCAGTTGGCTTAATCCCAACTCCGGTCCGTTGGGCATTGAGCGTCAGTTGGGCACACCACGTTGCGGCTTTTACGCCAAATATGGAATTCCTTGCCCCACCTGTGGATGGACGACCGCAGTTAGCCATCTTTATCACGGCCAGATTTTCCAGGCTTTTATCACGCAGCCAGCCGGTGCCATTTTTGGACTGGTGATGCTTTTGAGCTTTTCTGTTTTTCTCGGCGGTTTTTTAACGGGTGTTTGGTTAGGACCCGATCCCGATTGGTTGGTTGCCAAGCGTTATGGACTACTTGGCTGGTGCGTATTGATTTTGGCGTTATCTTGGGGATATAAGGTTTGGGCGGTACACTGTTGGCCAGCGACGATGCAGTGAATTCGCCGCCACTGAAAAAGCCTGCCGGAATCGGACGGATCCGCGTGGAATTGGGCCGAGATGGTCTGACAGATTCATGGCAATGAGTTGGTTTCAGTCATCAACGTCGAAGTAGTGATGAATCCGCAATGTGAGCGGCAGTGGATTGCGGACTGGTTTTATTTGCGGAAGATGCGGAGCGCTGAATGCGTATAACTCAATGGTGGCCTCGGATAATGAATCGCGGTCTGCTGGTGTTGGCGCTTCTGCTTCCGGTGGCACTGGGGGGGTGCGGCTTTTTCGGCGGCGTCTATTCCGATGTAGCTGGTCAGCCGGTAGCGGCGCAGTACACCGGTATGAAGAAAAAAAGTGTTTTGATACTGGTCTATACGGACAGTTCGACGGGGTTTATTTATCCGCAGGCACGGAAAGAAGTTTCGTCGTTCGTCGCCTATGAATTGCGAAAGCACTTGCCCAAAAGCAAATTGCTGCCCTCCGCCGAGGTCATCCATTACCAGGATTCTACCCCGGGATGGGATGCCTTGCCGGTAAAAACCATCGGCAGGCATTTCGGTGTGGATCGCGTACTTTACATTGAAGTTATAAAGTTTCATACACATTCGCAAGGGGGACGCAACCTGATGCAGGGGCATATTGAAGCCCACGTGGCAGTGTACGATACGCACCTGCCGGGAGATGGTCGAGTGTTTTCAACCCTGATCAACACGCTCTGGCCCAAATCCGGGCCGGAACCGGTCTTTCACACCGATAGCAGCGCAGTACTTTACAATACGCTTCAACGCTTCGGCAGATCGGTGGTCAGATGTTTTTATCCATGGACGGCGCATCCCGAATGATTAATAAATATTGCCAACTCAAATCAGTATCCGGTGTGGTCCTTGCACTTCTGTTTTTTTGCTGCAGCGGATGTCAGTTGGAATACCTGCTGGCAGGCAACGGTATCAGTGAAAGTGTTTATCACATCAAAAGCAAAGATCGGGTGCTGGTGCTGGTTGATTCCTCATCGATAAGTCCGCTGAGTATCCATGCCATGTCGCAGCTCATCACCGCCACCAATCAAGACCTCTATCGTGCGGGTGTGACCAAGCGGTTGGTGCCGGCCTACCGCCTCATCGCCTTGATGAAAAACCATCCGGTTACCTATCGGGAGATGGGCATCGCTGATATTGCCAAGGCCCTCAAGGCTAACATCGTCCTTTATGTCTATATTGAGAGGTTTCGTAATCGATTGCTCAGTGCCAAACAGATTACGGAGGGTGACGCTCAGGCCTACGTAAAACTCGTCAGCGAATCGGGAAAACGCCTCTGGCCCAGGACGGCCGCTCCCGGCGAATTGGTAACGGCGAAAGTACCCCCAAACTTAGCCATGACCCAGACGCATACCGCCGTGGAAGATTCCCTTCTGTCTCAGATTGCCAATACAACTGCGGGTTTCCTCCACACCCACGGTAAGAGCTACACGCCGTCGCACAGTTCACAAATGTCCGCGCCTAATTGATGACAATTGGGCGCACTCGTCGCTCGCAGGAGGCAGAGCAGCGATGGCAGACGCATATAACTTTTGCTGATGGGCATCAGCAGGTCAGGTACTGAACTTCAACATTCACGGTCAGCAGCAATATGGACAGCCAATCCGACAACAATCCGCCGTCTGCAACCAGCCGACTTAGGCACCTCGATCGCATGACCAATTTTCAACTGGTGCGTGAGATGACGCAATTTGTCAAGCCAGTGAGATATACGGCCGCTGTGGCGTGCGTGCTGGTCGGCCTGGCGGTTTTTCTGGAAATTTTCGGTGTCAATTTAACTCGTGTTATCATCAATACCCTCAGCCACCTGTCGCCTCATGGTCCGCTCGCCCCGTCACGCGGTCATTTTCATCTCAAGCCCATGGCTCACCACCAGTCGATGGCCAATGCAACCACTTTCCACGCCATTGTGTGGCTGTTGGTTCTGCTCGCCGCGACGACCATTCTCCTGGCGATAACCAATTTGTTTCGCTCTCTGGCCAATACTAAACTCAGCATGGACATGGTCTATTTCATGCGGTCACAGGCATATGACAAATTGCAGCATCTCGGCTTTGGTTTTCATGATCGACATTCAACGGGGCAGATCATCAACCGCGCACTTTCTGATCTGCACAATATTCGCTTTTTTATGAACCTCTCACTTGTATCGGCCGCAGAAATCGTCGGCTACGTCATTGGCTACAATCTACTGGTGGCGGCTATCAACCCATGGATGGGCCTTGCGGCACTGCTGCCGATTCCGTTTTGGATTCTTTACATACGCTATTTCGGGCGGCGCATGCAGCCGATTCAAAAATCACTCATGGACACCGGCGATCAGATGGTCAGCGTTTACAGTGAAGCGGTGGCCGGCGTGCACGTGGTCAAGGCGTTCGCGACTGAACGAATGGAAATTAGTAAATATCAGGAGAAGACCGATCGCCTGTTTGATCAGACCATGCAGACGGTAGGTATGTGGGCCGCATTTGTCCCCACCATTCGAGGTATTGCCACCATCGCCAACCTTTTATTGTTTTTTATTGGTGGCGTCCTGGCTGTGCATGGGGTGCTTTTTGCCGGTGATATTTTTGTCTTCGGCATAGCGATGGGGGCCATTCTGTCGCGATTACAGCAGATCAATCAAATATCGAATCAATATCAGACGGCGATTGTTTCGGCCCGGCGATTTTTTGAGATTATCTATGCCGATCCATCAGTAACTGATACCCCCGGATCACCGGAACTGCCAGCCGGGAGGGGAGACGTTGAGTTTCGCGCTGTCACGTTTGGATATAAGCCCGAAAATCCGGTATTGCAGGATGTATCTTTCACGGCAAGGGCCGGATCGATGGTGGCACTTGTTGGTCCGACCGGTGCCGGCAAGACCACTCTGATGCAACTTCTCGCCCGCTTTTACGACCCGCAACGCGGGGCTATCTTCATAGACGGTGCCGATATTCGGCATGTCTCTCTCGGCAGCCTGCGCCGTAACGTCAGCGTGGTTTTTCAGGAGACGTTCCTGTTTTCAGATACGGTCGCCGCCAATATCCGATATGCCAACCCCAACGCTCCAATGGAGTTGGTACGGCGCGCAGCGCGGCTGTCGCAGGCCGAAGAATTTATCAATCAGATGCCCGACGGATACGATACTATCCTTGGTGAGCGGGGCATGACGTTATCTGGTGGGCAAAAACAGCGTATTGCCATCGCACGCGCCATTTTGGCCGATCCGCGCATCCTGATTCTCGATGATGCTCTCGCCGCCATTGATCCGGGCACCGAAGCCCTGATCCGCCAAAGCCTGCGTGAACTGCTGCGCAATCGGACGCTTTTTGTGATTGCCCATCGCCTCAGCACCGTCAAAGCCGCTGATCAGGTGCTGGTATTGGAAAACGGTTTTATCACCCAGAGCGGCACGCATGAGCAACTGCTGGCGCAGTCGGGACACTACCGCGACATTGCCCGCATTCAACTCATGGGATTTGAATCATCCCTGATTGAAAAGCCCACCGTCGAGGTGCATCCATGAAACGCGGGGATGTACCCTTGAAAACCCGTCCCTGGATATCCCGTCGCCATGACCGGGGCGTCTCCGGTGCCGCCTCGTTTAAGCCTGATTTTGAAGCCGATTACCGCGCGCTCGATTGGAAAATATTGCGGGGCGTGTGGCAATGGATGGCACCTTACCGCAATGGTTATCTGTTTATGGCCTTTGCCGGCCTGGTTATGAGCGGGTTGGAACTTGTCACACCGCGCTTCCTGCAGCAATTGGTCGATACCGACATTCCGGGCCAAAAACCTAATATATTCTCATTATGGCTGATCAAGTGCGGTGCGCTGTTCGGCGTATTAAAAAATACTTCCCGTTGGCCGCATGCCAGCGTGGCTTATTTGAATATCACGACGACCATCCTTGTCTGGGGACTGACCATGGCAACGGCGCTGCTAATTCAGCGGCAGGTCATCTGGTACACCACGTACTATGGACAAAAAGTGCTCTTCAAGCTGCGCCTGGATGTCTTTGAGCAACTGCAGCGATTATCCATGAATTATTATGATAAAACACGATTTGGGCGCATTCTCACCCGCGGCACGGGTGATATTGACTCAATGAGCAATTTCATCGTCTGGGGCGTCAATACACTTGTCAATAATCTCACCATGATGCTGCTGGCCGCCATCATGATGCTTCTGCTCGACTGGCGCATCGCACTGTCGGTACTCTGGCTTGGCCCCGTCCTCTATTTCACCAATATTCTTTATCGGCGGCGAATTGGGCACGCCTGGCGGCTTACCCGGGAAGGTTGGACCCGTGTGAGTACCAATCTGGCTGAAAACATCTCGGGCATGCGGGTGGTGAATGCCTTTAACCGCCAATACCAGAATCTGGATGTATTCAATGATCTGCAGGCTGTCAACACCGCCAACAATATGCACGCCGCTTTTATCAACGGCATTTACCAGCCTCTGTTGGGGATAATTAGTTTTCTGGGGCGGCTTATTATTATTAGCCTGGGTGCATGGATGCTGGTGCGCGGTGGCGGTGTTGCCGCAAATGTTTTCCATATCGGAAAACTCATCGCCATTTATGTTTACTGGGACTGGTTCATGGGACCGGTGATTAATTTTGGCAATTTTTATAACGATACCATGATGGCGCTTGCCTGCGCTGAACGTGTCCAGACTCTTTTAGCAGAAAAGCCACAGGTGACGGATATTGCCACACCAGTTCATTTGCCCTCACTTCGCGGTGAGGTTGTCTTTGAGCATGTCACGTTCGGCTATGATCCGGCCAAGCCGGTGATTCATGATGTCAGCTTTCGCGCCGCACCGGGGCAGGTTGTATCTCTCGTGGGGCACACCGGTTGCGGTAAAAGCACCATCATCAGTCTGATATGTCGATTTTATCTGCCCCAAACTGGCAGTATAACATTTGACGGTCATGACATCCGACAGATAGAAAGCCGGAATCTTCACCGCTTTCTTGGCATCGTGTCGCAGAATAATTACCTGTTCACCGGTACGGTGATGGATAACATTCGCTATGCGCGTCCCGACGCCACTGACGCACAGGTGCGCGAGGCGCTTAGCGACCTTGGCTGCCTGCAACAGCTGGAACTTTTACCCGATGGTCTGCAATCGCAGGTTGGTGAGCGCGGTGCGGCCCTGAGTCTCGGCCAGCGTCAACTCATTTGTTTTGCCCGGGCGTTTTTGGCCGATCCCAAAATCCTTTTGCTGGATGAAGCCACCAGTGCCATTGACACCTATACCGAATTGGTAATCCAGCAAGCCTTGGCCCAATTGGTGAAGAATCGCACGACTTTTATTGTTGCCCACCGTCTCAGTACGATCACCGGGAGCGACTGTATCCTCGTTTTGGATCACGGCCGTATCCACGAACGCGGCTCGCACAATGAATTGCTGGCCCTCGACGGCCGGTACGCCGCGCTTTACCGTGAATTTATTTCAGCGTAAACGCAGGGGGTAGACCCAATAAGCGTATAATTCATGTTCGCGAATATAAAATTGCTATGCTTTTGCAACTTTACTCGATTTCGATTGTGCTACAGAACGACGCTTTCGTATTGTTTACGGGAAGAGTTGGTTAGCACATGCAAGCATCTGCATCATCTCAACATCCATCGCAGGGTGAATTAATCGACGGGTTTAACACGGCCATTGCCCCCGATCAACTCGCCGGTGCCTACTTGTCCGTTATTCCCCAACTTATGGCATTTGTACGCAAACATCTTAATCAAGACGCGCAAATTAGCTTGCGCCTGGGTCAATTTCGCATGCTGCATGTTTTGCATCAGAACTTGGCACGCAGTATTTCAGAAGCGGCCGCCGTTTTGGGTGTAACGCTTCCGTCCGCCTCCAAGATGGCGGATGATTTAGCGGGTCTTGGGCTGGTCAATCGTAACCTTGATGAGCAGGACCGTCGCCGAACGTTTCTCTCCCTTACAGAGCATGGGGAGGCGGTTTATCGCAGCGCGGTGGACTCAATTCGTGAGAAAATTGCCATCAGATTTGAAGCACTTTCACCCACCGAACGCGGGGTGCTTTTTTGTGCCGCAATTAAATTAACGGAAATCTTTCAATCGACAGGCACCTTATCACCTGCCGTTAATGCAGTCTCTATCCATGATGATGTCAATTCCGTAGCGGAGCATACCTGAATGAAGTCGCTTTTGAAATGGATGGTTATTGTGCTGGTGATTGCCTTGGCCGGTTGGGGGGCGAGCCGCTGGCTATCTGGCACCAGAAAGTCCCATGCCGCCTTTGTGACTGCCTCCGTTCGCAAGGGGAACCTTTCTGCCACCGTCAGCGTGACCGGTACGGTCGAGCCGCGAAATGTTGTTGATGTCGGTGCCCAGGTGAGTGGCACCATTGTTAAATTTGGCACCGATGCCAACGGTCATCAGGTGGATTACGATTCTCCCGTCAATAAGGGCACCGTATTGGCAATAATTGACCCGGCCAACTATGCCGCCCGCGTGGCTTCCGACAAAGCGGCCTTATCCGAAGCGAAGGCAAATGTTGCCGTGGCAAAAGCGAAATATCAGACCTATGTGGCAGCCTATGACGATGCATTGGCTGACTGGAGAAGGGCACAGAAACTTGGCAACCAAGGCATGGCACTTCCTGTAACGCAATATGATTCATACAAATCAATCTATCGGCAGGCAAAGGCCAATCTGGTGCTTGGTAAGGCGTCGATTGCACAGGCTCAAATGGCCGCTAAAGTTTCGCAGGCCACGCTCAAAAATGATGAAATCACCCTTTCCTACTGCACGATTGTGTCGCCGGTGAAAGGTGTGGTCATTGACCGCGATGTGGATATCGGTCAAACGGTCGCTTCGAGTTTCAATACACCAAGTCTGTTTCTGCTGGCCGAGAACTTGAAAAAAATCCAGGTGTGGGCGTCCGTCAATGAAGCGGATATTGGCAAGATTCAAACTGGTCAGCCCGTTACTTTCACAGTTGATGCCCTGCCGGGAAAAATATTTCATGGTGTCGTATCGCAGGTGCGTCTTAATGCTACCGTCGTGCAGAATGTCGTCACCTACACGGTGGTGATTGACACCAACAACGCCAATGGCAAGTTGCTGCCGTATCTGACCGCCCAGGCGGAAATTCTCGTGGCACAGAAGAAACACGTACTGATCGTTCCCAACGCGGCATTGCGGTGGGTGCCTCTCAAGTCGCAGATCGCTCCGGGTACCGCGCCTGCACGTACAGATCATGCGTCGACGCAAAGCGCCGCCTCGCTCCTGTCGCAGGCACCAACTGGCACCGTGTGGATTGCCAGCGGCCAATTCGTGCGTCCCATGGTGGTACGGACCGGGTTATCAAATAATTATTACACGCAGATTATGTCCGCTCAACTGCGGCCCGGGATGAAGGTGGTTATCGGCGATGCGCAAAGCCGTACTTCCCGGGGAGCCGGGGCGGTGAATCCTTTTATCCCGCAGCCGTTCAAACATAAAAAGCCCAAGTAACGGCGGTTGATGGTGGTGAAAAAACGTCATGGCTGATGTCATTGAAGTTAAAGATATTGTCAAAACCTATCAATTGGGAGGCGGTCCCGTGCAGGTGCTCAAAGGGGTATCCATGACCGTTACGGGGGGTGAGATGGTGGCCTTGATGGGGGCTTCGGGTTCCGGGAAAACGACGCTGATGAACATCCTAGGGTGCCTCGACCGGCCAACATCCGGCAGTTATAAGCTTGACGGGCGTGAGATATCCAGCATGAGCGTCGCCCAGCGGGCTCAGATACGGAACGAAAAAATCGGGTTCGTGTTTCAAAATTTTAACCTGCTGCCGCGCACCACGGCACTTGATAATGTGCTTTTACCCATGGCCTATGCGCAAGGAGCACCGGCAGGTGCCAAACTTCGAAAGCGTGGCGTGGAAATGCTTGAAAGAGTCGGTTTGGGCCAGCGCCTTGATCATCATCCATCGCAGCTCTCCGGCGGGCAGCAGCAGCGCGTCGCCATAGCACGGGCGCTAATTAACAACCCTCGACTTTTACTGGCCGATGAACCAACCGGCAATCTCGATTCGCGCACCAGCGAAGAGGTGCTGCGCATGTTTCAACAACTTAATCGAGAAGAGAACCTTACCGTCCTGCTGGTAACTCATGCGGCGGAAGTGGCGCATCATGCGTCGCGAATAATTCATATAAAAGATGGGCTTATTGAATCCGGTGCCCCGCCAGCGCCAGCAGCGGCACAGCCGGCTTCGGCTGGAGGACCCTGAGATGCCCGCTATCACCGCCACCGCCGTCACTTCCATCAAGGCCCTGCGCCGTAACCCATTGCGGTCCGCATTAACCACGTTGGGAATTATCATCGGCATCGCATCGGTTATCGCGATGGTGCAAATTGGAGAAGGCTCGTCCGCCGCCATCAAGCAGACCATCAAGAATATGGGGGCCAACACTCTGATCATTTTTCCCGGTGCCGCCGCCAGCGGGGGGGTGAGTTTTGGGGGCGGCAGTGCCGTGACACTGACATCCGCCGACGCTGCGGCTATTGCCCGTGATTGCCCCTCCGTCAGCGCCGCTGCCCCGGTTGTCAATGCCCGTATGCAACTGGTCCATGGCAGCCAGAATTGGGTGCCGCAGTTTCTCATCGGCTCCACGCCTGCCTACTTTACGGTGCGCGACTGGAAACTTAAAGCCGGACGCTTTTTTAATAATGATGATGTCCGTAATGCCAATGAGGTGTGCGTGCTCGGCCAGACCGATGTCAAGGCGTTGTTTCCGTCGGGGCGCGCACTGGGGAAAATCATTCTGGTGCAGCAGGTGCCACTGCGGGTAATTGGCGTATTGCGTCGCAAGGGTGCCAATATGATGGGTATGGATCAGGACGATATTGTCGTGCTGCCATGGACTACCCTGAAATACCGCATCTCCGGCAGCGCACTGATGAACCAGAATCAAAACGCCTCGACGTCCTCCACGAATTCGTTTTCGCCGTCCCAGCTTTATCCACAAAAATCGCAGAATTTGTATCCCGCCGTCTCCAGTGTTCAGGCGGCCGATACACCCAACCCGGTTACCTTCCCCAACGTAAATAACATTCAAGTTTCCACCCCCAATGCGGCCGCCTTGCCACAGGCCATGGCGGAGATCAACGCCCTGCTTCGCCAGAGGCATCATCTGCTGCCGAATCAGCCCGATGATTTCAATATTCGAGACCTTGCAGAGATATCCCATGCATTGGGTAAAACCTCCATGCTGATGACCGATTTGCTCACCGGCGTAGCATTGATATCGCTGGTGGTCGGCGGCGTCGGAATCATGAACATCATGCTGGTGTCCGTCACTGAACGCACGCGCGAAATTGGATTGCGCATGGCGTTGGGTGCCAAGCCGATTGATATTCTGGGCCAATTTATTATTGAGGCAATTATCCTTTGCCTTTTCGGCGGGGCATTGGGCATTTTAATTGGCCAGTTGCTTTCCACCATGGTTCAGTCGGTCTTTCATTGGCCCATTCAGATATCGGTGCCGGCGGTCGTCGCGTCGTTTTTAGTATCCGCGTTTGTAGGCGTCGCATTTGGATATTATCCGGCGTGGAAGGCCTCCCGTTTGGACCCCATTGAGGCTTTGCGTTATGAATAAATCACTGCAACGTCGTTCAATAAGGCCGCTTACCAATCGCATACTTGCCCTCTGTGCTCTCGCCACTGGCTTGGCATTGACCGGCTGCGAGGTCGGCCCCCATTTTCACCGCCCGGTGCAGCGCCTGCCCGGCAACTTCAGCCCCTCGGCCATGCAGTCTCCCGTTCAGATTGACGGCTATCCGCAGACAATCCAGCCCGCCTCCCGCACCCCCGGCATGGTGTCGTTGGTGGTGGCGGCCAAGCCGAAACATCTTGCCCATTGGTGGCAGACTTTTCATGATCCGATTCTCAATAAATTGATATTACTCGCTGCCCGCCGCAATCTGACGCTGGCGCAGGCGCGTCAGGCTATTATTCAGGCGCGCGAAGTCGTTAACGCCGACGCCGCCAATCTCGGCCCTTTTGTCAGTGCCGTAGGCTCATACAGCCACAGCCGTGGCAGTAAAAATATGATCGCCGGACATACGTCAACAGGTCCGTCCGAGGCGGATAGTTACAGTGCTGGTCTCGATGGCACATGGGAATTGGACTTTTTCGGGCAGGTTCGGCGGGGCATCCAGGCGGCCCGAGCTAGCCTGCACGCAGCGATTGATAACCGCCGTGTCATATTGATAACGCTGCTTTCCGAGGTGGCCAGCGACTATATCAACCTGCGTGGCGTTCAGGCCCAGATAGCGATTACGCAAAATAATTTGCGCACGCAGGAAAAGACGGTTCGCCTGTTAAAACAGCAGGTCGGCGGCGGTATCGCCACGGAATTAAGTGTCGCCCAGGCGCAGGCACAAGCTGCCACTACCGCGAGTCAATTGCCTTTGCTCGATGCGCAGGCCAAACAGCTTATGTACGCGCTGGCGGTTTTGCTCTCGCAGCCGCCGGGGAGTGTGGACAAATGGCTCGACACCCCCAAGCCCATCCCACCGGTGCCTCCATTGGTGCCGATCGGTTTGCCGGGACAGTTGCTTTTGCGGCGGCCCGATGTGCGGGTGGCGCTGGATCAATACGCAGCCGCCGTTGCCAATGTGGGCGTGGCAGAGGGAAATTTGTTCCCAAAATTCACCATCAATGCCAATCTGGGCTATTCGTCGGCATCGGCCGAGCAATGGTTCAATACCGCCAGCCTGGCTTATGGCATTGGACCGAGTGTTTCGTGGTCGATATTAAATTGGGGGCAGGTGGCATCGCAGATTGGTCAGCAGAAAGCCATCGCATTTCAGGCGCTTTATAATTATCGCCAGACGGTCCTGCAGGCTCTGGACGATGTGGACTCCTCCCTTGCTGCGTATACGCGTGAACAAGCTCACTATCGGGCACTGGCCGTCGCTGTCGTGCACGATCAGCGGGCTTTGACCCTTTCAGACGCCCTGTATCGCAATGGGCTTACCGACTTCTTAAATGTATTAACAGCCCAGCAGTCACTATATACCTCGCAGGATGCCCTGATTCAAAGTCAGCAGGCGGTTTCAGCCGACCTTGTGACTCTATATCAGGCGTTGGGTGGTGGTTGGCAACTTCCACGGCACCACCGCGCAGCCAAAGTGCAGCGGTCACACTGAAGGCCCGCATGGAATCGTTGCGATATCCAACGATACCCCCAGCACTCTTGCTCGATATAATTCGACCAGCTTGGTTCCTGCGCGGATTTTAGCTCGGAGTATTTTCTCATGCCTCATGCCTCGCAACCGGAATTATGTGCGAATGAAAAGACCCAAGGCGGCGATCACAAACCGGCCAGTACTGCTGGTAATCCACCGCCTACCAGCGGACCACCGGGCAATTCACCCCGTGCTGATCAAGATTCCGGGCTTATGTCGCGTAGGCGTTTCCTCGGTGCGGCCGTCGCCGGGGGCATCGCCGCTTCGGTGCCGCCGTCGGAGGTGATAGCGGCGCGATCAAAAGCCCTCACCGCACCGGCTCTGCAGAGTCCACCTCACCCACCGGGCGATATGCCGCCCTCGCCCGTTACAGCCAAAAAGCTGGGGGTCGCCACGTTGGCCGCCTACCGGCGGGCCGTTGATTTGTGGGCCGTGACCGACGGTAAGGTTCTGAATGCTGCTATTGACCCGATCTGGCTCGATGACAATGGCCAATTCTGTTACACGGCTGCACGAAAAGATGGCATGATGGAATACATCGCAGTTGATCCTCGCACCGGTAAGCAGGCTCCTGCCTTCGACCTTCAAAAACTTTCCGATGCCATTGCCGCACTGCGCATGCCGCGGCCCAATCCGCATCAGTTGCAGCTTGACATCGTCTCCCTCTCCGACAATCAATTAAAATTTAATTATAATGGGCATGGCTTTGACTGCCATCTTCCATCCTTCGCTTTGAAGCAGCGCCCTAAGCCGTGGCCCGCATTTAAGGCACCAGATCCTTTTCCCGAAGTAAATGCCAATCGCTGGGGGGCGGCTAATCCCATTTCACCGGATGGCCAATGGATGGTGTTGATTCGCGATTTCAATGTGGTGCTCAAATCGCGCCAATCAAAGCGCGAAACCGTTCTCACCTCTTACGGGGTACAGGACGATTACTTTAAGCCAGTCGTTTACTGGTCGCCGGATTCCAAAAAATTCATCGTGCTTAAATCCGTTCCCGGTTTTGACAGGCAAGTTAAAGAATTGGATTACGCGGTGCCGCAAAATGAGGCCACGCTCGTATCTTTTTATTATCAGAAACCCGGTGATCGCGTTACCATCACTCGCCCGCATCTATTTCACGTGGCACCCGCCAGGGAAATCCCACTTTCCACCGCGCTGGCCCCCAATCCGTGGAGCATTACTGAAATCCGCTGGAATCCCGATTCCGCCTCATTTACCTATCTGTATAATCAGCGCGGGCATCAAATCATGCGGGTGCTGCGTGTGGATGCGCTGAGTGGCCGCATCCGCACTATTGTTGAAGAAATATGCCATGATGACCGGTCTCCGAAATTCTTCGATTATTCCGGCAAGCAATTCACGTTCTACCTGCCGCATTCCAATGAAATGATCTGGATGTCTGAACGCGACGGATGGAACCATCTGTACCTGTTTGATTTATCCACCGGCAGGCTGAAACACCGTATAACCCGCGGGCCTTGGGTGGTTCGCAGCGTTGTATGGGTAGACCCAAAAAACCGTCAGATATGGCTGCGCGTGGGGGGCATTTATCCGCAACAGGACCCCTATTTTGTGCACTACTGCCGCGTAAATTTTGATGGCTCGGGCTTCACCCACCTTACCGATGCTGATGGCACACACAAAGCGCATTTTTCCCCCGACCGCAACTATTTGGTGACTACCTGGTCGCGAATCAATACTCCGCCGGTGACCGAACTTCGTAATGCCCAGACGGGACATCTGATCCGGCAGCTTGAGGTGGCCGATATCAGCGCCTTGCTGGCGACCGGTTTACCTTTACCCGAACCATTCTGCGCCAAAGGGCGCGACGGCAAAACAGATATTTATGGCGTGATTTACCGTCCGACACATTTTGACCCGCATACCCAATATCCAGTTATTGAACACATTTACGCCGGGCCGCAGGGGGCTTTTGTTCCCAAAGAATTTCGGGCATTTCACTGGGCCCAAACGATGTCTGAAATTGGTTTTATCGTTGTTCAAATTGACGGTATGGGAACATCTCAGCGGTCCAAACCTTTTCATGATGTCTGTTGGAAGAACCTGGGCGATTCCGGCTTTCCCGACCGCATCCCATGGATCAAGGCCGCCCGACGCAAAGCCTGCCCGCAGATGGATATCTCACGCGTGGGCATTTACGGCACCTCCGCCGGCGGCCAAAGTGCGCTGCGTGCCGCGCTGGCGTTTGGCGATTTTTATAAAGTCGCTTCCGCCAACAGCGGCTGCCACGATAATCGCGTCGATAAAATATGGTGGAATGAACAGTGGATGAGTTGGCCCATTGGTCCGTGGTATGCCGAGCAATCCAATGTTACCAACGCCCACCGATTGCAGGGGCCGTTACAACTTATCGCCGGTGGTATGGACCACAATGTAGATCCGTGCTGTACCATGCAGGTGATCAATGCGCTGCAGATTGCCAATAAAGATTTTGAATTTCTCTTCGTGCCCCCCGGTCATCATGGAGCAGCCGGCTACCATTGGCAATACACGTGGCGGCAGGTACGCGATTTTATGGTTCGGCAACTCTGGCACATACAGCCGCGCAACGGGGCAATCCTTCCTTTGCCACCGGCATAGCGTCAAAGGTGCGGCGTTCCGATGCAGAAACGGCAGCAAGACACCGTAGAATGTCGTCGACTGTGTTCAGTCACCGAGTTTGTCCCGGCGAACTAATACGCTGCGTAAATGCAGCATATATCGGTGGCGGTACCGGTTTGACACCGCCTCAAGTTACTCATGATCCACTGTCCGCGATGAAAGCGGGGTGCAAGATGCACTTACCCAACCGGAATTCGCAGCCCAATTGAGGTATCATGACTTTATGGACTTAAGGGCGATTTGGCGGCAGTCAACAATCACGATCGCCATGACATGGGGCGACATCGGCGTTATCGCGGGGGTTATGTTTTTAATACTCGCTTGGGTGGCCCTGCGGGTGATCATTACTTTTGGCCGCCGTCAGGCACCCGATCGCGTTCCCACTCCAACGCTCGATCGTCGTAATCGCGAGGCATTGGAGTCGATGCTCAGCTTGGACGAAATTGCAGAGCAGGCCGCCGGCGAGCCGGCACCGGGTGATTTAATTGAGGCTGTTGAACGCAAGTCAGGTGTCGCCCCGTCCGATACCGTGCCGCCCCCGCCTGTTACATCGAGCGATAGCATTGCGCCCGACCGTTCCGGCCAACCATCTCAAACCGACGAACCTCGCCAGGGGAAAGCATGATGACGCCATCTCGCCCTCCGGTTGACGCGGCCTGTCGAAATGCCTCTGCCGATCAGCTTTCGGTGATGGGAAGCACCAGTCGAGGCGAGTTGTCGGCGTGGATAAAACGCACGGCATTGGAGACGGGCTTTGATTTGGCAGGTATTACCCATCTTGCGCGCTCGCAGCACGCAGGATACATTCAGGAATGGTTCGCCACCGGTCAGCATGCCGCGATGGATTATTTACAGCGTCATGCGCCGGTAAAAATTGATCCGCAAATCCATTGGCCATGGGTGAAGTCAGTTGTGGTGCTGGGTCTCATTTATCGCCCTCCAGTTTCCGACATTCCCACGGCGGCTGGTCCAGGCACAGAACCCAAGGGAAAAATTGCCGCCTACGCTGTCGGTCGGGATTACCACCGTGTGATGGCAGGTTTGATCAAACGGCTGGCGCGGGCGATTGCGGCCCGTGAATCAGAAAGCTTCCGATGGGCTGCCAGCGTGGATACCTCGCCGCTGCTGGAAAGGGAATTCGCGGCGCGGGCCGGTGTGGGATGGATTGGCAAAAACACCATGGTGATCAACCCAAAAAAGGGATCATGGTTTGTTCTCGGTGAGTTGCTTACCAACATCAACCTGACATCCGACAGCCCCATGGCCGATCATTGTGGCTCGTGCCGTCGCTGCATTGACGCGTGTCCTACAGCGGCCCTGACGCCCTATCAAATGAATGCCGCCCGCTGCATCAGTTATCAATTAATTGAAAACCGCGGAGACATCGCCCCGGCCTACCAACAACCGATTCGTGATGCTGGTTATCTGGTGGGGTGCGACATATGCCAGGCGGTGTGTCCGCATAATTCCAAGGCTCCGATGGCGGCAAACCCGGCATGGGGCAATTTATTGCAGGCGATGATTGCACCCTCTGAGGTTTCAGGCTGGGACGAATTGGAGTGGGATCGGCAAACGCGCGGACGTGCAACACGTCGGGTGAAACTACCCATGTGGAAGCGCAATGCAAGTATTTTGGCCGGTGAGGAACCGCCATCGGCAGACCAGTTGTGAGAGTCCCGGGCGCGACCCGGGTGAAATATTTCCTTCGGCATTGTCGGCGGCGTGCGGTTTCCCTATACTTTCGCACGTTTGGAATGAGTGTTTGGAGATAACTACAATGGCGTCAAATACAAATGCGGTGGTGGGGCAGTCGGGTGGACCGACAGCAGTCATCAATCAATCGTTGGTAGGGGTTATTGAAGGGCTTTACCAGCAAAAATCGATCGGCAAAATTCTGGGTGCCAGGCATGGCGTGCGGGGCATCATTAACGGCGATTTCATCGATCTCAATGGCTTGGAATCGGGTCTGCTTGAACAGGTTGCCCAAACGCCATCGAGTGCCCTGGGCTCCACGCGTGACAAGCCAGATGAGGAATATTGCAAGAAACTCTTTGAAAGTTTTCGTAAGCACTCGGTAGGATATTTTTATTACATCGGCGGAAATGATTCAGCCGACACGGCTCGCATCGTCAGCGAAATGGCGATTACCTCCGGTTATCCCCTGCGGGTTTATCATGTACCGAAAACCATCGATAATGACCTCCGCACAACCGACCACTGCCCTGGTTACGGCTCCGCTGCCCGCTTTGTGGCCCTTGGCTTGATGGGAGACGATCTGGATAATCGTTCGCTCAAGGGCGTGAAAATTGATGTCATCATGGGGCGGGATGCAGGCTGGCTCACGGCATCATCCGTGTTGGCGCGGCATGATGAACAGGACGGTCCGCATCTGATCTACGTACCGGAAGTTGACTTTAACGAAGATCAATTCATCGGCGATGTGGATCGCGTCTACAGCAAGCTGGGCCGTTGCGTTATCGCCGTAAGCGAGGGTATCCGTTACAAGGTTGGGGATAAAAACTCACTGGTGACTGAAAAGGCCATGCAGGGTGGGGAAGTGGACGCCCACGGCAACAAGCAGTTATCCGGCAGTGGGGCGTTGGGCGATTACCTGTCAGAATTGGTGAAGCGCAAACTTGGACCTATCATCCAGCAACGTTCCAGTGGTAAATTGCGGGTGCGGGCCGATACCTTTGGATATTTGCAGCGCAGCTTTCCTACCATCGTCAGCCAATCCGATGCGCAAGAGGCGCGACAATGCGGTCGCAAGGCGGTGGAATATTCCATGGTGGCACCGGACGGCCTTGCAAGTGGATCAGTGGCGATCAAGCGGATATCAGATTCCCCTTATCAGGTTGATTATTTCCCCACAGCGCTGACGAATGTGGCCCGACAGACTAAACATCTGGACCCGTCGTGGGTGAAAAATGGCTGTGACATCGCGGATAATTACGTGCGTTACGCCAAGGGCCTGGTGGGGCCGCTGCCGATTCCTGGAAAACTGTATTGACGGGCGGCCGCAACTATGATGGCGAGCCGGGCGATGGGGCGGGGATAGCGCAGGGTGTGATACGTGGATGGCGATGAGGCGATCGCCTTTGTCGTGTTGAAATGGCGTGACGCATCAGCGTTACCTGGATCGTTTCAAAATGTCTTGTAACTTGCCGTCGCACCCTGCCGCGCTTATCTTTCAGTTTTAGGTTTTTCGGAGCTTTTGCCACATGGCGGCCTACAATCCAGCATCTATCGAGCCGAAATGGCAAAAATTCTGGCTTGACAACCATATTTTCGCAGCAGAATCGATCAGTGACCGTCCTAAGTATTACGTGCTGGATATGTTTCCCTACCCTTCGGGCGAGGGGCTGCACGTGGGGCATCCCGAGGGGTACACGGCTACGGATATTGTGGCGCGGTATAAACGGGCCTGCGGTTTTAATGTTATGCATCCAATGGGGTGGGATGCGTTTGGCCTGCCCGCTGAACAATACGCCATTAAAACCGATACTCATCCAAGTGTGGTGACACGCAAAAATATTCAGCGGTTCAAATCTCAATTGCAATCAATTGGCTTTTCATACGATTGGCAACGGCAGGTAGATACGACCGATCCGCAATATTATCGCTGGACTCAATGGATATTTACTATTCTTTACGACACATGGTTTGATGACCAAAAAAATTGCGGCCGTCCCATGGCGGATTTAATTGAAGAATTTAATACCGGTCAGCGCAAGCCCGCCGACGGAACCTCGTGGCAGGCGATGTCGGAAGTTGCAAAGCGCCAATTGCTGGAGAGCTATCGTCTCGCTTACCAGTTGGAAGCGCCGGTGAACTGGTGTCCGGCGCTGGGAACCGTATTGGCCAATGAAGAAGTTATTGATGGCCGTAGTGAAGTTGGCGGCTTTCCGGTGGAGCGGCGCCCGATGCGGCAATGGATGCTGCGGATTACAGCTTATGCCCAGCGGCTTCTCGATGGGCTTAGCACGCTGGAGTGGTCGGAATCGCTTAAATTGATGCAGCGCAACTGGATAGGCGAATCGCAGGGTGCCAAAGTTAAGTTTGCGGTTGGTGATGCGGTGCTGGAGGTGTTTACCACTCGGCCCGATACGCTTTTTGGGGCCACGTACATGGTGCTGGCACCGGAGCATCCATTGGTGAATTTAACCGCCGACAAATCGTCAGTTCCCGTTGCGTGGCCACCGGAAACTCCGCTTGCGTGGCGTGGTGAACCGCCGGCCGCTTCTCCGCGCGCCGCCGTTGACGCTTATCAGCGCGCAACGGCCGCCCGGTCTGAACGGCAGCGTCAGGAAGACACGCGCAAAACGGGAGTGTTTACCGGCTTGTTTGCAGTTAACCCGGTCAATAGCGAGCGCATCCCGGTGTTCATTTCCGATTATGTACTGGCGGGATATGGTACCGGTGCCATCATGGCTGTGCCGGGCCACGACGATCGCGATTTTGAATTCGCCTCCAAATTTCAACTGCCTATTCGCGCCGTTGTCCGCCGTCCCGACCAGACGAATATGCCATTGCCAATGACCGATCCGGGTATCGCCTGCCATTCTCCATGGATCGATGGTTTGCCGACCGGTGAGGCCAAAGAGAAGATGTGCCAATTATTGGAGGAAAAACAATTTGGCCAGCGGCAGATCACATATAGACTGCGCGATTGGCTCTTTTCGCGACAGCGTTATTGGGGCGAGCCATTCCCCATCGTGCATCTGGCCGACGGCACGACAGTTGCGCTCGCAGAGAGCGAATTGCCTCTTCGGCTCCCGGAAATGAGCGATTTCAAGCCAACCCAAACCATAGAGCCACCACTCTCTAAAGCCCAGCACTGGCGCGATGTGCACGTAAGATTAATTGGCTTGGGCGAAAATCCGAAGGCAGAGGTAGTTGCCGCCGGTGCACCGGGTGCCGTACCGGCCCGCCGCGAATTGAATACCATGCCGCAATGGGCCGGCTCATGCTGGTATTACCTGCGGTATCTCGATCCGCAAAACGCAGAATGCTTCTGCGACCCGTCCATAGAAAAATATTGGCTATCTCATCCCGCGGGGGTGGATTTGTATGTAGGCGGTGCCGAACATGCGGTACTGCACCTGCTCTATTCCCGCTTCTGGCACCAGGTGCTTTTTGATCGCGGTTATGTGTCGTCGCCCGAGCCATTTCGCAAATTGGTCAATCAGGGATTAATTTTGGGCGAAGCTGAATATACGCTGTTCAGCGATGATGTGGGAAATCCTGTCAGTATCATCGATGTGCATCCCGATTGGCAAAGTGCGCCCGGTCCGGATGGGAAAATGCGTTTTGTCTCCCGGCGCTTATCCGACGGGAAGGAGCTTTATGCGTCGCCAGTCGATCCAGACGCAGTGGAACGCCGGGGCGATGTCGCCGTGCTCAAGGCGTCACCGGAGATTAGGGTGGATGCCCGGTCGTTCAAAATGAGTAAATCGCGGGGGAATGTGGTCAACCCCGACGATGTGATACGCGACTATGGTGCCGATGCGCTGCGCCTTTTTGAAATGTTCATGGGGCCGCTGGAGCAGGTGAAGCCCTGGAGCATGGCCGGCGTGGAAGGCGTGTATCGGTTTTTAGGTCGCGTGTGGCGGCATATTGCAGGCACACCCGATTTTCCCTCCCGCATAGTCTTGGAGCGTGATGGGCACCTTTATCGCGGGGAGGCGGAACTTGGTGAAGCGGAATCACGTCTGGCTCGGGAAGAGCGCGAGTCGCTTTTGCGCCCGCTGCACCGCACCATCCGGAAGGTGACGCTGGATATTGATCGGCTGTCGTTTAATACCGCCATCAGTGCGATGATGGAATTTAATAACCTGCTTGGCAAACCCGCGACGTTGGATCGCGATCAGATGCTGACGTTTGTCCGGCTGCTTGAACCGTTTGCTCCGCATATGGCGGAGGAACTGCATCAACTGCTGACCGGTTCAAACGAAAGTATCAGTCGTCTGCCGTGGCCTAACTGCGATGAGGCGCTCTGTGCCGACGACGCGGTGGATTTGCCGGTTCAGATCAACGGCAAACTGGCAGGGCGTGTTATGATTGATCTGAATCTGGCGGATGCCGAGGTGCTCAAGCGGGCCCTGGCCGATGCCCAGATTCAGGCGCGTCTGGCGGGACGACCGATGAAAAAGCATGTATATGTGAAGGGACGCATGCTTAATCTGGTTGTTCAGGGATGATGGTTCGCCGCCAATCACCGGGCCGGAGGCCTAAGTCATGGAAAAATATTACTATGAGGTGATTACCGGTGAAGCGGTGGGCTGTATGCCGGCCGCCATGCGGGCCCTGCTGCTCGCTGCGTCGGTCGTATATCGCTCGGCTTCGGCGGTACGGAATTTTGCCTTCGATCATGGCTGGAAGAAGATTTATCGTCTCGATGTACCCGTAATATCTGTCGGTAACCTCACCACCGGCGGCACCGGCAAAACACCCACCGTGATTATGATAGCCCGCCAGTTGCGGGCACTGGGGGCTAAACCGGCCGTGCTGACACGCGGCTACATGGCACCATCCGGTCAGGAGTCTGATGAAGTGATGGTGTTGCGCCGCGAATGCCCCGATGTACCCGTTGTGGTTAATCCTGACCGTGTGGCGGGGGGGCGGATGGCAATTGCGTCCCACGGTGCGGATGTGCTGATTATGGATGATGGATTTCAGCACAGGCGTCTGGCGCGTTCCATAAATCTGGTGGTGGTGGACGCCACGCGGCCCTTGGGGGTGCCCGGCGTCATTCCGCGTGGGACTTGGCGCGAGTCGCCAGCTAATTTTTCGCGTGCCACCCATGTCATGCTGACGCGCTGCGAGCAGGTTTCCGATGAATTAGCCGATCTGGCCGCCCAGCTTCTTTCGCAATACGTCGGTCCACGCAATATTCTTCAGCAGCGTACGCGGGTAACCGGCGTTTTTGACGCCTCTGGCAAGCGGTGGGAGCTTTGCGGCAAACGCGCACTGGCGTTTGCTGGCATTGGCAACCCTGATAATTTTCTCGGCACGCTCGAATTGGCAGGTTGCCGCCCGGTTGCCGGTTGCTGGTTTGGCGATCATCATCAATACGATTGTAAGCGCGATTTTGCCCCCTTTGAGCAGATCACCCAACGCAAAGGAATTGATCTGTGGGTTACAACCCTGAAGGATTTTGTTAAATTGCAGGGCTATCAGTCGCCTGTACCGATCGTCTATGTGGGGATTGAAAGTTACATTTCCGGTTCACAGGCGCAGGTGTGGCGCGATATGCTGCGGGCCGCGCTATCCATCGACGGCCATGATGCCACCGCGCCGTCTGAGGATGAAATTGGGAGTTCTCGTTGATGCTTAGTTCTTCGCACGCAACGGATTTGCTTCAACAGTTGGAGCGGTGTGGTTCTCCGGAGATTCTGGTCGTTGGCGATTTAATTTTAGATCAATACATATTTGGTGACGCGGAGCGGCTTTCACCCGAGGCACCCGTACCCGTCATCAGGCGGCGCGAGGAAAAAATTCAAGTGGGCGGGGCCGCCAATGTGGCGGTGTTTTTGGCGGCCCTCGGTGCCAGGCCCATACTTGCCGGCGTCTGCGGGGCCGACGCCCAATACGATCGTCTCTGCGAATTGTGCCAGAGAGCGGGCGTTGATACCAGCGCTGTCGTTTCGCTTGTTGATCGGCCCACATCATGCAAAACCCGTATTGTCGGCTTGGCCCAGCACCGTCACCAGCAGCAGATGCTGCGACTCGATGATGAGGTGACCGATCCGGTAAGCGATGCAACGGTGCGGCATTTTGAAGCAATGCTCGTGCCGCTTATCGCGCGTGTCGCCGTCATATGCATTGAAGATTACAACAAGGGACTGCTCGATCATCGCCTGTGTCAGTTCATCATCGCCGAGGCCCGCAAGACAGGAAAAGTCGTGCTGGTGGATCCCGCCTTGATAAAAGATTACTCACGCTATCGTGGTGCGCACGCGATAACGCCCAACCGCACAGAAGCCGAGCTTGCCAGTGGTCTGAAAATCGATACCCCCGACCGCGAGGCACCATTGCTCTCAACGCAACTCATCCACTCGCACCAATTTGATTCCTGCATTCTCACGCTCGATCGTCAAGGGATGTACGTGCAGCATAAGAATCAGCCCGGTACGTACCATCCTACACGCCCTCGGCAGGTTTATGACGTAACCGGTGCCGGTGACATGGTGCTGGCCATGCTCGCCATGGCCGTGGCCAATGGCATCTCATGGGAACATGCTGTGGATTTAGGCAACGTGGCTGGTGGACTGGAAGTCGAGCGTTTTGGCTGTGTACCGATCGATCGAAGCGAAATCGTCGGCGAATTGCAGGCCATTATTGGCTTGGATCATGATAAAACCCCGCCGCTGGATAAACTCCTCGCGATGGTCGCGGCCGCCCGTCGCAGCGATAAGAAAATAGTATTCACGAACGGCGTCTTTGATGTACTCCATGCGGGGCATGTCAGTTACCTTAAATTTGCCCGTCAGCAGGGCGATATGTTAATTGTCGGGGTAAATAGTGATGCTTCGGTGCAGGCTCTCAAGGGGCTTAATCGTCCCATTAACCCATTGGAAGATCGCCTCGCTGTTTTGGCCGGGCTTGAGGCCGTAAGCTATGTGATCAGTTTTAGTGACGCGACGCCTGAATCATTGATCAAGGCGATCACACCGGATGTGCTGGTCAAAGGTGCGGATTATGCCGACAAACCCGTGGTAGGGCGGCAATGGGTTCAGGATCATGGAGGCCGGGTGGTGTTGGCACCGTTTCTGCCCGGTCGCAGCAGTTCGGCTACTATTAAGCGTGCTGCGGGCTTGACGGCGCAGTGACTTAGGGGGTTGGCCATGGCGGATAAAGCCGTTTTCCTCGATCGCGATAATACCATCATCGCCAATGATGGCTATTTGGGTGATCCAACAAAAGTTCGCCTGCTTCCAGGCGCGGCCGCCGCCATTGCGTCGATGCGCCGCCTGGGATACCGCATCATCGTGGTGAGCAACCAAAGCGGCGTGGCCCGGGGCATGTTTGACGAAACGGCCGTGGAGGCGGTGAACCAGGAAATGATTCGCCAACTTCGCGAGCAGGCCGGGGCCCATGTAGACGCCAGCTATTACTGCCCATTTCACCCGGAGGCCGTCGTACCCGAATACAAAGTTGACCACGACTGGCGCAAACCCAAACCTGGGATGCTCAAGGCGGCGGCTGCCGATTTTGACCTCGATCTTGGCCGTTGCTGGATGGTCGGCGATATGCAGCGGGATATTGCCGCGGGATCCGCAGTGAATTGCCGCACCATTCTGCTCGGCGATCCCGATCATCCGCCCGCGCCCGCCGCCGACGAACCGATCGTCACCCCGCATTTTATTGTTCGTTCTTTGGCCGATGCCGCCCGCATTATTGTGCGGGAGCAAAATAATCTGGTGCAACATGATCCGCCGGTAGGTACCGGTTCGGGCCTGATGGACCTGCAAATTACCGACACGCCCGCCGGAGTGCCCTCCACCGGCCTGTCATCTGAACAGATTGACCTGATTGCCGGTGCCGTGGCCGAGCGGCTGGAGACTAAAATCACTGATACGCTTATCACGCCTGATCTGAAAACGTCGCTTGATGCCCTGACGCAGCAGATGCAGCATGCCAATCGCCAGCATGACATGCCGGAATTTTCCATGTCGCTGATGCTGGCGGTTTTGCTTCAGGGCGTGGTGATTCTGCTTCTGATACTCTCCCTATGGGATGCCGTATCATACTTTAATATTGTGGCTGCGAGCGACAAATACTGGTGGCTGGACCGCATCTACGCCCTGCTCTGGGCGATCATGTGGCTGGCTATGGGTGCGTTGCTGCAGGCGGCGGTCGGAGTTCTTTATTTGAGGCGTCGTGCCAGAATTTAACGCCACAAACCGGCCGATTATCGGCATCGCCTGCGATTTAGAAGCGCAGTCCAGCTACTACAAACTGCCCCTGACCTATCGAAAGGCGGTCGAGGATGTCGGCGGATTGCCCATCCTTCTCCCGGCTACGGATGATGAATCGGTTAAAAGGGCGTACATAAATATTATTCATGGCCTGTTGCTGCCGGGGGGAGATGATCTCAATCCGGGCCTTTACCATCAGTCGCCCCATCCCACTCTCATCGAGAGCCATGTGTTGCGGCAGCGGTTTGACATGGCAATGCTCAGCGCGTGTGAAAAAAGCGGCACGCCCGTTTTTGCCATCTGCATGGGCTGCCAGACACTCAACGTGGTGCGCGGCGGAGATATTATCCAGTACATTCCGGAATTTTCGCGCACCAAACCCATTCCTCATGCGGCTGATCCCGGTAAGACGGGCGATCGAAACACCTGGCACACCGTGGACATCGTGCCGGGAAGTCAGTTGGCGGCCATATGCTCGCTCACACAGATGCAGGTTAACTCCCGTCATCGACAGGCGATTGGCACGCTGGGAAAAAATTTGAGGCTTTCAGCTTTGGCCTCCGATGGTATTATTGAAGCGGTGGAGGATGTCGGTCTCCCGTTTTGTATCGGGGTTCAATGGCATCCGGAAAATTTGACTGGCCCGCCAGGTGAAAGGCTGTTTGCCGCATTCATTGAGGCGGCCACCCATTACGCATGTCACGATGGCGCTTTTCGCACGCCGTGACCCTGTAGCGTTTATATAAGGAGTAATACCATGCCTTTTGACTTCAAGTCGGTGTTTGAAAACGCCCTGCCCTATGATCGTTTCCTTGATACTTACGCCAGTGCAGACGATAAAAAACGCTGGGTTGATTTCGCCGCTAAGGTTCAGCTTTCCCCCGAGCAAAAATCGCTTGTGGCCGGTTTTCGGCGAAAAATGCCCGTGCTATGTCTGGCTGGCGTATGGTGCGGTGATTGCGTTAATGCGTGTCCCATATTTCACGCCATCGCCAAAGAATCGTCAACGATTGATTTGCGGTTTGTACATCGCGAAAGAAATTTTCTTCCGCAAGCGACCGATGCGGGCACGCGCCTTGCCAATGAATTATCCATCTGTGGCGGGCCGCGTGTACCGGTACTGGTATTTTTGTCCGAGGATTTTTACGAGTGTGAACGCTTTGGTGAACGGACGCTGGCAACCTACCGACAGAAAGTCGCTTCACGTCAGGGGGCAAGTTGCAGCACTGGGCTTTTTGCGCCCCCAACCGATATAGTCAAAGCCAATGTTGCAGAGTGGCTGACCCACTTTGAACGCATTGAACTGATGTTGCAAATCAGTCCGCGGCTGATGAAACTGAACGGAGAGGCATAGACGTATGGCTTTTCGGCCGCCAAAATTGAATCATAGGTGGCGCTCGGCGCTGGCGGTCGCATGGCCCGCGACTGCAGTGCTTATCTGCACCATGTTGGCCGGGTGTCGGTCGGACATTACGCCGCTGCGTCCGGCGGCCATTGGCCCGCCGTGGGCCGATAAATTTAATATTGCGCCGCATGTCGCCGTTAAGCCGCTGACTACCAAGGCAGTGAAAGCGAACCGGCGGTTGTCGCCAATATGGTTTTTAAATATTAAAAATGCCACCGTCGTCACCATTAATGATGAACGGTATCACCACATCTGGCGTGAAGCGTTAAGGATGCTTCTGCACATGGGGTACCGCGTCGACTGGCGCGACTACAATCTCGGTGTTATTACCACGTTTCCCCGCACCGGGCCGGAAATTTTGCAGTTCTGGCGGCCTGATGCCACGAGCCTTCATTCGCTTGCAGAGGGTACAATCAATACATTCCGCCGTTTGGTCAGGGTTACCATCGCGCCGACACCGCACCAGCCGGGCTGCTTTCGCATATCCATCGAGGTGCTTGTGGAACAACGCGAAAATCCGCAGGGCGGGGTGACCGGTGTGGCATTTCTCGGATCTTCATCATTTGGGGCCAATCCGCAGCCTCTCGTTTCTCAGCATGCATCGCCCACCACACCGGGGCGTTTCTGGATGCGTGTCGGACGTGATACTGCGCTGGAGAAAAAGCTCGCCCGAAGGTTGCTGTCAAAGCTTTAGCATCTGTTTCGATCCCGTATCTGACGAAAAGCCCGGGCAGGGCGGAGGCAAACTTCGCGCCACGCTTAAATTCGGATACATTGTTGCTCCGAAGGATGGTTATCTATGAATGAAGATGTCCAGCAGGAATTGCTTGCCTCTCTGGGAAATACCACACAGGAAACCGAATTTTTCACTCTCTTCCCCAACGGTTATGTCAAGGGACGCACCAAATATGTGGTTGTGCTGGGCACGGTGATGAGCGGCCTGGGGAAGGGCATCTTTTCCTCGAGTTTGGCAAAAATCCTCAAGGATAAGGGCCTCCGCGTTGCCCCCATCAAAATGGAAGGGTATCTCAATATTGATTCCGGTACGCTTAACCCGTATCGGCATGGCGAGGTTTTCGTCCTTGATGACGGCATGGAAACCGACATGGATCTGGGCACCTATGAACGCATGTTGGATGAAAACTTAAGTCGGGGAAATTTCACCACCAGCGGGCAGATATTCACCCGTATTCTGGAGCGTGAACGCCATGGTCAGTATCTCGGACGCGACGTGCAGATGATTCCGCATGTCACCGGCGAAGTGAAGCGCACGTTGCGGCAACTCGCTGTCGATTCCCATGCCGATATCGTCTTCATCGAGGTAGGCGGCACAGTTGGCGATTATGAAAATGGCTATTTTATTGAAGCTATTCGTGAATTGGCCTACGAAGAAGGTGAAGAGGCCGTCTGTGTCGTCGCCCTGACATACATCATGGAACCACAATCGCTGGGCGAGCAAAAATCCAAGGCCGCCCAGCTTGGTTTACGTCAGGTAATGCAGGCGGGGCTTCAGCCGCACATTATTGCCTGCAGGTGTCCCAGCCCGGTCAATGACAAAGTGCGCGAAAAAATTTCCATGTTCAGCAATGTCCCGTTGCGCAGAGTATTTTCCATGCACGATGTCGCCAGCATCTATCTTGTGCCCGAGATGCTCCGGGAAGCGGGCATGGATCGAGAAGTCCTCACCCTGCTGAATATCCATGATCGGGTCAATCAACGCCTGGAAGACCGGGCCCGTCGCACGTGGCAGGTGTTTATTGATAAACTCCAGCAATCCAAAGAAAAATCCATCAACATCGTAATTGCCGGAAAGTACACGTCCGTCCGAGATGCGTATGCCAGTATTGATAAAGCCCTTGAACATTGCAGTGTGCATGCGGGGTGCCAGATCAACATCCGCTGGCTTGACACCACCGAGATCGACGCCCGCAATGTGGTTGATCATCTGCGCGGTGCGCACGGTATCATCGTCCCGGGCGGTTTTGGTGTACGCGGGGCCGAGGGCAAAATTCAGTGCGTGCGCTACGCCCGCGAAAACCACGTCCCCTATCTGGGTATTTGCCTGGGCTTTCAAATGGCAGTGGTGGAATATGCCCGTCATGTGTGCGGACTGGCCCAGGCCAATACAACGGAATTTGCTCCCGACTGCAAAGACCCAGTTATTGATGTGCTGCCGGAGCAGAAAAAAATTGAAGGCCTCGGCGGTAACATGCGCCTCGGTGGCAAGGATGTCATCCTGAAGGCGGGAACGCTGATCCGCCGTCTCTACGGCGACCATGAAACCGTGCGATTGCGTTTTCGCCATCGCTACGAAGTGGAGCCGCGGTATATCGCCGCCTTGGAAAAAGGTGGGTTGATATTCAGTGGTCACGCGCCGCATCAACCCATTATGCAGATGCTGGAACTCGCCCCGTCCGTGCATCCATACTTTGTTGCCACCCAGGCCCATCCGTGTCTTACCAGTCGCCCGCTGCATCCCGATCCACTATTTTTAGGGCTTGTTGAGGCCGCCATCCAGCGGGCTTATCCGCAGCAGGCATTTGCCGATCTCGATGCACCGCACAGTTCCCATGGTCTTCGGGCCCAATCCTCTCAACCTCTGGCTGTGAACTGAGGCTAATTGCGTTTGCGTCATCAGCCATGAGGCTTTAGAGTCCAATCCTCTTTGGTGGTTTGTTTAGCATACTTGACCGGGGGTTGCCCATGCCGGACTCGTCTATGCGCTTATCACATTCGTCTAATGGCACGAAGCAGCGCGATCGCTCCACGTATCCTAAACCCGACCGATCGGCACACGATCGCCGCCATTTTCTCAAGGCGCTCTCAACTGGCGCTGCCGCAATGAGTACTGCCACAACCCCGGTTGCCGAAGCAATATCCGCTCCGCACTCGAAGTCAGGTGGGGCTATCTTCGTCAAGTCCTTTCGGCGAACGGCGCACGGAGTCCGGATTGACATGTCGATGGGGGTACTGGAAATAATCGCCCAAAATGCCCGCATCGTGAGGGTGCTTTATGTACCTGGCCGGGCCCAATTTTCGGTGCATACCAATCTGGCGGTCGTAAAAAAGCCGGAATCCATTCCCTTCCAGTTGCATGCAACTCGGGCTCATATTCGTCTTTCCACCGCATTGATCACCGTCCAAGTGCGTTGCAGCTCGGGGGCGTTAACGTTTTTTGATTCCAGCGGCCAGGCATTTCTCGCGGAACCTTTGGAGGGAGGCAAATTTATGCGGCCCACGACTTTCAAGGGTGTTCCTGCCTTTGAAGTACGCCAGGCATTTTACCTGCCGGTCGATGAGGCGCTTTACGGATTGGGACAGCATCAGCAAGGCATTATGAATTATCATGGAAGTATTATTCGATTGGAACAGTCAAATCGACATATTGCCGTTCCCATCATGGTGTCCAACTATGGCTACGGTATTTTTTGGAACAATCCAGCTATCACTGAGGTTTCTGCGGGCGCTTCAAATCCTCAACCGATTGCTGCCGCATATCTGGTTGACAGTCAGGGGAAACATGGTGGTTTGACGATCGAATATTTTTCCGACATGCGTTTTCGGAATCGTATCAGAATTGGCACCGATGCAACGCTCAAAATTTCCCCGCAGAACCGCGTGGTGGGCGGTATTCCGGCTCTTTCGACAACGAGGCCTTACAGTGTCCGCTGGACGGGGTGGATCAAGCCACCCGTCAGCGGCGGTTACACTTTCACCGGTGAGATCAACGGCAGCATGCAATTGGCGGTGGGCGGAGAGGTTATTATTGATTGCCATGATGAACGGCCCAATACCAGCGTGTCTGCCAGGCTGGAACTCACCAAAGGTCGCAGGTACCGCTTCACGATGCAATATATTCATCACGCTGAACGCAGCGAGATGAAATTGCGATGGTCACTTCCTCCAACAGCCAACGAGCGGCACACTTTAAGCTGGCAATCGCAGGTGGGTGGTGCCATTGACTATTACATTTTGTACGGTCCGTCCGCGGATGAGGTTATCTCGGCATGGCGCGGAATAAGTGGAACTGTACCCATGCTGGGCCGATGGGTGTGGGGGTTTTGGCAAAGTAAGTGTCTCTATAAAAGTCAGGCGGAAATTCTCGGTATAGCGGCGCAATATCGATCACTGAATATTCCCATCGACGGTATCGTACAGGATTTGTTCTATTGGCGGCCTGCACCTTGGGGCTCCAACCGCTTCAACCCACGGCGTTATCCGTCTCCGGCGGGAATGGTGCGCACTCTGCACAGGGAGCATGTGCACTTTATGCTCAGTGTGTGGGCGCAGTTTGCTCCCGGCTCGTCAAATTATCGACGCTTACTACGTGCCGGTCTGCTGTATCCATCCCGTTGTCGGGATCGGTACTACGATGCGTTCAACCCTCTGGCTCGACGGCTTTATTGGCAATTTCTCAAGTTGCAACTGTTCTCGCTTGGGGTAGACGCATGGTGGCTTGACGCATCTGAACCGCAACTTTGCAATGATTGGGGGCAATTTGCCCATATTAAAACGCATCTCGGTTGGGGGGCCTTTGTCTACAATGCTTATCCATTGATGCACACGACCGCTGTTTACGAGGGGCAACGGCAAACAACATCACAAAAACGTATCATGATTCTTACCCGTTCTGCTTGGGCAGGCCAACAACGCAACAGTACCGTAGTATGGTCGGGTGATATCCCGGCCACGTGGCGGGTACTGCGCGAGCAGATTCCTGCTGGTATTAATTTCTCCCTCACGGGAATACCCTATTGGAATAGCGATATCGGCGGCTTTTTCAGCGGCAACCCTCAAGACCCGGCCTACCGCGAATTATTCATTCGTTGGTTTCAATTTGGTGCCTTCTGCCCATTGTTCAGAGTGCATGGTGCCAATTATCCGAAGGAAATGTGGCGTTTCGGACCGGAGGCTATGCAAATCCTTCTTAAATTTGATCAACTCCGTTACCGCCTGCTGCCTTACATTTATTCGGTTTCCTGGATGGTCAGCCAGCAGGGATACACCATGATGCGCGGATTGATGATGGATTTTGGCAGCGACCCTGCCGTGCTTTCCATTCCCGACCAATATTTTTTCGGGCCAGCATTGATGGTCAGCCCAGTGCTTGAGGCGCGGGCCGCCAGCCGCAACGTTTATCTTCCGCAAACCCGGCGTTGGTTCGATTTTTGGACGGGCACGCTACATCCGGGCGGCGGCACAATAGTCGTCCAGGCGGGTTTGGATTCTATGCCGCTGCAAGTACCGGCCGGGGCCATTGTCCTTTTGGGGCCATTAATCCATCGGGCCGACCTTCCCGCAGATCCACTTGAAGTTCGTATCTATTCTGGTGCGGACGCAGCATTCACTCTCTATGAGGATGAAAATGACAACTACAACTACGAACGTGGCACCTATTCCGAAATAACCTTTCATTGGTTACAACGCACCCGCACACTTACGATAGGGGACCGCAAAGGGGCTTTTCCCGGCATGCTGCGGCATCGTCGGATGCATATCGTTTTAGTGCGAGCCGGCCACGGCGTGGGCATTGTACCCACCGCCGCGCCAGACCATCTTGTTCATTACTCCGGCCGTGAAACGATGCTCTCATTATGATTGGGTTGGTGCGGTACGCCCGATTCTGTTTCGCTTCTGAGGGCTTGCTATATGGTTCGCCGGGATGGCCATCCCATCTGTTGGCAAATCAGCCCTCAGGCTAAGGGAGGTGATGTGACGTTATCTTGCCCGCTGAATCAAAGGCGGTGCCGATGGGCTTGGTCATTCTTTGGGGCACCCCCGGGTGCCCGGGCGTCCTCACCCGCTTGCGCCTGTTGGACTGGTTCCGGGATACGCCGCAAATTGTTTTTTTCTGTGTCTTTGCCGCTGCCCGGAAAATTGCCATCCTGTATTACGGGCACGCAATGGTTCTGTTTGCAGATAGCCAATTCGTCGAGTACACCATCGCAATCGGCTCTGCGAAGCCGGCACAATATCAGCGTCTGGAGTATGTCATGGGTATTTCGATCGACGATGTTCTCGCGGCGCAACAACGCATCGGCGCTGCCATTTTGCACACGCCGTGCCCGCCATCCCAAGCCCTTTCCGAAATGACCGGTTGCCAGATATTTTGTAAAATGGAGCATCTTCAACGGACTGGCAGTTTTAAGGAGCGCGGTGCCCGCAATGCGCTGCTATTGCTTAATGATGACCAGAGAAAAAGAGGGGTCATTGCCGCATCCGCCGGCAACCATGCCCTGGGCTTGAGCTACCACGGGCAGCTCTTGCATATTCCCGTCACCGTTGTCATGCCGCAATTTGCCCCGTTGATAAAAATCGCCAATTGCCGTCGCATGAATGCACGCGTCATTCTCCACGGCGATACCTTGGTTCAGGCGCGGCGGAAGGCTGACGAAATCGCCCAACACGAAGCGTTAACCTATATTCATGGTTTTAATGATGCGGCCGTCATCGCCGGTCAGGGTACACTGGGGCTGGAGATTCTCCAGCAGGTGCCGGACTGTCAGGCCGTCGTGGTACCGGTGGGCGGTGCCGGGCTTATTGCCGGCGTGTCTTTGGCGATTAAATCGTTGCAACCGGAGATTAAAATTATCGGCGTAGAAAGCGACCGCGCCGCCGCGTTTCAAGCTGCAATGGCCGCCGGGCATCCGGTCAACGTGGAATGTCGCCCCACACTGGCCGATGGATTGGCTGTGGGTAAAATCGGGGTCGATTCCTTTGATCTGGCGCGGCGCTATGTTGATTGCGTGGTCGGTGTTGGCGAGGATGTTATTCCATCCGCCATCTTGCGCTTGCTGGAACTTGAAAAAATTGTGGTAGAAGGAGCGGCCGCGGCCGGCCTGGCGGCATTTATCACTGGTCAGCTTGCCGACCTTCAAGGTCAGCGTGTGGTGCTGGTGCTTAGCGGTGGCAATATTGATCCGATCGCTTTAAGCCGGGTGATTGAAAAAGGTCTGGCTGTCGATGGGCGATTATGCCGCTTTACCGCGACGATTCGCGACCGTCCGGGCGGCCTGGCGGAATTTGCCTCATGCCTCGCATCGATCGGCGTAAGTATTAAAGATATAACTCATGACCGGGCTTTTTCCGGGCCGGATATATCTGCCGTGCAGATCATCTGCACCGTTGAGACCCATGACCATCATCACATCAGCCGACTGATGGAATCTTTAAAGTGTTTCAACCCGCAATTTTTGACGGCCGACCATTGGCAGCTTGGCAATCGTGCCTGAAGCGATCGGCAAAGGATTAATGCATGATGCTGCTGCCATCGCACCATGGCCCAGACCTTAGAGCCTGTTTGGACACTCAGCCGGGAGCGCCTTGGGACGGCAGACGGCCGTCTGCGGCGTCCTCGATCCTCAACATATTGCGGAAGATGCTTCGGACTTGCGTCCTTGCACCATGCATTTTTCACGCCAATCCACCCTTACCGGACTTTCCAAACAGGCCCTAACGGCCCAAAATCAGCGCCACATATGCCCAGCCTCGAGGTCGCGTAATTCGGTATGGGTGACCAACCCCATCTCAATGGCGATCTGACATTTTTTCCCAGCTTCGACGGAGCAAACAATCTGCACAGTGTCATTTTTACCAAGATTCGCTTTTATGCGGTCCTATGGCTCCGTTATGGGTGTTTCGGCGATGGGCTGGCTCCCGCTGGGACGGTTTTTGCCGATAATAGTGGAATAGGGCGGGGTGTCGTGAATATGATGGATTGATTGGTTGGTCATTACGGACGAATTCAATAGGTGCGGCAATGCGGTACGGTAGGCCAAACATCGGCAGGGGCGCAACCGGTATGGGGGTACACGGTGTCGTGCCGCCCGCATCAGTTACAGCTCTGCCGAACGCCATCCTGTTGCCGGATGCTAAACTCCCCGGTACCGAAGACCGCACTCCAACCGATGGGCCAAGTTCCTCCAAGCCCGGACTCGTTCGCGGATTAATGCAGAATCAAAGCGATGGTTGGCCCATACCCCGTAAACGATTTGAATTTTCCGTCATTATGGTAGGTGAATTGGGCGCTATACTTCTCATGGCACCCGTATATCTCATTTTCGACCGACTCCACGGCCTTAAGCACACGCCCGGTTTTGCCGCGCTATGCTCCCTTGGTGCCCACCTGATGCAGACCACTGAACTGGGCTTTGGACTCGCCACCATGCTGCTGATCCCCATCCTGCCGAAAAGATTTCGCGGTGTACTGATGTTGGTGGTGGGGCTGGCGATTATTTTAAATTTACTTATTTTGCTGGGCCGGCAGGAATCGATATTGATGCTGATGGTTGCCTACCCCTCGGTCAGTCTCCTTTCTCTGGTCATGCTTGATGCCGTCACCGGCATACGCCCGGCCGCTCCCCTGTCGCCGCGTTTAGCCGGTTGGCAACTCATTTGCGGTAGCGCGGTCACCGGCCTCTGGGTCATTCCACTTATCATTTCCACAACATGCAAGGTTTTTCCATCGCTGTTTTCACAGACGCATCTGATTTTAATACGCACACTTCTGATGACAGCCACCCTCGGTGCCACCGTCAGCGGTCTGTGCGCACTGCATGGATATTTCCGCGGTTTTACCCGACGCTTCAACCTGACCGGTCGCCTTTCCGGCTCACTGGCTCTGGCCATTGCCATGGGGCTGGGATTGTGGGGAAGCATGGTGGGGACCGGCCTTATCAAACATCAGGATAAATGGCTTCGGCTGGAAATGCTTTGGATATTTTTGCTTATCTCCGGGGCGTTGATGCTTTGCTGGGGCGGCATGACGCAGAGACTGATCAATGTCGCCGCGCGAGAGCGGGAAGCTCCGCCCGACGATGCCGTCGAAACTTCCGAAGGTGACGGGTAATCGTAAATATTTTTATTCATCCTTTGCGGGCTTGGCCATTGTTTCGGGCACGCCAAGACGACCACTGGCCTCACCCGCTTGGATTTTTCGGCCAAGTCCCGGCAAGCGCCGCCCATCGTCCGCCTTTCGGCCGCTTTACCTTCCTCCGGAACATTAGCCACGCCAGCATTCGGAAAAAATGCGGTCGGGCATAAGAGCTATGGCTGTCCGACCGACCGCCACATCTCATCGGTCAACACGCCATCATGTCCAGCACCGGCACTGGCCTGCTGGGAAAACATCGCATGATACATTCCCGCCTGCTGAATTAGCGAAGCATGATTACCATATTCCACCAGCCGCCCATCTACCAGTACGGCGATAGCGTCGGCGTGCATAACTGTACTGAGCCGATGGGCAATGATGATGGTGGTGCGGTTGCGCATAAGTTGCTGGAGAGAATCCTGAATCGCCCGCTCGCTGACGGCATCCAGCGAACTGGTCGCCTCATCTAAAATTAATATAGGTGGATCGGCCAGTATCGCCCGCGCAATGGAGATTCGCTGCTTCTGCCCGCCGGAGAGCTTATTACCTCGCTCGCCGATCTGTGTCTCGTACCCGTGTTCCAGTTCAGCAATAAATCCGTCCGCATTGGCCAGCTTGGCTGCCCGCACAATGTCATCATGATTGGCACCACGCCGTCCAAAGCCGATATTTTCCTCAATTGTGCCATCAAACAGAAACACATCCTGCATGACCATGGCGATTGTACGCCGAAAATCGGCCAGGCGAATATCACGGATGTCACGTCCGTCCAGCTTAATGGCCCCGGACCGGACGTCGTAAAATCGGGCTATCAGATTGACCAACGTGGTTTTACCACTGCCCGATGGACCGACAATGGCCAATGTGCTTCCCGCCGGTATCGTCAGTTCGACACCATCAAGCACGATTTGGTCATCCCGATAGCCAAAGCCGACATGGCAAAGCTCAATCCGTCCTTCCACGCGCGAAAGACCTTTGGCATCGGGCTTGTCGGGCATATCCACCGGCTGACTGAGCACATCGCAAACGCGGTCCAGCGAGCCGAGATTTTGCTGCATAGCCTGCATCGAATCAATCATCTGTGTGATCGGCCCAAGCAGCATTAGCGCAAAGTATTGAAACATTACCAGATTGCCCACCTTCATCTGATGCTTCAAAACCATCGTGCCGCCATACCACAAAATCACAATCCCAATCGCCGGCACGAACACCGACCAGCCAGTCGCCAGCAATCGACCGAGAATTGATGTGTAGTATTGCTTTCGCACCATGGTGTGCTGGCGGGCACCAAATTCCGCCAGTTCGGTGTTTTCCCGCCGAAAGCCGCGCACCACTCGGATGCCGGCATACATATCACTTACCCTGGCCGAGAGCATGCTGCGATCATCCTGGATATTTCTCCATAGTGGCCGCAAACGCCGAAATATCAGCATATGTACCAGGATCAATGGTGGAATTAGCACAACTGCAGCTACAAAAAGCTGCCAACTCGTCATAATAAGTATGACTAGAATCAAGATCATGCGCAGGGCTGCACCGGCCGGTGTTATGATGGAATTTTGAATACCGCCGACAATTTGATCGGTGTCCGCCATGATGCGGCTGATGATGCCTCCCGTGCGGAAGTCTCCCAATTGCGCCAGCGAAAGCTTGGAAAGATGGGTATGCAGGCGCTGCCGCAGAGTCGCCGCCAGTTTGTAATTAAGGCGTTGCACTGCCAGCACGCGCAGCCATGAGAGTGAAACCCCCAGTACCTCGACAATCACCAACCCGATCACCAATGCCGCCAAACCATGCTCAGGCGAAGCGGTGATCCAATGTCTCAGACCGCCGACGGGTAATAATCTGGCTATTGACAGCGGCTTGCCGGCAAACACGTCATCGATCGCCAGCTTGAGGACAAATGCTGGTGTAAGCGTTATTAAGGATGTCCCGAGTACCACCAGCAGCAGAAGCGCTACCGCCCAATAGTAACCGCGCAGCATCAATGCATATTCACCCACCAGCCGCTGCTTGGAAAACTTGAATTTGTGCGGCGGTCCGTACCCGCCGCGCGTATGATATCCACCACCCATGGGCCGCTGGTATTCACTTGGCCCCGCATGCGGATCCACCAAGCGGTCACCACGCAGGTGCCCCTGCTTCACGCGGTTAATGAACTCTCGAAATCGCTGTCGGCTTGATTTCATCGCCTGCGTCCGGACTGCCGTCCCATCTCATCTTGCCACATCAATAATTACTTCCATCATGCCGAATATGCACCACCGGTTGTGCATGCGGTGAATCATTCAGTCCGCCATCTTCCACCACACCAAGAAATAAATCGTGGTCGGCACCAAAATCCACCCGCTGTCGGAAGCGGCATTTCACCCATGCAGAGGCATCCAATAAAACAATGCCACCGTCATCCAGATGGCGCGTTCGCACACCCTCAATCGCTTCCGGCCCAGACAACGCCTGCCGAGCATACTTTTTCAATAAAATGCGGTCGCCAGCACCGATGATATTGATGATAAAACCACCGCTTTTTTCGATCGCTGCGGTCATCGGTCGCTCACGGTTGATGGCGGCTGCGACCACCAGCGGATCACGCGCAACCTGCTGCACGAATGAAACCAGCATGGCGGAAAGCTCGGGCCCGCGGCCTGCGGTCAATATAAACAGACCACTGGGAATTTTGCCGATGGCTCGAAACATCGGCAATATCGGGTCGACCGTGCTGTCAATGATCACTTCACCAACTCCTTTTCTACTGGTTCGGATGCTTCCACCGTGCAACTGGTCTTGGGGGTTTCCCATAGGCGTATTCGCTGCAACCTGACCGGTGGAGGAAACGCATCCTCCAATGATTTAAATATAACCGCAGCGATGTTTTCCACGGTTGGATTGAGCTGGCCAAATTCTGCCACCTCAATATTCAAATGTTTATGATCCATCCGATCAATCACCCTCTGATTAACTATATCGTGCAAACGCTGTAACGAAATCAATTCGCCCCCCGCGTCCGTCGGCCCTGAAAGCGTTACCTCCAATTCATAATTATGCCCATGGCCATGTGGATTATTGCATTTACCGAATGTGGCCTTATTTTCCGCATCCGTCAGGTCCTTGCTGTGCAGGCGATGGGCGGCGGAAAATTCAAAGCGTTCAGTGAGCTCAATCATGCGTGTATCTCCATCCGTCAGGCGGTATTGCAGCCAGGGGCTGCTGCTGATTTCCAATCCTGTCAGCGTAACGGGCGCCAATTGGGCCTTCATCCGCGCCCACATCTGTTTGAGCATAAGCGGCACGGCGATATCCGCCGCGTATGCAAAATCAGATACCACCGCCTGCCGCACCAATTCGTCGATTTGCCGAATATTAATCAGCATGCCAGTGGCGGGCCCAATAGGGCCTGCAACTTCCACCTTCAGCGTGACAACCGGACCAAGCCCATCACCCCGCGGACTACCGGCAAACGAGTTACCAGTGGCTGTCCGAGTCGGGTCAACCCCTAAACTCAGACGTACCTCACGCTGCAATTTAACCCATCTGCTCATCCCGTAATTGTATACACGAAATGGTGCGTCGTGCGGAAGGGAATGCCTTTGATATTTCTGGCGGACATTTCTGGCCAGCCATCAAAGATCCCGGAGGATGGGCCCAAATGATCGCCCCTGAATGCCATTACGATCCACCAATTGCAATGCCATCAATCGGTTTCGAGATTCATTCGGCGAGGGGGCCAGCGACCATCTGGCAGCGGCCCCGCACTACGAAACCACGCTCGCTCCGAAATGTGGCCGTGATTTCTTTGCAGCCTTCCCAATAAACTCGCAGCGGTTCTACGATGCTGCCCATGGCTTCTGCGAGACTACTTCTTGCTAGATGTTGTCGATCGCAGGCTGGCCAGCAACTTCTTGGCCTTATCTGCTAATAAGCCCGTGCCACTGGCGGCCTTTTCAAGCCATATGATGGCTTTTTTCCTGTTTGGTGCAACGCCGATTCCGTTGGCATAAAACGCCCCCGCATAATATTCTGCTCGCACATAGCCCTCGCTCGCGGCGCGGTGGACTAAGTAAAAGCCAGCGCGCTCTTCTTGGGCAGTTTTGGCATTTGAAATGCGGAGCAAACCAAGGTCAAACATCGCATGCGATACCAAAGAAAAGCCGCCAAGATGGATCGCTCGCTTCAACCATTTTTCCGCTGCCGGAAGATCAGGACTATGTCCGTGTAAAAAGTACATACCGAGACTGTACGCCGCACGCCCACTACCGGCACGAAAAGCCGCGTCGAGTCGGGACAAACCTAACTTTGGATCGGCCTTCGTGCCCGTTCCGCAAAGCAACATCGCACCGACATCCACGGTCGCACCTCTTACGCCGTGCTTCGACGCCAGATTTAATAGCGTGAAAGCCCGCCTCAGGTTTACCTCTACCCCGTTTCCGTGATAGTAACAAAGGCCCAAAACGAAATCAGCTTCCGCATTACCTCCCGCCGCGCCCCACCTCGCGTCGTCCAATGCTAGTAGGTATTCCGGGTGCGGTTTGAAGTACAAAATGAAAGCGGCATCACCATCGGCGATGGGCGAACGCTGATCCGCCGCTTGCTGCAACCCGTAGAGCGCCTCGTGTCGGTAAGCGGCCAGGATTTTGCCGTTAGCGGCAATCTTGAATAGCATATCTATCGCCCGCACATAGCCCGATTGCGCTGCGCCCGCGAGCAAATGCAAGGCTTCGTTAATGTGGTTGGTGCGCCCTCGAAGCAGTTGTAAGGCAAATAAATACTGCGCCGGTGGCCAGCCAAGCCGGGCCGCCACCACAAGGGATTTCTCGGAAAGCCGTGCATTTGTTTCGCTATGGGAGAGGATTTTATAGAGTTGGTAGGCCGCTCGCCGGCATTTATTTCCCTCCGAATCCTGCAGCCAGCGGATACCCCATTTCCACCTCCTTGTCCCCTTCGCGCTTGTGGCGACGTAATAACGCCCGAGCCAATATTCCGCCACAGGGTCACGCGCTTCGGCCAGGGAAATCAGGTCATCGAGATGTGCATGGAGGCCGCTAGCATTGGCGGCGGCAATGGCTCGCACCTCCAGCGTGTGCGCATGCCCGGTGTCCGGCAAATGCTTAACCACAAATAATTTAGTTCGCGGTTCAGGTGCGGCCGCCTGGGCAACTTCCAATTTCACTATAGATGTGGAGATCATTAACACGAAGGCCGCTATAAACATCCGCCGCTGCGGGCATTTCCGCCAGTGCGTTAACACAGTCTTCCTTATCGGTGCGCAACCGAGAATGCACATCATCGTTCCATGCCCCCCAGGCTGCGGGCATAATAGTAAGCCCGGGAAAACGACTGGCCGAACGGGGTATGAGTGAAAGTCATTTTTTGCTTCGGAAGCGGGATGAACGTGAATTTTATTGCCGGATGCCGGTAGCTGAGGCTGAACGATTTATGCGCTACTTGCTTGCCATAGGCCGCAGTGAGCATGAACTTTGCTCTGGTATTAAGTTTGCCGGTGCCATCGGTCGCCGCGCCGCGTCCCAGCAAAACTACCCATATGTTCACCGACGACCGCAAATTAGCTTGCAGCACCTGTAGCATCATGGCGTTGGGCGATCTCGCCGCTACACCGGGGCCGTTATTGAGCCGGACCGGCCAAAGCCGCACGTCCGTTTGATGCGGAAAGGGAATATTTCCAGCCTTTAGCCCTTCCCTAAGCCGTGAGATTTGCAGCATTCGTTTTAAATCAAAACGAGGATCGTTGCGAAGAGAAATACTTGCATTGCCTTCACTCAAAGTGACACCAGCCTTCCAGAACGTCCTGCAGGCAACGATAAACGGCGTGCCGGCGTCAAATCGTCCATTGGGTGTATGTACCCTTTCGACCAACACGCTTAATGGGCGGTACAGTGCCACACCCTGATGATGCTCGAGATAATCAATCCTGGCATTTTGGCGCTGTATTTTCTGTCTGAGTTTCTGTATTTCGGTCTTCAGTTGCCTTATTTCTTCCTCAAGCTGCTGAATAAGCTTCCGATCAGTTCGCACTTGTCGGCGGAGAAGGCGGTTTTCACTTGTAAGTGTTTTGTCCCTCGCCTTAAGTTTATTTACCTCACCTCGCAGACGGATCAATTGCTGCTGGGCAGTTACCAGCTCTGCCTTGAGTTTTTTAAGCAGCCTTTCCAATTTCTCCAGCAACTTCGGGTCTACGCCATTCCGAACCGCCTGTTCAATCTGCTTTTCCAGTTTTTGTGACTGCCGGGCCGCCTGATTGATCGCTCGCTGTACCTTCTTCATTGACGGCGGCGGTGGATTCGGTCCAGTGTAGTAAGGGGCCAAAAGCAGAACCAAAAGAATAAAAGCGCCCATCGCCCCGGTGATAACATCCAGAAACGCAATATTAAATATATTGATTTCCCGGTCACGCCGCCGCATGGGGCTTTTCTCCCGTTCGCTGATCCGGTATGTAAAGTCGGTTGATTAAATTACGCAGGCAGTACTCACCCGCCTTCGATACAGCACCCTCCTCTTTGGTCTGAATGATGTTCTGCAGCAGCACGATGATGGCGCTTTCCACCAGCGCAATCAGCGTGGTATTAAATGCAATCGCCAATGACGTGGTGACATTTGTCAGGCTTAATTGCCCCGGCTTAACCCCTGCCAGCGCATAGCCCAGGTGTGTCACCGTTCCCACGAAGCCCATCGTCGGAATCACCCACGCCAGATAGCGAATCATTGAATAGCGCAGATCAACCTTATTTCCCAGCAATTCCAGATTGGTAGACAGCACGCTGACCGCCTGATCCACCGATCGCGTGGATTGCAATTGTAATACGGCGGTATTGATCATGTTGGGTAAAAAGCCACCTTCCCCTGCGTGATATTCCATCGTGCGGCGACGTATTGAACCCAAGTCCTCAATCGTCAGCACGCTCGCCTCGTCTTCGGGTAAAAAGTGTGCAGTAATCAACTCGTTTTCCATTTTTGCAGATCGATAGCGGACGTAAAGTTCACCTAATCCCAAAAAGAATAGGACGTGGAGCAAATTTTGAATCGTGAAGGGATACGGAAACCGTGAATGGGTGGTGTGTTCCAGGATCAACGTGGCGACGTAACTGTTTTCCGGCAGGATTAGACTTAAAAAACCAATAAATAAAAGGGCACACAGTAGTGATGCGATGGCTGTTGGTCCCCGTGCCGGAGTCACCATGCCGCCGGACGGACGGGAAAAATGGCCGGAAAGCAGGGCCGCTACGTAATTCGTCTTACCCTTTGACATGGCCGCACCATCCCCTCACAAGGCATTTACACACCTCGGGCACCACATAAATAAGAGTCTACGCCAGGCTCATTTATTGTTCAAACGGGCGTGTAAATCACTTTGGCTGTGGGCGTGGTGATTCTGGCGGCACCCTCGGGATGCCGAGTGCCTCAACCCGCTTAGCCTTTCGAAAACTCCCCATGATCCCCTCAATTCGCCCGTTTTTCGACGATTTGGCCCCCGTCCGGAAAGATTGCCATGCCTGCAACTGCCCGAATTAAAAGCGAAGCTCTGCGGGTTGATATGTGACGCCCGCCAACCACCATCAGTCACCAATAAAATCAAGAATGCCATTGATCATCGCATCAATGCAGCGAATATGGCTGATGTGCACATATTCCTCCTGGTCTACCTGCTGGGCCACTTGTCGCAGTTTTGGGCCGTATTGTTTCAAATCATCTGGCAACTCATCGTCCCATCCATGGACAATCTCATCGATTTTGTCCAGTTCGCCCTTGTCCATCCAGATGCCGCCACATCCCGTGCATTTATCCACAATCACACCGGTATCGTCGCCGTAATTGACAGCCCGCGTGGGCTTACCGCATTGGGGGCATGTCAATTGTCGATCGATTTTTTGTTGCGCCGTCTCTGCAATCTTCGCCGCCTGCGCCGCCGCAAGGCACTCTTTTTCGGTAAAGCGGTTTTCGCGCGCCTTCAGGATGTTTTCCAACTGCTCGGCATCCATCCAGTCACCGCCGCAACTCGGACATACTTCAATGTGGACGCCTTCGTAATCCAAACCTTCAAGCGTTTGACGGCATTTGGGGCACTGCATAACATCTCCTGACTATCCGGGCAACAATCAATTGCGACCGGTGGAGCATAAGGCCGGTGCAAATGGTTGGTCAAGGCGCTTCGTCTATGCCTTCGCCAAAAAATGATCGGGATGGCTGCACCGCCCGGTGGCATTCCGCGTGGTCATCACGTTAAACTGCAAGTAATGAATGATCATGTAATCCTCAGCCCGCTGCCCATTGACGCATCCCTGCCGGAAATATTACATCGCATCCAAACGGAGTCCGCCTTGGTGGTGATAGCCGCTCCGGGTGCCGGCAAAACAACTCGTATTCCCCCGGCAATCTACAAAAGCCGCATTCTTGCCCCACGTCACGATGGGGTAATCGTCCTTCAACCCCGCCGCATCGCAACGCGCACGGTAGCGGCGCGCATCGCCCAGGAAAATGGCTGGCGGCTGGGCGCTACCGTCGGGTACCAGGTGCGGATGGAAAATTGCACCGGCCCGGAAACACGGATTACCATCATGACCGAGGGGATATTGAGTCGTCGCCTGCAGACCGATCCGGCTTTGGACGGTATCGGTGCCGTGATTTTGGACGAATTTCACATGCGTACCATCCATGTGGATCAAGCCTTGGCGATGCTTCTGGACGTGCGCGAAAATCTCCGTCCCGATCTGAAATTAATCATCGCTTCAGCCACCATCGATGCCAAGCCAATCTCTGATTTTATCTCCGCATCGTGCATTGAAGTTCCGGGACGAGCCTATCCCGTGGAAATTCGATATTCGCCTTTGGCCAATCGCAGCCTCGAAAAAGCCTGCCAGCAGGCATTGGAGCATGGCCTGGAAAATGCGCCGCCCGGCCACGCATTGGTGTTTCTGCCTGGCGTTTTTGAAATTCTCAAACTTCAACGATATCTGGCACCATTCGCGATGCAATACGGTATGCGGATTTTTCCCCTGCACGGTCGCCTGCCTCTGGCGGCCCAAGCCGCCGCCATCGCGCCATCTCATGATAAAAAAATAATCCTTGCCACCAACGCGGCCGAAACATCCATCACTGTGGATGGCGTAACATTGGTAGTCGACTCCGGTCAGGCACGCAGTGTGCAATATGACCCGCAGCGAGGTGTCAATCGGTTGGCCACGCATCGCATTTCCCAGGCCTCGGCCCACCAGCGCGCCGGCCGTGCGGGGCGCACCGCGGCCGGTATGTGCATACGCCTCTGGGATTCTGCGGAGTGGAAGCATCAGCCGGCCGCCGATCCGCCGGAGATTACCTTGGTGGATTTATCAAATCTCTGTCTGGACGTGTACCGGTGGAATCCGCTCGGCTTTGATGCCTTGAGGTGGCTTACCCCGCCGCCCAAGTTGCGGGTGGAATCAGCCAAAACCCTGCTGCAGAATCTGGGTGCCGCTGAGTGCCAATCCAAACTGTTTCAGCTTTCAAAATTGGGCCATCGCCTTGCCGAACTGCCTCTCCACCCTCGGCTCTCACGTATCATCGCTGCGGGCGTTGATGCCGGGCACGGTGCCTGGGCCATCATGATCGCTGCCGTGTTATCCGAAGGTACCAAACCAGTCGTAGGCCCCAGTGCGCCACCGGCATGGAATCTTTACACACACCTGAAAAATATTTATGAATCATCCCTTCAGCATAGGCCCATCGCAGCGGATTCGCTCTCTTTCGACCGATCGATTCAACCGCTTTTTCGCCAGCTATGCCGGGCCTGCCATCAATCGACCGTCCTGCCTCCGCTTCCGCCGGAGGATGTCATTGCGGGTTTATTACTCACCGGTTTTCCAGATCGTGTGTGCATGATGGATGAAGGGGCGGCGTACAGGGGTGTGATGGTGGGGGGTGTCGGCGTGCAAATCATCGCCCGGCAGGTGGACATCGCAACGCATGTTCTCATAGCACTGGATATACAGAAAAATGACGACCGCGAAAAACTCGCATCCATTCATCTGGCGGCACGTATTTCAATGGTCGCCCTGCTGAATTCAAAATTGCCCATGCTGGCGGTGCATAAGGTACTCGCATGGAATGAACAGACCCTACGCGTTGTTGCGCAGGTTGAAACTCGCCTTGGTGATCTTCGAATCAAATCGCACCGGGACACCGATCCAGATTTATCCGCCGCTCGCGTGCTGCTTCATCGGCATTTACCGCCCATCTGTACCACCTTGCTTGCCGGTGGCTCGGAACTCGCAACGCTGGTCGAGCGGCTCAAATTGCTCCACCAGCACGGCGGTGAAGACGGTTTTTTGCCGCTTTCGGTCGATACCCTTGTCGACTTGATTTCTGATTTTATGTGTTCCGGTGACTTGCGCCCCATGCCATCTGAGACGCATATCATTGACCTTTTCATGGCCGCTCTGCCCTACCACATTCGCCACAACCTTGATACGCTCGTTCCGGCTGGCATCACTCTCTCTTCGGGCAAAAAGGTGGCCATTAACTACACATCCGATGGGCCGATGCTCGAGGCGCGGGTGGCAGACCTGTTGGGCACGCACGAATCACCGCGCATTGTCAATGGACGCGTTACGGTTATCTGCCGAATTTTGGGGCCTAATTTTCGCCCCGTGCAGGTGACGGCCGACTTGGCCGGCTTTTGGCGCGGCTCCTATCATCAGGTGCGAAAAGATTTGCGGGCGCGGTATCCGCGCCATCCATGGCCGGAGGATCCGTTGGTTTACACGCCATCGAGTCGGCATCTAAAACGCTGAATGATTCATCAATCTGTTCGCGAAGTTTGAAAGGAGACATGCAATGAAAGCCTGGTTGCTCGACAAACTTGGTTCTATTGAAAACTTACGGTTCACCGACGCCCCTGAACCGGAATTACATAATGGCGACGTGCTGCTGGAAATTTTGTATTCCGCGCTAAATCCCGCTGATCGCTACCTCGCCGAAGGTGCCTATCCGGCCCGACCGGCGCTACCCCATATTCTCGGTCGTGACGGCGTGGGGAAGGTTTTGGCGGTGGGTGCGGGTGTGAGTGGCTGGCAATTGGGGGATCATGCGCTGATTATTCGCGGCCCAATTGGTGTAGATCGCCCCGGCACGTTTGCACAGCGTGTCGCGGTGCCCGCCAACTGTTTGGCCCGCGTACCCGATGGCTGGACACTGCCGCAGGCGTCGTGCGCCAGCTTGGTCTATCTGACGGCGTGGCAGGCCTTGACGCAATTTGGGTCGCTTGGTCGCTCTGTGGTGCTTATCACCGGAGCTTCGGGGGGTGTGGGCGTGGCCGCCACGCAGTTGGCCTCCGCGATGGGACACCACGTTATTGCGCTTTCCCGGTCGCAGAAAAAATCCGCCACGCTCCGCACCCTTGGAGCCGCGTATACCGCCGACCCCAACGATCCCACATGGCGGAAATCGGTTCTTAGCCATCTCGGCTCTCGCCATGTCGATCTGGCTATTGACAACATCGGCGGCGCGGGCTTTTCAGACCTGCTTCATGTCATGGGTATGTGGGGCAAAATCAGCGTGGTAGGCCGTTTAGCAGGCCCGGTTCCAGAATTTAATACGGCAAGTCTGTTCTTCCGACGTTTGCGCATTGGGGGCGTTGCCGTTGGCAGCTATACGTCCGACGAAGCGCAACATGCGTGGCAGCAGGTATTGGAAACACTTGCCGTGGGCGACCATCATCCCTTGATCGACAGTGAATTTCCGCTGGAGCAGCTACCGCAGGCTTTTGCCCGCCTGTCCGCCGGGCCGATGGGAAAGGTACTTCTACGTGTGACGCCATCGTGATGCGGTTTCAAAAGTGCCAAAGGCGCATGGCAATTTGTAAAATAACATTCACCTGAACGCCAGCGGCAATATCGTCCCAGAATACACCCCAACCCGCCGGCAACTTTTCCAATTGGCGGCAGGGGGGCAGTTTAAGCGTATCGGTCAGACGAAACAGCACATACACCACCGCGGCTGCGATCCACGCATCAAGCGGGTGGCCGACGCAGCGTTCAGGTAGCGGCAGAAATAATGTCGCCGTCAGGTAACCGGCATATTCATCCAGCACCACCTGCCCCGGGTCTTTTTTGCCAAAATAGCTTTCCGCCCACGGGCCGAGGCGAATCGTCAGTATCCCGGCAAAAACAATAACTGCGGCCGTCACTCCCGTGCGCAGCGCTAACGGGCATCCGATCCATAAAAGCAGCCACCAGATAAGCGCCGGCCCGCATGTACCCCAACTGCCCGGTGCCGGTTTAAGCAGTCCCAGGCCTCCGCCGGTGATAACCCATTTATTGATTGTGTCGCGCAAGTGTCCTGTGCCTCCGTGTACCCGTCCGTGTTGTGCGGGCAGTCGCCTGCCGGCACCCATCCCGCCGCCGCACCACCATGATCAGCTAACCAGAAGGCCATCCGGATCAGTCAATGAGTTTTCTGGCCAGCAAAATATATTGCCCTGCCGAGAGCACCGTAATGCCCAGCGTCAACCAGATGGCGGCATCGCGTGCATAAAGCAACCACCGCAGGGCATCTGACTTCAGATAGTATCCGGCTAAAATACAGAGCATCACGCAGATAATGGCGGCACACTGCACCACCATTTTTATTTTGCCCGACCACTGCGCCCGAAAGTCAATGCCCCGTGATTCCGCCAACGATCGAATTCCCGTCACCAGAAATTCACGTGCAATCAGCACCACCGCCATCCACAATGTCACGCCCGTCGGCGAAAAGTGCGTGCGGAGCAGACTCATCGGTATGGGCCACGCTGTCCAACCGGGCACTGAAAAAAACACAAACGCGCCGCAAATTAATATTTTGTCGGCAAAAGGATCAACCACCCGCCCGAACACACTCTCTACGTTCCAAGCCCGCGCTAGATATCCATCGAGAATATCACTGGCCACAGCTACCGCAAAAAGCCCCAGCGCCAGCCATATCCACGCCACAACCTTATGCCCCGGTGGGCCGTTGTTGATGACCACAAAAAAGAAGGCCGTCACCACCAACCTTCCGATGGTGATCCAGTTCGGAATATGTCGCTGGGGGCTGGCGGGTTGGGGAGAATCAGTCGGCACCACTTAACTCTCCAATATCAGTTTCCGCCCACCACAGGCAGGGGGGTTGAATGTTTCTTTCCCGCTTTGAGCGTTTTAACCCGCTTTCCGATCAAGTCATAGCCGTCAAAATTATTAATCCGCACCTGGATCAATTCTCCGGGCACCGCGGCTACATCATCAATTAAAACCATCCCATCAATATCCGGTGCCTGCCCGCTGCAGCGTCCTGCGGCCGTGCGGTCTTTCCGGTTCACTTTGTCAATCAGCACAGAGATTTCCCGGCCGATCATTGCCCGGTTTTTTTTCAGCACCACTTGCTGCTGGGCCAACATCAGTTCCTCCCGACGCGATGCCATAACACCGGCATCCACCGCGGCGGTATCCCATAATCTTCCGGCCGGCGTTCCCGGCTCGGGGGAGTATTCAAACACGCCCATGCAGTCAAATCCGAAGTCAGAAACAAATTGCACCAGTTCAGCGTGTTGCTGGTCTGTTTCACCCGGAAATCCGGCAATCATGGTCGTGCGAATCGCCATACCCGGTATCCATCGCCGTAATTTATCCAGCAATGTTTCTATCTGTCTGCGCGTCACTTTGCGCCGCATGGCATGCAAAATCTCATCATTGATGTGCTGCAGCGGCATATCAATATATTTCACAATTCGGCCGGTGTCGGCTATCACCTTGATCATGTCGTCGGTAAAGCAACTGGGATAGGCATACATCAGCCGCACCCAACCGGCGCTGCACTGGGTATCCAACGCCCGCAGCAGGCCCGCAAGTCCCTGTCCCGGGCCGTCGTAGCCAATGTCCGTGCCGTAGCTGGTGGTATCCTGCCCAATCAGATTCAGTTCAAATGCTCCGTCTGCTGTCAGTTCCCGCGCTTCGGTCAAAATGGCCTCAAGCGGTTTAGACCGCATGCGACCGCGAATCGATGGGATGGTGCAGAATGTGCACCCTTGATTGCACCCCTCAGATATCCGCAGATACGCGTAGTGCCGGGGCGTAAGCCGCAGGCGAGAGTCGTCCGCTTCAAAGTACCCCTTGCGACTCCGATCATGTTTTGAAATAAATTGCGTAACCGGGTGAAACGGCCCCAAATCAGCAGGCACGTCCTCCGGGGCACCGCCTCGCACCGCGGCAACAATATTTTCCCGGTCAAACACGCCCACCAGTGCGTCTACGTCGGGCACTTCATCCAGCAATTTTGCCCGCTGCCGTTGCACCAGGCAGCCCGCAACGACTACCCGCTTTTGTCGTCCTTCTCTCTGCGCCTTGGTCTTAAGTTCCAAGGCTGCGTTGATAACTTCCAAAGCCTCGGTTTTACTTGCCTCCAAAAAACCGCAGGTATTTACCACAATGGTATCGGCGTGCTCATGGTCCGCGGTGATGGCAAACCCATCAGCCGCCAGCAATCCCAGCATACGTTCACTATCGATCAGGTTTTTGGGACACCCCAAAGATACGAACGCAACTGTCGGCTCTGCCAAAGGTTGCGCGGATTTCCGTATATGTTTATTTCGCCCGGCCAAAGTCTATCCTCAAACATCAAATCGCGTTTTCCATGGCCCCTTAATCGGGGCTTGGCGATATCGCATATCGCTACGTTAGCAGACCACAGCGTTCAAAGCCAGCCCACCTACCGAAGATTGCGCGTTGCCGCCTCTCCGCTTACCCATGCGAGCCCGGGTGTCCCCAACGGCTTAAGCGTTTCGGGATGGTTCGGGTCAACGCCGCCAATTGCCTATTTTTGCGAGGATTTCACCGCGGCACAGGAAATTACCACCTCATTTAGCTGCTGGCCTCGTAAACGCGCGATGATGCGTGACCCCGTCCGCGTGCCCGCCGGGGCCGCACTCCGTGGCACCCGTAGCGCGAACGTCTCGCCGTTTATAATTCCCGGCAGCATCATATCCCCCATTTTCAGCGCCGTCGCCCGCATGGATACCGTCCCGCTGCGTCGCATCCCTTCGCATGCCGTTTTAATGCCGCGAATTGCATTCACGCGCGTACCCAATTTTTAGCGCCATCGGCCGCATGCGCCAACGCATCCACCATAAATTCGGTAATCGCACGCCATATTTAGCCGCGTGCATGGTGCACGCGCGATCACCCATGACCCGTCCGGCCGCCCCGATTTTCAACACAACGTGCACCAAGACCAGAACGCCACCCGATTTATTTTTCATTAAGTGCGACCACAGCGACGACCTCAGTAATTCGGCTATATGCACGCAATACCGCGACGCGGAAGCGGGCGGCGAACCGGTGCGGAGTTATCAATTCCGTCGGTGTCCTGCCCAGGGTCGCTGGCGCTGGCTCGCGCCCTATGGACAGCCGCGACACCCGAAAAAATTGCCACGCCCGGATTTTGCGTAGTCCAGGCGCCCGGTCAGCAGGAATGCCAGTGCAGTAACTCCGCACAGGCTATAAAATAGGGCCGACTTGGTCGGGTCGTCCTGCGCCAATGCCGCGCCATAAGCCATTGCGATGCCGAAGGCACCGCAACACCGCGTCCACCAGAAGGACAGCCTCGGCAACCTGCACGGAAATGAGCCAAGGCTGGAGAGCAATAGGAGTTCAATGCCCAGGTTCGCAGCAAGGTGATTCCAAGCCCACATTGGATTGCGTGCCATCCGCTGCAACCAGTAAGACGGGTCCGCCACGTACCACCATAATACTGCGGCGGTTACGCCCGACACGCCGATCCGTACATCAGTCCGACGTTTTTTGCGATGCGTCCAAGTGGCCATGGCAGCTCCTATTTTGCCAAATGCGGCGTAAGCGTCATGTAACCCATGATTACCAGGTTCAATGCGCTTAGCCATACCCTACCTCGTGCGGTTATGGGTAATGCGTGCTGGTGGCGTCGTGGAATCACCAGCGCTAAAGTGCACGCCAGGATACTGATCCAGAGCAGCATGAACAAAGCCACATACGCCATAAATTCCCAGGAGTTCGTCGGCAGGAGGCCCAGATACCATTGATCAGCCGCGAGGGAGGGGGCGAACCTTCGGAGGGTCGAATCCAAGTTTGGGCCGGCGAGCATGGCGGCGGTGTTGCATACGGTGAGGGTGAGGCAAACTCTTCGCAGGGATAAGCGACGCATGTCAACCTCCAGAAATCCAGTACGGTCGCCCACAATTCATGGCTTCGGCGGTAGGCCGTTCAAGAATAGGAACGGTGTCTGCACATTCTTTGGCCAGCGGCCAGTGCCCGGCTTGATCGGCCCACCGTCCAGATGGCCGCCCGCGTGGAGAGTAGCGAGAGTGTCACCCGACCAGTCTTCGTAAAACCCCCACGTAACGGAACCGTAATAGTCGCCCTTCTCCTTGGATCGACATGTGTATGGTAAAGGTCCCCTGTGGCCGGTACAAACCTAGCTGGGGCTTGGAATAATCTGCGTGCAGCCCCTCCCCATCCACATTCCCCACCGGGCTGCTTTGGGCGTACTCGTAAAGATTGATTCCGCCTTGATAGCCGATCGGGTCGCGGGTAAGCCAGCGGCCAAGCGTCGGCAAATAATACCGGTTCCGCACATAATAATTCTGTGCTTCGGCATCGGCGTTGTATCTGCTACCGCCCATCGGAATTTCATTTTCAGCAAACGCGACCATCAATCGGCCTCAAAACTGCAATCAATAATCCGAAACATAACGCGCCGGGGTTCGGGCTGCAAGGAAAACGTGGAGATTCTTTCGCACACGAATGCGTCATGCGTTAGCGCGCCGGGACAAGCCCGGCGGCTCGCTGGGCCATTCCCATACCGAATGTTTTAAGTGTTAACTTTGCGAACCTCGCGGTGATGGAAACGAGCTTGCACCGCCGAGAGCGCCAAGAGCGCGAAGACCTGCGCATCTGATTACTTCGTATTTTTTTAATTCTCTCCGTGGTTCCGCGGCTCTGTGCGAGATATAAAAACCTCTCTGTGTGACATAAGGTATCATGCCGATGGCATGATGAAACTTGCTCAAATGGCACGCAGACAAAAAGAGACACAAGATATTACGTCACCGGATCAAATGCGGCCTTTTGGCCGAATCATGGCAATTCAACATCCCCGGGCGAGCCCGCGGCCATGTATTTCTGGTGAGGGAGACTGGCCACCCGCGCGACGGCAGAACATTATCATGGCGGACAGATGCATAACAATGTGCGAATTGCTACCGATGGTTAACTCTCGATGTGTGAAAATGATCGAATAAAGGCCGCCACGGCCTGATAATTTCTCGGCACGCACCAGCCTATTCCGCCATGTGAAGCGGCAACCATAGTCACCGGTCTACCACCAAGCCATCGCCTGCCGCTGCCTGCGCGGGACGGAAAACATAATTGCTCATCGCCTCGTGGCGATCGAGTGGAACATGGAGTCGCCAACCCCTTCGTGCTATCATCAATACGTCCCGGTCGAGGAGATGCACCATGCAGAAATTGTTTGGCCAAGCGGCCGTTCGTTCGTTGGTACTGAATTTAAGTCTCGCACTCGTTTCAGTTTTTGGGCTATGCGGAGCCGCCCCGGCCTCAGCAACGCCGACGAGTGCACCTCTAGCTGATGTGTCGTTTATGCCCATCGGGACGACATGGCTGCTGACCTTGCATTTCCATTCGGCTTCCGGGGGTAAATCAGATCAAGATGCCTTTTTCAAAAACACGATTGAACGCCGCCCCGGGTTTCGCCGCCTGCAAAAGCAAATTGAGAAAGTTTTGGGCGTCAACATCAGCAGTCAAATTAAAACTTGGTGGATATTCGGTACGGCGCATGCACCAAAGGGTGGCACGTCGGTCATCGATTCAAGCGTCAGCGCGGGCAAAATCACGGCTCAACTTCAACGCAACGCTGATAAGTCGCGAGATTCTTATGACGGCATCACCATTTACCGCATCAATTATCATGCCAAACATCGCAGGGGGCCGGGGTTAGGACCAACATTTGTTGCGGTCGTCAAGCCGGGCATTATTCTCGGATCACTCTCTGAAAAGTTGCTTGAACAATCGCTGGATTGCCATTTGCGCGTTAAGAAAAGCGTTTCTCCTCACAGTCACCTCTTCAGCGGTTGGAACGGGCATGACTTGCTATATTTTTCAGTGGTGCATCTTCAACGCGCCATCGATGCGGCGCAAAATCCATTGATGGTTCCGCCGCAAATTCGCGCCGTCAAATCGATTCACCTCATGGTGGTGTCTGTTCCCAAAGCCGTCCGAATTCACGGGTATCTGCATATGCTTTCCGCCAAGGCGGCGATTCGATCGGCGGCCCAGCTAAAAGCCCTGAAAAAATTGGCGTATCACGCCAATTCAGGAGCCAATGCCACCGATCGCCAGATGGTGCTCGCGGGAGCCATACTGCGATTGAAAATTAATAGCAGCGGACACAACGTGCAATTCAATTGGCGTATACCTTACGCACTTCTGCTGCGTCTTGGACCGCCACATAAGCGGGGCGGCTGAATGGCATTACGGGGCGGCAGGAATCTGGCGCATAATCGGATATACTTTGCTTTATGGAAACGCAGACGATAGCAGACGCCGTACCAGTTTCAATTTCTGACCCTGTCAACGCCCGCATTCTGGCGGTTTCGGAAGACCGCATCGGCGGTTTTTCGGCTGATCCCATTGAGGAAATTTCTCGCCTGTCCGGCGTAGAAGCCGACACCGTTATTGAACGCATTGCCGCCATGCTGAAAGCTGGCGTTATCCGGCGGGTACGTCAAACCCTGTTGGCGACGAGCCTGGCCGATGGTGCATTGGTGGCGTGGCAAGTACCGGCCGATAAGCTCAATGACGCATTTGATTTCATGTTCCAGCAGGATCCATTTTCGGGGCATGTTGTCATTCGTTCTACCGACGGTGCCACTGCCGGATCACGTTTCAGGCTCTGGACAACACTCAAGGTACCGCAGGGATTTTCCATTGCGCGGCACTGCGAATTACTCGCTCGGCTGGTGGGTGCCGAGGCTTTTCAGGTGATGCCCGCCAAATGCCTTTTCACATTGGGGGTGGGGCACATACGTCGGCGTCAGATTCTACCCGGCAGCATGTCGGAAGAGCCAGCGGTGGTTACCTCGACGGACATCGTTGAACTTTCGCCCGAACAGTGGGCCGCATTAGTCGTCATAAAAAAAGAGTTTTCTCCTGATGAATTGCAGCGCGACATCTGGGCACCGCGTGCAGCGCTGGCTGGCTTTTCCAAGGCGGAATTCCTGCGCATTGCCGCCGAACTGGCGGCCAAGGGTGTTATCGGGCGCTTCTCCACATTCCTGGAGCACGTCAAGCCTTTGCAGACGGGCGAGAAAGTCACGCAATATAACGCGTTGTATCACTGGGCAGTTGCCCCGGGGCGCGAGATTGAAACCGGACGGCAGGTGGGGCGGTTTCATATCATGACCCACGCCTACTGGCGCGAGGGCGGGCCGGACTTCGGCAATGTAAATATCATGGGCGTTGCCCACGGCAAGGACAAAGGCCTGCTTTTGGAGCACAAAAAGGCGATAGATACGCACCTGAGTAACTTAGGAATAGAGGTTTCGTACACAAACGTATTTTGGGGCGGCCGCAGTGAAATAAAACCCAGTGAATTTATTCCGTCCGAATATGTGCGGTGGTGTCAACGGTGGAATGTCGATGCAGATGCTATGCGAAAGGCCTAGGACAGCATTTGGTCGTGGAAGGAAAATAGACTTATGACCGATCGTGATTTATTAAATGCTATTACCGGTGGTGGCAGCCAGTCCGAGCCGTTTGATATCGACCAGGCAGTGAATGATGCGATGGCCGGATTGACAATGGATGATCTGCTTTCGCGTGTGAGCCAGTCGTTGCAGGCTGCTGAACCCGACCTGTCACGCCCTGTGCGTGGCGGCCGTCCAGTGGGTGACAAAGGATCAGACACTGGAGATAACCGCATCCGGCGCGGGACCGTTGCTGCCATTCGTGGTGGTAATGTTTTTGTTGATCTTGGCGGCAAATCTCAGGGGGTTTGTCCGCTGGAACAATTTGCGCCCGCTGATATTAATCAACCCGAAGAAGCCGTGCATGTTGGTGAAGAACATGAGTTTGTCTATGCAGGTTACAACTCGGCGGAAGGCTTGGTGCTTCTTTCCCGACGCGGTTCGGTCAACCATGGCGGCTGGGACGATTTGCACCCCGGTGATGTGGTGGAAGGGCAGGTGACAGGTGCCAATAAAGGCGGTTTGGAGATCAAAATTAATAACCTGCGAGGGTTTATGCCCGCTGGTCAGGTGGATGTAAAATTTACGCCCGATCTGGCCGTTTTTGTCGGCGAGCGCATCAAGTGTGAAGTAATTGAGGTGGACCGCGCCGATAAACGCCTGATCGTCAGTCGTCGCAATATAGTCGAGGCGGAACAGGCCATTAAGCGAACCGAACTGTGGTCGCGCTTGGCCACCGGCCAGATCGTTTCTGGTACAGTCACGCGACTGATGCCTTTTGGTGCATTTGTGGATATAGGCGGTGCGGAGGGGTTGATCCACGTTTCCGCCATGAGTCATGGCCGGGTGTCTGACCCGTCCAAGATTGTGCAGGTTGGCGATACGGTTCAGGTGATGGTACTCTCGCTTGATCCGGAAAAGCAGCGGATAGCGCTGGATCTTCGTTATCGTATTGCAGATCCTTGGCAGGAGGCACCGAATCGATATCCAGTCGGCAGTTTCGTAGACGGGGTCGTTACCCGCGTGGTTGATTTTGGCGCATTTGTTGAAATTGAGCCGGGCGTTGAAGGGCTTGTGCATATTTCAGAGATATCCAATCGCCGCATCGGCCATGTACGCGAGGCTGTCGCCGTGGGTGACCGCATCCGGGCCAAGGTGCTAACCATCGACCGCGACAAAAAACGCGTCAGCTTGTCTATCAGTCAGGCGAATATTCCGACCGCGTCCACCACGGCGGCTGCCAGCGAATCAATTTCTACTGCCGCAGTTCGCGTCAATCAGCCATCGCCATCGGCAACCCATGGAAATGCTGCTTCAACGCGCCAGAAGCCATTAAAGGGAGGACTGTAAGCAGAACGTCGACGAATCTGTTTAAAACAGGGCGAAATCGCTTGACAAACATTGTGAAAAATAGTACAAAGTCGGGGAGTGAGAGTGCTGGGCAACGTGAATCCGGTAAGGTGTCCGACACAGAGTCTGGTTCGAATACTGGGAGCATTGCCCCCGATGGGGGCGCGATAGGGCGGCTGGAAAAGCATATCGCTCGAAAAGCGGACGAGCGTGCGTTCAGCGGATGGCGAAGGTTGGCGGGGGCGGGCTTTGAGTTTTTTGGCATTGTGCTGATTTGTGCGTTGGTGGGGATGTGGCTCGACGACAAGTTCAGTCTCGGTGGTATGGGTGCACTGGGTGGCATTGTGGTCGGAGTGGTGGGTGGAACCTACCTGCAAATCCGCACCATTCTGCAGAACGGTAAAAAGTAGGCTGTAATCGTGGTGCAAGGGAACGAATCCAAATTGATTTCTTCGGCGCGGCTGCGTCTGAGTCTGCTTGTTTGCCCCGTGATATTGGTGCTCCTCGGAGCGGTTTTGGGAGCTGTGGGATCAGCATTGTTTCGCCACCCTGTTCATCCGCTTGAACTTAGCGTGGCTGCCCTTATCAGTATTGTGGTTGGCATATTTGCGGTTTTGCCCATGGTGATCATGATCGGTCGCGGCGGCATTATTCTGCTGCGATGTGCGACCGTGGCCAACATGGCGCGACTTGTAGGCACCATGATCGGTGGGCTGCTAGCGGTGGTACTTCTGCCTAAGGATGCTCATAAGATGGCGCTGATCGTCTGGTTGATTGGCTTCTATTTTCTGTTGCTGATTGGCGAGAGTGTGGTCTCTTCGTGGGTGATGAAGCATTCGCGTCTTTAATCGTGCCGTGCAGATTCCATTTGCCGTGTGCAGTATTTGACGCTATGCGATAGTTGGGTTAAAACCTCAAACCCTGCGTGTTTGAGGGCGGTTCTGGCGGACCGCTGAAAACCCAGGGGAAAAAGAAATTCGAGTTGCTATGATCTCCGGTTATGCTGCCGAAGCCTTTAAGATGCCTTTTGTGGCGGTTAATGTCCTTAACGGAACCGTCCCGCATAATATTTTTTCCCAACCTCTTTTCGACCTCTTCGGACAGAAAACTTATTTCACAAGCCACATACTGATGCTGCTTTTGTCGGCGGGTTTGATGCTGACCATTTTTCCGTATATGGCACGGAAATTGGAAACCGATCCGGTACCCACCGGGGCCCGCAATTTTTTTGAGGCCATGCTGGTATTTCTCAAGCAGGAAACATTTGATCCCATGCTGGGAAAGTGGTCCGATGTATTTACGCCATACCTCTGGACTGCATTTTTCTTCATTCTTTTTGCCAATCTGCTCGGCATGATCCCGGTTGACGAAATAGTTCAGATCATCAATCGTGGCTTTGGTCTTCACATTCCGGAATTCTGGGGCGGTGCGACCGGCGATCTCACGGTCACCGCCACATTGGCAATCTGTACGTTTCTTACTGTGCATGTGACCGGCATTGGTGAATTTATTCGCAATGCCCGTTACCCGCATCAGCACGCAGGTCATAAACACGATCAACATGGGGCTGATTCCGCCACGCAAGGCCATGGAGCGCAGCCGGAGCGATCTCTGCCGGTTGCCATCGTTGTGGGGTTTGTGAAATATCTCGCACATCTGGTTCCACCCGGCGTGCCGCTGGTGCTTTGGCCGCTGATGTTTGTTCTTGAACTCATGGGTACCTTTGTAAAACCCTTGGCCCTTTGCATGCGGTTGTTCGCTGTGATGATGTCGGGTCCACTGGTTGTGGCCGTGCTGGTAAGCATTGTTTTCGCCCTTGGTGGCATTCTGATACGCGGCGTTGCCGGGCTACCGGTTATTTTATTCGGAACGGCATTTGAAACGCTTCATCTTCTGGAGGCATTTCTCCAGGCGTATATTTTCACGCTGCTTAGCGCGGCGTATATCGCAGAGGCGGTTGCGACCGAACATTAATATCGACGAGGCGTGGTGCCGTCGAAGGACATAGTTTGTTTAACCCCCTAAGGAGTTGTTTATGGATGCCGCAGCGGCGACACAAGTTTCACATGTAATCGTGCATTCCACTGATTCGATGGGCTCTCTGGTCAAGTCAATTGAAATTGCCGGCGCGCTGATCGGTGCAGGCGCAGGCGTTGCGGGTGCCGGAGCGGGCGTCGGTGCCATCGGCCAGGGTATGTGCGAAGCATCAGCCCGCCAGCCGGAACTCATCAACATGATCCGTACCCAGTTCTTTTTGGCCGCAGCCATCATTGAGGGTTTTACCTTCCTGTTGCTGGTTCTGGCAATGATTGTGTTAATCCGCAATGGCGGTCTCTAAAAGCTGGGCGTCCGAAAGCGGTGTGGCCTTGCCCGCTCCGGGATGTCCGGCTGGGCATTAACAGTAAACTATTTGGAATCCAGTATGCGTAGTGTGCTCAAATACAGTCTTCAACAGTCGATGGCAGCCCGGTGGGCGGTCCCCGCTGCGGCGGTGATTGTCTCGCTGGCTGGCGCGTCAATGGCGTACGCATCCGGCGGCAGCAAGTCTTCACAGGAAGGCGCTTCGCTTATGTCGATTCAAGTCGGCATGGCGCTGATTACCCTGATCATCTTCATTCTGCTTATAACGCTGCTGGGAAAATTTGCATGGCGACCTCTGATCACCGGGCTTAAACGCCGTGAGGATGCCATCCGTGAAAGCATACGGGCGGCCGCTGAAGCTGAAGCTCAGGTTGAACAGACGCGCAAAAATCTGGAAGAGAAAATCGCCGAAGTTCAGCGGCAGGCGTCCATGCAGTTGCAGCAGGCCAAGGCGGACGCCGCCAAGGCAGCCGAATTGATACGCCAGCATGCCGAGGCGGAATCACGGGCCATCAAAGATCAGGCCATTCGTGATATTCAAAGTGCCAAGCAGCAGGCCCTTTCAGAAATTGCCGAGCAATCGGTCGAATTGAGCCTGCGCATGGCTGGAAAAATTCTCGCCCGCAATCTCACCGTGGAAGATCAGCATCGTCTCGTTGAGGAAACGGTTTCGGAGTTAGCACGCAGTTGACCGGGCCGCCGCTGGCGGGCGGCGCTCGGCAAATTTGCCCGATTGGCAAAAATGGACAAGGTAATGGTATGAGTCATGAATCCACCAGAACAGCATCGATTGCAGCGGTTTACGCCGTTGCGCTCTATGACGCCGCTACCGCTGCCGGTGCGATCAATGATGTCATCAGTGATGTGGCGGCCGTGGCGGATTTAGCCCATAAGCAGGCTGAATTAGGAGAATTTCTTCGGTCGCCGGCCGTCAGCAGTGAACAGAAAATGCAGGTGTTGGAACGTTCCATCGGACCATTTCTCAATGATCTGACGCTCTCAACATTGCGCGCGATGGCACAGCGGGATCGACTGGACATATTAACAGAATTTATTCGGGAAATGGAAATATTGCACCGCAAGCGGCGGGGGCGTCTGCTGGTTGACGCCATGACACCCAAACCTCTTACGGCCGAAGAGATTCAGCACATTGAGAAGGTCTTGAGCGAAAAATATCATGCCCAAGTCGCTCTGAATATAATTTCCGCCCCGAATCTTATCGGTGGTATACAACTGAAGATCGGTGATACGTTTGTCGACGGCTCGGTTCGCCAGAAACTTTTTGATATGACCCGTCGCATCAGGCATGGTGTACTGACCGACGTGGCTGCTGATTCGCAACGGATGGTTCAGGCTTGATGCTCGCCGTCTGAAGGCGCAAAAGTCTAAAATTACGGAAGGTGCTTAATAATGAAGTTCAAAGTCGATGAGATAGCTGCGGTCATCCAACGCGAAATCAGCAATTATAAGGATCAGTTGGATGTGTCGCAGACGGGGCGCGTGATTGATGTTGGTGATGGTATCGCCCACATCTACGGGCTTAATCGGGCTATGGCCGGCGAGATGTTGGAATTTCCCAACGGCATCTTTGGCCAGGTTTTTAATCTGGAGGAAGAAACGGTTGGTGCCGTTATTTTTGGCGACTATGCCGAGATTAAAGAGGGCGACGTTGTCAAAGCCACGGGCCGACTGCTGTCCGTGCCCGTCGGTTCTTCACTTTTAGGCCGTGTGGTTAATCCGCTTGGAGAGCCCATCGATGGAGGGGCCGCGATTGAGACCGACGAACGGCGTCTCGTTGATATCATTGCACCGGGAATCGCCGACCGTCAACCTGTTAAGGAACCTCTTCAGACCGGCATCAAAGCCATCGATTCCATGATTCCGATTGGCCGGGGCCAGCGCGAATTGATTATCGGTGACCGTAAAACGGGAAAGACCGCCGTTGCAGTTGATACGATTATCAACCAGAAAAAATTCTTCGGCACCCCGGATGAAGTAATCTGCGTATATGTGGCGATCGGCCAGAAAGAATCGACCGTCGCCGGCGTTGTCGATATGCTGCGGCGCAGCGGCGCGATGGATTACACCATCGTCGTCAATGCCAGTGCTGCCTGCAGCGCACCGCTGCAATACATTGCACCCTACGCCGCTTGTGCCATGGCGGAATATTTCATGTGGAAAGGAAAGGCAACTCTGTGCGTCTACGATGACCTTTCCAAGCAGGCACAGGCGTACCGCCAACTGTCCCTTCTGCTGCGACGCCCGCCGGGTCGCGAGGCATATCCCGGCGACGTGTTTTATCTCCACAGCCGACTTCTCGAACGCGCCTGTAAATTATCGAAAGAAAATGGTGCCGGTTCCCTCACGGCGTTGCCCATTATCGAGACGCAGGAAGGTGAGGTATCCGCTTATATCCCCACTAATGTAATTAGTATCACCGATGGCCAGATTTATCTCGAGCCTGATCTTTTCTACGCTGGTGTCCGGCCTGCCATCAATGTCGGTATTTCGGTCAGTCGCGTGGGCGGGTCCGCCCAGATCAAAGCCATGAAGCATAAAAAAGTTGCTGCATCGCTCCGTCTGGATCTTGCATCCTACCGGGCCTTGGAGGCCTTCACGCAGATTGGTACTGATCTGGACTCTGCCACCCAGAAGCAATTGGATCGTGGGGCCCGTATGGTCGAGGTGCTCAAACAGCCCCAGTACCAACCGATGGAAGTAGTCGATCAGATCGCCGTGATCTACGCTGCCACACAGGGGTATATTGACAACGTGGCCGTGAAAGATGTGCAGCAGTGGGAAAATGGTTTTGTCGATTACTGGAAAACATCCGGCGAAGCCGTGCGAAAAGACCTTATGGCCAAGCGCGAGCTTACGGACGATCTGGAGCGGCGGTTGATCGAGGTTATTAAAAATTTCACTAATGTCACGCCGCTGAACCGTAAAAAACTTGACGGGCTGCTTGGTAAGGCACCAACCGCAACCGCCGCCGAACCCCGGCAGCCGGAGGCGGCCCGCTGACGGCGATCACTTATGGCAAAAGCACGAGAAATTGTTAAACGCCGCAAGGCGGTCCGCAACATCCGAAAAATCACAAAGGTGATGCAGATGGTTGCTACCGCGCGCTTTCAAAAATCGCTTAAACGGGCGAAAGCCACGCGGCCTTATGTTGAACACCTTACCGAGCTGGTGCATACCGTTGCGGCATCCGTTGGCAACCTTCCACAGTCCGTCCGCCACCCACTCCTGGCGCAACGCAACATCAAACGCATTGGCCTGCTGGTGGTTACCAGCAATCGTGGTCTGGCAGGGGCTTTTAACAGTAACATTCTTCGTCTTGCCATGGCGCAGATACGTGAACTTGAATCGGCCGGCAAGCAGGTGGAAATTTATGTAGGTGGCCGTAAAGGTGCTGCCTATTTTCGTTTTGCCCGTCGCCCGGTGCGCTATGCCTACTCCAATATCGGCGATAACCCCCGGGCCGAGGAAGTGGCCGAGGCCGCCCAAAATTTAATGGACGATTTTGTCAGCGGGCACATCGATGCCATCAAAATCGCATACGTTAAATTCATCAGTGTTGGTCAGCAAAAGCCCATCGTACAGGATGTCCTGCCGCTTAATTTCGCCTCGGCATCAGAGACGGGCAGGCCCATCATCAAAGCGGATATTGAATTCAGCCCCGATGCCCCGGTTTTGTTGGCCGCTCTTTTGCCTACCATGGTGAAGAGTGCTGCGTTTCAGGCGTTTATTGACTCGGCCGTTTCCGAGCAGATCGCCCGGATGCTGGCTATGGCGGCCGCAACCGAAAATGCCGAGAGCATGTCCAAGGTGCTTACACGTGACTACAACCGCGCCCGGCAGTCGCAGATCACTTCGGAACTGGCGGAACTGATGGGCGGCGTTGAGGCAATGAAGTAGTTGGTTCAAAAGAATTTGGAATATTCCGGCCGTAAGAAATGATCCGCAGCCGGACTGAACAATGGAGTTATCCCCATGGCAACGGTAGGTAAAATTTCGCAGGTAATCGGTTCCACCTTTGATGCTGAATTTCCCGAAGATCAGCTTCCCGCGATTTATAATGCCATTCGTATTGATCATGATGGTGGTGCCGAAGGCGTATCCATCCATCTCACCGGCGAGGTGCAACAGCATCTCGGTGGCGGACGCGTTCGGGCGGTGGCCCTGGGCACTACCGATGGCCTGACGCGCGGCATGGATGTGATTGATACCGGGTCGCCGGTGCGCGTGCCGGTGGGCATGGAAACACTCGGTCGGGTCTTCAATCTTCTTGGAGAACCGATCGATAAGCGTGGGCCAGTTCATGCCAAGGAGACGCGATCCATCCATCAGCCACCACCGGAATTTCGTAATCTCGAGCCAAAAACCAAGATATTTGAAACCGGCATCAAAGTCATCGACCTGCTTGCACCCTACGTTCGTGGTGGAAAAACCGGTCTCCTGGGTGGAGCCGGCGTCGGTAAAACCGTCATCATTCAGGAACTCATCGCACGTCTGGCACGCTTCCACAGTGGCTTTTCATGTTTTGCAGGCGTCGGTGAACGCACCCGCGAAGGCAACGACCTTTGGCTTGAAATGCAGGAGGCCAAAATCGGTGATACCGGAAAAAGCGTTATCGATCAGACCGTCATGGTGTTTGGTCAGATGAATGAACCACCGGGTGCGCGTTTGCGCGTGGCGCTTTCAGCCTTGACCATGGCTGAGTATTTCCGCGATGAAACCGGCTCGGACGTGCTGCTGTTCATCGATAATATTTTCCGCTTCACCCAGGCAGGTTCAGAAGTTTCAGCGCTACTTGGCCGCATGCCATCTGCCGTCGGCTACCAACCAACCTTAAGCACTGAAATGGGCGATCTGCAGGAACGGATTACCTCCACTACCAAAGGTGCGGTTACTTCCGTGCAGGCCATCTACGTGCCCGCCGACGATCTGACCGACCCTGCCCCGGCAGCTACCTTCACGCACCTTGATGCATTTACCGTGCTTAGTCGCAGCATAGCGGAAAAGGGTATTTACCCGGCGGTTGATCCGTTGGAAAGTTCCAGCCGAATTATGGATGTCAACTTTCTCGGTGAAGAGCACTACACAGTTGCCCAGACGGTTAAAAGAATTTTGCAGCGCCACAAAGATCTGCAGGACATCATCGCCATTCTTGGCGTGGATGAGTTAAGTGAGGAAGACAAACTCATCGTTGCCCGCGCGCGCCGCTTGGAACGTTTCTTCAGCCAGCCATTCTTTGTGGCCGAGGTGTTTACCGGTAAATCGGGATCGAATGTCAAACTCACGGACACCATCCGCAGTTGCAAAGAAATTGCCGAAGGCAAATGGGATCATCTGCCTGAAACCGCCTTTATGTATGTCGGTACAGTGGAAGAGGCAGCCCAGCAGGCCGCTAAAATGCAAAACTGATGGATAGGTGGTGTCCAGTTGCAGGGTGTTGCACTGGCGCAGTGCCGCTTACAACCGTCTTACGCCAAGCGTTCAGCTATTCACTCGGCGGCATGGCATCATCCATCCAACGGCTGCCCTATTGGCGCTTATCACTTTGCCAAAATGCGGTGTCTAAATGCTGCTCGTTCGCAAGGTGCGCCGGGATATCGCGGTCGCACCGCGACGTGAGGTGGTGAAATGGTGAAATAATTTCCAATATTGCCATTTCCCCAAATTCAATTTCTGACATTCGCGGGCGCTTTTAACTGACACCCTCCGCTATCTTCCATTGCCACCTCTTCGACCCACGGTTAGACTTCAATTCTGTTGGATAAATTCCGTGGCTGGTTGGTTTCTACCAATGGTTATTTGCTCTGTCCTTGGTGTAGCAGGCGGTGAATTATGTTAGTGGTGACAACTGAAAATGTATCGGGCTTCCATGTGAGCAAGGTGCTCGGGCAGGTATTCGGCGTGGTAGTGCGCAGCCGCGGTGTGGCGGGTAATTTCATGGCCGGCCTTCGTACCATCGCCGGCGGAGAAATTAAAGAATACTCCAGTATGCTTGAAGAAGCCCGCCGCCACGCCATCGATAAGATGGTTAAAAATGCTACGACCATGGGAGCCAATGCCGTGGTCATGATGCGATTTGATTCGTCGGAAATGGGGCAGACCATGTGTGAAATCGTAGCCTACGGCACCGCCGTGCAAATCGAACCCAACTCCGTTAGCTGATGGATGGAGCTACCACGTGAGGAAATTCTGCTACACCATTGGCTGGGCCGCCATTGTGGGAGGCGTCGTCTGCCTTCTGACTATTGTACTTATCCCCATCGGTATCTGTCTGCTGGTCTTCGGTGCCGGAATCGTCATCCTTACCGCAATAGAAACTTGGAAATACGTCCGTCGTCCACCATCATCTGCCGATAATTTTGTGCCCACTGATGAAAAATATATTGATGATGAAACAGGTAAAATAATGCACGTCTATTACAATCCTTCCACCGGCGAACGTGACTATCGTTCAGAAAATTGAACTTTCATCGGAATGCAGAGTTGTACCGATTCACTCCGGTGTACTGCCAGCGAAAATCTATGCAAGTCTGTTGATGGATCAGGGCTGTTGGCCGGCCAAAACCTGATTCCGACGATTTTGCGCGTCGGCCATTTCGTCCGCCGTCGGGCTCCGCCCCGTTTTCATCATGGTCACAAAACAATCAAATAGATAGGTTGCGTCGTGCGGGCCGGGGCTGGCTTCCGGATGGTACTGCACGGCAAAAACCGGCTCGTGCGCCATGCGAAAGCCTTCCAAAGTTTGGTCATTAAGATTAATGTGCGTTGGTTCGCCACCATGCTTTTTCAATGATTGCAAATCAACTGCAAATCCGTGGTTCTGCGATGTAATTTCCACTTTGCCGGTCCCCATGTTTTGCACCGGCTGGTTACCGCCACGGTGACCAAATTTTAATTTGTAGGTGCTCGATCCCATCGCCAACCCAAGCAATTGATGTCCAAGGCAAATGCCAAAAATCGGCTTTTTTCCGATTAGTTTTTTCAGCGTGTCCTGAGCGTAGTGGATTGGCTCCGGATCACCTGGCCCGTTGCTGACAAATACACCATCGGGTTGATAGGCCAGAATTTCATCAGCGGATGCCGTGGCCGGTACAACCGTCACGCGGCAGCCGCTCTGCACCAGATTCCGCAGGATATTGCGCTTGGCACCGCAATCCATCGCTACAACGTGATGGGCTTGCCCGGTGTGATGGACATCAGTTGGCTGCGCCCATACCCCTTTGTCATCGGACCATGTGTAGGCCTTTTTAGGGCTAACTTCGGATACCAAGTCTATACCCACCAATCCCGGCCAAGCCGTGGCCTTGTCCATCAGTTTAGACAAATCGTTCAGGGGACTGGCCTGATTGCAGATGACCCCGCGCATGGCTCCCTGTATCCGAAGTTTTCGAACCAGCGCTCGAGTGTCAATGCCGGCCAAACCGGCTACACCATTTTTTTCAAGATAATGATCCAAACTTTCCACCGATCGGAAATTGCTTTCCATTGGCGAAAGGTCTTTGATAATAAAGCCCTGAACCTGCGGTCGGGCGGATTCCTCATCGGCGGAATCGGCAATGCCGTAATTGCCAATTTGAGGATAGGTCATTGTGACGATCTGGCCTTTATAGGATGGATCGGTCAGTATCTCCTGATAACCCATAAGAGAGGTATTGAATACCACTTCGCCGACCGCCAATGCCGAAGCCCCGAAACCGGTACCGGTAAAAACTGAGCCGTCCTCCAGCACCAAAGCCGCTTTAGATGTGATTGCCATGATTCGTGTCAACACCTTTCAACTTATCGACCCGCGCGGGCCTCATTTACGTGCCGAAGTATAACGGATTCTGCCGATGAAGACTGTTCCTTGAGATAAAAACGGAGTATAGTATCAAGCCGCAAGCCCGGGTGGCGAAATTGGCAGACGCGCCAGCTTGAGGTGCTGGTGGGAGCAATCCCTTGCAGGTTCGAATCCTGTCCCGGGCATCAGATCAGATTGCACCGTTATGGAAGTATCAGAAAATACATCCAAGACGGACTTTGTTCCCTCGCACCTTCACGCATATTCTGAGCAATTCCGGCCATTCCCGTTGCCAACTGCGTCGGCTTTTCCACTGCTTTGGCCGGTGTCGCGTTTTGGTTTAAATGTTCGCCCGCCATTTGTTAGCAAGCGCGCGGCATTATGGCCACCCCCAGGGCGGTTTGTGCGAGGTTACTGGCCTGCCAATACGCCGGCCAACTATCGAAACGTGGCAGTGTATCAAACAGAGAAGTTTTGGAAGTTTTGTTCTCTCACGGTAGAGCCGCAGACGGGTACAAAAACGATATAAATGCCATACGCATTTAGCCGATGGGATCACACCAGCCTGCTTTCAGCCAATGTAAATACCTCTGAACTCTTTCTTTGCTCGCTTGGCTGTTCAAATAATTTACCATTCACCGCAGTGATGACGGCTCCCTTCGCCAGATTATGTAGCTCCAGTCTTGCCCGGAGTTTCCCGTCGGCAGTTGCGCCGAAGATGAAAAACTGCGGTCACGGCAACGCAAACGCGACGTATGCCGACAACACCCAGTCGCCGCTGTGACGCGCTGCGCTGGTAAGGGCCGGCCCGGCACCAATTCCAAGGTATGGCGTGAGATATCCCCATTTTGGTTCCGGATTGATCTCTAGGCCGAATATAGTTGAGATCGATTGCTGACCTACGTTGCTTCCTGACAAGGGATCTGATCCCACAATTTCAAACACCGGGGTAATATCGGATATGCCCGGTATGGGCAAATTGCGGTGATAAATGTTGTAACCCGGCACCGTATCCCAAGTGAGGTCTTTTTCTCCACCCTGATGCGGACCGGTTAAAAACGACATTCCCAGACTTGTCATGATGCTCAGGTGATTGCCCAATCCTATTGCCTGCATGATGCGCGGTGAAATGACCGTACCGGTGCTCACCGTTGAGCCTGACGGAGGATCAATCTCAAGCCCTGGCACCAGCGAATAGTCAATCGAATCATGCTTGCTCACATATTGGTAAATCGGCGCACGCATGATAATGGCGAAATTAGCCATACCATCAAAATTGCGGCTCGTCGGTTCGCCGGGTGCGGCATCGGGAAATGACACATGTTCATGCTGATACGGGGCCTGCAATTCGACTGTCCACTGGTCCATGCCCCACTTGAATTCATTGTAGAAGAGGTCCAGTTGCTGGTGGCCGGTTTCAAAGTGGTACCAAGTCATCGCAACCTCGCGCTGCGCTGCCACATTGGCGGCCAGAAATGTACCGGGGAAAAAGCCTTTGGCCAACTTGCTGCGGTGATCCAGCAATCCAAAAAAATAGCGGGTGGATTGGCTGCCCCCGGCCCCGGCATCAAACGACCTCACCGGAGAGTCTCCGCCCGCCATCTGTGCCAATTCATCAGACATACTTTTTTCATGCCGACGGCCGACTTGTTTTCCATAGTTAAACGCATCTTGAAGGATGTCTGCCGCTGAAGGTAAACCGATATCGTCACCCCGGTTTCCATGCGCGACCGTGTCTTGTGCTGCCGGAGTGGATGTGCCTGCTATCGCCGATGCCGCTCCCTTGACTGGTGCTGCAGCGACAAGGCAGCCGACTGCCATAGTAATCATTATGCGTGATGGAAGTGTGTTGATGCCTTTCACAGATTTTGTCCTTTCTAATAAATACACAAAAATAGTTGCTGCTTGCAGGCGGACGCTCTCGTCACGTTCCGCCAACCGGTGCACCATGCCCGAAACTCTTTGTGTCAGCAGAGGCGCGCGGGCGGCTGCTCTTTTCCCATTCAAGTATCGTTCCGCCTGCATCCGGGCGGCGGTTCAATTTCCGTTCGGCGGGTGGCAAACTTTCAATGCCGACCGTCCATGTACCTGTTATCAGCGGCTGGATAAAAATTTCTGAAACACCTTCGCGGCGCAATTGATTTGCCCAAGATTCGTAATCGTATGTCACCCGGCGAAGTTCAAGTTTTACCGAATTGCCGGTTGTATCCATAATCAGGTAATGCACGGCCGGATCACCATCATGATCGGGTTTGCCCACAACCCCGCAGTTGGCCGCAAAGCCCACATCGGCAATCTTACGCAACCAAGGGAAACCCGAATGGGTACAGACAAATCCGGACGTTTGAGTGGACACTAAAAGACGCTGTAATAAATTTTCATCAAGGCTGGATGGGTACAAAAATTCGTTGGTTTGGCGCGGGCTGCCGTGGCATAGAAGGACAGTTCCCACGGGTGTATCCAATTGGCCGCGATCCGGCCAAGTTGCAAGCCATTGCCGATTGGCGTCGGAAAGACTTTCGGCGGCATAGTTAAATGCTTCGCAACTGGCCTTTTCATCCTGCATGGATGAATAGCCGCACCCACATACATTTTGTCCCGCCGCCGCCTGCAATTCATGATTACCTGCCACGAGGATATCAAATTCGCCGCGTATCAGATCAATAATTTCATCGCTGTGGCCGCAGCATCCGATGGCGTCGCCTAGAAAGCCCCGTTGTGTGCACCTTTGGGCACGGGCATCTTCCAGACACGCCCGCAGCGCCGGTACGTTGCCATACGCACCGCCCATCAGCGCGATGCGCAGGTTTTTCGGCAATATCCTATCGCGAGAAAATCCCCGGGACATAGCATTATTCTCCGGCCGGTATGACCACTGGCTGCACCATCGCTTCCAATGATCGACCTGCCCCTTCAATTCCCCATATACTCCACGGGATCATGGCAGCCGCCCCGACCATCCAGAGAAAGCCCATCAGGCCGAAAACTCCTGCGTCACCCCAACTTGATTTGGACACTGCCACCAGCAGGGGGCCGGAGGCGATGGCCCCAATGCGCCCTATGGCAACTGACACGCCAATGCCGGTAGCCCGCAGATGAGTGGGAAATATCTCTGAAAAAGTCGGGTATGCGCTGGTCCATGCCCCCGTCGCACAAAAGTTGGCCGCCATAAATGCGACCAGCACCACCGTCGGTGAATGCGTCGCGGCCGCAGGTGCCATCAGTAAACTGGTCAATGCCGCCATTGTGTAAAACAACGGAACCATCCGCTTGCGGCCCAACTGGTCAAATTTCCAGGCCATCAGCAGGCCTCCGGCCAAAGCTCCAATATTGCCCATGAAGTAGAACCACGGCATCTGATGGTTTGGGATGTGCACCTGCGGCAGCACCACCAGCGCCAGAAAGGTGAACAAACCGTAGTAGCCAAATGCTTCGGACAGGTCCAGAGTGGCCCCCAGCATAAGGCGGTAAGGATAGCGACTGATCAATTCCATTAAATCGGCGGCTACTGTGCGTGCAGGGTTGCTACCGGGCAAATTTAATTGTGAATCGGAAACCGCACCATTGATTGGCGGTTCCTGACCGGCGGCATGCACCATGTCATTGACGACGCGCTGGGCGGCATCGGGCTTTCCACGAGAGAGTAACCAACGGGGCGATTCCGGCAGTACCCTGCGGAAATAGGCCACGAACAGGCCGCCTACCGCCCCGAGCGCAAAGCCCAGTCGCCAGGCAATCGCTGACTCCGGTATTAGGTTCAAGAATAAAATACTAACCAGCGCCGCAACCAATGCACCCACCGGCCAGAAATTCATAACGATGGCCGCTGCCCGTCCGCGATGTTTAACCGGCAATAACTCTCCGATCGCTCCATTGATGGCGGAATATTCTGCACCAACGCCAATCGCCGTCAGAAAACGGAAAACCATAAACCAGCCGAAGCCGGGTGAGAGAGCCGAACACAAGGTAAAAAATGAATAGATCGTCAAAGTGGTAAGAAAAAGCTTCTTGCGTCCAAACCGATCGGCCAGATACCCAAAAAGCACCGCCCCGACCATGATGCCCGCCAGCCATAGCGAGGTGATCAGCGACGCTTCAGAACTACTTAAATGCCACTGGGATTTGAGGATTCCCAGTAGCCCGCCGGTAAGATTGACTTCAAACGCGTCAAAAAGCCACCCAATCCCCAATGCCAGTGTCACCACGGTGTGGTACCGACTCCATCGGAGTCTATCCAGAACAGACCACGGCGAACTACTCTGCGAATAGGCTGGCATGTGGCCCCTTCAAAAAATTTATTCCATTCACTTAGCTACGCACTAGCGTACGCAGCCACTCAGCGTTTGGATGATGGTCGGGCGAAGAGCCACAATCTTACACCCCATCGCGATTTCTTAGCCTCGGTCCGTTACCTGCCATGATTTACTTTGGGGCATTCATTGGCCAAGCGGTTTCAAGCGGGAGACCAGCCACGCTGGGGGCAAAATCAAAACTTTTTCCACCGAGGCGATAAAGTTACGTTAATCGCTATAATCTAGGTTTTGGCCAGTGAATGGCGCGGTTTCCCTCGACCGGGGAGACTTGAAAATGGGTGTCAGCGGTTGATTTGGAGAGTTCTCTCAATGCAGGAGTCTATGGTGGGTTTATTGACGGTAAAACCGGCACATCGGTTCGTCATTATCGCGGCAGAGTTTAACAAGCTCGTTACAGCGCAGCTTGAAATGGGTGCCCGCGAGGAATTATGCAAACTTGGTGCCCAAAGCTCGCAAATCTCCACCATCTGGGTTCCGGGAAGTTTTGAGATTCCAACCACTGCCATGGCCGTCGCCAAAAAGGGTGGTGTTTCTGCCATCATCTGCCTTGGTTGCATTATCCGTGGTCAGACGACGCATTTTGACCATGTGGCGGCAACCGCAGCTTCTGGCATAGCGGCCATCGGTCCAGCTACGGGGGTACCCACCATCTTTGGTGTGATAACCGCCGATACCCAGGAGCAGGCACTGGATCGCGCAGGACTGAAAATGGGCAACATCGGCAGCCACGGGGCCCAAGCTGCCGTTCATATGGCCAATACAATGGCAAATATCGCCAAAGGTACCGTTTAATGACAAGTTCTATTGAGTCCAATCCCGATTCAACGCAGTTAAGTATCCGTCAAAAATCGCAGGCTAGACGATTGGCCCTTCAGGCCCTGTTTCAGGCCGATGCACAGGGAAATGATTTTTTTACCTCGGGACTGGCTGATTTTATGGCTCAATCGACCGAGGATATTTCGGTGCGCCTGCTGGCGAGTCGAATGGCGAATCATGCGTGGGATTATCGCAAGATGTCGGACGATTGGATCACGCGATTAATGACACAATGGTCGCTTTCGCGGGTGGCGGCTGTGGATCGGGCAATCTTGTGGCTGGGGCTTTGGGAGTTAACCTCCGGAACAGACACCCCGCCGAAAGTTGTTTTGGATGAAGCCATCAACATGGCCAAAGAATATTCCACCGCTGAATCATCAAAATTCATTAACGGAGTGCTGGGGGCGGCGTACAATCAGCACGCTGCCAACCTGGCTCAAACCCGGCCGCAAAAAATGTCGGAGTGATGATGGTCTTTGGTTTTATTAAAAAAGCCGTCGATGCCGGCACGGATAAGCTGCGGCAGGGTCTCGCCCGCACCCGATCTGCCCTGGTTGGGTCGCTGCGAACCATGCTGACCGGTCGACGCCTGGACCAGGCGTTGATTGACGAGTTACGCACCCGGTTGATCGCCGCCGATTTGGGTGTCGCCTCCACCGATCAAATAATGAATGACCTCACCACGGCCTGGAAGCAGGGACGCATCGGTACGGGCGACGAGGTATTGGATTTTCTCAAAGGCGAGATGCGCCAGTACTGGCCCGTAGAGAGCCGTGAACTGCATTGGGCCGCGTCCGGCCCTACCGTGATTTTAGTTACTGGTATCAACGGTGCCGGCAAAACCACCAGCATCGCCAAACTGGGCCAATGGTTAAAAGACCAGAATAAATCGGTAGTGGTTGCCGCCTGCGATACTTTTCGTGCCGCCGCCGTAGAGCAACTGACCATCTGGTCGCAGCGGGTAGGTGTGGATATCGTGAAGCATCAGATGGGGAGCGACCCGGCAGCCGTGGCTTTTGATGCCTGCCAGGCGGCGGTAGCCCGCCAGCGCGATGTGCTTATCATCGACACCGCCGGTCGGCTTCACACGCAGGATCATCTCATGCGTGAACTGCAAAAAATCCGGCGTGTGGTGGGTAAAGTTATTCCCGATGCTCCTCATGAATCGCTGCTGGTACTCGACGCGACGATTGGCCAAAACGCCATCCGGCAGGCGGAAGAATTTCGCAAGGCCGTGGATTTAACTGGCATTTTCCTCGCCAAACTTGACGGCACCGCCAAGGGAGGAATTGTCGTGGCTATCAGAAATCAGTTGGGGTTACCCGTGAAGTTTGTCGGCCTCGGCGAAACACCTGCCGATATCGAGGCATTTAACCCTGAGGCATTTGTCGATGCCTTATTTTCTGAATAATACCGTGGAAGCCCGTCTGAGTAAGAACAGTGACTGTTCCGCCGTGGATTTTGGTGGCCATCAACAAGCGGCGACGAGCGCATCCCCGATGCACACCGCTTTGTCCGGGTAACACGGCTCAACCGCCTGCCGCTGGCTATTGGAAAATAATTATTCCACCGTCACGCTTTTAGCGAGATTGCGCGGTTTATCCACGTTGCATCCTCGGGCAACGGCCGCATGGTACGCCAGCAACTGCAGCGGAACAACGGTAAGCAGCGGCTGCAAAGGCTCAATGGTGTCGGGTACGGTAAATACATGATCGGCTATTTTGTGGATGTGCTCGTCGCCTTCGCTGGCCACTGCCAATATCTTGCCGTGCCGGGCTTTAACCTCATGGATATTGCCTATGAGCTTCTCATACTGGCTGCCGCGCGTAGCGATAAATACTGCCGGCATGCCGGGGTTGATCAATGCAATCGGGCCATGCTTCATTTCCGCTGCGGGCAAACCCTCGGCATGGATATAGCTGATTTCCTTAAGTTTCAGCGCACCTTCCAGCGCCACAGGAAAATTGAATCCGCGCCCGAGAAACAGCCAGTTATCACGCTTGGCGTGCTCTTCTGCCACTTGACGGATCACCTCGCTTTGCTGGAGCACCTGACGAATTTGATCCGGTACACGCTCCAGGGCATCGATGAACTCCTGGAGCACACTTTGCGACATATATTTGCGGCGCGCGATACTCAGGGCAAGTAAAATCTCCACGACGATCTGCCCGGTGAATGCTTTGGTGCTGGCCACGCCGATTTCAGGACCGACGTGCAGATATATGCCCGCATCCGTCTCACGAGCAATGGTTGAGCCAACCACGTTGACAATTCCCAAGCTTAGTGCTCCACGATCCTTGGCTTCGCGCAGGGCCGCCAGCGTGTCGGCCGTTTCACCGGACTGGCTGATGGCCAGCACCAATGTTCCATCTTCAATTATGGGATTGCGGTAACGAAATTCGCTGGCGTATTCCACTTCCGTGGGAATTTTTGCCAATTCTTCAAACAAAAACTCGCCCACCAATCCCGCATGCCATGCGGTGCCGCACCCGGTGATAATCAACCGGCGGGTGCGCACAATATCACGACTGTATTGACTGATGCCCCCAAGCACCACTCGCCCTTCCTGGCGGTCCAGTCGCCCACGCATGCAATCCTCAATGGCGTCTGGCTGTTCAAATATCTCCTTCAGCATGAAGTGGTCATAGCCACCAAGCTCAATTTGCTGGAGAGAAAATTCCACCTCGCTTAATTTTTTAGTGACGGGCGTATCGTCTATGGTGGTGGTGCGGAACTGATCCGGCCTGATGACGGCCATCTCGTTGTCATTCAGATACACTACCTGCGTGGTATGCTCAACAATGGCTGCGGCATCCGACGCCACCACGTACTCATCATCTCCCACACCGATAATCAGGGGCGATCCACGCCGGGCCACAACCAGTGTGTCGGGCTCCTCCGCTGACATGACAGCCAAACCATAGGTACCCCTGACCTCACGCAAGGCAGTCTGAACGGCTTTTACCAGATTATTTTCATAAAAATGCCCGATCAGCACGGCCAACACCTCGGTGTCGGTCTCGCTGTGGAAAACATAACCAAGGTCGGTTAAAAAAGTTTTAATGGCAGAATAATTTTCGATAATGCCATTGTGCACGATAGCGATCCGGCCTTTGCCGTCCATATGCGGGTGGGCGTTGCATTCCGTAGGCGCACCGTGGGTGGCCCAGCGCGTATGTGCCATGCCAATGCCACTTTGGGGCACCTTCTGCTCATCAAGTATGGACTCAAGCACACTGATCCTTCCGGCTGCCCGCCTGATGAACAACTTGCCTTGATCAATCAGGCAGACGCCCGCAGAATCGTAACCACGATATTCAAGGCGCTTAAGTCCTTCAATCAAAAGTGCTTTTGCGTCTTTCTTCCCGACGTATGCCACGATTCCACACATAATGCTGTCCTTATATTCACGCAGCTTGCCCGCGCCGCAACCTCTTTTATCGGATGATTATCACCAGCCACTTCATTTCGGCTACCCATTCGGCCGGGAATCTGCTGACGCCTCATTGTCATCCGTCGTGGTGGCGGTCTGCGGGTATCGGCCGCCTACCGCAGTTTTGGCCGTCATTCGACGGCGATGGATGAGAAAGATCACCCCTCCGACGATTACGACGACTCCGGCCGCCGCGTATAGCCAATGTTTAAATTCGGCAACCTTTGCCAAAAATTGGTGTAAATGGTGGGCCTGCCAGTGACCCAGCCATATCAGGGTGGGGACGCTGATGAGTCCGGCCAATCCATCCACAATCAGAAAGCGAATGTACGACATTCCCGCGATGCCGCAGAAGGCAAAAATCCCCGCCCGTACCCCCGGCATAAAACGGCCGATAAACAGGGTGGCGTCGCCATATTTGGCAAAATGCTCTTCGATCCATTTGCGGCGTTTGGGGTTGAGTACCTTGCGCACGTGACCGGCGATGACGTTTTTAGAATCAATCCCGTTCCGACCGATGAAGTACAGTATGCTGTCGCCGACGAGCATTGCCAAAAGTCCGACCGCCGACATGATCCATATGTTGGGTGCCAAGTGAGCGCGCGACCCATTAAAAGGGCCCCAGTGCGAATTGCACAAATAGCCTGACAGGATCAGCGGCATATCTTCCGGAATTGGCACGCCGCATCCGGCAATAATTAGTAAGCCCGCCAACGCAAAGTAGGTGAACTTGGATAGCAGATTGAGCAACAATGGCACCATGGGCGGTTTCGCGGCCTCCAGTTTTGATATCCTACTCGCTTAATCCCATATTGGTCTACCCATTCGGCATTTGCAGTTAAATCAATTCAGGCCATTGTGACGATACCCTGCTGGACTGCTTGGTCAGGGGTGTGGACATTTTTCCATCACTCCTGCTGGTGCCACTGGAGAAAGTTTTATCTGGCCGTATAATCCAACGCCGACAGTAATGTTGGCTCTGTAAAGCAAGGGGTTTTTAATATGCGGAATACGTTGATCGCAGCAGTTGGGATTGCGGCCTTGGTACTTGGTACGCTGGCCGGTTGTGCTCAGCAATCGTCCAAGATGGTGATGCAGAATACGCAGGTTTACAGTGCCTACCGCGTGTTGGCGTCGCAGCCGCAGTTTTCCACGTTTGTTCAATTGCTAAAAGACGCCCGCCTGCGATTCTCACTGCAAACTGCCGGAAACTATACGGTTTTCGCACCTACCAACGCTGCGTTTGCTGAATTGCCGAAGGGAGAATTGAAAAACTTGGAAAAGGGAATCAATCGCAATAAGTTGCGCGATGTTCTCTGGTACCACATTGCCCCGCAGCAAATCACTCCAGTAGCCGCCGAAACACAGCCCGTCCAGCATATGACCAATCGCCAGAAAGCGCTCATTAAGGCCGCCCACGGCCAGATTGTTTCCATCGACAACGCTGCAGTGGTTGTCGGCCCGCAATATGCGGAAAATGGCGTCATTTACGGCATTGATCATGTGATCATGCCAAAGATGCGTTGAACTTTACCCGTTCATTACCCCCATGGGATTGGGCACGCTTGGTGGGTGGCAGGACCGACTGAAAAAATCTTCAAGATTTTTCTTGCATTCAGAGATTCAAGTGTTAGACTCTGGTTTGAAGCCACTGCAGGCCGCCGATGCAGACCGTCGTTACGACGCGCCCTATGGCGAAACCCTTTTGGGTCGATCTGTGAGCGGCCTCTAAGCGTGGACTTGTGCGAGCCGAATTGGGCCCGAGAAAAGCTTTGAAGGAAGCTGACGCAAGCGGCACCAGACAGCTCCGCAACTCCGCACTTTTCAGACAAGCAGTGGCTTTTTTCGTTTTTAAAATCTGTGGTTCAGAACTGTCGCTTCGATTTTTTTTCGGGGCGTATCTTCGCAGTCCATCGGCGGGCTGCGTTCCCCATGGGAATTGCGCAATTTTAGTATCTCAAGTCTGCTAAAACTATTCCAAACTTGCAACAAACCGGATATACTTCCGTTCTACCAGTATGGCTTCATCGCCGTCGGACCTGCGATAGCCATTGGCGACCGTCACACACGGATTTTGGTTCACACTTGATGCGATTTTCGCATAAGCGTTGCGTTTTTGCGTTGTAGGATTGATGGAATCTGTAAAACCACTTCTTGAACTGAAGGATATCGTTAAGCGTTATCACTTGGACGCCGGGGATGTGCTTGCACTTGATCGCATCAACTTGCAGATACTGCGCGGGGAAATGTTCGCCATCACCGGTCCCTCGGGCAGCGGTAAATCGACGCTGATGAACATCCTCGGCTGTTTGGATGTCGCTGATCAAGGTGAATATATCCTCGACGGCGAAGATGTTTCGGAATTGGCGGGCGATCAGCTTTCCTCCATCCGCAACCGCAAGATTGGGTTTGTGTTCCAAAGCTTTAATCTCCTGCCCCGATTAAGTGCGCTGGAAAACGTTGAAATGCCATTGCTATACGCCGGTGTTCACCGAGCCAGAGAAGTCGCCACTGAGGCATTGGAAACCGTAGGTTTGGCAGAGCGTATTCACCACGAGCCGTCACAGCTTTCTGGTGGCCAGCGGCAGCGTGTGGCAATTGCCCGTGCAATTGTCACCAACCCGGCGATTATTCTTGCCGATGAGCCCACAGGGAACCTGGATTCGCGGGTGGGGCGGGATATTTTGAATCTGTTTCATGATCTCAATGCCCAGGGGCGGACCATCGTGATTGTCACCCACGATTCGGGCGTGGCTAAACATTGCGCACGCGAGGCCCGTATTCGCGACGGGCGCGTGACGGACATTCTTGAGCATCCGCCCATTCATATGGGTGGTGCAACCGAGATGGATCCTCCGCTGGCGGCGGCAGGGTAATTGTTTTTAACACAGGAAAGTTTCAAAAACGAATATGGCGAAAGCAAAAAAAACACGGAAGTGGCCTTGGATTCTCATTGTCGTGCTGCTGCTCATTGGTGGTGGGGTGTGGTGGGTGAAAACTCATTCTGCGTCGGCCGCCGTAAGGCAGCATGTGCAGACCGCATCGGTTAAAAAAGGTACTCTGACAGTGCATGTTTACGCTACTGGTAATGTGCACGCTCGGCGCACCGTGGATGTGAAGTGCCAGGCCGGCGGTGAAATTAAAAAGTTGCCTTACCAGATTGGCGATTTGGTAAAAAGGCATCAGGTGATTCTTACGGTTGACCCGACACTGGAACTTCAGGCGCTGAACATCGCGGAGCAAGACTACAAACAAGCAAAATTTACATGGCAGACCGCCCAACTCAGTTACGAAATTGCCAAGGAGAATCTGGTCACCACCCGTCAGACAGATTTGGCCAATATCCTCTCCGCCAAGGCACAATTGAAAAATGACATGCTCAATTATCATCGCGACGAGACATTGCTCAAGGAAAACCTCGCGTCGCAGCAGACCTATGACACCGATTACACCAGCGTGGTGAAGGATCAGCAGGCACTGCGGCTGGCGCAAATTACTTTCGATCAGCTTAAGCAACAGGCCTTGCAGGTGAAACTGCAGGAATTGAATGTTGATCTCGACAAAGTCGCCATGGCCAAGGCACAGTTCAGTGTAAGTCAGGCTCAGACTAATCTTGGTTACTGCACCGTAAAAGCGCCGTTTACGGGATACGTGGCCAACGTGGATGTGCAGCAGGGACAGATTATCGCATCGGCAACCAATAACGTCGGCGGCGGTACTACCATTATGACCTTGGTTGATTTATCACATATTTATATTAACGCCACCATTGATGAAGGCGATATCAACCGCGTGAAGCCGGGTGACAAGGTACAAATAACGGCGGCCGGCGCACCGGGTGTCATATTTCCCGGCAAGGTGGTGCTGATTGGCCCGGAATCGATTCAAGATCAGACCAGCACCAACACCAGCAGCAGCACCAGTCAGAGTAATGTGGTCACCTTTCAAGCCCAGGTTGAGGTGCTTGGAGCAAAACGTATGTTGCTGAAGCCCGGTATGACGGCCAATCTGGATATTTTTACCGATCGGCTTGCGAACATTGTTTACATCCCGCTTCAGGCCGTAACGATCCATCATGGTCAGGATATGGTCACGGTGGCAGGGCCCGGCGGCGTGCAAAAGCCCGTTCATGTCAGCCTGGGGGTGAGAAACGATACCGATTGGCAGGTACTAAGTGGTCTGAAAGTTGGTCAAAAGGTGGTTGTGCATCTTGGCAATGCGATGAGCATGTGGACACCTCATCATCACTGAGCGGAGTAAGCTGACATGCTTTTTTGGACGACCATTAAACTTGCCCTGCGAAGTCTTATGAGTAATAAGCTTCGTTCGATCCTCACGATGCTGGGCATGATCATCGGCGTGGCTGCGGTGATTGCGATGCTGGCATTGGGTAATGGTGCCAGAGCCCAGATTATGAAATGGGTTTCCCGCATGGGGAAAAACACCATCACTATTTTTCCGCATAATCCGCGCATTGCGCCGGTTCTCAATGGGGCCGCTGATCCACTTTCGCTGGGCGATGCACACGCTATTTTATCGATACCGGGAGTCAGATACGTTTCACCCGTAGTCACCGAGAGCCAGCCCGTCAAGTGGGGCAATTACCACACGTATTGCAATATCATCGGATGCGCCTCGACCTACATCTTTATCCATGACTTCAAGGTGCAAAGCGGGCACATGTTCAACTTTTTTGATGTGCGCGATATGGCGTCCGTGGCGGTGATCGGGCCGGAGACGGCTACGCGGCTCTTTGGCAGTCAAAATCCCATTGGGCACACCATTACCGTCGGAACTGTCCGATTTAAGGTCATAGCCGTGCTCGTTCCCAAGGGGCGTCATGGCTGGTTTGACCCCGATAACCAGGTTCTTCTTCCTTACACAACCGCCATGACCAAGTTGATGGGCCGCCAGGTAGCGCTGAACCATATCGATATCCAGGTGCAGCATGCCTCTGATTTGACGACCGTACAGAAGAAAATCCAGACGGTTTTGCGCGTTCGTCATTCGCTTATTGCTGGCGATGCCGACGATTTTTGGATATCCAACCAGCTTCAGGTTATCAAGATCGCCAATCGCATCGGTGGCGCATTTACTATATTGCTCGGTTCGGTGGCCGGCATTTCCCTTTTGGTAGGCGGCATCGGGATCATGAATATCATGCTGGTGACCGTTACCGAGCGCACCCGTGAAATTGGTATTCGTAAGGCCATCGGTGCCCGCCAACGTGACATACT
>JAKAEB010000077.1 GCA_021818445.1 Planctomycetota bacterium
ATAAGGACGTTGAAGCGGGGGGCTATTGCGCGCTAAACGTGATAAATACAAAAACAGTGGACCGTGACACCCCCAACTGGCACCACCAGACCCCATTTGACTAAAACCTATGAAATATCCGGGCTAAGCCCGGCACCAACGGTTACCTTTATTGCGTGAAATGCCGACTGCAGCCGATAGAACGCCCGCCATTGGGGTTTCGCCAAATCACGGCGGCAACGGATGCCGCCGTAGCCAATCTTCGAGAAAATGTGCACTGGCCCAACGCCATTCCGGAACCAGAGCCAATGCCACCAGCGTTTGGTTCCCATAAAATGTATGTAAAGCGCCTCGCGCTCACTGCCGTCCTCCATTTCTGCAATTGCGCGGCCCCCTTCCCACCGTACGATAATATCGTTCGGCGGTACCAAATAGGCCACCTCGCCGTGCATCCCGAAGGTGATGCCGTGGCGCGAAAAGCCGGACTCGAGTTCCTGCCGCAAACCCTGCGACCGGACGACGCGCAGGCCATCCTCGTGGCGCAGCACCTCGGCAATCCCGTTCTCGTCCATATGCCTTGACACCGGTGCCCCGCATTTTTCCTTCCACCCATCGATCTTCAGGCATAGCCGATTCACGCGGTCGCAGTTGCGGAATACCGAGAAGTGCCCCACACAAATCTCCGGGTGCGCAGTGAATACGTCCACAGACGCGAAAAAGTCGTCCGTGAAGAGCCGCGAAATATCGCCCATCATCATGTCGACGTCGCAATAACCCCAAAAATCGTAGCCCCGAAGGACGTCCGAAAAAATCAGCCCCGCAAAAGGCCTCAGATCGCAGAGCTTATGGCCGCTTATCATTCGCCCCAGCCCAACGCCCAATGCGCGCTGCATCCTTTCAGAAATATCTACGGCGTCGGCGGCAACTGTGTGGATATTCGCAGCGGTCGGGAATGGGATTGGGTGCGTGCAGTGAATGATAAAATCCACGTTGCTGATATCCCGGGCGCTTTCAAAAAAAAGTCGAGACCACGGTGGCCATTTACCGACAAACGGAATGACGAACGCAATGCGGGCTCCGGGTCGAGGCTGGTGTTCAGGCATGTTTTTGCCCCCCTGCAAAGGAGGACATTGTAGCGCTGGGTTGCGGCAGCGCCAACACCTTGGGAGGGGACGGCGAGGTGGACTCAAGCTCGCAGGGCTGGTATCCTTCGCTCGAGCGTGCGGGAATCGACGCCGCATGTGAAGACCATTGGAAGGGCATGGCCGGATGGACATAAAATTCTTGGCGTTTGTCCTGTGCGTGGCAGGCCTGCTGCCGTGCGCGGCCTATGTACTCGGCCGCCGCGTGGATCCCTTCAATCCGGCTCTTTTCGTCGGGGGCCTTACCTTTGGAGTTTGCGCATTCAAACCGCTAATTTACACGCAGGACGCGCTCACGTTTGTCACCGCCCATGAGCTGGCCGCATATCTGGTTGTATGCTTGGTTTCGCTCCTGGCCTTTTACGGCGGGTGTCTTTACGCCCGCCGCCGCGCTCAAATAAATTCAGCTTCCCTGCCCCAGCGTTATTGGCAGATGGACGCACGGCGTATTCTCATGGTGGCCCTGCTATTTGGCTTGGTCGCCGACCTTTCATATGTGTTGACCTACCACCAGTACCGGGCCACGGGCTACCTTCGCGATCTCTCCGCCTTGCGGCTGCCGGCTGCCGTACTGGCAATCCAGGCGGCGATGTACGACCGGCAAAATCTCCGGGCGGCAGCACTTGCAATTGCTATGGGCCTTGCCCCAAGCGTTATGCGGTTCTTCACCTACGGTGGACGCGGGGTTACTGTGGAGATGCTGCTTTTCCTTCTGGTACCGTTTTTGTTTCGCGGCCGCCGACCCGCCAAGGTTTTAGTTATTTCGGTTGGGTTGTTGGGGGGATTTGCAGTCCACTACCTTGCGACGACGCGGATGCTTATTGGCTCCGGCGAGGCGAAGAACCGTATCTCTGCGCTGATTTTGGCGTTTGAAGGCCACCATGCCGGCGGCACGCATGTCAGCGGAGGCAGCACCTTCGTGGAGGGGGCGCTGGAACTTGCCACAGTTCGCAAGCTGGGTAATTACGACAAGGGGGGCGTGCTATGGAATTTTGCGGTGGTGTTTCTGCCGCACGAATGGTTTCCCAATAAATACGACTACGTGACGCCTTGGGCGCTTTCCAAGAGCCGCATGCGGATGGTGGATAATACCGAGGGCGTGCTGCCGCCCGAGGGCACGGCACCGTCGGGATATACCGATATGTTTATCGAGTTCGGATGGCTGGCACCCATATTTTGGTTCTTGGTGGGGTGGTTTTCATGGCGGGTGTATATGCGTGGGGTAGTCTTTGGTGACGTCGCGGCCCAAGGCTACTATGTGGCCCTGTTGTTCGGGCTGCTGTATCTGGTTGCACAGCAAATCGAGCCAGGGATTCAGAACTGGCTCTTTTCTTATGTGCCGTTGGCACTCGCCTATTGGCAGTGCAGGCTGCCTTCGGCGGCCGGATCGCTGCCTGCCTCCTCAGGCCGTACGGCCACTGCGGGCGGCACTTGAGGCGTCATAAAACAGGGATGGCCGCAATGGGGGGCGGGCACAATCTGTCAAAAAAGACCTCCGGCGGCTTTGCCTGGATGCTGGCCCAGACGGTGGGGTCAAAATTTGTTGGCTTTGCCGCCCAAATATTCCTTGCCCATTTACTTGCCCCCAAAGATTTCGGCGTGGTTGCCATCGCGTACATGCTGCTGGCGATTCCGTCGATGCTACGCCAATCGGGTTTGCCCGTCATACTGGTGCAGAAAGGGCCCTTGTTGGAACGTTGGGCCAACGCCGCGTTTTGGTTGGACCTTACGTTCGGCGTGGCAACTATGCTGGCCATGGCGGTTGTTGCTCCACTGGCGGCCACTTGGTACCATTCGCGGGAACTCGGCGGGGTTGTCTTGGTCATTGCCTCATCCGGGGCGCTTAATTCGCTTCTATGCGTGCCGCAGGCAATTCTCACGCGCGATTTACGCTTTCGTGAGCTTGCAGCGTTGGGGGTCGGTTATAATTTTTTGGCTGCTGGCCTGAGCGTATGTTTGGCGTTTTTGGGCGCGGGGGCTTACAGCTTTGTTATTCCATTGCCAATTTGCCTGGCGTTGCGGTTAGCTGCCGCCTTTGCACTTACCCGGCCAGCACTGCGCTGGAAACTGCAATTGCGCCGTTGGCCGGGGCTGCTGCCCGACACCGCCCGAATGCTGACGGCCGGCGTCGCGGCGACCGCGGCTGGGCAGCTCGATTTTCTTTCGCTGAGCATTTTTGTCAGCAAGCCGATGGTGGGGCAATATTTTTTAGCCAATAATTTATCCAGCCAGATGCTGCAGTTGCTGGCGCTGAATTTAGGCAGCGTGCTGTTTCCCGTGCTTACCAAACTGACCGGCGAAACGCATCGGCAACTTGGTGCCTTTTTGCGGGCGTGCCGGGCGCTGGCATTGATCGGGGTGCCATTTTGTTTGGCGGAGGCCCTGCTGGCCGGCCCCGCGGTGCGTGTGGTGTACGGAACGCGGTGGACCACGGCGGGCATGCTGCTTTCCCTGCTGGCCTGCTCGGCGGCGATCAACCTCGTCGCCAGCTCTACAGTATCGCTGATGCTGGCCCAAGGGCGTTACCAACTCAATATGGTGTGGTCGTTTGCCAACGCCCTCGTTTTTGGTGCGGCGGTTTTTGCCGGTGCCTGCTGGTTCGGGGCGCTGGGTGTAGCCGTTGGGGGACTCGTCACGGCGGCGCTGGTGGCACCGCTGCGGCTGTGGCAAACGGTTGCAGCCAGCGGCGGGCGATGGCGCGATGTGGCCCGGGTATATCTGCCGCCAATCCTGCTGTCGGCAACGGCCCTACTGCCCGCAGCGGCCGCGCTGGCCGTGATGGGGCGCAGCGTGGCGGAATGCTGGGTGGAAATGGTAATAGCGGGCATTACTGCCCCGCCGATTTACCTGGTGCTGGCCTGCCGGTTCTGCCCCACGGATGTCGCCGAGCTTGCATCGCACGCCAAGCCGGTGGAGGCAATGCTAAGACGCCTGCGCCTGCTGCCAGCGGACGCGGCAGGCACGAAATGAAATGGAACACCTTGCAGTTGGCCGTGCTGCGGGCGTGGGATATGACATTACGATTCATATGGATGTCTGACGATTTCCCGCCACTGTATGATGAAACGTAAAAATTGGGCGCGTATTTTTGGAATGGGACGCGCAATGCCAATGCGGTTTCGACGCGCGTGCACCATGCACGCGGCTAAATGGGATGGCGGTTGTGAAACGGCTGGCACGGGGGCCGCAACTCGGCGTTGAGATTAGCGCCCATCGCCCGGCGATGGCGCTAAACATGGTGATTGCAACGCGGCCGGAAGTTGTTAATTGACGGCACGGTGCCCGCGCTACCGGCTCCACGGATTGCGGCCCCGCCGGGCACGCGGACGGGTTATCCGTTATCGCGCGTGCACCATGCGCGCGGCTAAACGGGATGGCGGTTGGCATCCAGATGGGCATCGCGGGCGGGCAGTGGCCACACCGCAGCGGCGGCGAACATGCGGGCGTAATCGGGTGCAAGCACGCGCCAGTCAAAACGATCATAAACGCTTTGCCAACGTTTTTTCATAGCCCGGTCGTCGAGTGGAACAGCCAGCGTGGCGGCGGTTGCCGCCGAAAGTGCCCCCGGTGTGGCCATGTCGATGAAGGTGGCTTCGGAGTTAAGAACGTACCGCATGACTGGATAATCGTGGGCGATTACTGGCAGGCCGTGCATAAGGGCTTCAAGGTAAACCCGGCCAAAACCCTCCTTGAGCGATGCCAGGACAAATGCATCGGCGGCGCGGTAATAGTCGGCCACATCGCGGTACGGCACACTGCTGGCCGCAAAACCGTCGGGCCCGAGCAATCGCCGCCCCATTTCGACAACCTCGGCGGAATTGGTGTCCATGGCACCAAGCAGTTGCAGGAATGGGCGCGGGGTTGGCATGCGGGCGATTTCGGAAATGGTGTAATCCATCCGCTTATGCTGGCGACTGATCCACCCGACACTGAGCACCACGGGCCGATCGAGTGGCATGCCCAGCCGGCTCCGAATGGTACGGCGTTTTTCAGCATCAAATTGCGGCGGTGGCGGTGTGGATATGCCAAAGGGTACCAGCATGTGGCGGCCCGGTGGTTCGCCGGCGGCGATGGATTGTTCCATGTAAAGAGGGGCCACCTGATGGATAAAATCCGCGCGGGGGAAACGGGGCCCCCCGGGACCGCTGTTGGAATACAGCAGTCGGTAAGGCACACCGATAAAGCGTCGCAGGTGAAAAAGTAAAAACCCAAGGTTTGAATCGCTGAAAAAGATGACCTGCGGCCGGAAACGCCGGATGTGCCTTGCCACAGGGAGGAAGGTGGTGCCCTGCTCCACGGAGTAACCGGACCGGCCAAACACCCGCCCTATGGCCTTGGCGGCGAAGCCATCGCGGTATAGTTTGGGAAGGATGAATTCGTCTGGTTTGCGTTCGCCCCCGCCTTTGAGGAGAAGGCAGTGCAGGCCGGGCGCATGTTTAAGCCCGTCAAATGCCTCGCGGAAAAAAGACTCAAATCCGCGGGGATATGAATCCACACCGCTGCAAGTGAACAGCACCCTCAGGGGTGGCGGCTGGTCGGCCATTGGGCCTCCTGAAAAAAGGGGTGGCCATGAACATTTGGCACACGACGTAGAGTCTATCGGCAGGTTAAGCGGTGTGGCAATGGCCGATGAAGGAAAATGGCAATTGTGAGGTGGGTGCGGCTTGTGTGACCGGCATGGCGTCGGTAACATCCGACTTGACCAGTGGACGGGCGGCCTTATGTTTGCGGAGGAGTACCAATGGCGAGGGAAAAGAGCGTAGCCGCGGTGGGTGACGTGACTGATGTCAACACCTGGAGCGGGATACCGTTTCACTTTTGGCGTGCGGCCCAAGCGGCGGATTTTGCGGTTAGGGCGTGGCGGCTGGACCTGTCGAAAATTTCATGGCAGCGGTATGTGTGGAACGCGCTGGGTGTGGCGCGCGGCGGGAGGGGTGGGTTTCAATATTCGGACTGGTTCCTCAACCTTGCCGAGCGGCAAATACCGGCCGAGCTTTTCGCCACCGAAGTTATCACGTTCAATCAGCATTTTCCGCGGGCAGAGGCGGTGGTGCGGGCTGGCGGTCGGCAGAATTATTATATCGATGCGCCATTTCTGGGTTTGGTCACGGGGCGTGGGCTTGATTTGCACCTGCCGAAAAAGGTGGCTGACCGGGCGGTGGCGGCGGAGCGGCAAAATTTCGCGGCGGCAGACCGGATCATCACCATGGCGCGGTGGGCGGCGGAGGTGGTGGTGGCGGAATGCGGCGTGCCGGCGGAAAGGGTATTTACCATTTTGCCGGGGGCGAACCTTGAATTGCCGGCGGATTGGGATTACCCGGTGCGGCCGGGGCGGCCGGGCATCGACCGTGAATTTGTCCTTGGCTTCGTAGGTAAGGACTGGCGGCGAAAAGGGCTGCCCTTGATTACGGCGGTGCGTGATGAACTCTCCCGGCGTGGGCTGAAGGTGACGGTGCATGCGGCCGGCCGGGTGCCAGAGGATTTCGAGGGTCGCCCGGGCGTGGTGTTTGCGGGGTTTATCGACAAACGGACGGACGCCGCCCGCTTTACCGAATTTTTATCGGGCTGCGACGTGGGATGCCTGTTTTCAGATCATGAGGCGCTGGGGATATCGACGTTGGAGTTTTTACGGGCGGGCGTGCCGGTGGCGGGCTTTGCGCATGAAGGGGTGGCCGACACCATTCCGCCGGATTGTGGCTTCAGGTTTGAGCTTGGCACGGCGGTGGCCGAGATTGCCGACCGGCTGGAAGCCCATATGCGGGACGACGGGGCGGTGGCAGCGTTCAGGGCGGCAGCGCGGGGCTGGTCGCCGCGGGTGACTTGGGAACGGTGCGTTGGCGAATTTGCAGAATTGTGGTCGTCGGGAAAGGTGGCTTCGCCCGTGAGGGCATGGCTGCCGCTAAGCGGTCTATCCAAGTAATAACAGGGACTGCGACGGCATTAATTACGGCGGGCGTCAAGAAGCGGCGACGTTGGCGTACCGGATGGTACGCCAGCGAAGCCGCGCCTCAGGGGCCGGACGTAATCATTTATAGTGGGCCATAAAATTACATTAGGCCAGCAATACATCTCGCCTGATTGTGCGTTGGCAATACAGGGTGGAGCCATTGGCTCGGGTGATCGTGCAGGTGGGGACCGCACCCGGACCGGGCCGCATCTGGAGGCCGCCTGGCAAGCATGGCCTGGTTTTGGATGGCCCCGGAGGGTTTGCACCACGGGCTACCGTTCATGAACCGCTTGCCCCCTGCGGCCGTTTGCCGGCCAGCATACGTTTAATGCCCGGCGGCATACGGCGGTAAAACGCCCCGGCGAACGCCCGCCGCTGTGTGCGTTCCGATTCATGATCGTCCGCCAGCCGCAACACGGGAGCAAGTGTGCCAAAATCTTCCACAATCTTAAGCCAGCGGCTACGGAATTCAGGTGAATTGGGGCCGGCGCCTTCGGTGGCCGCCCCGGACGCGGCGGAGTAGGCATCGCGGACAACTTTGGGTACATGCGGATCATGGAGAAATTGGTCGGCAGCAAAGGCGGAGTGCCGCAGGCCGGGCTTAAGGAAATCGGCGGCGTATTGCGCCACGGCTTTTGCGTCGCACATTGGGCCTAACCCAATGGCATCCGCCATGCGGTGCAGCTCGGACTCGGGACGCGCCATGACGGCATCGTAATCGACGATGACCGTCGGCTTGCCAGCCATTGCCGGGGCGAGCGCACCAATCATGTGCGTCATCCAAACCAGATGCAAATAGGTTGGGCGGGAGCCGGTGCCACGGTGCGGGCTGCCGCGAACGATGGACGCCGCGACACTAAGCGGGTTGCGCAGCGATACGACGTAGCGATCGTCGCAGCCGCTGGATGCGAAGACAGACAACCAGAAAGATACCATGAGGGCCATGCGCGGGTTTTTCACACCCCAAATCTTATTGGGGGCGGAATTGACCGCATCGGTGACGACGCTGACCGCCTGAGTAAAATACTGGTGGCCGATGCCAGTGCTGAATTCGGCATGGTCAAGATGCCGCAGGCTGTCCCACCGCATGCCGCTATCGGCCATGAAGGCCTCGCAGATGGCTTTTACCTTTTTGTCTTCCCAAAATCCTTCGGGGTTGTTGGGGTCAGGTGCCCGCAGGTTAGAATTGTCGCCGAGATGGACACCGAGGCAAGCAAGCCCGCGCATAATGGCACTGGAGCCGCTCCGTGGCGGGCCAAGCAGGGCAAACACCTGACCGACGCATTCCCTGGGGCTATTTCCCACGCTGTGCCTCCCCGTTTAATAGATTCCCGCCGACGCTTGGATGCTAAACGCCCCTTGCGGGCCAAGGTTGCGCGCGGAAGGGAATTTCACAATTGGTGGGCGGGGTGCCAAGAAAGTTGCCGCGTGTGCCGATAATACGTAAGCGAGTTGCACGGTTGGCATCATGGGCTACCATGGTGGCAACGGAGTTGGATTTGTTGGTGGCGACCGATAACAGATGATGGAAACGAACATTAGCGGCCAACTGCCGGACGAGGCGGCTGTGATCGACTATCTGAAATCGCCGCCGACACGGGGGCGTGCCCGTATCCTCTGGCTGCACAACCAGCCCGATCATTATTTTGTCAATATGCTTGATGCGCTTAACGCGCAAGGAGGGGCGGAATATGTGGGGATATTTTTTTCCCCCCCGCCAACGGAGTCCGTGCTTACCATGCTGCCGAAACAATCACCGTATTTGTGCCTGGGCGTGGGCACAATTACGGGGACGGACTGGATCGCAAGGCCGCTGCGCCCAGATACAACGACGCGGATTGCTGAAATAAGTTTCGACGCGGCGGTGGTTGGCGGGTATGAATATCCGGTCAAGCGGTGGCTGATCAATTATTGTCGGCAGCGGCAGCTACCAATCGCCATATTTGCCGACAGCAACATCCGCGCGGATATGGGCAGCGGTTGGAAGGCCGCGGCAAAACGAAAAATGAAACGGGCCATGCTACGGCCGCTGGTTGGGCAATTTGATCGGATTTTGTGTGCCAACAGTTCCGGAGTGGAATACTGGCAGCATTACGGAAGTGAGCCTGGGAAGGCGCTGGTGTGTACCTATTATTCCGACGTGCCGCCGCCGGAACCGCGCGAACGCTCCATCTGCGAACAACTGCTGGCCGGGTGCGGAATCGATGCGGCTGCACTGGGTGATAGGCTGATGCTGTTCACTGGTGCCCGGCTGGTGCCGGCCAAGGGATTGCATTTGATGATCGCCGCCTATCGGCAATTGGGGTTGGCGGAAAAAGGGTGGATATGGGTGGTGGCGGGCACCGGGCCGCTGGAGGCAGAGTTGCGGCAGCAGGCTGGCGCGCTCGACGGGGCAGGGATATATTTTGTCGGCGTGCAGCCGCACGATGTGGTGAAGGGGCTTGCGGGGCAGGCCGAGGCGTTTGTATTGCCATCGGTTTATGAGCCGCACGGGATTGTGGTGTCCGAGGCGATGGGGGCGGGCACGCCGGTGATTGCCAGCGATGCGGCGGGGGCGGCAATTGACCTGGTGGAGCCGGGCAAAACGGGCTGGCTGTTTCGCAATGGGGATGCGGCGGATCTGGCGCGGGTTTTGAAGGATGCCACCGATGAGCCAGGGCGGCTGGCGGCCATGCGGCCGGCGTGCCGGGCAAAATTTGAGGATTGGTACGGGCGGTATTCGCCATTGGTGCAGGTGCCGAAAGTGGTGGCGGAACTGACCGCCGGGCGGAAGGCAGATGCCGAGGGTGCCGCGTTGAGTGAAAGGGCAAGTCCGGCACCCGCAGCCTCGCGCGGAATGATTCGTGTTGCGTGGTTTCATAACCAGCCGGATCATTATTTTGTCAATATGATCGACGCCCTCAATGGACAGGGAAATGCCGAATATACAGCGGTATTTTTCAGCCCCCCGCCGGGCGAGAGCCTGCTGACAAAATTACCGGCGGCAACGAATTGCCATTTTTTTGGCTCGTCGGAAATGCGGGCGACCGCTGTCTTCAATGAGCAGCCTTTGCGGCCGGATACCGCCGAACGCATCGCCGAGTTGCCGATCGATGTGGCCATTGTCGGGGGCTACGACTATCCCATTAAGCGATGGATCATCAGCCACTTCCACCGAGCGGACAAAGCGGTCGCGATATGGACGGATAGCAACATCCATGCAGACTTCAACGGCCAGCTTAAAACGGCCTTAAAGCGGATGGCCAAAAGGTTGGTGCTGCGACCCGTGGTGCGGAATTTGGACCGATTCCTTTGTGCTAACAGCTCGGGTGTCGAGTACTGGAAATATTATGGTGCCCCGCCCGGCAAGGCGTTGGTCTGTACCTGCCTATCGGATGTTGCCGGGGCGGCGACGCACGACGGTACCCTGCGGGCGGAGCTTTTGGCCCGATGCGGCGTTGGTACTGCGAAATCGCAAGGCAATCGGCTGCTGTTCACGGCCGCAAGATTGGTGCCGGCCAAGGGATTGCATTTGATGATTGCCGCCTATCGGCAATTGGGGCTGGCGGAAAAGGGGTGGATATGGGTGGTGGCGGGCACCGGGCCGCTGGAGGCGGAGTTGCGGCAGCAGGCTGGCGCGCTGGACGGGGCAGGGATATATTTTGTCGGCGTGCAGCCGCACGATGTGGTGAAGGGGCTTGCGGGGCAGGCCGAGGCGTTTGTATTGCCATCGGTGTATGAGCCGCACGGGATTGTGGTGTCCGAGGCGATGGGGGCGGGCACGCCGGTGATTGCCAGCGATGCGGCGGGGGCGGCAATTGACCTGGTGGAGCCGGGCAAAACGGGCTGGCTGTTTCGCAATGGGGATGCGGCGGATCTGGCGCGGGTTTTGAAGGATGCCACCGATGAGCCGGGGCGGCTGGCGGCGATGCGGCCGGCGTGCCGGGCAAAATTTGAGGATTGGTACGGGCGGTATTCGCCATTGGTGCAGGTGCCGAAAGTGGTGGCGGAACTGACCGCCGGGGGGAAATGAGGGGATTCCAGGTGGCGGGCGAGGGAACTATTTGCACCGCGAGGGAACTAGTTTGCACCGCTAAGAGCGCGAAGAGCGCCAAGATATTTTTAATTGATGAAAGCTGTTTATTTTGGCGCGCAGAGAAAAAGAGCCACAGAGGTTGCCGCAGTGGGCCGAGCGCTGAAGGGTGGCCGATGCATCGGCAGTAGAAGCGCGCCGGGACAAGCCCGGCGGCTAAATGATTTGGTCATTTTTTCTGAATCCGTCTTTGCGTGTCTCGGCGCACTTGGCGGTGAACCAAGGTAATCATTTGCACCGCAGAGGAACTACTTTGCACCGCTAAGAGCGCTAAGAGCGCGGAGGTATTTTATTGGTTGACAGCGCGCCGGGCACTATCCTATTGACTTCCCTTATACAACCGTTAATTTTCCACCAAGTTAATGTTTGGAG
>JAKAEB010000124.1 GCA_021818445.1 Planctomycetota bacterium
CGATTCAAGCACCCCTGGGCACCGCCAAAAAAAGGCGGCCTGCGTATTTATGAAGCCCATATCGGCATGGCGCAGGAAGAACCGAAGGTCGGAACATTCAATGAATTCACTCGCAATGTTCTGCCGCGCATCGCCGATCTGGATTACAACGCCATTCAACTCATGGCGATCATGGAGCATCCTTATTACGGCTCATTCGGGTACCACGTCAGCAACTTCTTTGCGGTTTCCTCCCGCTTCGGCACGCCCGAGGAACTCAAGCACCTGATTGACACCGCCCACGGCATGGGACTGGCCGTGCTGCTGGACGTGGTGCACAGCCATGCGATAAAAAATCTCAATGAGGGATTAAATCGCTTTGACGGATCGGAGTTTCAATATTTCCACGCCGGCCCCCGCGGGCAGCATATCGCATGGGATTCGATGTGCTTTGATTACGGTGTGCTGGAAGTGCAACGGTTTCTGCTGAGCAATCTGCGGTTCTGGATGGAAGAGATGCACTTTGACGGATTCCGCTTTGACGGCGTAACGAGCATGTTATATCTGGATCACGGACTGGGAGCCACATTTGCCAGCTATGACAGCTATTTTGGCGCCAACGTGGATGACACCGCCGTGGCCTATCTGCAAACCGCCAACGAGCTGATCCATACCCTGCGTCCTGAATCCATAACCATTGCGGAAGATGTTTCCGGCATGCCCGGTATGGCCCGGCCGGTGGCCGAGGGCGGCGTGGGATTTGATTATCGTCTGGCGATGGGCGTCCCTGATTACTGGATTAAGCTGCTGAAAGAGCAGCGCGATGAAGATTGGAATCTTGGCGGGCTGTACCACACGCTGATGAACCGCCGCCACAATGAAAAGCATGTCGGGTATGCGGAAAGCCACGATCAGGCCCTGGTGGGAGACAAAACGATCGCCTTCTGGCTGATGGACAAGCAGATGTACTGGAATATGAGCAAATTTCAGCCGCATCCGATTGTCGACCGGGGTCTGGCTCTGCATAAAATGATCCGTCTGATTACCTTCGCGCTGGCCGGGGAAGCCTATCTGAATTTTATGGGCAATGAATTCGGCCACCCGGAATGGGTGGATTTTCCCAGACCGGGAAACAACTATTCGTATCAGCACGCCCGCCGGCTCTGGTCGCTGTCGGATCGTGATGATCTGCATTATCTGGGCTTGAAAATATTTGACCGCGCCATGCAATGCATGGATGAACAGCACCACGTTCTGGAAGACCGGTTTATTGAGCAGATTCTGGTCCATGAAGACTCCCGACAACTGGCGTTTCGCCGCGGAGAGTTGGTGTTTGTGTTTAATTTTCACCCCACCGAATCCTACGCATCGCTGCGTATTCCCGTGCCGGACCCGTGCGACTACCGGCTTATTTTAGACACCGACAACCCGGTGTTTGACGGCTTCGGCCGTGTGGCGGGTGATGTGGTATATCCGCGGCAGGATGTTCCGATGTATGGCCGCAATCAGAGCGTACAGATTTACCTGCCCTGTCGCACGGCACAGGTGCTCATACCGGTCAAGGGATCGCCGGCCAACGGAAAGTGACATCAGGCCGCTGTTATTCCCGGCCCGGCGCCAGCAGCGATCGCACGCCGACAATTGCCGCCCGCCAGGCGGGTATAAAGCCGGCCGCCAGAGTGGCGGCGAAGGCCACGACGGCGGCAACCATCATGGCGCTGAACGCCCACGCATATTGCGAGTCAAAACCGCTCAAACGATGATCCACCCGCGTCCCCATATATGCCATATACTGCCCCAGCGCGCAGCCCAGCACAATGGCCGCCAGCACAATCAGCGATAATTCCGCCAGAACCATGCGCAGCAACTGCCACCGTCCGGCCCCCACCGCCCGGAGGATTCCAAATTCATATCGCCGCTGCCGCACCGCCGCCGCGGCCATGGCCGCCACCGCAATGGCCGCCAGAACCATCCCCCCCAGAGCCGCGAGCGACAAAGCCCGCATGACCCGGGTAATGACATAATCCAGGGCTCGCTTCATGCGCCGCACGGACATGCCGTGCAGGGCAAAACGCTGAAAATTCAGCAGTCGCTCCAGCAGCGACCCGCTGCTTCCGGATGCCAGAAACGCTTTCACACCGGCCACGGCCTTCATACCGCTGACGTTGGGCTTGACGGTGAGCATAACGAGATTGGGACCGTTAATGCCAAAATATTTTTTAGCCTGCGCCAGCGTGCCGATAATCGCCACCGCCGCCGCATGATGAAACGCCTGACGCACGCGCAAAAAGCTTTCAGCGATGGAAACGCCCGGCGAGGTTACCACTCCCATGACCGACAGGCGTCTGGCACCAGTCAATGTACCGACTGCCAGAGTTTTTCCCGCCCCCAGTCCCAGCGAATGCAGGGCATCGCCGGCAACCAGCACACCCGAACCCGCGTGCATGGCCTGCAATGCTGCATCCCGGTTCCCCTGCACAAAATGCACCCCCAGCATCCGAAGAAAACTCGACACCTGCACCGCCACAAACAG
>JAKAEB010000022.1 GCA_021818445.1 Planctomycetota bacterium
AACAAGAGGGTAGGTCTGCACCAAAGCGGTTTTGTGCACAAAAATGCCCTTGGCGCAACACCAACGCCATATTTAATAGTTATTTTCGCCAGAAATGCGACGAACTGCGAAAGTTGGGCTAAACACGCCGGACGCAGCGATGATGACCGCCATAAAAAAGTGGCATGGCAGTGCTAAAACGTGTAGAGCAGATAGCGTGGGGCGGCGTTGGGGTTGAAGTGCTTCGGCCCCTTGAGGATTGCCTGCACGCAGGCGGGGGCGACGACAATCACCTGGTTATTCACCTCTGTGATCGTGGCCTTGCCGCCATGATTCAGCCAGACGTGCGGCATCACGGTGGATGAAATCAACTGAACGATATTGGTGGATAGCGGCACTTTTTTGCGGTTTTTCGGGTCGCCGGTCAGATGTTCAAGGTCTTTTCCGCCACGGATGATTCGCGGCAGATTGGCGACCAGATTCGGCAGATAATAACTTTTGAAAATCAGATGCTGATCGTCCTGCTTTTGCGTGGTGAGGAAGATAACATTCTCATCGGCGGTAATCACAAAACGATGATGGCGGGCATAATGCTTTAATACGGCACCAATATCGAGGCGCAAACTCTGCGCCGGCAGATTCAAAGATCGTTTGGCCGTGACTTTGGTGCCGCAGGCTTTGACCGCCACCCAGTTGTTGACCATGTTCTGCCCCGACAATTGGCGAAATTTGCGAAACACCTGCTGTATGGTGAGATGCCGGATGGCGATCTTCGGCATTTTAATCGCCACGAGCTTGGGATCATTGAGCACAAAAATTGCGCGGCCCACCTGAGCCGGACGAAACTTGGGATTTTTGGGAAATCGGAACTTATGCTGACGCTTCGCCTTGGCAGGTTGGGTGGTCGGTGCGGGCTTGGCACCAATACATGCTGTAAGCACCAACACGCCAGCGGCAAAAGTACCGACAACGCGGTTTGCGCTTACAAACCTGATATTACTTTGCTGGCGTAACCGTATCAGTCGCAACATTATTTGCCTTACGTGCGGAAGCCGCCCGCCGCAAATTCAATCCCATCAGTGCCGTTTTAGTGCCCGGTTGAACTGATCATCCGTTGCACGTACACCGGCGCATTGACGACTAATTCCCGATCAAAATAGACGATCGAAGCGCGACCACCATTGTTGGCCCAGATGCCTGGCTGAATGGTGGATTCAATAAGTTTTACCAGTTGCTTACCGCGATCGGCTGGTGTGGTGGTATTGGCATTCTGCTGGCCACTTTGTTGAAACATACTGCCGCCGCCACCAATATTGCCCAGCCCACCGCCACCTTGGCTGCTGACCTGCGACGTGCTGTTTTGGGTGGCACTGGAAAGGTTGAATTGCGGGGCATTGGTGAAGTTGGGCACACTCATTACCAAATCCCCCACCGGATAGACGCGCGTCACCAGCCTTCGATTGGCATCGCTGCGGGTGGTAATGGTGAGCACATTTTCGTGAGTGTAAAAAATCAAGGGTGTCTGGGGCGATACCTGCTCCAATATCAGCGACAGAGTTTTACGCGCTGACACATCCTGCAGGGAAACGCTGACCGGCGTGAGTTTCGATACGCCAGCATTTTGGAGGGCATTCCAGTTTACGAATATGTTCGCCCCCGTCACGCTGCGCAGGTAGGTGATGGCATCCTTCAGGGGGAGATCATTCATGGTGGTCTGCGGAAGGATTTGATCCATCATGACGCGGGAGTTCACTGCCGCCCGCACGTGCGGAGCGAATGCCGCAAACGAAAGAGCCAAAGCCGTTGCGATTAACGTTTTGCGAATCTTCATAACATGCACCTCGAAATAGTTGACTTCTGTATTGTAATCAACCCAGCCCCGATAACCAAATGCAAAATCTGGTTTTTTTCAGCTTGATGGCCAGAAGCGGGGAAATGATTATCTATGCGGCCATTTTTCCCCATTTCAGCGAACACGGCTGCCGCTGGTGATAAATCATCATGATTTTGCCAACTCGGCTGGCTTGGATTAAAATGCTGTGCTTGGCTGAATTGGAATTTGTGAGTGAACACTAGGAATTAAGTTATGGCAAGACCGAAACGGAATCATAAAATTCGCTGGGCCAGCAAGTCCGCCAACAAGGGGCGCAAGCCCAGCCGCGGCAGGATTAAGGGCTGGAGCGTCAAGAACTACGGCATATATTGATCGCGTGGTGCCGCCCGGCACCCCCAACTCAACCGCATCACCTTGCGGCATTAGTGCGCGCACTGTGTCATTAAACGCAGGCGGGATGGATGTGGAGCGTGCACGTTATGTCTTGGAGGCCTGCCAAGGGCTGCAAAGTTCACACTGCTTACACGATCGGCTGTGAAGCGACGGTTCGCACGCGGCGAAGTGCTTTGTCAAGCACAATTGAGGGTACGTACTCAACAGGGTAAAAAAAACCCGATGGCTGGCCGGCCACCGGGGTTTTATTATTAAAGATTCAGCCCTTGGAGATTACGGGATCGATGGGTTATTTAACCTTCATCCACATCGACATCTTGTGGCTCCAGTACATGATTTTGGTGGGGATAAAGACGTGATCTTTGGCATCGGCCTTACCGGTTACCTTGACCATATCACCAACATAATCAGCCAGCGGCTGGGGTGGGGTAGCCAGCGTCCATGCCACACCTTTGACCAGAATGCCAGCCGGAATGCCCGACTCAAGGCAAGACTTGCCACAGGTCATACCGTGCTTGCGGCTGGTGACGCCCATCGCGCTGTAGCACTTCATGTCCAACAGGGTGCCCTTGACGGTGACCGTCTTTCCGATGACCGGGATGGCACTGGCGAGAACGACTGCACCAGCAAGTAGAGTTTGATACTTATTCATGGGGATGCTCCTTGCAAAATTATTACAACAACCAATTACACCACAGGGCAAGCGGCAAACAATGCCAACTTGCGGGGCTTGCACTTGACCAACTTGGCCAGGGAAGGCCGATTGCAAGCCGTTTATCAGGCTCTTCTTTTGCCACATGACTATACGCAGGCCGTCAAACGCTGGATGAAAGGCTCCACAGTTCATGGCATTTGCAGGGCATGGCCGCAGTTTCCTTGGCGCGGGCGTGGCACAGCGAATACCCTTTATTTAAGCAGTTATTCCTGCGGGTGCCGATCTTTTATTGGCATCTGCCTTCAGCCCGTATTAGGAGTCGGCGCTTTCTAACGCGCGGATTTTCTTCCGCAGGGCAATTTTCTGTAACTTTGAAAATCGATCAAGTATCAAAATCCCCTCCAGATGATCGAATTCATGCTGGGCAATGCGCGCCGGGAAGTCTGCGAGCCGCTTTTCAATCTGCTGGCCGGTAATGTCCATGCCGCTGATGGTTATTTCCTTGGCCCGGGCTACATCGCCGCGAATGTTGGGTATTGATAAGCACCCTTCCTCACTGACCTCCTCGCCGACCGGGTCCACCAGCACAGGGTTGATCCACACGGTGGCTTGATCGCCTTTGCCGGATTCTGCCATGACAAACATCCGAAGCCCCAAGCCGACCTGCGGGGCGGCCAGGCCAACACCTTTGTTTTCCTCCATGAGCTGCTTCATTTTCTCGGCGACGGCCAGTAACCATGGATCGATATTTTTAACAGCTTGGGCCGGCTTGGCGAGTATCTCGTTCGGCCAAATCACCACTTGAAGATTATTGGGGTCTGGCAAAGCGGGTTTGGCGGGCACCGTTGACGGGGTGCGCGACCGGCCCTGCTTTTGCTTTTTACGCTGTTGACGGACTTTGGCCTGCATGCGAACCCCTAAAAACAATACTGGTTAAATGATATCCGGCGAATTGCGGCGCGACAAAGGCACCGGGATGTGGCGGCCGGATGGTGTGACCTGCAGCAATTTGCCGACGGCAAAGCACCGCTGAACCATTTCAGAAAGGCTTCGGGCAAGCCCGGTGCTATTTACGGTGGCCGATGAGGGCAGCAATCTCTGTGGTAAGTAAAACGAGTTTGCACTGCGGAGGAGTGCCAAGCTCGCATCATGGCCCCATCGCCTCCGCAAACCAACGTAAAAGGGCGTCGCGATCAACCGCCATCGATTGCTTTTGGCTTCTGAGCCTTGCCGCTAAACCCGCAAGTACTTTTTCCAATTTTATTACCGCGCCGGCATGCCCATTTTCCGCCAACCTCCGGTGGACGGTAGACACCACCATGAGGGCAGTGCGCCCCAGCCCGACTTGGCACCGGCGAAGCGGCGGGCAACTTTGGACGGCAGAAAGAAACCCATTTAACAGCTTTTTTGGAAGCGGTTTAGCACCGCGCTTTTGAAGAACCAGGGCGTATTTCATAAGAGGATTGCTCCCCACGGTTTCAAACCTCAGACGCCTCGCCACCGACCGGCGGAAAAGTGCGGAAAGCGAGCGCTTCTGTTTGGCGCTTAAATAAAGAGACCGAAGGTTCATTGCAGCCTTGGGAAAAACTTTCGGATTTAGCCAATCCCCCAATGAGGCCCCTCCGCCAAGTTCGACGCTGTCCTGCGCCCAAAGCATCAGCGACGTGCGGGGGTGCTGCGGCAGCAGCCAAAGATGTCGGTGTACCGGCAACTGCCGATCGCAAGTGACACATGGCTTAGCGATGGATGCTTGCATGCGCAAACCTCATTGGCTGCCAACGCACCACCACAATACAGGGTACCAACCACCTGACGGCCGGCCTGCAACCCTGTAGGCGACGCACGAACACCCAATTGTCAACACACCCTGCGGGCATCGGCTCAAACTTGTGGAACCCAGACGCCCGATAAGTGCATCATAACGCGCAAAAAAGAAAAAACGCAGATTGTCAATAATCCGGCAGAATTAACCGAGGCTTAACGTTTCCCCGCAGTGAATGAAGACAGCTTGCGCCGCAAGGCATGCCAAGGACCTGGGCCATGGGGCCGGCAGTTGGGCGGGTTTACGGTTTTTTTGCGTTTTACGGCATTTTTCGATACATTGCAGGGCTGGAATTTGCGGAGTTTTATGTCGATCATCATTCAAAAATTTGGTGGCACATCGGTCGCCACCCCGGAAAAAATCCATGCGGCGGCCAAACGGATCATCGCCACCAAGTTGCAGGGACATCAGGTGGTGGTGGTGGTTTCAGCGATGGGACACACGACCGATGAACTTCTGGATTTGGCGAATCGTATCACACCGGACCCGCCCAAGCGTGAACTGGATCAACTGCTGGCCACGGGAGAGCAGGTAACCATCGCACTCATTGCGATGGCCATACATTCGCAGGGCCACGAAGCCATCAGCTTTACCGGTCCGCAGATAGGCCTGATTACCGATGCGGTGCACTCCAAGGCCCGCATCCGTGAAATTGATAAACGGCGCATCCTTGATGAGTTGTCGGCCGGGAAAATTGTTATCGTTGCCGGGTTCCAGGGAGTTACGGCGGACGGGCACATCACCACGCTGGGGCGCGGAGGCAGCAATGCGACCATGGTGGCGCTGGGTGCCGTGCTTGAGGCAGAAGCGTGCGAAAACTTCACCGATGTGGATGGTGTATTTACCGCCGACCCGCGAATTGTTCCCGAGGCCCGAAAAATTGAGATGATCAGTTATGACGAAATGATGGAGCTTTCCAGCGTGGGGGCTGGGGTGCTCCAGACAAGGGCAGTGGAGTTTGCGAAGAAATATAATGTACGCATTCATGTGCGGAACAGCGCCAGTGATGCACCGGGCACGTGGATTGTTGCGGAGACTAAATCAATGGAAGACATTGTTGTTTCGGGCTGCGCCCTGAAAAAAGAACTTACCCGCGTCACACTCAAAGGCATACCGGATCGCCCGGGCGTGGTGGCTAGAATTTTTACAGTCGTCGGCGAGCGTCATATAGTTGTGGACGACATTATTCAAAACGTTATGGACGACAAGACTGCCAATATCAGTTTTACGGTCGAGCATGGTGACGTGGCTGATCTTAAGCCGGCGGTCGATGCCGTGCTGGCAGAATTGGGCGGCCATGCGACTTACGAAAAAGACCTTGCCAAAGTTTCGGTGATTGGCGTGGGGATGAAGCAGGCGACGGGCGTGGCCAGCACCATGTTTACGGCCTTGGCGGAGAAAAATATTAATATCCAGAATATTTCAACCAGCGAGATACGCATCTCCTGCACCATTGGCAAAGCCGATGCCGCCGAGGCGTTAAAGGCTGTGCATCGCGCCTTTAATCTGGACCGCAGTACCGTGACGGTCTGACGCCCGGGGCGCGATGTCGCGATCCGACGGTTACGATTTTGGGAAATGTGTAGATGAGTACCGTTGCCGCCCCCCCGCTGCCTTCTATTCATCGCTCGCCTTATCACCAATCGCTGCGGCGTTTTTCCCGATCTACCAGCGCCATGGTCGGGCTTATCGGTACGCTGCTTTTCATATCATTCTGCTTTGGCAGCCTGCCGTGGACGGTTCCCGCCTACAACAGTCAGCACCTGCATCAGGTGCTGCAAGCGCCAAGCTGGGCCCACTGGATGGGAACGGACAAACTGGGGAGGGATTTAATGGTCCGCTTTTTTCTGGGAGGGGCGATATCACTTTCCATCGGGCTATGTGCAGCAGCGATAACGCTGACAATCGGGACGGCCATCGGGGTGATTTCCGGCTACGCTGGTGGACGAATTGACGCCGTGCTGATGCGGGCCGTGGATGTGCTTTACGGTTTGCCGTATCTGCTGCTGGTGATTTTGCTGCGTGTGGCGGTAGTGAGTCGTGTGGCGGGCTGGCTCTCTTCGATAGGGCTGCCGCAGTCTAATGGCTTTGCCAACGTGCTGGTATTGCTGGTTGGCATCGGAGCGGTGAGCTGGCTGAACATGGCGCGGGTCATTCGTGCCCAGGTGATGTCGCTTAAAACCCGTCCATTTATTGATGCGGCTCGTGCGCTGGGTTTAAGCCCATGGCGGATTGGCCTGCGGCATATTCTACCCAACATCATGGGCACGATTGCCGTGTACGCCACATTGGCCGTGCCGGGTGCGATTCTTGCCGAATCAACATTGAGCTTTCTGGGGTTAGGCGTCCAGCGGCCGCTGCCAACATGGGGCACGTTGGCGTCCAATGCCGTAGCGGATATCAACCCAGTCAGCGCGCACTGGTGGATTATTTTTTGGCCATGTTTCGGACTGGCGGCCAGCCTGATATGCCTCAATTTTTTGGGCGACGGCCTGCGCGATGCGTTTGCTCGCCATTCCAGCTAGAATTGCGGTTAGCTGCCGTGCCTCCGGTTAGGATTTGCAGCGCGTTGACGAACATACCGACCAGCGACTGAACTGATCGGTTCGATCTGGAGATGTAATGGGCAACCGCTTTACGGTTAAAGATTTCATATTTCTGTGCATCTTTATTGTGATCGTGGTCATTTTGGGTTTCACTCTGGGGAGTTACAACTATTTGACGCACCAGGTTGCGGGATTGCGAAGCGATTTGCAAAGTATGGAAGCCCAGCAAACCTCGGAACTTTATGTACTGAAGAGCATTCAACGCACCGGCTTGCGGACGCGCAGAGGCCCTGCCGGCGGCAAAAGCACGGCCACCGGCGATGTACGCAAAACCCTGCCCAACGGCAGTCGCTATGTCATGTTTCCCAATCCCCCGCTGCCACCTTATAACCCTTACACAAAACCAGATTTTGCGTATGGTGATTGGCTGGTGGAGAGCCTCGACAGCGAGCCTAACCGCATCATGCCGTATGTGCCGCAATCGGAATCGGCGGCAACGATTCAGGCGTCGGTACTGGAAAGCCTGCTGGTGCGCAATCCGCTCACGCTTAAATATGATCCATGGCTGGCGCGCAGTTACACCATGAGTAAAAATGGGCTCAAGATTACATTTGTCATCCGGCGACGGGCGCGATTCAGCAATGGCCAACCGGTACTGGCGCGGGATGTGGTATTCAGTTATGACACATTGATGAACCCGAAAGTTAATTGCGCACCGCTTCGATCCTATTACACCGATATTAAATCGTGCCGGGCGTTGTCCGCTCATCGGGTCGTGTTTACCTTCAAGCAGCCCTACTTCAAGGCACTGGGTATGGCGGGTGGATTACCAATTATTCCAAAGTCGGTATACGGCTTTCCAAAAATTTCGCAATTTAACAGTCATGGCAAATTACTGGTGGGCAGCGGGCCGTATGTGCTTAAACGCTGGACGGCCGGTCAGCAGATTGTGCTTACCCGCAATCCACGCTACTGGGGACCAAGGCCCATATTCAATCGACTGGTTTATCGCTTCATTACCAATCCGCAGGCGTCGCTTCAAAGCCTGCTGGCCGGACAGATTGATGCCGACGGGCTTGAACCATCGCAATGGCTGAAGTACCACCGGAAGAAGTCTTTTCTAACCAAGTTCACCACGTATAAATATCTGAGTTCGGCTTCGGGATACAACTTTATCTGCTGGAATTTAACAAAACCATGGTTCAAAGATCGACGCACCCGGGTTGCCCTGGCCATGCTGGTCAACGAACCGGCGATGATAAAAACCTTTATGCACGGTCTGGCGGTGCAGAACACGGGGCCGTTTAATCCGGTCAGCCCACAGAATAATCGGCACATCAAACCCATAGCGTATGATCCGGCCATGGCACAGACGCTGCTGAAAAAGGCCGGATGGACGCGCGGTGCCGACGGCCTGCTTGAGCGAGGCAAAACCACGTTTCGCTTCGGCTTGACGATTCCATCACAATTTCCTCTTGGCAAGCGTATTGCCGAATACATTAAACAGCAGTTTGCATCGGCGGGAATCGATATGCAGATCAACCCTCTGGATTTCACCACGCTGCTGCAAAAAATCAATCATCGGCATTTTGATGCCGTCATGCTGGGGTGGAGCGGCTCAATTGAAAACGATCCGTACCAGATATGGTATTCCGGCAGCTACAAAAATGAGGGTAGCAACGCGGGTGATTTTGATGACCCGCTGGCCGATAAACTGATAATCGAGGGCCGTCGCACGCTGAATCTCCGCAAGCGGATGCACATCTGGCACAAGCTGCAGGCTGAGATATACCGTCAGCAGCCCTATCTATTCATGTTCACGGCCTACGATCTTATTGCTATTAATAAGCGTATTAAAAATACCAAGCCTTATCCGGTGACGGGCATTGCTCCGGCGGATTGGTTTGTGCCGCTGGCCCTGCAGAAATACCGATGAAGATTGGGGATCGCGTCGTTTGACGCAACCGAAGCATGCTAAGTTACATCATTCGACGCATACTGCTGATGTTCCCTACCCTTATCGGGATGACCTTTATCATTTTTGCGGTAATACGCATGGCACCGGGGCTGACCACTGCCGGCGCACACTTTGCCCCCGGTATGCTTGGTGCTCATCAGTCGCAACTGGCTGAGGAACATTTCATGGAGAGGCGTCTGCATCTGGTGAACCGGCACGGCCAACCGATACCATTGGCCATACAGTACGTGCAGTGGATCAACCGCATGATTCACGGTAATTTGGGTACCTCGATCAAATTTTCTGAACCGGTGACGAAATTGGTGCTCCAGCGGTTACCGGTCACGCTGGTAATCAATGTCATTTCATTAATCATCATCTATCTGGTGGCCGTGCCGGGGGGAATGCTGGCGGCGGTTTATCACGGCAGGCTGGTCGATCGCGCATTTGGAATAGGTTCGTTGGTGCTTTATTCACTGCCGGTGATCTGGGTGGGTTCCATGGCAATCGGCTTTCTGGCTAATCCGGATTACCTTAACTGGTTTCCATCCGCCGGGCTACACGCCACCAACACCAGTCATATGAGCTATCTGCAGTATGTTTTAGATTACGCCTGGCACATAACGCTGCCCGTGCTCGTGCTAAGTTACGGCGGCTTTGCCTATCTGGCCAAACAGGTGCGTGGTTCGTATCTGGAAAATTTATTTATGGATTTCACGCGCACCGCCCGGGCCAAAGGGCTGCCGCCATCGGCTGTTCTGCTGCGGCATGTAACGCAAAACAGCATGCTGCCGATGATCACCATCATCGGGATGACGGTACCGGGGCTGCTGGGGGGATCGGTAATTGTTGAACAGATTTTTTCCATCCAGGGAATGGGGCGGTTGATGTACCAGGCCACCTACGCCCGTGATTTACCGGTCATTCAATCCATGGCGCTGGTGTCGGCGGCAATCACGCTGATTTGTTATTTGCTTGTCGATATTGCATACCATGCCGTCGATCCAAGGGTGACCTATGACTGAAATTACCAGTCCATCACTTCTGGAGACGCCTTTGGCACCGCCACCGCGAAGCTACTGGTCTTTGGCGATTGGGAAAATGCTGCGGCCCTGGCTGGTGAAACTGTGCGTCCTTTACATAGGGCTGGTATTGCTGATCAGCGTAATGGTGCCACTGATAGCCTCGGGCAAGCCATACGAGATTCAAATCCATACGTCGCATGGATGGGTTACGCGCTTTCCGCTGCTGGTCGATCTGACCACCCGTGACTATCTGACATTTCTTGCCGCCGCGATGTTGATCGGGATCATCCTTGCATGGCGGCTTACGCGGCATATGGAAATGCAGCGTCGGCGACAACTGCGAATGACCATTGCCGGCGTGCTTATCGGTGCCGCAGCCGTCGGCGGTGCGGCAGTCGGCATTCTTCATCACAACCGTTTTGACGGCACCGACTATCGGTCCCTGCTTAAATCCGGTGCGGCAAGGGGAGCGGTTTTTGCGCCGATACGCTGGGGCTACGCGGAGATGGAGCCGCTGTCTAAAAATGCCATCAATGAACTTCCATCCTGGCACCATTGGCTGGGAACCGATCGCAGCGGGCGGGATGTTCTCTCCCGTATGCTTTGGGCATCGCGGGTGGCCATGGGCATCGGCTTTGTAAGCCAGGCCATTGCCTTGACGCTGGGCATTCTGGTGGGTGCCTTGATGGGGTATTTTGGCAGCGTGTTTGATTTGCTGGGGATGCGTCTGGTGGAAATGGTGGAGGCCATCCCTACCTTTTTTTTAATATTGACCTTCATCGCCATATTTGGACGCAGCATATTGATGATTATGATTATTCTGGGGGTGACGGGTTGGACCGGGTATGCCCGATTTTTACGAGCGGAATTTTTACGCATAAGGCAATTGGATTATATTGTCGCCGCAAGGGCCGGTGGCTTGCCCCTGTGGCGGATACTGTTCCGACATATGCTGCCCAATGGCCTTACGCCGGTGCTGGTATCGGCGAGTTTTGGACTCGCCGGTGCTGTAACCATTGAAAGCAGTCTGAGTTATCTTGGCATTGGCGTCCGGCCGCCGACGCCGTCGTGGGGTGGGATGCTTAACGCCGCCGGCAACCCAGCGACCGTATTTCACTGGTTTGAGGCGCTGCCCCCGGGGTTTGCCCTGTTTTTGATTGTGCTGGCGTTTAATATTGTCGGTGAGGCACTGCGGGATGCGATTGATCCCAAAACGCTCTCCTGAAAGGCAAAAGTTTAATGCCCGATATGCCATTGCTGTCCGTGAAAAACCTCCACACCGCTTTTCAGGGCGATAGCGGCTTGGTCCCGGCAGTCGATGGGGTAAGTTTTACGATTTACCCCCGGCAGACGCTGGCGATCGTCGGTGAATCGGGTTGTGGCAAAAGTGTCACAGCCATGTCGATCCTGCGTTTGATCCCTTCACCACCGGGAAAAATAGCTGCGGGGGAGGTACTCTTTAACGGACAGGACCTGCTGACAATACCCGAAAAAGGGTTGCGGAAGGTGCGTGGTGGTCAAATTGCCATGATATTTCAGGAGCCGATGACAAGTCTGAACCCGGTGATGACCATTGGCGATCAAATCCTTGAGGCCATATTTCTTCATCAGCATCTATCTTCAACCGACGCGGTTAAACTGGCGGTGGAAAGCCTGCGTCAGGTGGGCATTGCGGACCCGGAGAGGCGTCTGCAGGAATATCCGCATCAGATATCCGGTGGAATGAAGCAGCGGGTAATGATTGCCATGGCACTGGCGTGCAATCCGCAATTGCTCATCGCCGACGAACCAACCACGGCGCTCGACGTTACCATTCAAGCGCAGATACTTGAACTGCTTTCAGCGATAAAAAAGAAAAATAACATGTCGGTTCTGCTGATCACCCATGACCTGGGTATCGTGGCCGAGAATGCCGACGTGGTGGCCATCATGTATGCCGGGCGCATTGTTGAGTTTGCCGACGTGTATGAACTGTTTGCCAATCCGCTGCATCCATACACCCGTGGACTTATCGCCTGCGTACCGCGGCTGGGCCAGGCGCATCAGCGGCTGACGACAATTCCGGGTGTGGTGCCCAGTGCCAGGAAATGGCCCATGGGGTGCCGATTTGAACCGCGCTGCACCGAATGTCGGGATGACGCCCGCAATCAGTGCGTATCGCAGATGCCGGATTTGCGGCAGATTAACGAGCGACACTGGGTGGCAACTTTTTCTGCACCGGGCTATGCGAATGCCGCAATTACACCGCCCGGGCTGCCCACTCGCCGCCATGAGGTACCGATGGCAATACCGACGGGAGGCAGTGTTTGACCGCCACTGACCATCAAAGTCCAAAGATGCAAACGGCCGCGGAACCAATTCTGCGTGTGGAAGAATTGAATGTGTGGTTTCCAATTACCGGCGGACTCTTCGGCCGACCTCATGGTTGGGTCAAGGCCGTTAACGGCATATCGTTCAGCGTGCGTCAGGGCGAAACGCTCGGTATTGTCGGTGAATCGGGCTGCGGTAAAACCACGGCCGGGCGGGCGATTTTGCGACTTTTGCCGCGCGGGTCGGCACACATCTCCGGCGGGGTATTTTTTGAGGGCCGGGATTTGTACGCGCTAAAGTCGCGTGAATTGCGGGCCACACGACGACACATACAAATTATTTTTCAGGACCCGATCGGTTCACTCAACCCGCGGATGACGGTCGGGTCCATGATCGCCGAGCCGTTGCTGGTGCACAATCTTGTGCCGCGCAACAACCTTGAGGCGCACGTGAGAGAGTTACTCAAGCGGGTCGGTTTTGATGCCGACGCCGCGCGGCGCTATCCGCATGAATTTTCGGGTGGGCAACGACAGCGCATCGGGATTGCCCGGGCTTTGGCGGTAAATCCACGTTTGATAATCTGCGACGAGCCGGTATCGGCATTGGACGTATCCATTCAGGCACAGGTATTAAATCTGCTGGCCGATTTACGGCGTGAAATGGGGCTTTCGTACGTATTTATTGCCCATAATCTGGCGGTGGTGGAACATTTTTCCGATCGCGTGGCAGTTATGTACCTGGGCAAGATTGTGGAATTAGGCCCGGCCCGCAGTGTGGTGAGCCATCCACGCCATCCTTACACCCAGGCATTGCTCTCGGCCGTACCGATGCCTGAACCCAACCGGGTTACCACCCGCACCGTCCTGCAGGGGGAAGTGCCCAGCCCCGCCCATCCACCCGGTGGCTGCCCGTTTCATCCGCGTTGCCCGCTGGCCACCGCCATATGCCAGCGCGAAATGCCCCCCATTGCGGTCAAACGCGGCGATGAAGCGCACACCGCCGCATGCTGGAACGTGGAATAGCCTGCGGCCATCCAACTTGGGTACAAAATGGTGCTGGCGTGTATAATCCGCCGACGGTAATTTTGCTATTGGGTAAATGGATTGACCACATGGCGATAAAACAAATAGCACCACCCGGTTATCTGATGGAGCGGCAAGCTCGCATCCGCGAAGCCATTCGCAATGAAAACATTCCAGCGATGCTGCTGACCAACTTTGCCGATGTCAGCTATGTGACCGGTTTTGAAGGTGACGACTCATGGGCATTGGTGGCATCGGACCGAATTTATCTCATCAGCGACTTTCGGTATGTTGAACAGATCGGAATCGAGTGCCCGTGGGTAAAGCTGGTCGTGCGGAAACATTCGCTGCCGGACGAACTTGGTTCCATCTTGAAAAGGCATAAATGGGATCGGCTCGGGGTACAGGGCGAGGCACTGACCCTGCGGCAAAAGCAGACTTTGGATAACGTGCTTAAACCATCTAAAACCAAACTGAAGTCGACTTTGGACGTGATGTCGAAGCTGAGGAATATTAAAGACTCACATGAATTGGGCATTACTGAGGCGGCCATCCACATTGCCCAGGATGGTTTTCTCGCCATGCGAGCCCAATTGCGACCGGGTATGACGGAAAATGAAGTTGCCGGATTGCTGGGCTACGAAATGCGCCGCCGAGGGGCGTCCAACTCCGCGTTTGACAGCATCATTTGTGCGGGGGCTAACGGGTCGCTGCCCCACTATCGCCCCTCCGATGTACCGGTGCAGAACAACATGGCGGTATTATGCGATTGGGGTGCCATTTACCGGGGTTACCGATCGGATCTGACGCGCATGTTGTTTCTGGGTAAAGTGCCCGTCAAAATTCGGCAAATTTATAAAGTCGTCCTTGATGCACAGCAGGCGGCCATTGAGGCCATTGCACCGGGCGTGGCGGCCAAGACAGTGGATAAAAAAGCCCGGGACATCATATCCCGCGCCGGATACAAAAAGAATTTTGGCCACGGTTTGGGGCACGGAGTCGGACGCGATATACATGAACCGTTGTCGCTATCGCCCAAATCAACGGCAGTGCTGGCTCCGGGAATGGTCGTCACCGTTGAGCCGGGCATCTATCTGCCGGGTGTCGGGGGCGTGCGGATTGAAGATGACGTACTGGTAACGCACGATGGCTGCCGGGTGCTCAGCACACTGCCTCGTGATATGGATAGTGCCCAGGTGATGTAATGGTCGGGGCGCAAGCGCCACCGGCGGAGGAGTTTCATGGCGAAGGAAATGTTTACCGACAACAAGCGCGTCCGCGATTTGGTTAAACTTATGGCGGACAATGGCCTTACAGAAATTGAACTGGTGGAAGATAAATCATCGATCCGCCTGCGACGCGATCTGACACCAGCCGCGCCCGCAATGGCACACGGGGCCGCAGTTGGAGCTGCAGCGCCGGCCATTTCGGCGGCACCAGTGGTAACCCAGGCTGCGCCATCGCCCGTAGTGGCCCCGGCGGCGTCCGAGAAATCCACCGGCCCAAGTATTAAATCGCCGATGGTCGGGACGTTTTACTCCGCGGCGGGCCCGGATTCTCCACCGTTTGTCAAAGTCGGTGCGCATGTTGATAAAGACACCGTGGTGTGCATCATTGAGGCGATGAAAGTATTCAATGAAATCAAGGCGGAAGCCACCGGTACCATCGCGAAAATCCTGGTACAAAATGGACAGGGTGTTGAATTCAACCAGCCGCTGTTTTTACTTAAGGCGGATTAGCGCCCGGCAAGTGGTGCCATCGGGACAGGTTTTAATGGCGCGGTCTCCTGCCGCGTGTTGAAAGGTGAGGATGTTTTCCAGAATTCTTATTGCCAATCGAGGGGAGATTGCACTGCGGATCATTCGGGCGTGCCGCGAATTGGGCGTGGAATCCGTCGCCGTCTTTTCCGAAGCGGACCGCGATGCCAATTATGTCCGGCTCGCCGATGAGGCCATTTGTATTGGTGGCGCACCGGCGGCGGAAAGTTATCTCAATATTCCGCGCATTATTTCAGCCGCGGAAATTGCCGACGTACAGGCTATCCACCCTGGATATGGCTTTTTATCGGAAAACGCCCACTTTGCCGAAATCTGCCGCAGTTGCAAAATTGAATTTATCGGTCCGTCGGTCGAATCAATGAAGATGCTCGGCGCCAAACTCGCCTCGAAAGAACTGGCTAAAAAGTGCAAAGTGCCACTAACCCCCGGCAGCGACGGACCGGTCACGTCGGAAAAACAGGCCGTCGATGTGGCCCAGCGTATTGGTTACCCCGTGATCATCAAAGCATCGGCGGGTGGTGGTGGCCGTGGCATGCGGGTAGCGCACAATGACATCAGTCTTAAAAGTTCGCTGAAGGCTGCTCAATCGGAAGCTGAAGCCGCCTTTAAGGATTCCACCGTATTTATTGAAAAGTACCACGAAGAACCCCGCCATGTTGAGGTGCAAATTCTCGGCGACAAGCATGGCCATGTGGTGCATCTGTTTGAACGCGATTGCACCGTTCAGCGACGGCATCAAAAACTTATTGAAGAATCCCCTTGCCCGGTTATTGATGAGCCAACCCGAAAGGAACTCTGCGAATCTGCCGTCCGCCTGGCCAAAGCTGCGGGCTATTATTCCGCCGCCACGGTTGAATTTATCGTTGACAAGCAGAATCGGTTCTATTTTCTGGAGGTAAACACCCGCATTCAGGTGGAGCACCCGGTAACTGAAATGGTCACCGGTCAGGATTTGATCCATTGGCAACTGCGCATCGCATCGGGCGAAAAACTTTCGCTGGCCCAAAGCGATATTCAGCTTAATGGTGCCGCCATAGAGTGCCGCATCAACGCGGAAGACCCCGATCGCAATTTTACACCCTGCCCCGGCACATTGGATGAATTTGTCCCCCCCGGCGGCCCGGGCGTGCGATTTGATTCCCATGCGTACCAGAATTACCGCATCGGCCCTAACTATGACTCCATGATCGGCAAGCTGATTGTCCACCGCCCCACCCGGATCGACGCCATCAACACCATGCGGAGGGCGCTGGATGAATTCCGCGCCAGCCCCGTGAAGACCACGATCAGTCTGCATCGGCAAATTATGCGCGATAAAGATTTTATCAATGCCCGGATCGATACCGGTTGGCTGGAAAGAACGCGAAAGCCCACGAAATAGCGGCAGGCTGCGCGCGGCAACCGCGGGCGACTCGCTGCAGTCAGGCTCATTGAGCGGAAGAATATGGCGGTGCGTGAAGTTTTAGCATTCGTATCTGCAGCGCTTCTACCCGCAACGGGGGCAGGGATGGTCGCTGCGGCCCCAATTCCATCTGTCATCACACTGCACGGTACCATCAAGTGCCCCGCCACCATGCATGTGGTTGCAATCGAAGCGGTAGATCGGAACCGCGCCAATGTTCTGCAGGTCAGCCGGAACCACCGTACTGCGTGGGTATTTCCAGGGGCGTTTCATCGGCACAATGGAGCATTTTCCATACCCCATGTGCCGGTGGGCCACACTTATGATTTAATATTGCTTACCCGCCACGGTCGATGGGAGGGGGTAAATATGCGCTATGAGCGCCCGGTGCTGCCGGGGCCACCGGCCAAGCCCGGCGACATACGGCAGATTGTGCGGTTTATTGAAAAGATACCCCGTTTCACGAATTACAACCGCCCACTTTGGATTGCCGCCGATCATAATCACGCCACAGTGGTGGTAGAGCAGTTACGGACTCAGTCGTTTGTGACCGGTCATCGTGGATCGATTATTTTTCGCGTGGCGGTGTGGTATTTTCAGCGCTATCACGCGGCATGGAGCAAAGTGAGCAACATGGGCAAGGTGATGGCACGATGGCGGGGCAATCCTGAAAAGATTCCAAACCCCTGGCAATTTTTACCGCTGCTCGGTGGCATCCGTGTACACACCAATGGGCAATACCACAAAGTTAATATTGCACTGCCACCGCCAAGCCCGCATCATGGCCTTGACGGCCCCCTGCCGCACTGAAAAATCCAGCTCACTGCGATACAGAATCAGGACGGGCTTTGGAGCGTATGCCGCCGGCCCCATACGTGCTTACCCGGTATGGTTCCGTGCTTGGGTCCGGTGCCTGCACAAGGGGTGCACTACGACACGCGATGCCGCCATGAGGTTTCAATTTCCTCAAGGGTACGGCCTTTGGTTTCAGGCAGTACAAAGACCACAAACAAAAAGCTGATCAGCGAACATACGGCGTAGAGCATATACGTCGTGGTCAGGCCGGCATCTTTCTTGAGTATTGGAAATGTTTGCGCTACCACAAAAATGGCGGCCCACAGGGTAAGCACCCCCACCGATGCGGCCCGGCCCCGGATGCGGGCGGGGAATATTTCAGAAATAATAATCCATGGCATGGGTCCCATGGCCATGGCAAAGGCGGCAATAAATACCAGCACGCTTAAAAGCAGGATCACCACCTGCGTATGGCCGAAGTATGGTGCGATGACGACATGGGCGTGCAGGTTGAGGGCCAACTGATGAAACGCTTTGGCCGACATGCTCCCCTGCACGGTAATGTGGTTATGAACGGTAAATTGGGCAACACGGGGCGCAAGTTTGAAAACCAGCGCTACTGAACCGAGCGACACCACCTGAATGGCCGTGCCAATGGCCAGCAGCAACTTGCGGCCGGCTTTATCCACAAACCCCACCGCAATGAATGTAAAAAGCAAATTGACCATGCCGACCAAAGCGGTGGCACCGAATGCGTTGCTGGTGTGCATGCCGGCGGCGGCGAAGACACGCGGGGCGTAATATATGATGGAATTAATACCACTGAACTGGGAAAAGACCGCCAGAAACAGGGCGATAATCAGTGGCAGGCGGTATTGCGGTTTGAAGAGTTCGGATATCTGGCCCTCCTCTTCGCTGGCTACAGCTTTAACGGCCTGAATTTCCTTTTCTGCCTGCTGGGATCCGAAAAGCCGTTGAAGAATCGTTCGGGCTTGATCCTCGTGGTTGTTGATAATCAGCCAGCGTGGGCTTTCCTTAATGCCAATCAGCAGGATGAGAAAAAGCAGTGCGGGCAAAACTTCCGATCCCAGCATCAACCGCCAGCCGATGCGCAGGTTCCAGTTGGAGCTTTGATGAATGGCGGCAGCCGCGCCGGCATGTGTCATGGTGGCCAGATCGTGGGCGTGCTGGGCATTACCGTGCACCACAATGCCGTAGTTGACCCAGTACACCAGTGCAATGCCGACAACGATACCGAGTTGGAATAGCGACCCGAGACGACCGCGGTGTTTTTCGGGCGATATTTCGGCGATGTAAACGGGTGCCACCATGGATGATGCGCCAATGGCAAAACCGCCGAGGATGCGGGCCACCACCAGTTCCCACACTTGCTGTGGAATGGCAGACAGTAATCCGGAGATGGCAAAAAGCACCGCGCAAACCAGCAGAACGGATTTGCGACCGAATCGGTCGGCCAGCGTGCCGGCCAGCAGGGCACCAACGATGGCTCCCAGATCGAGACAGGCAATGACAAAACCTATGCCGAAGGCGCTTAGGTGAAAATATGTCTGCAAATATTTTTGAATGCCCGAAGCCACGCCGGTGTCGTAGCCAAACAGCAGCCCGGCCAATGCGGCTGTGAACACGGCCACCACAATAGCCACCATTGAACCTTTGGTATTGGTGTTATTCGTTTCCATCCGTTTTACTCCACCTAAAAAACGCCCTGTTTTTCTATCATCCGCCGATCATCTTCAGCCAGAGGGCCGAAGTTATTCCCCAAATTGCACCCATAAGCACCACGAAGAAGGGCGTGGTGTAGCCATGGTTCAGTCCCAGCACCTGCTGATGATCCATCAAAGGAAAGACGACCAGCAACTGAACCAGTGCTGGAGCGATTCCGAAAACCAAACCGCGTTTTACAACGCTACCCGCCATAAGTGGCAGGCAGAAGAGCAAACCGAAGATACCACCCCAGACCAGCCGGGCATAGGCGGCATCCCGATTTGGCATGGGCCGCCAGTGGCAGCCAAGATCGCCGAAGAGGCCAAACTGGCCCATGACCCAGGCGATGACGAGTACCACCAACGCCCCGACTACGCCCGAGGCAAACGTCACCGATAACTGACCAGGTACACTGCCCGATCCTGAAGACGCCATATCTTCCGCCCCCGGAAACGTAACTCCGGCACCTTTGCCGCGAGGTTCTTAAATGCGGATCGACTTGATCAACTGCCGCACATGTTCTACAGATCCGTCAAAAAGCGTTTTTTCTTCAGCCGTCAGCTTAACTTCAATAATCTCTTCAACGCCCCGGCTGCCGAGTTTAGCCGGCACACCTACAAAATACCCGCCCACACCATATTCCTTCCCGCAGTGGGCGGCGCAGGGCAGAATGCGTTTTTTGTCGCGGATGATCGCCTCGGCCATCTGCACCACGGCAGCGGATGGGGCGTAATAGGCGGACCCGGTTTTAAGCAGACCGACGATTTCAGCACCGCCGTTGCGGGTGCGCTTGACGATGGCATCAATTTTGTCAGCGGGCAGCAATTCGGGCAGGGGTATTCCACCTACGCTGGTGTAACGCGGGAGCGGCACCATGTCGTCGCCATGGCCACCCATAAGCAAAGCCTGAATATCTTCCACACTGACATTGAGTTCAGCGGCGATAAACGCGCGGTAGCGGGCGGTATCCAGCACTCCCGCCATACCGATGACACGATGCGCCGGAAACCCGCTTACCTTGTGTGCCACATACACCATGGCATCAAGCGGGTTGGAAACCACGATGAGAATGGCATGGGGTGATGTGCGGGCTACCTGCTCGGTAACCGCTTTGACAATCTCGGCATTTTTGGCCAGCAAGTCATCGCGACTCATCCCCGGCTTGCGCGGAAGTCCGGCCGTGATGACGACTATGTCGCTGTCAGCGGAGGCCTCGTACGCGGTGGCCCCGGTGATATGAACATCAAAACCTTCGATGGGCGCTGCTTGCGAAAGATCAAGGGATTTACCCTGCGGCACGCCATCCAATGCTGGTATATCAACCAAGACAACGTCGGCGAGTTCTTTCGCGGCGGCCCAATGGGCCGTTGTCGCCCCCACATTCCCGGCACCAACGATGGTTAACTTGGCTCGTTTCATCATTTGTCAATAACTCCCATATTCATGTACGCCTTCAGGGCGTGCATGCAAAGACATTGTTTTAAGCGAGGTGTCGGCTAACTGCAAATGCCCACCGCAATCAGGGCGTGTAAGGCCATGATCAATCACGACGGCGGAGGAACTGGCTCATTCGCCTTTGATTTTGTGCTGCAATTGGTGGAGCGAATCCCATCCGTGCAGCGGGAAAAAGTATTCCCGGTCGCTAAGCACCACAGCCTGATGCTCATGGGATTCGGCTGCGGCGATGGCCCGATCAATTTGGGTCAGCGCGTCGGAATATTGGTGGCATTGGGCATTGATAGCGTGCAGGCGGGTAAACTGCCTGCGCCGCGCTGCGCGGGCGGCCAAATCACCGTGACGCGGCCGGGATGCCAAGGCCGCAATCAACTCACTTCGTTCGGCCAGCAAAGGTTCGATCGCCGCTGGCAAACTCCGATGCTGATATAGCAATTGTGGATTATGCTTCAGGTGGTGCCGCCGCATTTTGAGTTCCGACGGCGACGGAACATTGATTTCGTTGGCATGCCCGGCCGGCAGCAGCCATCCGGCCGAAGCGCACAGGTAACCACCGATGGGCAGGCCAATCTGGGCGGCTATCTGGTCGGTCATCTCGTCGTACATCGCCCCGCCGATGCCATGGATGAATAAGTCGGCCAGAAAAGTCCGCACATACATTGTCAGCGTCAGCGCCCGAGGCCGAATACACAGGTCGAGTGCATCCAAAGTCTGCCGCCATTGGTCGGCGGTTTGCAGAAGGTCATCGCCGGCCATTGGCAATTCAATCAACTGTGAGCCAAACACGATGATGGGGCGATGGCCGGGTTTGATGCTTAATCGCTCGCGCGGGTTGCCGCGGCGGTAAATCCAAAAAGGTAATTCGACGGCAGTGGATGAGGCATCCAGCGGCGGCATGGGGCGGGCTGGCGATTTAATATGGTGACGCCGACGATAATCTTCAATGGCCTGGTTATAAATGGTCGTCCACTGGGCGTAATGGGATATCCACAAGGCGACAAACGCAAGCCACGCAGAACTTTGGCACAGGGCACCGCTGCGCACATGGTGCACATGAAGACCGAACTTTTGTTCAAATGCTGTGCGGGCAGTATCCATCCATGAGACATAATCGCGATGCGCTGGCGTGCGAAGGCCATTAATAAAATAGCTAATCGCGTCGGGATTGATCACCCGACTCCCCGCGACCGACCGCAGTATCCCGTCACACCAATCCGCGGCGATATGCGGTGCCGGTGCGGACAGACCGTCCGCCGCTACTGCATTGCCGTACGCCCACGTATGCCATGTCTTATGCCACTCTCCATCGCCATTTTTATCGGGCAATGCCAAGCCCAGATGATCCACCGTGTCATGATCCACCAGAATGTCCACTGCTGTACCGCCGGTCTGCTGCGCGAGATCATCGGCAAGGAGAACCTTGGTCCATACGCCGGCGTGATAAAACTCCACCTGATGTCCGGTGATGACCAGTGGCCCCCCTGCTTCGTGGCCAGCCAGGTCTGAACTGGCTGGCGTGTGGTCCGGCGAAGCAACCGAAGTCGGCAAGCGCTGGCGGCGGGGATCCGGCAGCAACGCGTATAAATCCCTCCGTGCCCGATGGATAAGCGGCTTCCATTGGGGGTGGACATCAGCCCCGCGTGGTACCCGGAGATAGTTGACTGCGGCCTTGGCGGGCGGTTCAATGAGTACCTCGCCGTGGTGGCGGGGAATAAAAACATTATCACTTCGAGGTCGAAGGAACGGGTGGGATGATGAAATGTCGGCGATGCGGTCGGTCATTATGGAATTATGATCCTGCAATCGCCGAGATCATTCAACACGCGGCAGCCATGGTTCGGCATGGTGCCATCTGGTTCATGGTTTCAAAGAATACATTCAGGTAGTGGCGGAGGCGCAAATCGGGGTTATCAAGCTGACCGCCGAAATGGCGATTGGGATCGTTGTAGATCAAGTCCACGGGCAATTCGCGGATAGCCAACCCGGCGCGGGCACAAAGCACCCAAAACTGCATGGGGAAGGCGTAGCCGGGCTCGGTAAGTTTCAGGCGGCGGACGGCCTCTACACGATGGGCCTTGTAACCGCAAAAGGTGTCCGTCAAATCCAGCCCCAGATTGCGGTTGACCACATCGGTGAGAAGCATGTTGATGCGGCGGCGGTCGGCAGGTGGTGCGTCATGCATCAGGGCGCTATTCATATAACGTGATCCACTGACGATATCGGCGTCGTCGGTGGCAATGGCAGCAAAAAAATCATGCAAGCGGGCAGGTTCGTGCTGTTCGTCACAGTCCATGGTGATGACCCACTGATATTGATACCGGGCGGCCCAGTTAAAAGCATCAATAAGGCTGGCACCGTAACCGAGGTTCCGATCATGCGGCAGATATGCCACGTCCTTATGCTGGACTGATATATCCGGCGTAGCATCGGTGGAGCCATCATCCACGATCAAGATATCCGCCTTCCGCCCCACGACGCCGCGAATTTCGCGTAGCACCTTGGCTAAATGTCTTTCTTCGTTAAAGACCGGTATTGCAATTAGTATGGGCTTCATCAATTCAACCTCTTCGCCGTCTGGAACATTAGGATAGCTGTGCGGCCATGTCAAGAATGTATCATCACTCGCTTGGCGCAGCCGCCAACGCCATATCTTGCCCGGAAAGCGGACATAATTTGTTCGTAGCGGTGTATGGCCTGCGTCGGGCAAACCATACCGGCCTCATGTTGTCTTAACGCAAAGAGGGTACTATCCTGTTACTGGCCCGTACGGGCGGTATTTTTGGACTATTTAATGGAGTGCACATCGTGAAACGAAAAATGTTATCAAGCATTGGTTTACTGATGGCGATTGGGCTGATCACACTTGCGGGCTGCGCCGAGCCGGTGACGCCAAGCACCCCGGCCTCCCGTGATTATATGACCGCAAGGGTAAAGGGGACGATCTCTGAATTTGTCTCCGCCAAGCCAAGCATCCAAAAGCTCATGGCTTCCGCCTACGGTTATGCAGTGCTGCCGTCGATCGGTACCGGTGCGTTTGTGATTGGCGGTGCCGAGGGCCGCGGGCAGGTTTTTGAACATGGTCGCCTGATTGGCTATTGCAAGATGACCAGCGCGTCGATTGGGGCACAGATTGGCGGACAAAGCTACAGCGAACTGATACTGTTCCAGAATGCGTCGACGATGGCGGCGTTTAAGGAAGGCGAAACCACCTTTGACGCCCGCGCATCAGCCGTCGTCGCGGCAAGCGGCGGTGGGACGGCCGCCAACTATGTCCGCGGAGTATTGGTTTATGTACTGCCGTCGCAAGGGTTCATGGCCCAGGCGGCCATCGGCGGCCAGCACTTTACCTTTGCCCCTTTGCTGAGTAACTGAACTATTGCCATCCTGAGCGAACTTGATTTTGTCCCCAAGCATGGCGGCGAGAGGTTGCTGGTGTTGCCTCGGCAGGCGTGGGCGGTGGGCACGCCGGACTTGGACGCCATGATTCCATTGGGCGATTGCACGGCCATTACTGTGCACCACTCGGGCTTTCCTGAAGGGTTTACGTCGTCAGCTATGGCGGATGCGGCCGCCAACCTGCGGGCCATTATGGAATTTCATACTTCCGCGCCGCCAAAGGGCCGCGGCTGGGCGGATATCGGCTACCATTTTGCGATTGACCCCGCCGGACGGGTGTGGGAGTTACGAAGTGTCAAATTTCAGGGAGCCCACGTGAAAAATCATAATGCTGGAAATCTCGGCGTGGTTTGTCTGGGCAATTTTGACCTGCACCCGTTGCCGCAAGAACAGTTTGCCGCGCTGCGGAAATTGGTGGCGATGGCAGGGCGACGCTGCGGCGTGCTGCGCATCTATGGCCACCGTGATTTAGCCGATAACGCCACGAGTTGTCCGGGAGCGTACCTGTGGTCGCAATTGAAAAGTATTAAACCGTAAAAAACCCCGCGAGACTGCCAAAATCTCGCGGGGCGTTATATAAAAAAATCCCCCCCTTATGGTGACAGCATTATCGACGTGCCCGCACACGCGGCAGTATTAATAATGCGAAGCCGCCGATTGCAAAGATGGAAATGGCAGCCGGTTCGGGCGTTACCTCCAGCGACCCCGATCCGAGGCCAATGACCTCGAATTGATTGTTTGGTGCATCGGTGACCGTCCAAGCCGTGTCATTGGACGGGTCAGTGCCGTAAGAGCCGTCAAACAGCAGCCATTGGCTATCGGTAAGATCGGAAAGAGCGGTTATCGAAGAGCCGAGCACCGACTGTACAAGGCTCAGGAATGAGCCGCTGTAGTTGGCCTGAGCATCCGTGCCCGTGGCGAGTTGGTCTTGCGAGGTTGGCAAATCCAGTGTTCCATTAACCACATCGGCAAGGTAGATGCCACTGTCGCCATTGGGATTGGTGAAGGTTTCACCGTAATAGGTCGGGACATCGAGCGCGGGTGGATCACCGACAAACACCTCTGGTGAAAGAACAAATATGGGCAGCCAGGCTGCGGGCTTTTGATTTGGCGCGCCCCCCACGCCGGGATAGGCGTTGACTTTAGCCCCTGCGCCTAAAACTGGATTGTTTTGCTGCGGCGCGTTAAACGGCGTACCGGTGTCGGAGGTGCCATTTACCAGAACCAGATTTCCACTCGCCACACTGAAGAGTGGAACGCTGGCCCCGGCAAATGCCCAATTTTTTCCTTGCCGGGCGTTGGTCAGGGTGTAATTGGCGGGGTTTTTGGCGGCCGCACCGCCACCCTTCGCAGCCGCGTTAGCGACATACGTCACACTTGATGCGAATGATCCGTCATTAAAATAGGCTTCGCCCGGTGCTATGGCCGGTGCCACCGCCCAGCCAAAGTTAAACATTTTTGGGGCGTTGGCGGCGGCGTCGGGCCCGCGCGCAACAAAAAACGGCGTCGACTTTCCCCCTACGTCTATGGAAAACGCTGGTTTTGACGGGGTTGAATCGTCCAGCGGCGTGTTTGCCGGTTGAACCATCGATGCCGATTGGCCCGGTCCCAGCGTGGGTGCTGAACTGCTCTGACTTACCACGAGGTTGATGGTGTTATGACCGCTATTGTTGGCCGTAAACGTGTTGGCAAAACCGAATTTGAAGTATTCGCTGGCGGTCAGATTACTGGGGATGGTCGACAATGATGCATTCCAACCACTGAAATTACTGCTGTTGTCCTGAAGCGAGCCGTAGTTGATCAGTTGGTAGGTGCCGGTGTTGAATGAGGTTCCCGGCGTTACCGCAAGCGAAATGTTTGGGTTGATGATCAGTTGGCCATCAACCGTTGCCATGTCGTTGCCGTTGGTACCCCCGGCCTGATTGGGCGCATTGAGGGAGTACGCAAGGTTGGCTCCACTGGAAAGTGTCAAGGCGTTGCTGTTTGGGTCGCTGAATGTGAGCAGATCACCGCTGTTTCCGCTTCCCGGTGCCAGCGTGGCACCACTCTGAATTGACGTGTTGCCACCGACGGTACCATCGCCCCCCAGTGTCCCGGACGACGCGCCGCCATTGACCAGTACCGGCCCGGTGCCAGTTGCCGATCCGCCCGCGTCATCCGCCAGTAGCGTACCATCATTGATGGTGGTACCGCCGGTATAGGTGTTTGCCGCGCTGTTACCAATGGTGAGGGTAGAACTCCCATCTTTGAGCAGGCTGCCGCTCCCGGTGATGTAACCGCCACCCGAAAAGTTGTAATTGTTGGTCGAGCTGTCGACGGTAATCCCAGCGGGGTCCAGCGGGGGCGTTTGGGGGGCTACCGTCACGGCGGTGTTGGATAGCCCGGCGGTATCATCAAACAGCACCGCATCGCCATTGACGTACACACCACCCGCATTTGCAGTGTTCCAATTGGCGCTGGTGGTGTCCCACAGATTCTTGCCGCTGCCATTGGTCCAGATGTCGGTGGTTGTGGCACTGGCACTGGCGGCCACCGCTGCGGTGAGGATGGCCAAAGCGATGGGAACTGCCCCTGCGGCGGACCGCCGCGCAGCACGTAACCGGGGATGGAGAGAAATTGCTCTCATGATAAAACCTCCAAAATTTCAACTCAATTCGGCGCTGCGGCGGCTTTCGGGAACCCGAAAGCAGAAACGCCGCCCCACAAAATATTGAGTTGATCGGTGCACGATCAGAGGCGACCATTGCTGACAGGCAGCAACTGCACGACGCCCCATCCCTGAGGCATAATTAAATTGTCTACAACAACTCGCCTGACACGGCGGGAACTTGCTCTCGCATCGGCATCAAGCGTGGGAAAGTAGGGTTGAACTCACCTGCCCCCATTGATTGGAGAGGCTAATCAATGTCTGATAATAAGTCAAGAAAAAAATTGCGGAATTCTTTCGGTTCCATATTCGCGCCGGGGTTGCATTGATGGCGATCAGAGGTGTTAAGTGGTGGCTACCATCCGAGGAGGCGGCATGCTGGCATGTTCCGCCCGCCATTGCGAGGGTGTGCATTTCATTCTATTCCGAAAAACACGATGAAAATGCTGATAATCGCGAAATCCGCTTTCAATAGCAACCCGCGATAGCGAGAAGCTTTCACGGCGCATCAGTTCCATAGCGCACCGGAGACGTACCTGCCCGAGTTGATCCATCATGGAACAGCCAAGCTGCGCGCGAAAATAGTTTTGCAATGTTTGCCGGGACAAACCGACGTGCTTGACCAATTCTGTTATGCGCATCGGCCGCCGAAAATTGGCCCTTATAAAGCGCAACGCCTTTGAGACGCCGGGGTTGAGGCGATGAGCGACGTCCGTCGAGGCACGCATTACGACACCCGAATTGGGAATGATCTGAAATCCAGCTTCCATGGTTCCATCCATGAGGGCGTGCAGAGCTTCAGCGGCACGCTGGCCCCACATCTCGAGGTTCAGATCCACGCTGGAGAGTTGCACTGGCGCATAAAGGCAGGTGGTGGGAAAATTATCGACACCAACCACCGCCACCTCATCGGGAACAGAATAGCCCAATTGTCGGCATACACCGATTGCTTCCACCGCCGCTTCATCATTACCAGCCATGATCCCAAAAGGTCGTGGTAACTTTTTAACCGCCACCGGAAGATTGCGGATGCTGGTCGGCGCAGCGGCAATACCCACTTCTTTAAGGCGCTGCCGAAAGCCGCGAAATCGCGCCATCTCAGACCGGCTGCGCCGGGCGCGAACCTGCAGGAACAGCGCGCGGTCGATGCCGCAATCGATGAGATGATCGGCGGCCGTGCGCCCAACCCCCACATCATCGCAGTAAACGCCATGGGCACCGGTTATGGGGCGATGCTGGTCCAAATTAACAACCGGTCCGTGAATGGCGCGGGCAACACCCAATAGCACCTTACCGCGCCCGCTGAAGACCAATGCTCCATCGTAAGTGCGCCGAATTGGGATGCGGTTGGCGAAACGCACGCGCATGTCCAATATCCATCCCTGCGAAGCGGCGTACCGCGCAATGCCCTCCAGCATGCGCTGGTCCCACCACCATAACGCCACAAGTACATGACGGGTCGGTGCGGGCTTTGACCGCGCGGTTCGGGGTTGGCTGGGGGACAACGTCTCGGTAGTCATGGCGTTATTATGATAGCTATGTTGTAAATTTGCCATTGAATATCAAACGTCTTGTACTATCGTGGAGCACTGGAGATGGTTTTATCTAAAAGGGTACCAAATGGTGATCTGGGTGGCCGACGCCGGTGGAACCAATATTCGTGTGGGACTGCTGCACGAAAACAAGTTGTGTGCGGTGGAGGTGATACCGGCGATGGCCAACCTCGGTCTGCGCGAAGCGGTGAAAAGGGTGGCGGCCAGATGGACGTATATGCACCGGCAGTTTTCTGGCCGACAGGTGCCTGCCACGGCTGTTGGTTTGGCGTTGCCAGGCATCGTAAACCCTGTTTCGGGAAGGATTTACGCCACACCTGAAGCCAAGTATGACGACGCCCCCTCAAAGAATGTCGGCCGCCTGATGGCCGGCGCGGGCATCAGTCATGCTTTTTGGTGCAATGACGCCCATGCCGCCTTGGCTGGCGAATATCGCTTCGGTGCCGCCCGGGGTGTTAAAAATGCCATTATGGTAACCTTGGGAACGGGCATCGGCAGTGCGGTAATGATCAATGGGCACCCGCTTACGGGCGAGCACGGACTGGCTGGCAATATCATCGGTCATTCCACCATGGACGTTTTTGGGGCGCGGTGCGAATGCGGAAATATCGGATGTGCGGAACTCTACGCCTCCACCTGGCGATTGGAAACTCTGGTTAAGGGAATGGATGGTTTCAGAAAAAGCGCATTGGCGGCCGAGGGTGTCATCGATTACCGCAATGTATTTCGGCATGCAGATCATGGCGATTCGCTCGCCATGAGGCTGGTTGAAAAGTCCATTCATGTATGGAGCGCGGTGGTATGCAATCTCATTCATCAATATGACCCCGAGTTGATCGTGATAGGCGGTGGGCTGGCGCAGCAGCACCGCCGACTTTTGCCAGCTTTTCGGGCGTATGTTCAGAAACATTCATGGGCTAAGTGGCGGATCAAAATTCGCAAAGCCGCCCTGGGAAATAACGCCGGCTTGCTGGGTGTGGGTGCCCTGGCGGCTGAAAAAAGGAACTGACACCTTGAAGCAGACATGCTATGACAAATGTCCGAAAATCACATTTCCCGCCCCGGGAGGCCATGTGCAGAGCGGATGGGATGCGATCGTCAGCGAATGGCGGCGACGACTGGCTGAATCGGGACATCGTCTACTGGTGGTGGACTGCTACTCCGGCGTTGATGCCAAATACATTCAATCATTACTATCCCGTACTCTTCGTCCGGAATGGACGGTGGATACGACGGATTTATTAAAATCCTTGGCGCAGATTGAAGCACTTGTTTCTCCGTATATGGGTGACGACCCGGTCTTCGGTCGATTGACCGATCGGCGTTTGAGCGATTTTTTTGACGCCGATAAATTGGCGGCAGCGAGGGCGCGCCTTCAAGGTGGCGACGGCCTGCAACTGGTATGCGGGCCGGGTGCAGCGCTCCTGTCCGACCGACGTGCGATGGTGGTGTACGCCGACATGGCGCGATGGCCGATTCAACTTCGATTTCGAAGCGGTCAGGCGGGCAATCTGGGCACGCCGATTGAACAGGGTTCAGCCGCAGAAAAATACAAACGGGCATTTTTCGTTGATTGGCGGGTGCTGGATCAGCACAAGATGTCGGTGTTTGATGATGCGGAGTATTTTCTGGATACCACCGACCCTGCCCAGCCGGTCGCCGTGCGCGGCCCACTGATGCGGCAGGCGCTCTTAAATCTAACGCAGCGCCCGTTCAGGGTGGTACCCTATTTTGATCCCGCACCATGGGGCGGAAGGTGGATGCAGCGGCATTTTCATCTCGACGAGCAAAGCCCCAACTATGGATGGGGATTTGACTGCGTGCCGGAGGAAAACAGCCTGCTATTGCAATTTGGCGCGGTGACAACGGAGATACCGGCAATCAATCTGGTGTTGCGTCATCCGTTGCAGTTGTTGGGTGAGAGCGTTCATGGCCAGTTCGGGGCGGAGTTTCCCATCCGGTTTGATATGCTCGACACGATCGGAGGAGGGAATTTAAGCCTTCAGGTGCATCCGCTGCGTGCCTATATTCGCGACCATTTTGGTGTCTCGTATACGCAGGATGAGAGTTACTACATACTGCAGGCCAATCCGGATGCAGCGGTTTATCTCGGCGTCGTTGACCACGTGGATGCGGATCAATTTTCCGCCGATTTGCATCGCGCACAGAGTCTGAACATTGCTCCGCCAGTAGAGGCATACGTCAACCGGTGGCCGGCGCGGAAGCATGATCATTTTTTAATACCGGCAGGCACGTGCCACTGCTCCGGGGCCGGCAATCTGGTACTGGAAATCAGCGCCACGCCCTATATCTTCACCTTCAAATTGTGGGACTGGGGGCGGCTGGGGTTGGACGGACACCCACGCCCGATCCACCTGGAGCGGGGACTGGCAAATATCCAATGGCAGTACGGCACGCAATGGGTAGAACATAACCTGATCAACCACATCACTCCACTGGAACGAGGCAAATGGTGGCGAGAAGAGCAAACGGGCCTGCACGCTTCCCAATTCATTGAAACACGCCGTCACTGGTTCACCGGACCTGTTGTGCATCGCAGCACACAGTCGGTAAATGTGCTCAACCTTGTCGAGGGTTCGGCCGTTAAAGTGGAAAGCCCCGATGGCTGTTTTGATCCACTCGTCATCCATTACGCGGAGACTTTCATCGTGCCGGCGGCGGCGGGTGATTATGTGATCACGCCGCTGGATGGGACATCGGAATCGCCACTGGCTACGATCAAGGCTTTTGTTCGGGGCCAAAACGCAGATTTGCCGCATGACACGCCGCGTGGGCTCAAGGCCGCTGCGTCCAGAGAGCCGCTACGGACTTTACGATGATATCCTGCGCCATACAGGTGGTGGTATTATCAGGCAAATCGGGGCGGAAAAATCAAACCTCGTCATCCGGGTGCAGGGTGGCGTACAGTACGGGGTGCAGTCAGCCGGTGGTGAGGTTAGCGGCGCGAATTTCACTGGGGGTTTGACCGAAGACCTCGCGCAGCGACGCACGCAGTTGTTTGGCGGACGTATAGCCAATCTGTTCGGCGATGCGTTCGACCGAGTGCCTGGAATTAATTAATATCCGCCGGGCCATATGTGCCTGCATGCGGGCGAGTTCGCGTGCGGGACTGCGGCCGAGTCCGGAAAGAAAGCGGCGTTCCAGCGTTGCCCGCGAGACGCCGAGTTTGGCCGCCAGCCACTTTACCGATACACCATCCCCGATGTGCTGCTGGGCCAGTTCCAATGCACGGCGAACCACCGGGTCATCAACTCCGAAAATATTGGTAGACAGCCGGGTGACAACTTCGACGGGGGCGATGAGTTCCGAGCCGACGGCACGGCGCGGGTGGGTCATCAATTCGGCGAGCAGTTCCAGTGCCCGCTGGGCAATCATCTTGGTGTTGAGCCTGATGGTTGAAAGCTGAGCCCCATTCCAGAGACCGAAGATATCATCGTTATCGACGCTCAAAATGGCGGCATCACCCGGCACCTGCAGGCCGCTGGCGCGACACGAGGCGATAATTTCCGCCCCCAGCAGATCGTCACCACCGAAAATGGCCGAAGCGGGCGGCAAAGACTTGACCCAATCCCCCACGGAGAGGGGGAATATGGCCAAGCTGTAAGGCCCGCGCGGGGTGGTGCGGGTAAAGCGGTGCGGCTTAAGCCCCGCCTTTTTCGCGGTTTCGTCAAACCCCCGCCAGCGCGCTTCCGACCAGTGGCGGCCCGCCATACCGTAGTACGCGAGATTTCTGAACCCCTTCAACATGAAGTATTCAGCCGCCATCCGGCCAACCTGAAAGTCATCCGTAGCTACTCGAGGAAGGTTTCGGGGCGCTTCCTCGGCGGAGACATCAATTGTCGGTAACCGCCGCTTTGATGTGACAGGCCAATTGTAGCCGGGAGGATTGGAACCAAGTATCACGCCATGAATTTTTATTTTCTGCAGATCGCAGCCTTCGAGCTTGTCAAATTCCGTGGGGAAGAGAATCCGCAAGTCGCCTCGGGCTTCGGCGTGTTCGCCCAGTGCACGCACGATCTGTCGGTTATAACCGATCGCCAAGCTACCGAGGAAAAGCACCTGTTTCATTGATTTCATGCGATCAAACATTCCGCCAATGAGTCTTACCACCAACTCTGCGTGAAGCATACAACTGACCGCCCGCTCCGACTATAGCCTTTTTACCATTTATATATCACATATACGCTATTTGAACGGTCAGGGTTATCAGGCGTCGGCAGCGGTTGGGTGTGATAAAGATAAAGCCGCATCGTGGAATGCATCTCATTTTAATCGATAACATGGGGACTATTTTCATCAAAATGAGTGACAAAAAAACGCCTCATCGGTGATTCAAAAAGGCTCTAGCGAAAAAGGCCGCATATGCTAGACTCTGGTTGTGTCAAGTTTGTTACACGAGTCATTAAGACTCCTGCATGAAACGGGGCACTCTATCTGGGGAGTGGCGACCAACTCGGAAGTGATTGTAAGGTCGAAGAGCAAGTCGGTTTGAAGTGCACCCGGATATCGGCCCAGGCAGAAGTGGTGCTTTAGATATTCTCGTGGTGCGTGTTTAAAGGGTAGCAGTCCGCAGCGCTTATTGGCACGGGTGATAAGTTCACCTGACAGCCGTGATGCATTGCAGGCAACTATATCAGTGAATTTTTATTTTTCGGCCATTGGCCATTTTTACTGGAGGTATCAATCCATGATGTTCAGCACAGTTGATCTAAAAAGCGCCGATGGCACAGGCCGCATGCCAACAGATGGCCATGGCGCGGTGCGACAAGTGCGGCGTAAGGGGTTTACACTTGTTGAATTGCTGGTGGTTATATCCATTATTGCACTGCTGATTTCGCTTTTGCTGCCGGCTCTTGCCAAGGCGAAGCAGGATGCCGTCACCGTTGGATGCCTGGCCAATTTGAGCCAGTTGGGGCAGCTTACGCTCGAATACGCCAACACCTATCAGGCCGCCATCCCGTTCGGTTCCGATACACGGACGGGGTATTTCGGCTACGACAGTTGGGACGCGTTGCTGTTTGCCTACAAGGAAGGCATTCAGCCTACGGCCAATTACAACCTGGAATATTACAATGGATTCAATAAATATCCGCAGCCCAATATGGCGATGGTCGATGCGTACCAGCAGCTCTACACGTGCGGTGCGGCAACGGTGCACCCCACGGCGGCGTCGCAATTTGCCACCTGCTATGCGGCGAATCCAAACTATTTTCTCCCGCTGACGGAGGAAAATTACAAGGATCCCTACGTATTCCGCACATCCAACGTGGCGAGCCCGGCCGAGGCACTGGCCATCGGCGATGCCAGCCAGAATGGGCCGTGGGGCGCGTGGGGTACCTTCGACTGGGGCCAGAATAAAGGTCCGGACAGCCCGGCTTACTTTTATCGCAACTACCCGACCTACCTGGTACCTCCGAACGGATTTCAGCTTGGCGGACAGGCCAATGAGGATTACCCGCAGGCAACAGAAAACTATGTGAATTCCGGATTGCGCTACCGCCACAATTCAGGCGGGCCGGGATCGGGCGACGCCAATGCGGTGTTTTTTGATGGCCATGCCGCAAGCATCCCGATTAACAACAACCAGCCGGGACAAAACCCGGCGAAGGCCGGTGTGCAGGGCAGTCAGGGTTTGAAGGTTTACAACATCATCAATCCCAATCTGCCGGCGTCTGTCAATCAATCAATCTATTGATGAATCAATAGTTTGACGTGTTAAGTGTCTTGAGAGAGGTGGTTTTAAGCGTCGAATGTTTCGAGGCTGCCGACCTTTCGGTTATGAGTCATCCATATGACAAGGAGAAAACGATTATGGATCGCACACGTTTAATGGTAAGCCTGAGTATGGTGGTTGCGGCTTCTCTGGCCGGAGGTGTTCAGGCGTATGCTTCCGGAGTGCCGGCCAACACTTCCATCAATATCCCCGACGCCAATTTTTCGTTGATTTACGGCCCCGCCTACGCCACGAGCACGTCGGCGGGAACCTACGGCACGGGCGGCGTCGTACCGAATGGCGATTATGGTCTACCCGGTGCATCCGGGCCGCAGACCGGCACCACGGCCGCAGGCACTACCGCCACCGACACATCCGGTTTTGGTCTGACAACCATTTACAAGTACAGCAATGGCAACGTGCCCGATACCATGACATATACGAACCCCGGCGGTTCGGGCACCTATACCGTTTCAGGCTTCAATAACGCTTATGTGCCCGACTGGACCGGTAACGGTGGGGCCATGGGTGCCGGCAACTACGCGCCGGTTTACACCAACGGCGGTCTGTTTGGGCAGGTCTTAAGTACGGCCGTGCAGCCAAATACCACTTATTTGCTCACCGCCGATGTGCACAACACCAATAACGGTGCCATGCCGCCGTTGATAGATCTCTCGGCGGGTAGCAGTTCGTCCTACGCCAGCAACCCCATCCTGCCCGGCGGGGTTTACTACGGCGCACCAGGTGCGGCGGGTAGTTCCGCTGCAGCGGTATCTGAGGTGGTAACGACCGGATCGAATGTATCGGGGAATCTGGGTATCACGCTTGGATCACCCGGCCTGCAGGATGTATTTACCAATGTCACCCTGACGGCAAACCCAACGACACTGCCCACCGGCAACTCCTACACCCAGCCGGTCTACGCCAGCAATGCGATATCGGTCGTCAATGAAGGACCGTTCGCGCCTTCTCCGGGGTCCAGCGATCAATCCAACCTCTCTCCGACGGGCACGGTTGGCCCCGCCTCACCCGGAACCCCATCGTCCAACACCGGGTCGGGTGCCATCAATTATTACACCAATAATGGTGCTGCACCGGGACAAACCTTTACAACCGGTAGCAACGCTGGTGGCTATAAGCTCAATTCCGTCACCGTTAATCTCGCTGACGGGGGGAACGGTACTTTTAATGATGGGAACAGCATCACATTGGAAATTGCCAGTGTGAACCCCACCAGCGGAACCTATCAATTGCTGGAAGTGGCCAGTGGAACCATCGCGACCGGCCAAGGTATCGGCACTGGCGACTACATCACTATCAGCCTCAATAAGGCACTGCAGCTTTCAGGTAATTCCACCTACGGTTTTGCCATCGCGGGTGCCAGTGGTTACGCGGGTTTGGCGACCGACACGAACGCATCGGACTACACCGGCGGCATGCTGGCGGAATTCCAGCCCGGCAGCGGATTTGGTGGTACGCTTATTACAAGCTCCAACGTACCGCAGTCGGTATTTGACGTATCGCTTACACCCACCGCTGCAACGCCAGAACCGGCGGCTCTGCTGGGCATGTCAATCATGCTGGCTGGCGCGGTGCTGCTGCGAAGGCGGCGCTCGGCCTGAATGACTACGGGTTGAACCGAAGTCTCTCCCAGCGGTCTGCCTTGCCGGATATTCCCGCAAGGCAGACCGTCTTTTTTTTGACTGAAAAAAAGAAACCGCGATCGAAAAATCGCGGTTTCCATTTTGGTTTTCAATGGATTATTTTTACCACGCAAAGTGGGAGAACGCGCGGTTGGCTTCGGCCATCTTGTGCACATTTTCACGGTTGGCGATGGCTGCACCCTCGCGACGACTGGCAGCGATAAACTCTTCCGCGAGGCGTTCACACATCGGCTTGCCGGTTTTACCGCGTGCGGCCTCTAATATCCAGCGAAACGCCAAGCTCTGCTGACGCTTGCGATTGACCGCCATGGGTACCTGATAATTTTGACCACCGACGCGGCGCGAGCGGGTTTCAATATTCGGTTTGACGTTGTTAATGGCCGCCTCGAAAACCTCGATGGGCTTCATATCGGTAACTTTCTTTCCGATGATGTCCATCGCGTCATAAAACACACGCTGGGCAGTGGACTTTTTGCCGTCGTACATCAGGCAGTTGATAAACTTGGCAACCACCAACGACCCATGGACAGGATCTGGTTTAAGAGCGGTTCGACTGACTGTAAAAGATTTAGCACCCATGCGGGTCCCCTTTTTCTCCGTATCGCATCACCACGGATGCGGGATACTTATTGGCGATTGCCACTTAAGCCGGGCAACTGGGCTGATACATTGTTGTCAACTGCGGATCAAACGTCCGGCAGGTCGGTCATCTGATCGTTCGGCCTTATTTCGGCTTTTTGGCCCCATATTTCGACCGACTGCGACGACGTGCCTCAACACCGCTCGCATCAAGCACACCGCGGACGATGTGGTAGCGAACACCAGGCAAATCGCGAACACGGCCGCCGCGAACCAGCACGATGGAGTGCTCCTGCAGGTTATGGTCGATACCCGGGATATAGGCCGTTACTTCCTTGCCATTCGAGAGCCGCACACGAGCGACCTTACGCAGCGCGGAGTTGGGCTTTTTCGGTGTCATGGTCTTTACCACCAGACACACCCCCCGCTTGGAAGGACACGCCTCCAAGTCTTTAACCTTGTTGATGCGTTTGAGTGAACGCCGTGGTTTACGAATTAACTGATTGATCGTCGGCATAAGCTTTCGTAATACTCCAAAATTCCAAGCCACGTATTATAAACCGATAGCCCGGATATTTGCAATAACCCTGCAAAACATCCTTTTTTTCTCACTTCCCAATTCTGGCAGGGAGCCATGCAACACTCCCTCATCCGGGCGCGTCTCCTGGCGTGGCGACGGGCGGTGAATTTACATCCGCAAACGAAATGAGACGTACGCCGCGATCGGCAATGGCCTGCCGAACGGCAGGGTTGCAGAGAGTCTTGACTTCCGCGAGGCGGGCATGGCGATACTCGCTCTCCAGCGACATGTCCCATCCCGGGTGGGTGCTTATTTCCGTAATGCCCATCGGTAATCGGTCGATCAGGTGAATCAGATTGGCCGGAGTCACAAATTCGGGCCGGGGGATCATGTGCTCATCGGCACCAAAAAAAGCCCCACAGTATTGAACCGTACTGCCACATGACCGCAAGGTGACCCCCAAGTCGCGGGCAACTTCCTGAAAAATGGGCACAAGATGGGCATTGGTGTGAATATGCTGATGGGAATCAAGATGCGTGGGGTTGCGGCCTGTCAAATCACGAAAACGTTCCAGTTGCAGACGAAGTTCAATCGCCACCGCACCCGGGTCTTGCGTATTGACCCGCTGGCGTACAAGCCTCCAAGGGCCCTGATCACATGACCACTCGTCAAGTTCCACATGCAGGCCAACGCTTAAACGCGCATCCTTCGCGGCATATTGGGCGGCGGCTTTAGCGGCCGGACGAAGCACCATAAGACTGGCGCTGGTCAGAACACCTTTTTCCCGCGATTCAATAATGCCACTGTTGGTCTTTTCGCTGATGCCAAAATCGTCGGCATTGATTATCAAACAGCGATGAAAGGCGGTTTTGTCCATCAGCATCCGATGGTATCCATGATTGGCTTAAGCACCTTTCCGGCAGCAAAATATTCCTGGGCAATCTGCCGCGCGGCGTCGCAGTGCCCCGGGTAATCAGACTCAATGGCGTCGATAGCGGCGAGGATATCGTCCATGGTGGAAAACGCGAACAAACCATGACCGGTTGGCAGGTTTACACCAAAGGCGGTGTCCTGATTGATCACCGGTCGGCCGGAGGCGAGATAGCATGCGCTCCGGTCGCTGAACCAACCGCTGCGTAGGCGGATATTCTGATCTTTGGCCACGGTAAATTCCCCACGGGAATGGCGGATATATTCCCGGTAGCGGTGCATGTCGGATGAAATGTGCACCGGATCGGTCAAATGCCACCCATGATCGCGGAGGCGGGTGGCAGATGCGGGATCGGGATGGGTTGCAATTTCAAATGGCCCCGGCCGCTGCCGCGGCAGATTGATAAATTTTTCAAACTCCCGATCCTTTGACCAGTAATACATTTCACCATTAAATTCAATATCTTTTCCCTTGTTCTTCCACGTGGCAATGGTGTTGTAGCGGCTTTGCGCCGTGGCAGGCAACGGCGGCCAGAGATCAAGCACGACGGGCTGGCGCGTGGGGAGCCAATTAAAACGCTCAGCAGGCAGGCCGCAATCGGACCGACCAAGATTTTCGCCGAAGGTAAAGTGATGCGTATGGGAATCGAGCGTTTGGATAACCGGTTCGACTCCCTGATGCACGCGTATCTGCGCTTCCACCGGATCGGTTTCCACATAAACCCGCCGGGGGCATAACAGATGCTGGTCATAAAATTCCTGGGCTCCGGTTACGTTGAGGATGGCATCGGCCTGCTTGTAAATGGCATCGAGGCGGGCTTCAGTTAAGCCATAGCAGCAACCATGTTCATAACGTCCACGAAACGCCCAGCGGTCGGCCAGGCCGTACGCGTTGAGGACAGGTGCCACCCTGTCGATGTTGGGCCGGGCGTCGGGAGTGGATTCGCCCAAAGTCGGGTTGTAGGGCCAGCGAGCGGAGTCTTCAATGTAATACGGGTCATAACCGAGTTGCCGCAGACCAATAAGGTAATGCAGAAATTGATAGGTGACACCCGCAAGGGGATACCAGAATAATATCCCGCAGACAATTATGGTTGGACGTCCCCGCTCATCCATGTTGCCGTTCCTCAGCGCCAAGATTGCGTACGACACGGGCCGGATTGCCGGCGGCAAGGCAATTCGCGGGTACATCGGTGGCAACCACCGATCGGGCTCCGACCACACTGCCGGAGCCGATGCGTACACCAGGCAGAATGCAGCAATCGAAGCCGATCCACACATTATCCTCAATGACGACGGGGCGGGGCGCATCGGAGGCCGAATGGCGGCTGAGGAGATTTAAGTCACGCGATGCGGCAAACGCCTCGAGCTGGCGTCGGCGAGCGTCGATATCGTGTACCACCCGGTAGCAATCCATCACCACCACATTCCATGAGATCAGTCCAAAGGCACCAATTGAAACCTTGGCATCGGCAATCACCCACAAACCGTTGAACAGCGTCCACGGGCCAACATCCAACTCCGCATCGGGCCCCAGATCGAACATGCAACCGGCATATGCCGAGGAATTTTTACCCATACGAACGGCAGATGGGCGTAGCGAGCGGAAACGGGAAAAGCTGCTGGCGGTCTCAATATACGCCCCTTCTTGAACCTCCACATTATCGGGAATGCCCCCGGGAAACCAGTCACCTTCAATGCGTCGCATCAGTCCGGTCTCTCCATAGGCCGTGCAGGGTTACCCCCCACGCACGTTCCGGCGGGGACACTGCGCGTCACCATGCTGCCGGGAGCGATCCACGCCCCACGCCCAATGTGCACCCCTTTGAAGATCACAGCCCCGGGGCCGATCCAGACGTCATCTTCCACCACCACCGGTGCGGCGGCCACCTTGGGACGGACCATCCCCCCGCCCGCCGGTGAACAAGCCATGGCATCGGCGATCCGGGCGGCAGGATCAAGTGGATGAAAGTCAGAATCGGCGATGACGGCGTTGAACCCGATTAATACATAATTGCCGATCGATATGCGGCATTCGCTCATAATGACGGCGGCCGTGAAGCAGCAGTAATCGCCGATAGACACCCGGGCGTCCGGACCGATGGAAAACTGTACACCATCAATCGTGGTGTTGGAGCCAACGATCAAGGCGTCCGATGCCGAGGCACGGATACGCCGAAAGGCATGCTGGCCATTAATGCGGGTATTGGTTCCCACGCGAACGGTTGATGGGAGGGGCCCGCTGTCCCAGCATATATTTGGGTCGCTGCGCGTCATAGCGCCTCGGAGAGCGACGGGTGCGTGTTCAGGCGGAGGTCATACATTTTTCTGTATAACCCATGTGCTTCCATGAGGTCATCATGCTGTCCGCACTCCACCACGCGGCCGCGATCAAGCACTACGATCTGATCCACCATTTCCACGGTATGAAGCTGGTGAGAAATAATAATCGTGGTACGGCCGAACATCAGCCGTCGAAGTGCCACGAGGAGTCCGGCCTCGGTCTGGGCATCGAGACCGGTGGTGGGTTCATCGAGGATGATGATCTGGGCATCTTTCAGAAAGGCGCGTGCCAACGAAAGCCGCTGTCGCTCACCGCCGGAAAGCATAACTCCCCGCTCACCAATCATGGTATCCATGCCATCCGGCAGGCGATCGATAAATTCCAATGCGCCGGCGGCCTTGGCGGCGGCGCGAATATCGCTGTCATCGGCGGCAGGATTGGAATAGGCGATATTCTCACGGATGCTGGCATCGAAGAGGACAGGTTCCTGGGGCACAATAGCTATCTGCTGCCGCAGCGAGGCCAGGGTCAATTGACGGATATCCGCACCATCAAGGTGAACAACCCCGTCGGCAGGATCGTAAAATCGGGGCAGCAGGCTCACCAATGTGCTTTTGCCCGCACCGGAAGGTCCGACAACCGCCAGAGAGGTTCCGGCCGGTATTTTAATATTAATGTTATGCAGCACCGGTTGGCGTGACGGGTAGGCAAAACTTACATGCCGGAATTCAATATCCCCCGCCGCCGGGGCGTTGAGAGGCTTCGATTCCGGGCTATCGGTGGGATCGGGCTGGCGATCTAAAATTTCAAAGACGCGATGAGCCCCCGCAGCCGCACCCTGCAGTGATGTGGCAGTATAGGCGAGACTCTCAAGCGGCTTGAAGAGCAGGGCAATATAGCCGACCATCAACACCACATCACCGGGGGAAAGCTGGCCACTGACGACACTCCGGGCGGTAAGCCAGACGACCGCCACCGTGCCGAGGGCAAACAACACCCCCACGGCACTTTGCCCGGCAGTTTGCAGGATCGTAAGGCGCAGATTGTATTTCAGGCTTTCCCCCGCCTGCCGGGCAAAGCGGGAGGATTCATGTTTTTCGCGGCCAAACGACTGCACAGTCCGCATGCCTGCAAGCGTCTGCTCCGCCCGCGTGCTGACCAAACTTTCATTTTCATGCACACGCAGCGAAAGATGGGTAGTGGGCTTTTCAATACGGCGAAGAAATACCAGCAGAATCGCGCCAACGATGCAGGTCACCACACCGAGTACCCACTGCTGGCCGATCATAACGGCCGCAATGCCCGCCAGCGTGACCGCCGCGGTAACGCCGGGAATTAATCCTTCATTAAATATGGCCTGAATGGCATAGGTATCCCACATGACGCGGTAAAGCGAATCGCCGACGGTGGCCGAGTCATGAAAGGCCGGTGAGAGTCTCTGCATATGTTCAAAGACGCGGCATCGTAGTCCGTACACCATGCGAAGTCCGACACCGATGAGTATCCATGTGCTGAGCACCGTAATACCCGCACTCAAAAGGCTTATTAGCAGCAGGGCAACGCATAACAGGGTGATCTGCCCCAAGGGGGCGTGGCCGATCGGCACAACCGTGCCAACGTCACGAGCGGCGGAAACGACCCATCCGGGAACGCGGTTACCCGCCACGATATTGACAATGTATTTCATTGGCCAGGGTTGCAGCAGGCTCACACCGGTGCCCAGCAACATCAAAAGTCCGCCCAGCAGCGTGCGTTTCCACTCGCCGCGCATGCATAAACCAAGCAGACGCAGGGTAATGACCAATGCCCGGGGCCGATTCGATGTTGCGGATGCGGATGTCGTGCTCATCGCCGTCCCTTGATCAGAGATTCCCCTTCGGCGGTGAAGGCCAGGGCTTTCTCAACCACCGCCATGGCGGCACCGGTGTCCACCACCAGGCGCAATGACACCAATGCAGCCAGAAGCAGTGTGGGGACTGCCGCAAGCAGACCGCGGTACGCCACATCCACCGCACTCATTGAAAGCAGCCCGGTTAAAACAATAACCCACACGATTGGAAAGACCGGCTTGGCCGATATACGCACCAACTGCTTACCCGCACCATGCTCTTCGATCCCCATGCGCAGCCGGACAGCACCGAAAGCACCTCCGCGGAGGGTCAAATCCCAGGCGTCAAAGTCGCCACCCCGCCATACGCATATTTTCTGCATTTTGATGGTGCGTTCCAAAGCCGAAAGCCGTTCATCGACGGTGCGCCAATGTTCACTCCAGAGCCGCCATTGGCGTGGCATCGGCAGCCGCAGTCCACCCCACAGCCGCATGCGCCAAGGCGTAAGCCCGTAGGTAATGCGGCCCTTAAGCCGGGCAACCGGCTGCATCAGATGGCACCACATGGTCAGCAGCCGAAGTTTGGCCAATTCACCGCGGGTTCGCTGTAACTGATCAAAGCGACTGTGATACGCACCAATGATGGCTTGGGTGACGGTAGCCCCGATCGCCAAAATCAGCAGGGGTATCAGGATATATGGATGCCAGTAAAAACCCGATAAAAGCAGCAGGCAAATGAGTACTACACCAAGATACCATTCCGGCATCATGGCCAGCGACATAAGCACCCCCGGCGACCCATGGTATACGCTTTGAAACAGTGCGCTGCCCCAGGCACCGTGATAAATCCGCCGCCGTCCCCAATTCAAATACTGCTGAAAACCCCCGGCATAAAGCCTCCCACGCCACGCGATATGGCCGAAGGAATTGTATTTTTCAGGCCACTTTCGCTCCAGTAATGCCTCGGCCTTGCCGTAATTGAGTTGCTGTCGCCAGTAGGCTCGGAGCGAATTTCGGCGTTTATGCCATACCACAGCCGCCGGTGCAAAGCCCAGCCGCCAGCCGCGGGCCTGCAAGCGCCAGCAAACGTCCACGTCGTCACCGGCAATACGAAACTGCGCATCAAAACCGCCGATGATACGTAAGGCCTCCGTGATAAACGCCATGTTGCAGCCGGGGATATGTTCGGCGATGGTATCACTTAACAATACGTGTATGGGGCCGCCGGGCGAATGGGCGACGGCGGTGGCTGTGTCGCCGTCACCAATGGGAGCGATATTTGGCCCCCCCACTCCCACAAACCCACCGTGCTGAAGTTTATCGACGATGAAGTTCAACCAGTCGGGTTCGGGACAGGCGTCGTCGTCAAGATACGCAATCACTTTCCCCGTGGCGGCGTTGAGACCAACATTGCGGGCATTACTAAGCCCCCGATTCTCGCATCGAATGAGGCGCACGGGGTACTCGGCTGCGATGGCTGCCAGCGAATCGGTTGAGCCATCGTCCACCACAATTACCTCATAATCGGGATATTGCAATTTAAGCACGCCGTCGAGGCAAAACCGAATGGTACGCGATCCGTTGTAGCTGCAAATCACCACCGACACTTTCGGGTATTTGGTAGAAGCCGCTGGCACACCGGTGGCAAAAGCATCGGCGGCCACAGAAAGAGCCGGCTTGGGATCGCGCTGACGGGTCGTCAATCCAAAGCACCAGTCGGTGATTTCTGCGCCACCGCGATACCATTCATCCGTCCATGAAAAAACAAAAGCCCCGGCACACCCGGCACGCATCGTGGAACGTATCTGCCACCCAAGCATATAGGCTTGCTGATGTTCGCCTTTAGACCGACTGTCAACTCCCAACTCGGCGAGCAGCAGTGGCTTATCGCCCGCGATATTGTGCAGGCGGCTGAAGTAGCGTGAAAGTTTAACATCCGACTCGAGATAGACATTCATCGCCATAAAATCGAGAAATGGAAGGTATAAATATTCCGTGGTTGGATAATTAACATAGGTAATCAGCGCTTCGGGCACCGCCTGCTTCACAGCGCAGAACATCCGCCTGAGGAACCGTTCTACCCGACGGTATCCATACCACCGCACCATGGATGCGGGTATCTCATTACCAAGCGTAAAGCCAAATAACGCGGGATGACCGGCGCAGGACTTCGCATTCTCGACAGCTCTGCTAATGATTGCCTGGCGTACGGCCGGGGTATCCAGAAAGCCCGCGTGCTGCTCCCAGGGTAAACCGATGAGTACAGAAAGCCCGTGGGCGGAGGCAATATCCAGAAGCCAGCGCGGCGGTACCGTGTAGACGCGCACGGCATTAAATCCCCGCTCCTGCATCAGGGCAAAATCTGCATCCACCTGTTCGGGCGTGTGGTATTCGCAACCGTCGGGTTCCGGAGAAAAGGGGCCGTAGGTTACGCCCTTGATGGTAAAGCGTTCATCTCCACGGTAGAAGAATTTTCCACGGACCGTCAGGCGGGCATCCGCCCCCACCCGCATGTGGGGGCGATCGGATGCTGTAATCGTGTACTGATATGTTTGCGCCATCGATACTTATTCCAGTTTTCCCACAGCCCTAAAAAAATACGTTCGACATTCCTATTTTACTGTACCCAACCCAAAAGGGCGTTCATCATCGGTTGATATCTTCTAAATTACGCACATACGAATATACGATGCCTACCCTCGCAATCGGCCTACGGCTTCGGCAAATTCCTTAACGCCTCAAACTGTGAGGCCAAACCTAACTGACCCACTTCCGGGCGATAAGTTAGCCGCTATCGTCGGCGACATCGGCTGATGGAAGTGGTCGATGGTGCAGGGTTGGGCCTTACGGTGGGGTGACGTAACGCCATCGCGGCGTTAGGATTGCCCTTCGGGCCGGGCTTTGCTGAAGTGTGTCGGCGGCCATGCCGTGTTTGGGAAGTAAATCCGGTTTTTCGCGGTCGGAGGTGAATTTTGAAATTATCCAGCGAATCTTTTGGTTTGATGCCGGACGGAACGCCGGTCAAGCGGTTTACTGTTCGCAACAAGAAGGGCGTTGAAATGAAGCTGTGCGCCCTTGGTGCCACCATCACGGAACTGATGGTTCCCGACAAGGCGGGAAATGTGGCGGACGTGGTGCTGGGATTCACATCCTTGGCGGACTATATCGCCCCGCATCCACACTTTGGATGCATGGTGGGTCGTGTCGCCAATCGAATCGCCGGGGCCAAGTTTGAACTCGGTAGCAACATTTATCATCTGGAGGCCAACGATGGCCCCAACTCTCTCCACGGCGGAAAACACGGCCTGGGTCGACGGTTGTGGCAGGCCAGTGCCGTTGAACATCAGGAATCGGCAGGGGTGGAATTTACCTGCCGAAGCCTGGATGGCGAGGGTGGCTTTCCCGGTTCCGCTGATTTTAAAGCCTTATACACTCTCGACGAGCATGGCGTCGTTCGGCTTGACATGTCCGCAACGGTGGATGCCCCGACCCCCATAAACCTCACCAATCACACCTATTTTAATCTTCGCGGTGCTGGCCACGGCGATATTTTGGCACATGAATTATGCATACCCGCCGATTTTTACACCCCGGTCGATGCGGCGCTGATACCAACTGGCGAGATTTGCTCGGTGGCCCACACACCGCTGGACTTCAGAAAGCCCAAAGCCATCGGCAGGGATATGGCGGGCGTAAGCCCCGGATATGACCATAATTATGTATTAACCAGCCGGTTTGATGCCCGCGGCCTGCGCCTGGCGGCAAAGGCACGGGAACCCGCCAGCGGACGCACGCTAAGCGTGTACACCACCCAACCGGGTGTGCAGTTATATACGGGCAATTTTCTTGACGGCAGCGTAAGCGGAGCGGGCGGACGCTACGTAAAGCATGGTGGTTTTTGCCTGGAGACGCAGCACTTTCCCGATGCCGTTCACCACGCCCATTTTCCGTCCATTATTGTTGAACCGTCCACCCCCTATCGGCACATCATTGAGTATCACCTGGGGTGCGACTGAACCGCGCTGGCCAGCAATCAATACCCCATGCCAAGGGTCAGTTCCCCTTTACCGTCCGCACTTTGGAAGTTGCACCGACGTGGCTCTCGGGTGCAAGCCGCAGCGAATCCAATACATCCTGCACAGCCCGCCGCACAGGCCGAACATCAATAGTCGGCATCGGCGCGGATGGATCAATTCCGGGGTAAGGATCATCCACACCAAAGAGCGTTCGGACAAACCGGGGGAACAACACACGTCCCAGCATCCATTCAGCCGCCTGAGCACTCTGACGTGCGTTAAGAGAGAACGTCTTTTGCAGATAAGCGGCCAGACGAGCATGCACCTGACTGTAGATCACGTCGAACCATTGTGCCGCGCCAAGGGGAAAACGCTCCGCTTCCGCCATGATCATGCGGCACATTCGGATGCCACCGACATAAAAGGCAAATTCCAGATACCGGGCGCAAAAGAGCGCAAGGGCATCCACCGGCTTGGTGGAATAATCACCCGGTGATCCGAGTCCGGCGAGAAATCGGCTTCGCACCATGTCAATGACGGCAAGAAATAATTTTTCCTTATTTTCAAAGTGGGCGTACAGGGAACGTTTGGACGTTCGCGCGTGATGGGCCACCTCATCCATGGATGCCCGCTCAAAACCCATTTGCATAAATACATCCTTGGCGGACCAAAGGATATGCTGCGCCAGTTCATCACCGCGTTTCATCATGTCCTTATTGTCACCGCCCGCCCGTTACTTGACAATAAGTAAACGGTACGGTATAGTATACTTGTATTTTACAGGAGACTATCCATGAAGGTATTTGTAACAGGGGCTACGGGTTTTATCGGTTCCGCGGTGGTGAGAGAATTGCTGGATGCGGGGCATGGAGTCCTGGGGCTCGCCCGCAGCGACGCAGGGGCGGAATCGCTGGCCGCGATGGGCGCCGGGGTGTTGCGCGGGGATATGGAGCACCCGGAGAGTCTGCGCAGCGGAGTGGCACAAACCGACGCCGTCATCCATACCGCCTTTCTGCACGATTGGACAAATTTTGCCGCGAGTTGCGCAATGGATCGGCAGGCCATCGAAACCATCGGCCACGCCATTGAAGGTTCCAACCGTCCGCTGCTGGTTTCCAGCGGCCTTGCCACTCGGGGCATTGCATCCGGACGACCGGCCACTGAAAACGACGCACCCCTGCCGGCGTCACCTGAATTTCCCCGTGCGTCGGAGGCCGCGGCTGAAACACTGGTCAAGCGCGGCGTTAATGCGGCCGTTGTTCGACTCCCACAGGTACATAACACAGTTAAGCAGGGGCTGGTCAGTTATATGGTGGCGGTCGCCCGCCAGAAGGGTGTTTCCGCCTATATCGACGATGGGGCCACACGCTGGTCGGCGGTTCACATCACCGATGCGGCCCACGTCTTTCGACTTGCCTTGGAAAAATGCGAGCCCGGTGCGCGGTATCACGCCGTGGCCGAAGAGGCTCTTTCGCAGCGTACGATGGCCGAGGCGATAGGTAACCGACTTAAATTGCCGGTCATTTCCATTTCCGCCGACGAGGCACCCGAACATTTTGGCTTTTTGGCCCGATTGCTGGGTTTTGAGCTTTTTGGATCGAGCACCCTTACCCGCGCGAAACTTGGCTGGAACCCAACCGGCCCGGACCTTCTTGCAGATATCGCAAGCTTGCAGGAATTATGACGACCAGCTATCCACTGATGGATGGTTCCAGCGACGCGGGTGATTTTTTGCGGGGCGACTGGCGGATGCGGGCCATGATGTCCCCCACTACCTGCGTGACGGTGGCACTGCGCATTTCATCATCGAGCTTCCACAGCAGCAATTCGCCCGCCGCTATCTGATCCGAGACGCGGCGGCAGGCGGCGATCACCGCGGAATGGCTTTTGACACCGATAGCCCGGCCAATTTCCGGATAACTCATCCGGGCCATCTCACGCACCAGATACATGGCGATGCCCCGGGCGCGTGCGCATGGGGCGGAACGGCATCCGGACGTGAGTTTTTCCACTTGCTGGCCCAGATATTCGGCCGTGGCACGAACGATGACGTCGACCGATGCGGCTGGCGGCAGGGAATCTCCACCATTCAGCGACAGATCGTCGCGGGCGTCAGCCGCCGCACAACCACCCAGCGTCTGGCGCATCACGGTTCTTGTCAGGCAGCCTTCGAGTTCCCGCACATTAGCAACTGGTTCACGCGCCAGGCGATTAATCATCACATCGCTGATCGTCCATCCACGCTGCTGCGCCAACTGCCGCAGAATGGCGGCTTTCGTCCCGTTGTCGGGTGGATCGACCCTCACCACCATACCGCTGACCAGTCGCGTGGCCAACGCCACGTTGATATCGGTCAGATCGCATGGGGCGCAGTCGGCAGCCAGAACCACTTTTCCACCGGCGGCGGTGATTTCATTGAAAGTGTGGAGAAATTCCTGCTGCGTTGACGCCTTGCGGTTGAGAAAATGGGCATCGTCAATAACCAGCAGATCAATGCGCCGCATCCGCTGACGGAAGGCATTCATTGTTGATTTTTTAATTGCTTCCAGAAACTCGTTGGTAAATTGCTCGGCGGTGATGTAGCGCCAGCGCCTCAGGGGAAAATGGGCCGCAAAGGCCCGGCAGATACCCTGGAGAAGGTGCGTTTTGCCCAGCCCGCAGTTGCCATGTACAAATAACGGCCCATGCACCTTCTCCGGCTGAGCGGCCACGAGTTCGGCGGTGTGCCGCGCCATCCGATTGCCCGCCCCGCTGATAAATCTCTCCAGCGTAAATTGCGGGTTAAGACGAGAAAGCTGCGACGGCATCATTTTGACAGTGTCACCGGCAGAATCGGCAGCGGTGCGACCCGGCGCAGGTACCAGAACACAGGCCTGGCCCGAAGTGGCACCCGCGCGAATGTCGACGGCCTCCAATCCTGCTGTAGCGACGGCTGCGGCCCGCAGGTCGTTGATAAAATGCCCCCGTATCCATTGCATGGCAAATGCGTTGGGTGCATAAACCACCAGCGTGCGGTTGATGAGTTCAAATCGCGTCTGCGGGCCGAACCATTGCGCCAGTCGTACGGCACCGATTCGACTCATGAGCGCGGTTTTAATATCCGATATACAGTCCGGCGGCGAGAGAAAGGGGCTTACTTCCGACGCGATGGATTCAATAGTTGCTGGCATGGTGGACTCCTTTCCAGACGATACATCGCATGATCTTGACGCATGCGAAGCGTTGAACCGTCTATGGCTCAAACTTCCAGAAGGAAGCGGCAGTCCATTGCCAGAATCGATGGGCCAACGTCGGCCCGCAACTGCTCTCTATTCGCAGTTGCACCCGTGAAAACGCCTGATTACCGGGCCAGAACCATATCTGAAAGGTTTCAATCCAATACCCGGCCGACATACTTCCGCGCACCGCTGCGTACCAGCCGATGTAAAGGCTGACGGTACCAGCGTGTGAGAAACTTTGGATGTTATTCAACACAAAGCGACGGTCGAATCCGTCCGACCGCCGCAAGGTTTGCCCACCACTTGGTCTCCACCAACGCAGTGCGCGACTCGAGCGGGGTGTAGTATTAAGGTTTCGTAAGTTTCATGCCACTGTAATTCCAGCCGCAGTTTATTCACATGACTGCATGATGGCTATCTGCATGCACTTACAGATTTTCAAAAAAAACTTCTCAACTTCATTTCACGCCCTTGGGTATAACTTGTGGATTCACTGCCATATCGGCAGCAAATAGGAAATACCTTTTATCCATGCGGGTTTTATCAGGATCGCATTCCCAATGGCAAAAAATAAACTTCGCGGCGCTGTGTCGGGCGATATCCAGCCTTCCGGTAAAGTGCCAGGGCCGGGGTGTTGGCTTCATCCACCGCAAGCAAACTGGTGATGGCACCGGTGCAACGCATCATTTTTTTGATCTGGGTCATAAAAAATAAACCGAGGTGCAATCTCCGGTGTGGCAGGGCAAGCCCCAAATAGGTGACGTCAAGCGATTGCAACGCCGGGTTGGATGTCAATAGCAAAACGCCCACGCCACGCGATTCATGCACCAGCACAAACCACAATTCCGGGTTGAAATTTCCCACATGCTGATGGCCCACAATCACATCATCCAAACTGCGCAGTCCGGACATCCTGGGGCAATCCAAAGTCTGCTCGTAGCTTGCGCCGATGGCTTGCTTGAACAGTTCATGACTGCTGGATCGATAAGTCTCCAAATGGTAACCGCCGGGCAGTTTCATTTCGGGAATGGCCCAGCGGGAGGCGTGTTCCATAAATTGCAGGACGGCAAGCTGGTCATAACCGGCCGCCCGGTAAATACGCCTCAAGATCGACTCATCGACGTCAAACACACCCTGAATCATTTTCATGCCAGCGGTCTGTGCCGCTCCAACAGCCATCTTCAAACAAGCAGCAGCCTGCGGTTCCCGGTCGTGCAGAAAACGGGTTGGGGGCAGATAGCAAACGGCCGATTTACCGGGATTGGGCACCCACAGGCAGACCATGGCCAATGTTCCGTCTTGCAGGCAAACCACCTGATTGCGGATGGAAATATTGTGCTGCTGACACAGGGCGTCAAAGCTGGAACGCCGCGCGCGAATTTCCAATTTTCGCGCGATTCCACCGCGCTCCGGCCCAGCCAGCAGGCAGTCGATACCGCGATGGGCCAACTCCGGCGAGGGATCGGGTATGCAAACAAATTCGGCTTCCCGCGTCAAAATACCTCCTGCTGCCCACCGGCGATTAACCGCACCTTGGCACCGGTACAGGCATACGGTCCGTCATCGGCTGGCACCGACATTTGAAATGCAAGGCGCACATCCGTATTCTTTACCGCTTGATTTGGATGATAACCATGGGAAGGTGAATTGGATATTCCTGTCGAACCTGGTGTGCTTGAGAAGGCCGGTGCGCTGATTGAAGCCCTCGGCTACATTCAGCGTTTCAATGAAAAGATTGTCGTCGTGAAACTTGGCGGTTCGTTCATGGACAGCCAGGATGAGTTTCGCAAGGTACTTACCGATGTGGTCTTTATGCACGCGGTGGGCATGCGCCCCGTGGTGGTGCATGGCGGAGGTAAGGCGATAACCCAGGCGATGAGCGAGGCCGGTATTCAGGCCCAGTTTGTGATGGGACGCCGCTATACCGACGAGAATACGCTTGCCATTGCCGAGCACGTTCTGGTGCATCAGATTAACTCATTCATCGTCGATACCATTGAGGCCCTCGGTGGACGGGCGATGCCGCTGCATTCACTCGGCAGTGCGGTGCTCTTTGGCGAAAAGCTGTTTTTAGCGGGGGCAGAAAATCGAAGAATCGACATCGGCCGGGTCGGCGAGGTGAAACGCGTTAACAGCACGCTGATTGCCGCCCTGACGCGGGCGGATGTCATACCGGTCATTGCGCCGATTGCGCTTGACGGTGCCGGCGGAAAGTTGAACGTGAACGCCGATACCGCCGCGGGCTTTGTGGCGGCCGCCTGCCATGCGGAAAAGCTGGTTTTGGTATCCGACACCCATGGCATACGCGGCCGGAAGAATGACCCGCAATCGCTTTTGCGCAGTGTGACACGGAAGGATATTGAGGCACTGATTGCGGCGGGCGAAATATCCGAGGGGATGCTTCCCAAGGTGGAGTCCTGCCTGATCGCATTGGAGGCGGGTGTGCAAAAAACCCACATTATCGACGGGCGGTTTCCACATTCACTTTTACTGGAAATTTATTCCGATAGCGGCGTCGGCACGGAAATAATCCGAGGATAAAATATGACATCAGATATCACCGGCCCCAGCGGAAGCGGGGCCAAAGCCAATGATTTTATCGACATACTCACGACCGATCCCCAGCGCCTCGGGCATTTGCTGGCGCTGGCGCAAAGCCTCAAGGGGGCGCATCGGGCTGGCAGCCGCAACACCTCCTGCGCCGGAAAGGTGCTGGCCATGATTTTTGAAAAACCCTCACTGCGCACCCGCGTAAGCTTTGACGCTGCAATGACCCACCTCGGCGGCAGCGCCATTTACATTTCACCCAATGAAATCGGTCTGGGATCGCGCGAATCCGCTCCTGATGTCGCACGGGTTCTCTCCGGCATGTGCGACGCCATTATGGCCCGCACCTTTTCGCATCAGACCATCACTGATTTGGCACGCTATGCGGCTATTCCTGTTATCAACGGCCTTTCCGATCACAGCCATCCCTGCCAGGCGATGGCCGATCTGCTGACGGTACAGGAAGAATTTGGAGCCTTGGCGGGCCGAACCATGGCCTATGTGGGCGATGGCAACAATGTGGCGCGGTCTCTGCTGGAGGCGTGTGCGGTCTTCAAGATGAACTTTGCCATTGCCACACCGAAAGAGTACCAACTGCCGGATCGCGACTTCCAGGAGGTCAAGACGCGATACCCCATTGAGTGCTTCATCAGCAATGATCCTCGTCAAGCCGTGAAAAACGCCGATGCCATTTACACCGACACCTGGGTAAGCATGGGGCAGGAAGCGGAAAAGGCAGCTCGTTTGCCGATATTTCGTCCCTACCAAGTTAATCAGGAACTTCTTGCGTACGCGCCGAAACATGCCATTGTGCTGCATTGCCTGCCGGCGTACCGTGGCGTAGAGATTACCGATGCCGGAGTGGATTGCCTGCA
>JAKAEB010000023.1 GCA_021818445.1 Planctomycetota bacterium
GCCTTCAGCCAGATTGGTGGCGATGGAAACGCATGCCCGGTTTAATTGATCGGATAGAAAATAAAACCCGCGTGGAAATTCGGAGGTTGCAACAAGCACCTTGTCGGCGAGGTTGACCGCATTCTGGCAGACATCAAGGTTTTCAAACATGAAAGCCATGGGCACCCCAAAAAAAGACACGTGGTGTTTTTATTTTGGCGGCAGGGACTCTCTTGCTCCAACCGAATATGCTCTCCTGTTCTACATTCACCTGCTCTATTTTTTCGCCGGCAGGTGAAAAAATCGGGGCGACAGAACGCCAATAGAACTTTTCGTCGGCGCAATGAGTAATTCAGAATGGAATATTATGTTGCAGAACCCATTGATAAGGTTGGAAATGCAGCGCCGACCAATTTATTAATCCAGAGTCTGTCCTTATCAACATCCTCGTCTTTCCGGAATCGAGGAAATACAGCCAGCTCAAGGCGAACTTGTTCACGGAAGATCTGTATAGATTGGATGGGAGTTAATGGACGCATTTGCGTGTTGGGGTTGTATGCACAAACGGCATCGTTAAACAAATGAACGGTTCTATTGGGCCATTTACAGTACACAATCATCATATCCACGGCGTCATATGCCATGGTCATATCCCACGGGTGTGGGTTAGAGGGGGCATTACCGTCGATCTCTAAGTTTGCCCAAACATGGTTGATCACCGTGAGAGCCTTGTGCAAGGCCCGCTTGCGATGCTTGCGGCGGTCATTCAACTGGGCCAATAGATAGGAGAGAGTCGCACCGAGGAAAGCGCCACCCAAAGCACTAACGCCTGTAATAACTGTGTCATCAATGTTCATAATGGATGACCTCATTCAGGAAAAGGGGTTGCTTTCGGGCAGCAGCATACAGCGAGGCACCCGCGCAACGCACACAGCCTCTTCATATTTTACATGAAGGGAACATATACGGGAACCCGTCGGGGTTGAAGTTCGATGGTCGCTTAGGGCAATCGCATGTGGGCCTAAACCCGCAACATTTTGAGCAGGCAACCCCAATTAATCGCAAATTTCGCGGGCGCGATTTATTGGGGGGGGGGGCTACATGCAATCGCCCCGGGGCGATGGCCAGTTAGACACTCCAGCCAGAACGTCAGCCAACCTCGGTGCGACACCCCCCACCACCTCAATTTAACATAACATATATTATAGGACGTTATAAAATGGTGGGGGAGTTCAGTCCAGCCCCCTGCACAGGCCACCTCAGGCCAGCAACCGCCGTCGATCTGCAATGACATCTTTTATGATCTCATCCAGGCCATATCGGGGATGAAAGTTAATGGCCCTCTGCAGGCGACTGATGTCCGGCACGCGACGCGGCATATCCTCAAAATTGCGGCTGTATACCTCTGAATATGGAATTAGCCGAATTTCCGACTGGCTATCGGCAATTACTTTGACCCTTTTTGATAAATTCAAAATAGAGACTTCTTCGGTTCCACCAATGTTGTACACCTCGCCAGCGGCCTCTGGATGCGAAAGCAAGCCCGTTATGGCCTCTACGCAGTCCTTCACATGTGTAAATGTCCGGGTTTGACTGCCATCGCCGTAGACACTCAGCGGCTCATTCCGGATCGCCTGGTCAACCAATCGGGGCATGACCATACCATAAGCCGGTGATTGGCGGGGGCCTACGGTGTTGAAAAAGCGGGCAATCGTGACCGGAAATGCCCCCTGATTGTGAAACGCCAAGGCCATGAATTCATCCAACGCCTTGGAACAGGCATACGACCATCGACTAACGGACGTGGCACCAATCACGCTGTAATCGGTCTCGCGCAGCGGAGCATGTGTTTGGAGGCCGTACACCTCGCTGGTGCTGGCGAGAAATAGCGGCTTTTCAAATTCTTTGCAGGCTTGAAGGACCTTTTCGGTACCCACCACATTGGTCAAGATACTTTGCAGGGGGTTATCCAGGATGTATTTGACGCCGACGGCCGCCGCAAGATGAATAACATGATGCACGGTACCCACAAGGCGCGATAGCAAAGCCGTATCTGCGATGCTGCCGGCAATGAATCGAAGTTCCCGGTTGGTGAACAGGTGCTGCAAATTAGCTCGCGAGCCGGTGGATTCATCATCCAGAACATATACCGCATGCCCGCCAGCAAGCAGGGCCTCACAAAGGTGCGATCCAATAAATCCCGCACCGCCAGTCACAAGATAACGCATAACTTCCCCGATATCGGAACTTCACCGGGAGGCATCGGTCAAACAGGGGGCTTGGCTTGAACCATTCCTTCCAGCTCTTTAAGCCGCTGCATGGTGACATCCTTGCCCAGAAGAACCAAAGTCTCCAGCAATGGAGGCGATACGGCCCCCCCGCTGACAGCCACCCGCAAGATTTGCGCTGCAGCACCCCGCTTATCTCCAAGAGCAATAATACTCTCCATCGGGCCGGCGAGTGATGCCGCATCCCACGGAGTGGGAATTTCCCGCAAGATGGCGGCAATCTGTCGCAGGTGTGCTATGTCTGCCTCGGTAGCCAGATATTTTTTGATGGCCTTGGGCTCGTAGACGGGCGGTCCAAAGAAAAAGCGGCTGTTTTCGGCCATCTCGGCCAATGTGCCCATGCGTTCGCGGTACATGCCAATCAGATCGATGAGCACCTTGGCTGATGCCTGTTTCAGAGGGTATTCGGTGACGAGATTGAAACTTTCGATAGCCTTGAGCAATTTTTGGTCATCTGCCTGGCGGATGTATTCGCCATTCATCCACAATAGTTTTTTACGGTCGAACCGGCCGTTGGTTTTGCCTATACCCTCAAGCGAAAATAGCGAACGCAACTCATCGCGTGTAAGCATTTCCCGGTTTTCGCCCGGGGACCAGCCTATCAGCGCAATGAAATTCAGCAGGGCGTCGGCGAGGTAGCCACTGCGGCGAAAATCCTGGACATCAATCTCCGGCAATTGCAGGTTGAGGGCCCCCGCCAGAGCACCGGTTATCGCGGGGTCATCCATTTTTTGTTGCACAAACGCCTGCAGGCTTGCGCTGGCGATCCCCATCTTTGCCGCCAGAGAATCGATGGTAAGCGACGCATCCTGCTTAAGCCGCATTTGTACCGCATGGCGGGCTGCTTTACTTTTGTCCCGCTTGGACATTTTGGTGTTGTCCATATTAAATACCAACGGCATATGGGCGTGTTGCGGTGGCGTCCATCCCAACGCTCGATAAAGCCCAAGGTGTTTCGGTGTATTCATAAGGTGCTCCTGTGCCCGGAGCACATGGCTGATGCCCATCAAATGATCGTCCACCACCACGGCAAAGTGGTAGGTTGGAAACCCGTCGGATTTCCGGATCACAATATCGTCATGTTCGTCGCCGCCGACCGAGATCGGTCCCAAAATTAAGTCATTGAATTCCACGGTCTCGTATGGCATTTCAAATCGCAATACCGATGGGCCAGCGCCGGGAGACGCTCTTCCGGGCATATTTTTCCGGTAACGGAACGGCCGTTTTTCCTTTTCGGCACGCGCTCGCATCGCTGCAAGCTGTGCAGGCGTTTCGTAGGCCTCATATGCGGCACCCGATTGAAGTAGTTGATTCAGATACTCGTTGTAGATATCCAATCGCATGGACTGAAAATAATCGTTTTTCGCATCTCCCGGAACTGGCCCCCTGTCCCAATCCAGTCCCAGCCACTGCAAATCCGCCAGTATGCCCGCCGCCGATTCGGCTGTGGATCGAACCTGATCCGTATCTTCAATGCGCAGCACAAATTCGCCCCCATATTTGCGGGCAAAAAGCCAATTAAAAAGTGCTGTCCGCGCTCCCCCCACGTGAAGATAACCTGTCGGAGATGGCGCAAAGCGTGTGCGAATCATGAATATTCCTTAATTAATTAATTTAAGTGCGGACCAAATCAGAATCCGTATTCCTTCCAACGGCGCGTCACCTTTTCGATGGTCGCGGTGTCCATCGCAATTTCCTCCGGCCAATCACGTACCACACCCTCGCCAGACCATTTGCGGGTGGCGTCTATACCCATTTTACTGCCGGCGCCGATGGCTGGTGCTGCGTGATCCAATATATCCAATGGTCCGTCAACGATGACCGTATCGCGGCGCGGATCAACATTTGCCGTCACATGAAACAGCACATCATCCTGATCGTGCACATTTACATCTTCATCCACCACTATAAGCATTTTCGTCCATGCCATCTGTCCCGCTCCCCATACAGCGTGCATCACCTTTCGGGCGTGGAAGGGGTATTCCTTGCGTATTTTAATAAACGCGCAATTGTGAAACACGCCAAACATTGGTAAATCGTAATCGATGATATCCGGCACAATCATTTTCAGCAGTGGCAGAAAAAGACGCTCCGTCGCCTTGCCGAGGTAGTAATCTTCCTGGGGAGGCTTACCGACAATGGTCGTCGGGTAAATTGGAGATTTGCGATGAGTGATCGCCGTGACGTGGAACACCGGGTATTGATCCGCCAATGAATAAAAACCGGTGTGATCTCCGAACGGCCCCTCAAGAATGGTTTTTTCCGGATCGACATACCCTTCTATAACGATCTCGCAGTTGGCGGGCACGTGCAGCGGAATGGTTTTGCAGTTGACGAGTTCAAGACCACGCCCCATCAAAAAGCCGGCAAATAGATGTTCATCAATCCCCGGGGGGAGCGGTGCAGTGGCTGCATAAGGCAAAACGCTCGGCCCCCCCAGCGTAATGGCCAGTGGACAGGGTTTGCCAAGCTTCGCCCAGGCGCGAAAATGCCGTGCTCCGTCATGATGCATGTGCCAGTGCATGGCGGTTAACTTTTCACCAAAAATCTGTACGCGATACATCCCTATATTGCGTGTACCGGTTTCAGGATGCACGGTGATGATCTGCCCCAATGTAATGTATTTTCCGCCATCGCCCGGCCAGCACTTGATAACAGGCAAATCGTTTAGATTGGCATCATCGGTATGCACCACTTCCTGGCAGAGGCCCCCCCCACCAATAATTTTGGGACCGCATGCCGCGAGTTTAAGTAAGTCCACACCTTTCTTAAGCTTGCCCATAATTGTGGTGGGCAACTGCGGTCGCGTCAGCTCCCCAATTTTGTCCGCCAAAGCATCCAGATTTTCGCAACCCAGAGCGCGGCAGATACGATCGTACGACCCATAGACATTAATTGCCAAGGGTATGCGGCTTTCCCCCACCTTACTCATCAGCAACGCCTGGTTTAAACCCGCAGTGCCGTACTTCGGCTTCGGGCCCCCAAAGGGTGCCGACCCGGATGGATATACCCCATGTATCGTCGGTGATTTGCTAACTCGGTCGGCGATCTCCGCCACTTCCAAAACGGGATCCACGGGAGTGGATATTCGCCGCAATTCACCATGGCGATCCAAGTCGTCTAAAAAATCAGATAGCGTCTCAAACGGCATGCCTGTTCCTGTCGGTTCCGATGCAACTGTCAAAATCCATTCCGCGGGCATAGTCTATCCGCTGATGGCAGTGCTTGTCCTATTGCCGAATAGTGGCACAGGTGCAGCGTCACCCGGGCTGGTTCCAAGGCAGCATCCGCGCTGAAAGCTATGGGCGGGGGCAGCTAAACAGAGGCCGTATCCAGTAGTTTTTCCTGTTTGCAGATTGAATCGTAAATTTCCTGGGCATTCGATGCCGCTTTCAGTTTGCTCCGAAACGCATCGACAGTCATTAGACGACTAACCTTGGCAAGCGCCTGTATGTGGGCTCCCGTTTGTTCCGGTGGACTGACGAGTAAAACAATTAAAAAGACCGGCAGCCCATCTATCGATTGAAATTCAATGGGTTCCGATGGCTTGCCAATCGCAATCGAGAGATTTTTTACACCCGGACATTTACTGTGCGGTATCGCCAGTCCATGCCCTACTCCAGTGGTGCGTGTCGCTTCGCGCTCCAAGACACTTGCCAAAACCAATTCGGGGTTTTTAATCCCCATGCTTTTTGTCAGCACGGTGACAAGTTCCTCAATGGCGGCTTTTTTTTCTGTCGCCACCAACGGCACAATGATCCGCTCGGGGCTGATAAAGTCGGCTATATTCATTTACCTTCCTGCATGTAGGCATTGATATTCAAAACACTTCCTCCCTGAACCAAAGCTACTCTACGGAACTAACGCCATATGTTCAAGCGGGTAGGGCGGGCAATGGACGTGAAACCTCAATGAAACGCACTCAATCGTAAAGCATTTGGCAGTGCGATTATTAAGGTCCGATAAATATACGGAATGAGAAAATGGCCACCACACAGCACCGAAGATATTCGTTTGACTTGAGGCAAATATTGCTATAATGATGTTGTAGACGACGATGCAACAAATTGACGGCATCGGCGTTTGCTCTCGCAGGGAGAGGCTGTGAGCCTCTGGAAATTGCCGTTGGTCGCCCGGTAATTGAGAATTTTACGGGCAAATGGCGACCGCGATGCACCCGGTTGACGATGGCTCGAATGGATTCAAGAGCCGGAATTTGGAGTGTGTGTCATGAATGTCAATAAAAGATTATTAGGTCGGCTCAATCACGGAAAAAACAAGACGGTGGCCCTTGCAGCGTGTGCCGTCGTAGCCGGTGCGGCACTGATGGTAACGAGTGGCACCGCACAAGCCCGCATTTTTGTCGGGGTGGGGCTGAACTTCGGTGTTCCCGTGTTCCGTGCCCCAGTTTATTGTCCCCCGCCGGTGGTTTATACACCACCGCCTGCGATCGTCTACGCTCCGCCGCCGGTGGTTTACCAACCCGCGCCGGTTGTCACGGCCCCCGCCCAAACGTATGTAAATACACCCGTTGCCGCACCCGCTCCGACATACTATCCGCCGCCGATCACCTACACTCCACCGGGACTGGTCAATCAAACGCCTGTACCAACGCCGGTGTACACGACGCCTTTGGTGCCAAGTTACACACCGGCATACAACTACATCCCGACCTATACCCAGCCTGTCTATTCGCCACCGATCTACACCTCACCGGTGTACACGGCACCGCGCTTTATTTACCGGCCCTACTGCCGTCCCTATTTTTATCATCCCATATTTCGGCCTTACTTCTATCACCCGTATTACCATCCCTATTTCTGCCGTCCGTTTTATCCTCGCTTTGGTGCAGGTATCCACTTGGGATTCGATTTCCACTGACCGCAGGTGGGGTTATATGGGCCAGTAAGCACCATCTCACATGGGTATTTCCTCCTTCAATGGCCTGCCGTTGCCACGGCAGGCCGCTTTTTTTTGGCCAAGTTTGCCGCGCGCCATCGACAGAGCGGGTTAATCCGACCCGCCGCAACATCCCATTGCCCGGCGATTGCGATCGATACGGGATCTGAGTTGCGAATTGACACAGGGCGCTGGCGCACATAGGATAAACCTAGACAATTGAAGACCGCTCTTATCCAGAGTGCCTGAGGGACGGGCCCGTTGAAGGCACAGCAACCCATGCGGACAGCCAAAAAAGGCTGATATCGTGAAAAGGGTGCTAATTCCCTCCCGCTCGCATTATGCGAACTTGGGGATAGATAAGTGGTGGCGAGTCAGCACACAGCATGTGTCTTACCCGTCGAACTCTTATCAAAATTCTCCGGTTCAATTAGCCGCGTGAGGCAAAAGGCGTGAGCCTTGGATAATGCGGCAGGTTTGGCAAGGGCCAAACAGTTGCGCGGTTGATTTGTATAAGTTAATGGAGGATTTGATGTCGTACGTGCGCGGTTTGAAATGCCGAGAATGTGGACAAGCCTACCCGGAAAAAGGTGTGCATGTTTGCGAAACATGTTTTGGCCCATTGGAAGTGCAATACGATTACGCCGCCATGCGTGGAAAGGTGACGCGAGAATCCATCGCTGGCGGCCCGCGTAATCTTTGGCGTTACCGCGATTTACTCCCGATCCATGGCGAGCCAAAGGTAGGATTGCACTCTGGTATGACACCACTTAAACGAGCCCGCAATCTTGAAAGAGTTTTGGGTGTGCGCGAACTGTACATTAAAGACGATTCAGCCAATTACCCCACATGGAGCTACAAGGAACGGGTGGTATCGGTAGCCATCACCAAGGCCATCGAATTGGGATACGACACGGTGGGATGTGCCAGCACTGGCAATCTCGCCAACAGCGTGGCGGCACACGCGGCCGAAGCGGGCCTCCGGGCATTTGTAATGATCCCGCATGATCTTGAACAGGGAAAAGTGCTGGGCTCGCTGATTTTTAATCCAACCATGGTGCGGATAAAAGGTAACTATGATGATGTCAATCGGCTCTGCTCTGAAATAGCGGATAAATACCGCTGGGCAATCGTGAATGTAAACCTGCGTCCGTTTTACACCGAAGGTGCCAAGACCTTTGGCTTTGAAATTGCCGAGCAGATGGGTTGGAAATTGCCGAAGCACACGGTGTGCCCCACTGCCGGCGGAACCATTTTGCCTAAGATTTATAAGGGCTATCGGGAATTTATCAATTTGGGATTGGTTGAAGATAACCAACCTCGAATTTATTCTGCACAGGCCGCCGGATGTAATCCTGTGGTGGAGGCGATTCGCGCTGGTCGTGATCTGATAAAACCGCAGAAACCGAAGACCATTGCCAAAAGCATTGCAATCGGCAATCCCGCTGATGGGTTTTATGTGGTGCAGGCAGTTAAGGAAAGCGGTGGCTGGGGGGAAGATGCCACAGATTCAGAAATTGTCGAAGCGATCAAATTATTAGCCCGCACAGAAGGTACCTGGACGGAACCCGCCGGCGGGACGACATTGGCTGCGACAATCAAACTCATTGAGTCGGGCCGAATTCCCCGTGATGAAAGCATTTGCGTATGTATCACGGGTAATGGGCTTAAAACGGTGGAAGTGGTCGTGGATCAACTTGCACTCCCGGAATCCATTGCCCCAAGTCTCGACGCTTTTGACGCTCTGATGGCAGACAGAGGCACGGCTGTCGCCGCTGTGTCCGCGGTATAATTGACGACTAAATATAATTTTATGGAGATTATTAAATGGCTGTAAAAGTTCGTATTCCAACCCCCCTGCGGTCGCTCACCAACGGAGTGGACTCCTTGGACGCATTGGGCACCGATGTTCAAAGCGTGCTGGCGGAAGTGTGCCAGCGGTTTGAAGGCATGGACAAGCGACTATTCAAACAACCGGGCGAATTGAATCGGTTTGTTAACATCTACGTAAACAATGAGGATATTCGATTCATGGACAATCTTTCCACGCCTGTAAAGGATGGCGACGATATCAGCATTGTGCCTGCGATTGCCGGAGGATAACCAATTATGGCTAAGGTACAAAAACGTGTTTGGCTTACTTTCGGTAACCGCAATCTGGTGGAAAAGCCTATCCTCTGGCGGATGGCGCGGGAATATCCGAATGTGAGTTTTGATATCCGGCAGGCGAGCGTAACGGCCGAGATCGGCATTATGGCGGTGCTGTTTGAAGGTGAATCGGGCGAATTGGCCACAGCGCTGGAATTTCTCAAAGCGCAGGGTCTGACGGTAGAACCGATCGAAAAAAATATGATTGAAAGCTGATTTGCCTGCCACTTGGCGCGGTGCCCAAACCGAACCGACAGCCAGCGCGGTATATTCGTCCGGCACCGAGGATGGGTGATTCGGGTCGGTGGAGCGAGGCGGGCGAGACGTATTTATTCACCCTATTTTTAATAAGGTAACCCTCATTATGGCATTATCTCAGACAGCTTCGGAATTAGAAAAAGCGGACCCATCGCTGGCGCGATACAACCGGCAGATGCTATGGGAACCCATTGGCATTGACGGTCAGCGAAAGCTGCGTGATTCGCGGGTATTGATGGTCGGTTGCGGTGCGCTGGGCACCGTACTGGCCAATACACTGGCTCGTGCGGGCATCGGGCATCTGACAATCGTAGATCGTGATTTTATTGAACTCAATAACCTGCAACGACAGGTGCTTTTTGATGAGCAGGATATTGCCGACCAGTTGCCCAAAGCCGAGGCGGCCAAGCGCAAAATTGCCGCCATTAACTCGGCGGTGCACGTTGAAGCGGTAGTGGCAGATGTAAATCATACCAATATTGAGCAACTTGCGGCCGGCAAACACTTGCTTCTGGACGGCACGGACAATTTCGAGACCCGTTTTTTAATAAATGACACGTCAATAAAAACCGGCATCCCATGGATATATGGTGCATGCATCAGTGCCATGGGTTTGGGAATGGTGATACGCCCGGGTATTACACCTTGCCTGCGATGCATCTTTGAAACATCCCCCCCGCCGGGAATGAACCCCACCTGCGACACCGCCGGTGTGCTGGGCCCGACTGTCAATGTAGTGGCAAGTTGGCAGGCGATGGAAGCGATTAAATTACTGTCCGGCAACATTGCAGCATTAAGTCCGTTTATGTTCAGCTTTGATATGTGGGATAATCGCTATCAGCAATTACGGGTCGCCAAGGCCCGGGAACTGGCGGATTGTCCGGCGTGTAAACATGGGGAACTGGAGTATCTGTCGGGTAAATTTGGCGGAAGCACCACCACTCTTTGCGGTCGCAATGCTGTGCAGATATCGCAGCCGAGCGGAAGCCGGATAGATTTTGAACATGTGGCGAAAAATCTTTCGGCGGTGGGTAAACCCTCATTTAATAAATTTATGCTTAAATGTCCAATCGTTCAAGGGCAAGGCGATAACCAGAAGGAATATGAAATCACGCTTTTCTCGGATGGGCGTGCTATCATCAAGGGAACGAATGACGCCGCCACGGCTAAAGCGATCTACGCCAAGTACGTAGGGAGTTAAAGGCTGGGAGGTGTTTTAACCAAATCGCGGCGGAGCGGTCTGGACTATCCCATTTGTTTTAGGAGGCATTTATGCTTGACGCACTTATACACACCATCAAACTCACACGTGATTCCACTCTTAAATTGGTGACGGATCTTTCCGATGACCAGCTTGTACTTCAGCCTGCTCCCAAGATGAATCATCCCGCGTGGATTTTGGGCCATCTGCTTTTAGTGGATGGTAATTTTCTGACCCTGGCAGGCGGGGCCGCTCCGGCACTGGAGCCAAATTGGAAGGATATTTACGGTGGTGGCTCAACACCAGTCGCTGACAAATCAAAATATAAGCCCAAGCAATGGTATTTGGACCATATGGCAGCGGTGCGGAACCAGATTGTGGAACGGCTGAAAGTTCTAACTCCCGACGACATGGCCAAGCCACATCCCGATCCGGCACGCCGTGAACGCTTCCCCACGGTAGGGCACACCATGTTTATCTATGGTACATGGCATGAGGCATACCACGCTGGACAACTCTCTGCTTGGCGCCGAGTTTTGGGATTACCGGCGGTTTAGGCCAGCTTTTCGCGCTGGTTTAGGGCGTCCTGCGTTACCAACGGTCATTTATGGGTTAGTCACTCTGGCTTATCGTGTACCCGATTGTAAATATGCACTTGACATTGGACGGCCGTACACGCTAACGTAACCTATGGTGACATCAGCAGCCGCGTTTTTGCAGCGATTGGTCACGGAAAGATTGGATGATGCGTGCGTTTTGCACCGTTTTGTTGAGCGTCTTGATATGGCTGGCAACTAATGTACCAGTCGCACAATGCTCAATGAATAAATCTATCTTTATCGGACACGCCCGCTGTTACGCAATGTGTACGTCAACGCGCGAAGATATGGTGCAGCATTCCCCCAACACAAATCACTGCCCCATGCAACGCCCTCAACCCGCTTCATGCCATATGACGCTCATTCATAAGGGTTGGAATACTGGTTCTATCACGATGACTCCCCCGGCGCCGCCGACGATTTTTCTTTACGCCCTTCCAAGCCACTCTGCCCACTGGTTCAATGGTATCAAGCGCATCGCCGCCGAACATTTTCCATCATGGAATGCACCTCCCATTCTTTCGACCAAATGCACACTTAATATTTGATTCTGCCAACTACGGCTTGACGTGAAACTCGCACCGAATATCGGCTGCCGGGTATTACATCACTTTGGAATTGTAGTGAGCAGCAATCATGAAAAATGTCCTCATTTGGGTGTCCGCCACCATTGTGTTTTTGCTATGTGGATTTGTCGTTGGCATATGGGTCACCCATAGCATCGCCCTGCACCAACATGTGCCCTTAAAAGAGGTTTCTGCATCTGCGGCCAGCCACCACCAAAATATGGCCGGTAAACAAAGAAAGCGCAAAATTCTTTACTGGTGGGACCCCATGTTGGGGCGGTCGTCGATTTCATCCAAGCCTGGCATCAGTGCTATGGGGATGAAGCTGGTACCAGTTTATGCGCCGCGCAATGGGATGGTATCGGGCGGCGTAGTAATTAATCCCGTCATTGAACAGGACATGGGCGTGCAGACTGCGGTCGCTCGTCTCGGGCCACTAATCCAGACGATCCGTACCGTCGGATATGTTCGGCGGGCGGCACCGCAAGTCACACGCGTGGTGCTGCGAATAAGCGGCTACGTCGGTCATCTGTACGCCGCTACCAATGGGCAACACATTCGTGCGGGAGAGAATATCTTAACGCTCTACAGCCCGAAGCTTTTAACCGACGAGAAAGAGATGCTGGCTGCCTATCAGCTTTGGCAGTCAGCACGCGGCGATGGTGATCGCGCTACCGCTTCCGCCGAGCTGCGCTTATTTCATGCCCTTGTGAATCGGCTTATTAATCTCGGCGTGCCTGGAGGTGTGGTGCGACAAATTGTCGTAGCAAATCACGCCAAAGAATATCTGCCATTCAGCAGCCCCGTGTCAGGCGAAGTTCAACATATCCTCATTCGGCAGCGGTCATCTGTGCAGCGCGGCCAAACCATCATGGAGATAACCAATCTTTCATCTTTGTGGGTCGACGCACACGTCTATGACGATCAGATGGCTTGGATAAAAACCGGAGATGTAATGCAAGTTGTGCCTAACTCGCTCCCGGGGCAAATCCTGCGGACACGCGTAACTTTTATTTCACCGTCGGTAAATAGAGTGTCTCATACCGTCATTGTGAGGGGCGATTTACTCAATACAGAAGTTGATCTGCGACCGGGGATGACCGCCACAGTTTACATTAAATCGCTGGTGCACAAGGCAGCCATCCTTATACCGCGCGACGCCGTAATTGAGACGGGAATACGCAATGTTGTTTTGATTGCTGACGGACACGGTCATTTTCGCCCGGTTAACGTCAAGGTTGGACTGCCGGCGGAGCATGGGATGGTGGAGATATTGTCGGGCATTGGACTGGGGCAAAAAGTGGTGACCAGTGGTGAATTTCTGATTGATGTCGAATCGCAAATGCGCAGCGCAGAAAGCGCTTTTTCAGCAGCAGAGCCGGCGCAACACGCCTCCACACCGCCTAGCGCAAAATCAGCGGCGACGCACATGAATATGCCCATGCCAAAAGTAAAGAACGCAGCAGTTCACTGAATTCGACTCACAATGATTTTTGAAAATGAGATGCTACATGCTACGCAGAGTTATTGAATTATCTGTTGCCAACCGCGGGTTGGTTATGCTGATATCTGCCCTGCTCTTTATCCTCGCAGGATACGGGGCTTACCACAGCCAGCTTGACGCTGTGCCAGACCTCTCCGATGTTCAGGTGTTAATCCTTACCAATGATGGGGGCCAATCACCGGAGGTGATTCAGCAGCAGGTGACATACCCACTAGAGACAGCTCTGATATCCGCGCCGCGTGTGACGGCCATTCGCGGCGAAAGTATGTTTGATTATTCGCTGATACATGTGGTGTTCAAACCGGGGACGAATCTGTACTGGGCACGCAGCCGGGTTTTGGAATATTTAAATTATGCGCGCAATCTTCTCCCCAAGAATGTACATCCGCAATTGGGCCCGGACGCCACTGGCGTGGGATGGGCGTACCAATATGTTCTATTCCCGGGCTGGTATTGTCGTCATCACCCACAGGGTATCTGGCACGATTTAAAAACCAATCACTGGTACGCCCATCGGGGTGAGGATCTGGCGGCTCAGCGTGGTCATTGGCTTGGGGCACTTAAATTGATTCGTGGCTTCACGCATGCGGGTGTCTCGCCTCTTTCCGGTAAGCCGCTTGAGCCAGCTAATATTAACTTGGGCAGATTGCGGGCGTTGCAGGATTGGTTCGTCCGGTTTGAGCTTGAGGCAACGCCGGGCGTAGCGGAAGTCGCTCCACTGGGCGGTTTTGTCCGTGAATACCAAGTGATACTGGACCCTGTTAAGGTGCGGTCGTACCACCTGCGGCTATCGAAAATTATTCACGCCATACGCGCGGCTAATAAGGCAGTAGGAGGAGGCATAACCGAAACCGGCGAATTTCAATACATGGTCAATAATACCGCCTACATCACCCATCTGCATCAATTGGGTGATGTGCTGATAGGACGTGGCAGCCGGGGTGAACCGATATATTTACACAATGTAGCGCATCTGCAGATCGCCGGCGAGCAGCGGCAAGGCCTATGCGAATACAACGGTCGGGGTGAAGCGGTGGGTGGAATTGTGGTCGTGCGCTTTCATGGTGATACATTTCGCACCATTCTTCGCGTAAAAAGAAAGATTGCTTCAATCGTTGATAGCCTGCCGCCGGGGGTATTGATTCGCACCGGTTACAACCAAAATAATTTGATAAAACGCGCGGTGCACACCCTATCCGATACGCTTGTGGAAGAGATGATTGTTGTGGCGCTGGTGTGCATGATATTTTTGCTCCATGGCCGCAGCAGTCTGGTGGCGATCGTCATTATTCCTGCCAGCATGCTGACAAGTCTGGGCATTCTTTATTTGATGCACGTCAGCGCGAATATTATGAGCTTGAGCGGCATTGCGATCGCCATCGGAGTGGTGGTAGATAGTGCCATTGTCCTGGTCGAAAATGCGCATCAGCACATGAACCGCGAAGACGCCCGCGTCGCCTCGGGTGCCACGCCTACGTCGCACAAGGAACTGATTCTTCGCGCGGCGAGTGAGGTTGGCCCGAGTATTTTTCTGAGTTTACTTATAATCACGGTAAGCTTTTTGCCCATTTTCATCCTGCCCGGCGAAAGTGGAAAAATGTTTTCGCCTCTGGCGCTCACTAAAACATTCGCCATGGCAACTGCGGCTGTTCTATCTATTACGCTTACGCCAGTTCTAATGTTTTATCTGGTTCGGGCAAGATTCTGGAAACAAGGCATGCCGGTATGGCTTGAGACGCTTCTTTCCTTGACCATCGTAGCCATTCCGCCGATTGTCATCTGGCGGTTCGCCACAAAAAGCCCATTGCTTTCTCAATATGGCTGGATCATGGCGATCGTATGGGTGGCGCTGGCAGTTATGCTGGTGCTGCCGCAGAAGATTGTAGATGAGTCGCGCAATCCCGTTAGCCGCCTGCTGCGCGGTCTGTTTTCACCCCTATTTACCGCTGCCATGGCACTACGCTGGATACTGATTCCAGCAGCCATTTTGGCGGTCATATCCATTGCGTATCCATTAATGCATCTGGGCACTCAATTCACTCCCCCACTTAACGAGGGTGTCATAGAATACATGCCGACGACCTATCCGGGCATCGGTATCGCACAGGCGCGCTTGGTACTGCAGCACACCGATAAAATCATTAAAAGCTTCCCCGAGGTACGTTCAGTTTTCGGGCAAATGGGCAGGGCTATTACCGCCACCGATGATGCACCACTGAATATGATTGATACCATCGTACGCCTTAAGCCTGTAAATCAGTGGCCGCACGCGCCGATCCAGCGGTTCTATCAGAATTGGCCACATTGGATGGCTTGGCCATTTCAACACACATTCTGGCCCGCGTCGCGACCCATAAGCCGCCACGAACTGTTGCACGGCTGGGTTGGGCCGCGTGGCACGCACCATGCGGGCATGAACCAGTCGCTGAATATTCCGGGCTTGCCGGTCTATTGGACGCAGCCGATCGCCAATCGTACCAATATGGTCAATACCGGCAGCAAGACACTCATTGGTATACGAGTATCCGGTCCGCATCTCCGTGAACTTGGACGGCTATCAAACGAAATTGCCGCCGCTGTGTCGCGAGTTCGTGGATCAGTCAATGCCGTCGCGAATCAAACGCTGGGTGGGTATTACCTTCAAATTCACATTCACCGGCAGATTGCCGCGCAATATGGGCTAAGTATTGCCGCCATAGAGCGTGTAATCAGAATTGGAGTTGGTGGTGAGTCAATTGATACTGTCATTAAAGGCCAGCAGCGTTTTCCCATAAACATACGTTATTTCCGTTCATTGCGGCAACGCCCGTCAGATATTCGCCAACTGCCAGTTCGTACCCCGGGCGGTGGAACCATTCCCCTTGGTGTGGTAGCCGCCATTTACTACAGCAACGGGCCGCCTGAAATCGACAGTTACGACGCCCAAGTTGTCAATTACGTCAATATCACATCCAGTGCGCAAAATACCATGGGATATGTTCGACGCGCATCGGCCGCCATCCGCCAGGAGGTCAATTTGCCACCCGGCTACACCTTCAGCTGGATCGGCACGTATCATCAAATTGAGCTCACCAACCAAAGCCTCAAGCTGGCCGTCCCACTGGTACTGCTGATTATTTGCATTATTTTATTCATGGCCACCGGTCATGTACTGCGTGTACTCGGCGTGCTCCTGTCAATACCATTCGGCCTGATTGGTGCGTTTTGGGCCATATATCTGATGCATTATGAACTTTCGGCTGCGGTGTGGGTGGGGATTATCGCATTGGCTGGGCTATGCACGGAAATGGGCCTGGTATTGATGGTATATCTTGATCTCGCGGTTCGCGAGGCACTTGATCGGAATGCCGTCAAATCTCGCCGTGATCTGCTCAACTGTATCTACATCGGTACCGTGCGACGAATCCGCCCGCAAACGATGACAGTCTCCGCCGCTTTAATCGGACTTACTCCCATGTTATGGATGACAGGTGCAGGTGGTGGAACCATGCGTCATCTGGCCATACCAATGATTGGCGGATTGGCCAGCAGCTTTCTACTGGAGCTGCTGGTGCTGCCCGCACTTTATTACATGGCGATGGGCATTGCACTGCGCAATCACATGACTGCAAGTACAGACCTGCCACCCCAGAAAACAGCCGACGAAGGAGCCACACCATGATAAACAAATCGGCGTGCAAACTTTTCATCACACTGCCAGCGATCGGATCGTTGTTAGTGCTCGGCGCATGCACCATCAGCCCCACGGGTGAAGCACACCTGCGAGCAGATGCCCAAAAAGAGGGGCGCGCCTACCAGATCGATCAGCACCACGTGCCCGATCGACCTCTTCCACGTAAGCCGAACGCGGTACAATTGGTATCTTATGCGCTGCGCCGCAGCCCCGCAGTCGAAGCGGCCTATTGGAAATTTAAGGCCGCCATTGAAGCCATTCCACAGGCTGGCACCGAGATGACCACGCCCATGCTTTCCGGCAAACTCGCGCTAAATAATGGTGCAGCAAGCGCTGCTAATTCCACAATTGGTATCGCTAACATGGGCAGCAGCGATATTCGTTGGCCCACCAAGCCGGCGGCAGACGCGAAAATCGCATTGGAAAATGCACGAAATGCTCAATGGCGATTCCGTGAAGCACAATTTGATTTACGCCGACAGGTGCTTCAGGCCTGGTACGGTCTGATCACCGCTCGGGCGTTATTGCGCAATTCCCAACAGCAGTTGAGTGCAGAACACGCGATGTCGCAGGATCAGCGGCAGCGTCTTGAATCTGCCGCTGGCTCCGCTACCGGATATCTGCGTCTGCAAAATCGCATGACACGCATAGGAATAAACATCTCACAACTGGAACGATTGGTAGCTGCCCGGCAAGTGAATCTGAATATACTATTAAATCGTTCGCCGCATCGGAATATTCTTACGCCGTCAAGTCTGGCATTTACAAATGGGCGCATTCCGTCTCCCGATCGTCTCATTGAAAGGGCGCTGGAGCATAACCCCAACCTGCGAGCGTTACATTTTACGCGCCGAAAAGAGCAAATCGCCATCGACCGGGCCAAAATGCAGTACCTACCGAACTTCGATCTCGGTGCCATCAGCAGTTTGGATGGAGCTATGCAGAACTTGACCGGTGCGATCATGTTTCCGGTGGTGCGATATCGAGCCATCAATGCGGCAATCAAGCAGGCACAATATGGACTTTTTCGCACGGCTTCCCAAACGCACCAAAGCCGCAATCAGGTCGTGGCGCGACTGACTGATGACACCATCGCCATGCATAGCGATGCCAGGCAATTGGCGTATATTCGGAAGGAACTGCTGCCTCGACTGCACGACCTGCGACATTTCTCATCGATAGCACTTTCACAGGAAAGTGGAGGGCTCACCGCCGACCTGCTGGCCACGCTAAGCATACTTCATGCACGCGAACTCGAACTCACACTTCAATTGGATTTCGCCGATCGACAGGCGGACATTGATGCGATCACTGCTCAACCGATCCCGAATAAAGCCATCGCAACAACGGCACCATCGGCGGACAGGCGTTGATACCGATCGATTGGATGAAGATCAGACTTTTCATTACACTTTGGTTATGAAAATCGTGTTCTACGGCGACTCAATGACGGAATACTTGCATGATTCCCTCCGCGCATTTCGCGACCATTTTGACCCCAATGGAAGTCTGAAAAATTTGGAATTATTGAACTACGGTGTGGGTGCCACGCGTGCTGAACTTGTCCTCTACCGGTTGCTGCATGAATTTTGGCATGGCCGTAAACGCATGCTGCCGCTCGAGAAACTCCAGCCTGATGTGCTGGTGCTGGAATCTTGCGCGTTCAATAATTCTATCGACCGCGAGGAAGGCTTTGAAAATTTTGATTCGATTTGGGATCAAATCGCCACTGCCTGTCAACGGCATGCGCCCAATGCCGTTGCGCTTTTCTACATTACCATACCGCCAGATTTGATAATTCCCGACGAACAGGCCAATCGGCTGTTTTTTCGCAGCCGGCCGGAGATATTTTCCTATCGCTATCATTGGCGGGAGCAATACCAGGAGCGCTTTGCCCAATGGGGTGAATCACGTGGAATTGATATACTGGATATCCGGCGTGATGTGACCGCTATGGAGAAGGCGGGACACTCGCGTCGAGAATTAATTCACGCCGATGGCGTGCACCCCAATCCTGCGGGTGTGGATATGATCAGCCGTCGATTGGCGGAAGAGATTGGCAAGCGTTGGGGAACTGAAGGGAAAACCGATGGTCGAAAATAATGAGACTACCGCGCCGGTAGCATCACCTATCACGGCCACCAGCGCTATGCGGTTAACAGTCAAAACTCACCGCAATCGTATCCTTCTGCTCATTTCCATCTTCAAATTTTTAAAAGCATTGGGTGCGTTGACAGCGGGTCTCATCGCGTTGCATTTTTTGCACGCAAGCCTGATTGGAACTTTGTCGCACTGGATAAATTTGTTTCGCATCGATCGTCATAATAAATGGGTGGATTTGCTGCTGGACAAAGCGGCGCTTATCAATCATGGCGAAATAAAAATGGCGGCCATCGGTGCCTTTATTTATGCTGCACTATTTGCCATCGAAGGAACGGGCCTTTACTTCGAAAAGGTCTGGGCGGAGTGGCTAATCATAGGCGAGGTGTCACTGCTTTTTCCGTTTGAGATTTATGCCATCGCCCAAAAGCCTGACTTGATTCGCATTGCTCTTCTGATGGGTAATATTCTTGTATTGATTTATCTTGTGTACCTGCGAATCAAGGCAACCGTCAAGAAAAAATCATCGCCGCCCGTTGGGACCTAATACAAGCCTTCCTTGCGCAACGCCCAAAATTAAAGTCACTGGAATTTACGACTGCAACAATATCCGGCGCTGCCATGATGATGGGCCCATGCCGCCTTGATATATTACCGCACACCCATACCCCAAAATACTCCCGCTGAACATCTTCGGCAAAACCGTCAGCGATTGATCACTGAACAAAAATTGCTGAATCTTCCAAAGTGCCTCATTCGGTGGCCCTTACACCTCAGCGATCATTACAGTTCGCGATAATATTAATATTTCCGCTGATATTCCGCATATATCGTATAGGGCTCCACCGAAGCCGACAAAATCTGAGCTGGCTTATTCACGGCACGCAGGCACACCGCAATAACATTTTTTCCTGCACCATGTGGGCGCAGCCAGCATTCTGGCAGATAATATTCTCGTTGACCACCATCTTGCCAGAAGCGACCATAGTTTTGCCCATTGACATAAATAAATCCCGTGCCAGTGGCCTGAATCTTCAAGCACCACGGAAGCCACATATCGGCCGGCACGGACGGCAATTTAAATTCCATGCGATGCCATGAGAGCAAGTGCGGCTCTGCTGAACCGTCAAAAGGCTTTGGCAAGACATGGGATGACCAATGGCGATCATCAAAATCAATTTCATGCCACCGGCGTTCAATGCCAACCGGCGCGGCGGCAATTTCCATCGGGCCATCCAGATGCGAGAGTGGTTTCATATCGCGGCTGGTTATGAGTTTGGCATTACCCATTCCACCGGCACCCCCAATGTTTTGGACGATTACGGCAATGGAGTTCTTACCGGCTCGTAATGCGTGCGCTGCATCGAACGTCCATGGCCTGCCCCAAGCGGTGCTGTGGCCAATGAATTGACCATTCACGAAAACCCATCCGTTATCGTCAATTCGGCTGAACCAGAGAGTGGTAGTGTGGTTTTTGATCTCATTGCTCGTAACGTCGATTTTGCACCTGAATACGCCCCACGAATTGGGAGTGAGTTGCGTCGCGGAATCGGCCGTCTTGCAGACTACATTCCGCCAGCCGGTGGTATCAATATGTCGATGGGTGAGCGCTACGGACCGTGGATTTTTCGGTGCTTCGATGTGCCGCATAGACCATTTATCGATGGCCTGTCCCACAAGATTTGTCGGCACGATGGAAAGGCGTGAAATACCATAGGTTTCTTCCATCGACATGCCGCCATTGGCGTGGCCGCGGTTTTCATACACCAGCAAAGCAGTATGCTTACCCACTTCAAGCTCAGATTTCGGAGAAAAATGGACGTCGGTACCGCCACTGGATGCCGGGTAATATAGGCGCCCGTCGATGATGGCGGTAGCGGAATCACCTGATGCGACCTTGGCCTCTACAAGCGTACGGGGCACATGCGCTGGTTTTGGCTGGGCATTCACACTGGCGCGGTAATAATTGAAGCCACTTTCATAAAACCCCAAATCCGCAAGCGTCTGGCCCGCCTCAACGTGTCGCCAATTCGTTGGTAACGGATCGACTGCCGTTCGGCACTCGGTAATGGGTATCGCGGCTGGCAAGTTCTGGCTTGGACGGGCCGGTGCAGATTGCTCGGCGGGCAGCCACTTTGCACCATGGGCTGAATTTACCCCCGGCGGGAAATACAAAATCTTTGACCCGAAATGTCCAAGTGAATAGGCAAATTCAATATTTGCCAATCGGCCACAGGTAAGTTTCACCCGGCCGCGGCGCTCCCGTCCATCACGATTTTTGCGGATAAAAACATATATCCCGCCATCGGGAGACTCACGGGCAGCCATGCTGACATCCGTGTGCCCGGTGCGAGCGGAAACCTTAACCACCTTTGACCGGGCGATGTTCGGTCCGTGATCGCGCAGCATCGATGCCAGAGCTTTGACGCTTAAATACTTGGCACCTACACCTCCATTTTCACGAATCGGTGCGCTGTAATCGTACGATGTGGCAATACCGCGACCGGGATGGCCACCAAAATTTGTACCACCAAACAACATATAATAATTAATCATTGTCACGCCGTTCTGCATGCAGAACAGCGTTAGATTATTTATTTGTTCCGGGCCAATGCCATGCCCATAATGGTCGATCGAGGTACGCAGGTCCGGCACGCCACCTACGCCGGTGAACCAACCCCCTTGCAGTTCTGCGGTCATCAGCGGGGCATCCGGCTGGCTGCGACGCATCGCGTCGATGGATCCCTGCGCACTGTTGACATTGGCACGCGGATAGAAATCCATTGTGTCAAACACGCGATGCAATAGCGAGTTTTTTGCCCCAAGCACACATCGGCCCCAGTTAATGAAAAGCGGGACATCAATGCCGTTGGCCAATGCGCCCTCCACCAGAGACTCGACATACCGGCGTTTTACTTCTACCGGGAACGGTGGATAGTCATACTCATTCTCCACCTGAAATAGAAATACGCCGGCTTTACCCACTGGCTTGCGCGACAGTTGATGCTTGGCGATCACAGGGCATACAGCATCATACCAATGGCGGCTCCACGCCATGAATAGCGAATCGTCGCTGCGGAGCCATTCTCCGCGATATCTCTTTGGTTTGTATGTGATCAGCCATTGCGGAAAACCACCCGTATCCCATTCCGCACAAATGTAGGGGCCGGGACGAATCGTTACATAAAGTCCAAACTCCTCCGTTGCCATCTGCAGCCATTCATCCAGATCGGTCAGGTCAACGTGTGAAAAGTCTTTCAAGGATGCCGGCTTTTGCCGCTCGCTTATATTCCACGGGATATAGGTTTGAACGGTGTTAAAACCAGCTTCTTTTATCTTTTCAAATCGATTGCGCCACATCGCCTTGGGGCAGCGATAATAATGAAAGCATCCGCTGTAAAGGAAAAATGGCTTATTTTCTACAAATAGCGACAGGCCGTCATAACGAATCCGATGCGGATGGAAAAATGGTCGAGCGGCAACCGCCGCTTTAGAGGCTTGCGCCTGCGGTGATGTGCTCCCGGCCATCACCCCCCCGGCTGACGCCAGCAACGCTAATTTAATTAGGTCACGTCGAGGCAATTGAGAATGCTGTTTCATCCATCACGCTCCTGATCAAAGTCCACACCCGCTATTTTGGCAGCTTAAGTAGGTTGACGCGGAAAAGCAAACTGGAGCACCGAGGCGATGGTCAGACGGGCTGTGATTCAAAATCCGGGGGGTTGAGCATCTCAGCGTGCGGGCATTTTTCCGCCACAGCGTTGAGCAACGGACCGAGATCATCAAAAAGCATGGAGTCAAAGCGTGCCGACTTCTTTGCGCCGGATGGTGTTTCATATTGCATTTCAACCATGCCGTGCGATATCCATTTGCGGTTATCAATCACTTTAATCTGGCTCCAAAGTATGCGTTCACCCCGGCTCATTGTTACGGCCGTATCGTCCACGGTAAGCTTTCGCTGGTTCACCAGCCACCACCAAATGCCGCCAGCAACCGCCAATAGAGTGATGAACAGCGCAATCCATCGCTGATTTTCAATGTCAGTAACGGTATGCCACCCGGAGAAATTTAACATATGGACGATGTGGTCGAACCGATGGCGCTGGGCCAAGGTTGCATGATTCCAGCCCGGCCAATTGGCAAGCATTTTCTTATAGTGGGCGTCCACACTGGTGGAATGCTGCATTCTGTGCACCATGTGGTCGTCATGATTGGGCCAATTCCAGAAGCCATCTAAGGCAAAAAGAACGGCAAAAATGACGCACAAAAAAACCAGAATCATCGGCCGCCGGCGTTCAAAACTGGTGAGACGTGCCGTGATCTGCATGCCTGTTTGTCCTCGCTCAATAAAAAATGTCAATAACCCGGCGGGCCGAATTCTTGCTCAAATACATAATTCCAGAAAAAAGTTTTGATCCGCTGTGAAAAATCACCCACACCAACCCGATGCGTTGGAATACGCGGCACCCGACTGGGATTATTCAACCCCCATTCGATAAATGCGCTGGTTTCATCCAACAGACGCTGGCGGAACTGCTCGTAGGTTTCGAGTCGCAATCGGCGACTGGGGCCAAAATAAATCATGGCGCGGAATCCCTTTACCAACACCGAGATTATAGACGCCGGGACGGAGCAATCAATCTCCCGATTAACATCGGGCAGTACACCATTTTCTTGGTTTTTAACGAGCAGTATGACGCATTTCGAACCAAACTAACCAACATTGCGCCCGCTCCAGTGCCATCCAATCCATCTTAAAGCGCTGCGCCGCCACGGGAGACGGTGCACGGGAAATTGCATTGCTATTTACATCGGCTACCGGGAGCCAATAAACTAAAGAAAAGTTCTACAATAGTCCGAGAATGTTTATGTTAGAATGTCGAAGGGTGTATTTTAGCGGCCGAGTGCAGGGAGTGGGCTTCCGCCAAAGTGTTGTTGATTTAGCCTCGCAACTGCCGCTTTCCGGTCAAGTCCGGAATTTACCCGACGGCAGGGTTGAATTGGTGATGCAAGGAAGCGCCATAGATCGCAAGCACTTGCTGAATTTGCTGCAGAAGCGATACAGCGGGTACATTAGCGGCTTGGTGGAGGAGGCGGCGTTGCCCATTGAGCCGACGGGCCAAATTGTAATTTTGCGGTAAGGGAACGAGCGAACTGTAGGGTATAACATGCGTCAATCAATCAAAAGGAACCTTCAAAGGTGAATAAGACACAGAAAGTTTTGTTGGCGACACTAGCGGTTTTTGTCGCAATTTCGGTCGTATTTATATTCCTTCATGCACATTTTTTGGCCGCCGCCCAGCAAACTTCCAATGTGGCAGTAAACGCATCGAAGGGCAACCATGGAGTAGCCGAGCACTACGCCAATTATGTGGCCCGGGAAGAGATCACAACTCGAATGTGGATGGTGATTTCCTTCATGATCACCGGGTCATTAATGGTATTGGCATTCATCGAGTTTGCCGTGTTACCGCTGCTTAGCCTTAAACGCATAGGTGCCCTCTGCCGAGTTACCTATTACGAAGGTATCCTGCAACCATTCACACTGGTGACTTTTCTCATCGGCTTGGCGGCCATTGTGGTAACGACCTTCATCCCATTTGACACCTTCGGCGAAGACACGACGATGTACCGCGATATCGCCATTTCCTTTGTGTCAATGTTTGTCCTGATTATAACGGTGTTTGTCACCGCAAAAGTTATTGACGAAGAGATTGAAAACCGAACCATGTTAACACTGATGAGCAAGCCGCTGGCACGCTGGCAGGTTATTATTGGAAAATACCTCGGCATTGTGTGCATAGTGTTTGTTACGTCTGCCATCTTGATGATGTTCGCCGCCGGATGTGGCTGGCTGCGTTACTTCTCCGACCAACGAATTGATATTTACGTGGCGACCCTTCAGGGCCGGGCGCAATTATTCTGGGATAATGACCGCGCGGTCTTGCTTATGATTCCCGCATTTTTGCTGGGTTTTTTGGAAATGTCCACGCTTGCCGCCATCAGCACTGCAATCGCGACGCGCTACTCGCTGGCTATCAACATGACAGGCATTGTGATACTTTACATTGTGGCAAATTTGACGCGTTTTTTGCCCGCATTACACGCCTCCGGGGCTCTGGCCGGTACGCTTAACAGCCTAAGCTACCTCCTGCCGTACTTGAGCAATTTTGACATCAATCAATGTCTGGTATATCGCCGGGTTAGCATGCCAGGCCACTACGTCGCCGGCGCGCCAACTTGGGGAGAAATATGGCAATATGTGGGTATGGCGAGCCTGTATGGGCTGATGTACATTGGCGCGGCGCTAGCCGCCGCCGTGGCGTTATTCCGCAATCGGGAGTTGATCTGAGGCTGCGGCGTCTTCGCCTACCGTCCCGTGCATTATGCCCGACGTGATAAGCGAACATGTTGAGCTTGCCGTAGGTTATACTTCGCCCCTATGATCGAAACCGTGAAGGACAATCGCCCCGCGCAGCCGCCATCTTTTTTTGCCTTAGGTTATGGCGGCCTACCCGAAGAATTTTTCATCGCAGATGAGTTGTATCGCCGTGAAAAAGTTTTCAAACACGACTTTTTTGCCGCCACAGGTCTGTACTCCGATACCTCCGGCCGGCTGGTGGTATTGAAATTGCAACGAACATTTCCGCTATTTGGCTTTCCAATGCAATGGCTTGGTGCCCGCATCGCGAGGCATGAAATCGCTATTTTTCGCCAGTTGCAAGGCGTCCCCGGTATACCGAAATTTCTCGGAGTTTACGGGCCAACCGGCTATGTGCATGAATTTATTCCGGGGGAGGATCTGAGTCCGGATATGCATCCCGGTGAAGCATTTTTTGCCGATCTGGCGCGACTGTTTACCGATTTGCATGCCCGTTCCGTAGCCTACGTAGACACCAATAAGCGTGAAAATATTCTTTTCGGTGCCGACGGACGACCATATTTAATTGATTTCCAGATATCTTTCTGGCTGCGACAAGGTAAAGATGACAGTTATCTGGCGCAATGGATATTCAAACGACTGGTGCATGAAGACTGGTATCACTTTTACAAACATAAAACACGGCTCGCCCCGCAATGCTGTTCTGCCGAGGACTTCGCCCGGGCCGAAAATCGCAGTTGGTACATCCGGCTTCACCGATTGATATTTCGGCCACTGATTCAACTTCGCCGGAAGTTTCTCGCGCAGTTTAAGAAGTCCCCAACGGAATTGCGGTAACATGTTGACTGATGCACCCGCCTTTACGGAGTTTTTATGACCGATCCGGTAGTAGTTACAGGTATCGGAGCTGTTTCACCCAATGGAATCGGAACGACCGCGTACACCGAGGCGTTGCGCCGAGGGATTAGCGGCGTGAAAATGATTTCCGGGTTTGACACGTCGAAATTAAAAATCAGGTTTGCGGGTCAGGTGGCTGATTTTGTTCCGCAGGACCACATGGACGCCCGCGATTTGCGACGTGTATCAAGAACCGCACCATTGGCGGTTGCCGCGGCACGAGAAGCATTGACAATGGCGAGGATAGCCCATCCCATTGCCGATGCCGATCAATCGGAACATATCGGTATGCTTCTGGGCACGGGAGGCGGCGGACAGGAATTTGTGGAAAATCAATATCGCATCCATTACACAGGTGAGGGCAAATCATCGCCATTTACGGTACCGGCGGGTACGCCAGGAAACTTGTCGAGCGAAATTTCCATCGCCTTGGGACTCCGAGGGCTATCGCATGTGATAACCAGTGGCTGCGCCAGCAGCACGGACGCCATCGGCTATGCCTGCATGCACCTGCAGTCCGGCCGACTGCCGATGATGCTTGTGGGTGGCGCTGACGCCCCCATCGCTGAGGGCATCATGCTTGGCTTTGAAGCGATGCGTATCTTGGCTCGCCCACAGAATCCGGTGTCCAAATCCTCACGGCCTTTTCACGCGGACCGGGATGGCTTCGTTCTTGGTGAGGGATCATGGATGCTGGTACTGGAAAAAGAATCACACGCCAAAGCGCGGGGTGCCAAACCGCTGGCGGAAATCCATGGATGGGGTTCCACCTGTGACGCCTATCATCGGGTGCAGCCATCTCCCGACTGCACGCAGTCGGCCAAGGCGATTCTATTAGCGATTGAGCAGGCCGGGATTTCTCCCGAGCACATTGAGTATGTGAATCTTCACGGCACGGGGACCAAACTCAACGATGTGCTGGAAACTCAGACGATGAAACGCGCACTTGGCGACCGCGCTAAAGCTATACCGATGAGCAGTGTAAAGTCGATGATCGGCCATCCCCAAGGCGCATGCGGCGCCGCAGGGCTCGTGGCGACCATTCTTAGTTTGCGAGCGGGCTTTGTACATCCTACCATCAACTTGGATCAGCCCGATCCCGATTGCGACCTCGATTACACACCTCATGAATCGCGTCTTACAGACGCTCAGTGGGCTTTGTGTAATTGCATTGCCTTTGGCTCCAAAAATTCCTCGCTGGTGGTGCGGGTGCGCCGTGAATGAACATTCACGATAAATACAAACTATGCCGATGGTCGCTGAAACTCCAGCAGTTCCGGAGGCACCTGACGCAGGCCGCGCTTTTTTGCCAAACACACATAATGATGCATGCTTCGGCGGTAATGCCTTTCCACGCGAGCGTCGATGGGAATGCCGCGCGTGCGCATCTGCGTGAATGCCCACTGCCAAACATGATATTCCTCAAGGCATCGCGGTCGGAATTTACGAAAGCCGATGGCATGGTGCCCCACTTCATGTAGAAAAATGCAGGCACTCACGGGCGAGCGCGGATGAGGTGCCGATATCAACCGTTTGACGTCCCCATTGCTGTAGTGAAGTTCATACGCCACACCACTCATGCTTCGACGCCATTTTCGGATGCTGATATCAAACGTCAGCTTCATTTCGAGGACGAGCTGATCAAAAAACACGCGCCTAGCGCGCCGGCCTTTACTTGGATAGTTTGAACGGTCGTTTGCTTTATTCAATTCCTCAACACCAATCCCCGGAATCGACGCTTCCTTCACCATTGGTGAAATATCGTTCAGATGATCGAACAGTCCCAATTGCCGTGCTTCATCGCCACACATCATCACACCAATGAGTATATCGCCATTATGCGGGTCAGGCGATTATATTTTTTGGGGCGACAACATGCGCCCCGCCATGGCCGGCGGTAAACATTATTTCCATAGGCCATAACTTTATGCAATGCAGGTGGTCTCAAATCTGCACATCAGGACTTAACGCGCCTGGCCAATCAATATTGGCATGCATTTCCGGATGACACATGTGATCATCACAAAGGGTATAGGCAACAACGAGGCGTTTTTGATGAAAGGCTTCCCCATCCGCGACACGAACAACAAAATACCGAGTATTTACATCAGACGATTGAGATAAATTGTTGGGCTCATCTACCAACACCAACGGTTGCCCGGCCAATGCAGCCGGTATTTCAGCATCCTCGGATATAAGTTGAAATTGGGGCCTTTGCTGAAAATGGCAAGTGTGTGGTAAATGGGCCTCAATGAGAATGTGAATCCTGCCATCATCCTGCGCGGTGGTTGAAACGGCCCGCCAATCAGCCTGTGCCGGTGCGTTAATATTCGACGAATGTCTCTCCAGCACGGCCAGAATGGTGGCCGAGGCCGTCGGATAATGTGCCGCTGTGCCCAACAAACCTTCAATCGCATCTCGAGCTCGCTTGGTGTAACGGTCGCAATGCGCAAGGGCGTTAAAATCCAGCATGGCACCGACGAGCACGGCCGATGGACTTGGCACCGCATTATCAAAATCCGCGCGCATACCTCGCAGGGGGCTTTGGTGGTCATCCGCAGACGTATGCAAGGCACCGTCCGCTCCGGTAAAGAGAACAATTGCCTTATCAATAATTATGCCAGCTAGATCGAGCGCCTCGGCTCTGTCTCCCGAATTGAGGCCAGCCCAGTCAATTAATCCTCTGGCCAGATATGCGTAATCATCCAAAAAGCCCGCGCCACCTGTTGTCGGTCCGCAAACACTGCGCAAAACCATTCCGCCCGCTGTCAGCAGGCGCTTCCGGATGGCGTCCATGAGTCGCTTACCGGCAGCGCGAAAACGTCCACCGTTGCCCAGTCTTGCTCCAGACGCCAAGGCGGAAAGCATCAATCCGTTCCACGCTGTAATTATTTTGTCATCCGTTTGCGGAGCCGTGCGCAATCGGCGTGTTGCCTCAAGCAGGGCAGTCAACTCCTGCCACCGTGGTTCATTCCTTAGCGACGGTGATTCACGCCCTGTTTGACTTAATTGCAGCACATTTGCCCCGTCCCAGTTCCCGCGACGAGAAATATCCAGCATCTGCGCGGCCAAATCAAAAAGACCAGGTTGTGAGGCGAGCACGTCATTTAACTCGTCCCACGTCCAAATGTAATACTTACCCTCCTGGCCATCGCTATCAGCGTCAAGCGAACTGAAACACAAGCCGTCCCGATCGGACATATTATTCAACCAAAAATCAAGTATGCGTTCGGCCGTCGATGCATAATCAGGACGATGGAGTGCCGTAGAAGCACGGGCATATACTTCTGCCAACTGGGCATTGTCATAGAGCATTTTTTCAAAGTGCGGCACATGCCAGCGGGCATCGGTGCTGTAGCGAGCAAACCCGCCGCCGACCAAATCATGAATGCCACCCCACTGCATGTGATCCAAAGTAAGTGTAAGCATCTGCTCCACCTTGGAAACTTTATGCACTATTTGTGGTAGAGAATCACCTGCGCCTTGGCGGGGCTGGCTTTGCTTACCCGCGCGGTGGCGTTCTAAAATCTGTACCCAAAAGAGTAGCATTTGGTGTGGAGGAAATTTCGGACTGCCCTGAAAACCGCCGTACTGGAAGTCGAACTGTGCTTCGGCCGACGCCAAAACTGAATCAAATAGTTCCGTCGGATGCCGGTTTTGCCGGGTGCTTTGTCTTTGAATGGCCTCTTGCATGGCCGCCCATATCTCATCCGATCGCTGCACCGCTTTTTCACGATTAGTCTGCCAAGCGGTTGATATCGCCTCGGTAAGCCGTAAAAATCCCGGTCGTCCCTGCGTGTCATTCGGTGGAAAATAGGTGCCGGCATAGAGAGGTTTAAGTTCCGGCGTCAGCCAGACACTCATGGGCCATCCCCCCGCCCCTGTAAGCAACTGGGTTGCCAGCATGTATGCTTCATCAATATCCGGACGCTCCTCGCGATCAACTTTTATATTGACGAATCGTGCATTCATTACTTCGGCAATATCAGTATTCTGAAATACCTCATGCTGCATCACGTGACACCAATGGCAGGCCGCATAGCCGACGGAAAGAAAAATAGGCACGTCTCGGCGTTTGGCCTCGGATATTGTCTCGTTGCACCACGGTTTCCAGTCCACGGGATCAGCCGCGTGCTGCCTCAAGTACGGGCTGGCGCTTTGAGCCAGTAAATTCAGTTTTTTCGTGGTGTTTCCAGACATTAGATGTTCCTTGTAGATGGGAATAATGCAACACTGAAGATCGTCATATATCTGGTCAAACAGGTTCGCCCCTGATGATCTTAGCACCGATCAAGCGGCACTCGTTACGCTGCCTCACGGTACTGAAACGTCCGCTAATGTCAATCGCAAAAAACGCCGACTTACCTTATACAATCAGGTTGGAAAGGCGGAAAGCGCATGGCGACGCTATACGAGCATGAATTTAATCACGGCGATCCAAGTTCGCGCGATATGTGGCGAGTGTTTCGGATCATGGCGGAATTTGTGGAGGGTTTTGAGCAATTGTCCGATCTCGGGCCGGCGGTAACCATATTTGGATCGGCTCGAACCGCGCGCAACGACCCGCTTTATAAAAAAGCGCGCGTGCTGGCAGCACTTTTGGCCCGTAAGCAATTTGCAGTCATCACCGGTGGCGGGCCAGGCATCATGGAGGCGGCAAATTCCGGCGCAAAAGATGCCGGCGGCGTCTCGGTGGGACTGAACATCAGCCTGCCTCACGAGCAAAGCGCCAACCCGTATCAGACCATTGCTGTAAATCACCATTATTTTTTTGTGCGTAAGACCATGTTTGTGAAATACAGCCATGCGATTGTCTGCTTCCCCGGTGGCTATGGCACCATGGACGAATTTTTTGAACTCCTTACGCTCATTCAAACCATGAAAATTGACCCCCGTCCCGTGGTTCTCATTGGAAAGTCTTATTGGACAGGGTTAATTCGCTGGCTACGGCGGACCATGTTGGGGCAATATAAAAATATTTCGGTTGAGGATCTGCGGATATTTCGTCTCACGGACGATCCGCATGAGGCATGCGACATGATAGCGAAAGCCCAGGCCGGCCGGTGCTATTATCCCCCATCCAATGGATTTTCTGGTATTGCGCGCAGTCGGCAGCTCTCGCCCGAGGGGACACGTTTTGGGGTGGCTCCACGTATCAGTGCTGAGGCCATCGAACAACCCGAGTTACCCAACGGGGAAGCGCCACCTAAGCCCCGCAAGAAGCGCAAAGGCAAATAAGTTGCCGTTCCCTGTTCAGCGCGCTCCAACCTGCGCCGGTTATTGAGTCACGTGACGATCCTGCTGCCGTCTATAGAAAGCCGTTGGCGTTCGCGAATGCCGTTTTGTGCGCCAGTGATATGGACGGTGCGGGCGTTCATGTTCCTTTCATCTGGCCCGAATACGATGTATCGTGCAGACGCGCCAACCGCGGCGGTATCCCTTTTTCGACACGGGGGGCTGCACGGTGCTGGCGTGGCATGGCATCATGGAAGTTGCCAAGGGCTTGTCAAATGGAGCGCGGATTATGAATCGAGTGGTATTTTTTTCGGTAATGGCATTGGTGGCAGCGGTCGCCGGGCGCAGTGTTGTCCACAGCACCATCTTAAATCGGCGGGCGGCCTCTCTGGTTAACCGGCCAACAGTCATCAGGCAACATAATCCAATTCAAGTTGATCGATCAAAAGCCCGCTCCCGCAGAGGTATGCTGGTTGTCATTGATCCCGGACACGGCGGCAGTGACCCGGGCACCCACGGACCCAATGGGATGGATGAAAAAACCGTTACGCTTGCGGTCGGACGCGATCTTGCCCCCCTGCTGAAAAGAGATCGCGTGCATTTCCTCCTGACCCGTGACAAGGATGAATATGTGAGCTTGCCCCATCGCGTGGCCATCGCCAATCGCAATCATGCCGCACTTTTTGTCAGTCTGCATTGTGATGAATACAGCCATCAACAGATGCACGGTTTTACGGTTATTTACGCGCAGGGTGCGTCGAGCGATTCGCGCCTCGCGGCCCGACTTATCGCCAAGGGGCTCGAGAAAAAGCATTTTTTTTGCCACGCCGTCCGCGCGGAAGTGCGGCATTTATATGTCCTCGATAAGACGAACTGCCCCGCGGTGCTGGTTGAAATGGGATTCATGAGCGACCCGCGAGATTTACGCTACCTCTGTTCAACCCGTGGCCAGCATCGTCTGGCCCAAGGGATCGCCCGTGGTATTGTCGCTTACCTGCATTCAGTAAAGCACGGGTCGTAGGTTTTCATATTTACTTCATGTGTGAGTGATAGGATGCGCGGAGTGAAGATCGGGTGTTCCGGTCTTATTTTTGTTTTTGAGGAGTTTCTTATGAAACGCACAATCATTCCAGTCGCTGTCACATTGAGCCTTGCTAGTTTGGCGCTATGCGCCCTGCCCGCAGTCGCCGCCAATCCTGCCGACATGGTGACCGGTGGCCGACCGGACGGATTGTCGGTGGTAAAAGCTCATCGCGATAGAGGCACTTTATCAACTATGGCTGCTGATCAGTTGCCTCAAGGCGCCATAACACTCGATGAACATCGCAACCACGGTGACCGCGAGCATGAGCACGGTGATCATGGTGATCACGAGCATGAGCACGGTGATCATGGCGATCACGAGCATGAGCACGGCGACCATGGTGGTCACGAGCAAGAGCACGGCGACCATGGTGGTCACAATGGTAATAATGGTGGCAGCCACTAACCTGACGGCAAAGCGAGTTTTACACTCCCAAGGCGGCTGCCCCGGTAATGCCGGGGCGGCTGCTTTTTTATCAGGGGTGCCGCCCGCTAAAATCTCGGTATGTATTTGATCTGTTGATTGGATGGAATTATTTATGCGAGTCCTGCTGGTTGAAGATTTTCGGCCGCTACGCAATTCCATCGCGCAGGCGCTGCGCGAATTGGGCTATGTCGTGGATGAGGCCGGGGACGGCCGTGCCGCACTATGGTCACTGGGAAGCGGCCAGACCGATCTGGTGGTGCTCGATATCATGCTGCCCGGAGTCGACGGTTTCGGGGTGCTCAAAGCGATCCGTGCAAAGTCCAACGCTCCGGCCGTCCTTATGCTCACGGCCAAAGATACTGTGGACGACCGCGTGGCCGGCCTTGATGCCGGTGCCGATGACTATCTGGTGAAGCCATTCGCTTTAGAGGAATTAATGGCACGGGTGCGTGCACTGATTCGTCGCCGCTATCAGGTGGATTCGGCGACGTTGCGGATCGGCCCCTTGATTATGGATCTAAACGCGAGGCGAGTGTATCGACCTGACAATGGCTCTGAGGTGCTGCTAAGCGCAAGCGAATACTCCATATTCGAATATCTGGCCATGCGGAAAGGGCAGGTGGTTTCGCGCTCGGATATCTGGGATCATACGCACGGTGGTGATTCCGCGCCGGAAAGCAATGTAGTGGATGTATTTATTGGTTTATTACGAAAGAAGATTGATGCCGCGGCAGGCTGCCGCCTCATTCATACCCGACGTGGATTGGGATATGTCCTGGCGGAAACGGAATGAAATATTCGCTGCGTATACAACTCACGCTGTCCTGTGCTCTGGCTATCGCCATTTTACTGGCAATTCTTGGCATTACGCTTTATGTGGGTCTGTACCAGGCATTTGCGTCCCGTTTTGATCTTTCGCTTCGAACACGCACTGCTCTGCTTATCAGCGCGCTGGACTGGGATTCCCGCGGCAACGTGCATGTGGGCAGCGATTCTGCGGCACAGGATCGCCAGTCCGCACTGACTTTGCCGCGATTTTATGAAATTTGGACCCCGCACGGTCGCCCCCTGCTCCTGGCCCCCGAATTAAACCACAGGTCACTGCAATTTTTGCAACCGCACTCATTCACCGGACAATTTGTCAAAATCCATTTGGCTGATGGGCACGCGGCGAGGGAGTTTGTCATTCGCTCTTCCCGCGGTGATCGCGAGGACATAGAGCACGATGGGCACCAGCAAGGACACCAGGACCCACGAGGTAACACCCGCCAGAGCCAAGCTGCGGAGCGTCGTCCAAGTGATGCCGCCAAGAACGGAATCAATCGAAGCTCGAATCACCGACAATTTATGATTGCTGTAGCCAGACCGACAGGCGAGCTTGACGCATCGCTGGATAGCCTGCAATGGTCGCTGATTATTGCCTGTTCCGCAGCAACCTTACTATCCGCATGGATCATTTGGTGGCTGCTTGGGCGCGGGCTTCGTCCTGTGGGCATTATTGCCGAAGAAATTACACGTGTGGGCGTAAACGATTTGAGCGATCGAATTTCTGTTGGTGGTGTACCCGTTGAATTAATTCCCATTGTGGATCGACTTAATCAATTGCTCCAGCGTATTGAAGATGCCATGCGACGCGAAAAGGCGATGACAGCCGACATCGCTCATGAATTGCGAACACCATTGGCCAGCATGCGTGCCTCCGCCGAATTGGCCCTTTCCCGTCCGCGCGACCCGACAGAATATCAGCGGATGATTGGAGAATTTCTCGCGGTTGAATTGCACATGCAGCATCTGGTGGAAAACTTCCTCACACTGGCGCGGCTGGAGGCCAAACCGAAGTTGGCACAACGTGAATACCGCAGCCAACCTGCCGAGATGATTCGGCGCTATGCCGACGAATGGCAGGGGCTTCTGCAATCACGGCAAATACGTCTGGAGTTGCAACTTATCGACAGTCTTGGCGTAAACGCCCCTGAGGAATTACTGCGCATAGCAATTCGTAACGTGTTTGAAAATGCTGTCAGTTATGTAGACGATGGCGGTACCATTCGCATAAATATGCGCCGTGAGTCGGCTCACGTCATTTTAGAATTTGGCAATACGGGCAGCCGAGTACCCCACGATCAAACCTCGATGGTTTTTGAGCGATTCTGGCGGGGCGATACAGCGCGATCAGATCTGACCCGCCACAGCGGACTGGGTTTGGCCATTGTGCGTCAGGCCGTCGACAACTGCGGTGGAATGGTAGACGTGGAAACGCAGGTCGGTGGCTGGTTCACCATAAGGCTTTCCTTACCACCGGTGTGATCGATAAGTCCGGGCTGTTCGTCACAGTCTGCCACGTCCCGCCGAGTGTAATTGGTTGCACAAAAAAAGGTGGTGGCGGGGAAATTGCAGAATTTGGTGGCCACGACATCTTGCGCCGGCGGACAAATGTGTTACAATCTGCCAATCGCTAGGGGTGTCCGCAATTGGACTGAGAATAAACCCTTGGAACCTGACCCGGCTTGTACCGGCGTAGGGAATGCGACTCTTCTAACGGATATCGCATCAATCCCGCCCGGCGGCCCAAAATGCTTGAAGGAGTCTATTGATGATTCGCAGCGATGTATCTAAAAACCTTGTCACGCAGTACGAGTTTGCATGCGCAGGCGTAATTACGCCTCAGATGCTGCGGGTGGCCCAGCGTGAAGCCCAAAGCCCGGAGTTTATCCGGCAGGAAGTGGCGCGCGGCCGCTTGGTCATTCCGGCCAACATCCGTCACTTGGCCGGATCCGCAGGCCAGGCGTATGCAAAGTCTCCCCTGGATATCGATTCACCGTCGCTACCACCCGTCGGACACCCAGGTGCTCGCGATGCTGCGTCGCAGTTGTGGGTAAATCAAACGGTTGATCAACGGTGGCAGGTAATTGATGACCCCAACACCCTGCGCGGGCAAACAGCACCCAAGCGGCTGGATCCGATGGCCATTGGCCGAATGGTCAGCACCAAAATCAACGCCAACATCGGCGCTTCGCCGGTGAGTTCGAATACGGCCGAAGAGGTTGAAAAGCTTAAATGGGCACAAAAATTCGGTGCCGACACACTCATGGATCTTTCCACTGGCGGCAATCTGGTTGAATGTCGTCAGGCGATTATAGATAACAGCACCATTCCAATTGGAACTGTACCGATCTATTCCATGATCATCGGCCGAAAGCTTGAAGACCTGAATTACGACATCATTCTTAAGGAAATTGAACGCCAGGCGCAGCAGGGAGTAGACTACTTCACCATTCACGCCGGTGTATTAAAAGAACATTTGCCGTTGGTAAAGAACCGCCTCACGGGCATTGTAAGCCGGGGTGGCAGCTTGCTGGCCAAGTGGATGATTGTCCACAACAAGCAAAACCCGATGTATGAATTATTTGACGACATTTCCGCCATCATGCGGCAGTACGATGTCACTTATTCACTTGGTGACGGACTCCGCCCCGGTTGCTGCGCCGATGCCACGGATGCGGCACAATTGGCGGAACTGCAAACCCTGGGCGAACTGGTCTTGCGAGCGCGGGAAGCTGGTGTGCAGGTGATGGTAGAAGGCCCTGGGCATGTACCGATGGATCAAATCGCCCTGAATATGCAATTACAACAGCGCATTTGCGATGATGCGCCATTTTACGTACTTGGTCCGCTGACAACCGATGTATTTCCGGGCTACGATCATATTACCAGTGCGATTGGGGCAACCGAGGCGGCGCGTGCCGGTGCGGCGATGCTTTGCTATGTCACTCCTAAAGAGCACGTCGGATTACCCAAGGCACAGGACGTTAAGGCGGGATGCATTGCCTACAAGATAGCTGCGCATGCGGGTGATATTGCACGCGGCATCGGCGGTGCCCGGCAATGGGACGATGATATGTCCCGCGCGCGGGCGGCGCTCAACTGGCCGAAGATGTTCGAATTGGCATTTGATGGCCAAACCGCCAGGGCGCTGCATGACGAAGACTTGGAAGTAGACACCGATTTTTGCGCCATGTGCGGCCATGACTGGTGCTCGATGCGCATCAGCAAAGAAATTCAAGAATTTGCCAGCGGAAAGGATGCGGCGTTTGCACCGCTTAAAACGGCAACCCAGTCCACGGGTATTTCTGAAGATGGGGCAGAATTGCTCCAACAGAGAGGAGTATTAACCCAGGAGGAGATACGCAAACTGGCCCACCGGGGCTCGCCGATGGCCTGTCACTCCGATATCGTACCGGACGCCAAAGAGGCGCAATTGGTGCAGTTGACGACGGCTGGCCGAACACCGGCGAAGGATTAGCTTGATGGGCGCGGGCATTGATGATGCCGCTGGTACCGTCAGCGTGAGGCAGGTGTATTGGATACTTGGCCGCTTTCGCCCGTCGCAGCCGGGGGTACTTCCTGTCCGCCCACCGGGCTTTGCCAATGACCCCACATGAGAAAAAATCCGATGAAACCGGCAATGGTGGCACCGGTAAGTTGAACCATCCAGTCCATGAAACCGTGCGGTTTTGCCAGATAACGTATGCTTACATAAAGCGTCGCGGCGAAAAATGCCAAAGCCGTCGCCATCGACAGGATGCCGCACACCCAAAAACGCGCTGATCGTTGCATAGAACCTCGGTCAATTAAATCCGGCCCGCTGCAGCAGGGCCAGCCGCATCATCGTCAAGGCCGTGTCCAACTGCGTGTCAAACGCCTCCTGTTTTATCGGCAGAGGGAGTACGCCACCGTCCAATTTTTTCGCCTTGGCTTTATCAGACGCATTCGGCAAAACCTCTGTATGCATCCATGTCTCCTGCAGCGCCAAAAGCTGGGTCGGTGAAAATGGAACCACAATATTTGGCTGCACGCCCCAAGTGGTGGCGTGCGGGTTACGCTGAACGCATTCACCATCTGGCAGATAGTAATGTGCCATGGTCAGCTTGAGAATGGCATTTTGCTTCAGACCAATGGGGATAACATTTTGCACCGATCCTTTGCCATAGGTGCGATGACCGATAATCAACGCACGATGACGGTCATGCATGGATCCACTGAATATCTCCGATGCGCTGGCGCTGTCCTGATTAACCAGCACAATCATCGGAATATTGGTTGGTACCATAGGCTGGCTGGTGGCGTGCCAGGTTTGCTTAGGACTGGTTCGTCCATAAGTTGAGAGAATCAATCCGTTCTTCAGAAACATTCGGCACATCCGCAGGGCAATTTGCAAAAGCCCGCCCGGGTTGAACCGCAGATCAACAATAATTCCACGGACGTGATGCTTGAGCAAATGTTTAACTGCACGTTGAAATTCCCGGGCGGTATTGCTTTGAAACTGCGTAACGCGGATGTAGCCAATTTGCTGGGCTGGATCGATCATAAATCGCCACGCACCCGTCTCCGGATTGCGTAGAAATCCCTCGACCGAATGCACCTCAATCTCCGCCCGCTTAAGGTGGAATGTGAGCAAGTCAGGATTTTTTCCACGTCGAATCCCAAGGGTAACCATAGTGCCTGGTTTACCCATAATCTTATGGATAACCGAATCCAAGGACATCCCAAGGATGCTTCTGCCATCGACGGTTGTAATCAGATCATTGGCTTGAATGCCCGCCCGCGCCGCTGGAGTGCCGCTAAGCGGGCTGATCACACGCAGAAATCCATCGTGCGGTTCAATTTGAATTCCTACGCCACCGAATTTTCCCTCCATCATTTTATCAAACTGCGACACCTGATTGGGCCAGAAGACGTCCGTAAATGGATCGAGTGTCCCCAACGCCCCGTTGGTAAATTCCTTCACCATGACGCCAGTTGGAATTTTCACACTGCGTTTATCTGCCGCGAGCAATTTACTCCAAATTGAGATCATCTGATCGGTGTCGATGGACTGATGTGACTCCGTAACCTTAAGAAGTCGGTCCACGGTGGTCGTAAAGCGCCGGGCATCAGCAGCCACCTTCAATCGTGGAAAGGTATCGGCCAGCATGGGCGTCTGGGGAAAGAGCCGGACCATTTTCAATCCGCCGGTTAGCAGTTGGTTATAGTTAAGATTAAATACCCAGTGGTGCTCGGTTTCATCGAGTGCCTCAACCAATAAGTCCTGATGTATTCCGCGAATGGAGCGGTGCCAGTTGTGATATGAGGGAGGAGTTTTGGCATTCGGTGCTGCCGGTTTGGACTTTTGGCCGGGAATATGCGCACCCTGCGGCAGGGCTGTTTTGGCCTTTTTCAGTAAAAACGACTGCTGCAATTTATAAAACTCTTTGGGCGTGTATTCCGCTAGCAATGTGGTTCGCCGGGTGACCTGCTGCAATGGGGTGTAGAACCGCATGGATATTTTGTACATCCGGTTAAGTTGTGTGTAGAGTTCCAGTGCATCAAGAAAATGATTGGTGCGATTGTAGGCAGCGGCCTTGCTGGCTGTGCGATTGACCAATTTGATCACCCATGCTTTTTTCTTGAATGCCGACTTGTCGGTGCAAACGGCGTATGCCGCCAGCATATGCTCGAAGGCCACAACCGGATTGGCCTTTACCATCGATTTTTTCGCCAGCGCGCATTCCTTCTGGTACGTTTTGGCCGCCACTGCTGCCATGGAGTTCATTCGCTTGAGATAATGGGTTAACCACTGGTGCAACTGGCCATCACCCGGCTGCACCGCGAGTTGAGAATTAAGCTTTTCCAAGCCGGCAAGGTTTTGGTCCATCACCAAAGCCTCCGCCTTCCCGGCCGCTGTAGCCAGTGATGGGGTCACTGCAAATGATGCCGGTGCCCCGGCCACCAGCACGGCAAGCCCAAAGGCTGTCAGCGCGACTGTACCCAATTTATTTATCACACCAAGTCGTGGCCGGATATTACACATCAAGATCATTTCCTTAGTCTAAACCGTATCAGGTACGTTCACCGAAAATACCCTCCCCCCAATCCTATACGCCATATTATGCGGGTTAGGTCAACCTACTGCCAATCATGCCTGAGATATCCCAGCGTAGGCTGTGACAGCGGTTGAAGCAATAAGGCGGGCGCGCCGGCCAAGCGTGCGAGGGCAGGGTGAAATCCGCGCCGAGGTACATCGGCGCAGTTACCTTTTCTGGCATGATTGCAAATACGCCAGCATTTGCTTCAGCGATTGGCGTCGCTGAGGCGACGGAGAATCCATGAAAGCGTGACCAACCCCCTTGACCATTACCAGTTTTACTGGCTTGTGCGCATTTTTCATTGCCGCGACCATGATCGAGGCTTCAATGGGCGGAACCAGCAAGTCGCGCGAGCCTTGAAAAAGCAGTGTCGGTACCGCGTGCTTGAGGTAATAGATTGGCGAGGCCGACAGCAATCCATTGATGGGATGCAGCGTCAGCCACTTTTTCAGGTACGCATGCACCAGTTTGTACGCCCAGCTTCGAGGGCTCAACCCGCCGATTAACATGAGGTTGGTAGGGGTATAAAACCCGATCGCAGCCTTCACCCGCAGGTGCACTTGCGGGTAGGCGCTGGAAGGAAAATATTTACCAACGGCGGTGTAGGCGGTCATGAGCGCAAGATGCGCACCGGCCGAGCACCCGGCAACAAATATATCGTTTCGTTTGATGTGCAAACGCTGGGCGTGCAACAGCATCCAAGCCAAGGCGTTCTTGCAATCGATCAGGTCGTTTGGAAATTGCCCACCCGAACCAATCAGCCGATAATTAATACTGAATACCTCATATCCATTGGCCGCCAGACGGGGAGCGATGTAACTGACAGCGGGGTCACTCCGCGAACCCCATTTCCATCCGCCGCCGTGGATCAGCAGTACCGCGGGATGATCGCCGAGGCTGCGGGGAAGATACAAATCACCTGTTTGCTCGGGCGTTCCGCCGCTTACGTAGGGGATATCGCGTTTGATGCGCACAAAGTTTTTGAACGCCGTCGCCTTCCCCACCGCGGCAAATATCTGCGCGGGAACCAGCAGCATCAGGCCCGCACTTACAAGGAACCGACAACAATGCGATTTCAAATGGTTCTCCATTCGACGCCTCTCGCAATATGGCGCGACATTCACTATGGCGGCACCGTATCTAAGACACCGCAGGTCATTATAGGTTTGCCAAACTGACCATGCGCCAACCTCGCCGCTGGATATCTTCTAATATATTCGGCAACGCGGTGACTGTCTCTATCTGAGATGCATGTCGCCGTGCATACTCCAATCCATCATGCAACAGAATAATGTCGCCCGGTGCAAGGCGTTTAGTAATCCGCCGATAGATATTGGCGGCATTCGTACCGGTGGTGTCCCAAGCCCATGCCCGCCAACCGACATACTTCATCTCCAAATCACGCACGGCGGCAGCCTGATTCCAGATTTTAAAGCCCATGGGTGCACGAAACAGGCGGGGACTTTGCCCGGATATATCTGCAATGAGGTCACTGGTGCGTCGCAACTCCCAACTCCAATAGCGCTTCGATCTCACTATGCCAGCGTGGTCATGGTGCCACGTATGGTTGGCGATACAGTGCCCGGCTGAAACCATATCTTTAACCAACGATCGATGGGCAGAAATATTTTCTCCGATGCAGAAGAATGTGGCCTTTGCCCCGACCGATTCAAGGCTTTTCAAAATTGGGATGGTAAATTGCGGTGTGGGGCCATCGTCAAATGTAAGGGCGACAGAATCATTGCTCGCAAAACGCGAAGCCACGGGCGCTACCACAGGTGAATTGTGGTACAACACACCAGCTACGGATCCAAGTGCCGCAGCGTACCCGATCGCACCGAGGCCCACTGTATCCGTCCAATTAAGCATAATTACCGCAACTCCGGCCGATATATAAATCTGATATTCAATTCCAATTGATTCGATCGATCGTGCAGGCGCATCGCTTTGATGCTTCCCTGCCGCGTCCAGCGGAGCAGCGCCACGATACGCTGGCCACCCGGGCGGATCACATTAATTTGCCACGGCAAACTGAGATTATTAATAAAAGAGTACGTCGTAACATCGCCATTGGCCTGCCGCTGGGTAATGCGCTGACCGTACCGTCCATCGCTGGCGTTTATTCCAACCGGCTGAGGAAAGGCCAACACCCGATGCACATCGCGTACGATGGTAACCGCCCAGTGCGGCTGATGGGGATAAATTATCCGGTGTGCACCGGCCCAGGTGTATTCCGCCGCGATCTGTCTAAAACTGGACGCGGGCGTATCGCATCGCAGCAAAATCGTCAAGCCCAAGCCATTCATCCGGGACCGACCGATTAATTTATAGTTTTGCCGGTTGACCCGCACCAGCCAGTTCGTCAGCGCGTCGAATCGCAGCGGTTTGATCCGCCCAACCACCCCGCTGGACGGGGTGCGATAGGTTTGGTGGTGCAGAGGTTTGCTTTGGGTACAGGCGGGCAGGACAAGCCATATTACGGCAAAAAGCAGTGTCGAAACTGTAATTCTGCGCCGAACGCCCGGCATATCGCGCTGCTTCCTGATTTAAACTGCCAAACCCCATCTAGGGCGGGTGGTTACAGGGCTCCAGACCCATAATATTCCCGCACCCCTTCCAGCAGGCCCGATCGCGGGGCATATCCCAGCATAGCAATGGATTTAGTCAGGTCCGCTTCGGTATGCTTCTGAAAAAAATGGTAGGGATTATCAATATATTCCGGTTCATAGTTGGTGTGCATGACGACATTAAGGGCACCGATGACCGAATTAAATGATTCGGAAATTCCGCTGCCGACATTAAACACCTCTCCACCAGACACGCCCGCCGCTTTCAGATTAGCCTGTATCACATCGTCGATCCAGACGAAATCGCGCTTCTGCGAACCATCGCGAAAGATACGGGGGCGGTGACCCGCCTTCATCTGCTGGGCAAGTTGGTAAATCATGGAAGCAAATTTACCTTTGTGCCCCTCACCTGGCCCATAAACATTAAAATAGCGCAGACCGATACAGGGTAATCCGGTTTGTCGATGCCACAATTTAGCTACATGTTCCATCACCATCTTCGAATAGCCATATACATTCAGCGGATGTGCAGCGGCCGATTCCACCATCGGTGGTGCGGTGTTGCCGTAAACGGCCGCGGATGAGGCCCATACCACGCGTGCCTTCCATGCGGCGGCCCATGCCAAAACGTCTCGAAAGCGCTCAACATTGTTGGTCATCATGCGATGCTGATCGGTAACGGTGGTATCGGTAATCGAAGCCTGATGGAAAACGATGTCGAATGGCCCCGTAGGCTGCGCGCTGCAGTCGGAGCAGATCACATCGCCCTTAAATTTCACCAGATTGCTGAAATTACCCGCTGAAAAATCGTCCAGTACGGTCACATCATGCGAGTCATCCACCAACGCCATCGCCAAATTGGAGCCGATAAACCCCGCTCCGCCGGTCACCAACACACGCATAATTGCTCCATCCAAAAATAATTGATCCAAGCGTCGCCACCACGCGGTATATCAACGCCCAACATTACTCGGCTGCTGCTGCGTCATACAGTGCAACGTGCCGAGGCCCCAAACCAAATCACGGCAGGCGATCGGGACAACATCTCTGCCCGGGAAGCAATCCGCGATTATATTCAAGGCGAGTCGATCCGCCGAATCATTGAATACGGGCACCAGCACTTTTTGGTTTGCAATGTAAAAATTGGCGTAGCTCGCTGGAAGTCGCTGGCCGTCAAAATACACCGGCTCCGGCATGGGGAGCTTGCGAACTTTCAGGGGCTTACCTTCCGCATCGGACATTGCCGAGAGCAATTGATAATTTTTTTCCAGGCGACGGAAGTTTTCGTCGCTGGTATTTTCCTCCCAGCAGGCTAATACCACGCCGGGTGCTACAAATCGGGCGGTGTCATCAATATGGCCGTGCGTGTCATCACCCGCAATGCCGCTATCAAGCCACAGTATCTTTCGCACCCCCAGATAACGGGCAAACATCGCTTCGATCGTCTTCTTTGAAACGCCCGGATTACGGGCCTGCACCTTCGATAACAGACACTCGCGTGTAGTAAGCAAAAGACCGGCACCGTCGACATCAATGCTTCCACCTTCGAGCACCACGCGCCGGGATTCCGCTCCAACATTCACGGTTGGCTCAACACAAGAAACGTGGGCAGCAGATGCCATAAGCCGCGGAACGTGGGCATCGCGCTTGTAGTTATGGTATTTCGCCCATCCGTTAAATTTCCAGCCAATGGCTGTAAGCCCCCCACCGTCAGACCGGCGCGAAAATATGGCCCCCGAGTCGCGTGTCCAAATCCGATCTGTAGCCAGGAGATGAAAGCGCACGGCACTCATATTCACGCCCGTCAGTTTTAATATTCGCCGGGCCTGTCGACGTTCGGCGGCACTACCGACAATAATGTCAACTCTCTCCACCTCCGCCAGATGCCGGACAATATCCGCAAATACCCATGGAATCGGTTCAAATTTGCCGGGCCAATCGGCGTGATTGTGCGGCCATGCCAGCCACGTCGCTTCGTGAGGCTCCCACTCAGCCGGCATGCGCCAACAGAACTGGTCATCCAAACTGTCGGGCCGTGAACGGTCGGGTTTGGCGGTCGTACGCATCTAATCCACCACTCGGCGCGTTATTTGGTCATACATATCAATTCGCCGGTCGCGCAGGAAGGGCCAATTTCTACGAATAGTCTCCTGTAGATCAGTATCGACCGTTGCAATGAGTATCTCTTCGGTGTCGTTACTTGCCTTTGCCAGCCAGCGGCCAAATGGATCGCAAATGAATGAACCGCCGAAAAACTCGATGCCGCCATCGGCGGGACCTTCGTGCCCGATACGGTTGGCCGCCGCCACATATACGCCATTGGCGATGGCGTGCGACCGCTGAATGGTCTGCCAGGCATCCAGTTGAGCGGCCCCAAATTCCTCCTTTTCCCGGGGATGCCAGCCGATAGCCGTCGGATAAAAAATGACCTCCGCCCCCCGCAGTGCCGTCAGCCGTGCCGCCTCCGGAAACCACTGATCCCAGCAGATCAGTACACCAATACGCCCGTGCCGCGTTTGAAAAGTCTTAAATCCCAGATCACCGGGGGTAAAATAATATTTTTCATAGTACAGCGGATCATCGGGTATGTGCATCTTACGATAGATGCCGAGCAGGCTTCCATCCGCGTCGAGAATTGCCGCGGTATTGTGATACACCCCCGCCTGACGGCGTTCAAACAGCGACGCAACCACCACCAGGCCATATTCGCGGGCAATTAAACCGATTTTATCGGTGCTTGGGCCCGGTATTGATTCCGCAAGATTAAATGTGTCAACATCCTCACGCTGGCAAAAATAATCACTACAGAATAACTCCTGCGTGCAGACCACTTTGGCCCCCCGCCGGGCGGCTTCCTTGATGCGTTCGATGATTTTTTCCCGATTGGCAGAAACCTCACCTGCCGAGCGCATCTGAATGACAGCAACATCATACTTCATACTTCAATCTCAATATTCTTCGGCCGCCACACCCAGTTTTTTTGGTTCCCGGCGGGTAAGGGCGGAATTATAGCAGCCTTCAGAATGTTCGGCGCGTCAACACGACGCGCATATCAGGTGACGAGACGCATATTGACGCAGTTAATGTTTACAAACGGAAGTGCCGCAGCCGCCTGCTCGCAGCATGTTGACCAAACTACACCAATAATTGAAAAGGAAACCAAGCCATTTGAATCATGGAGACGAGGGGAATCGAACCCCTATTTGCGCATTGCGAACGCGCCGTCCTGCCGTTGAACGACGTCCCCAGTGTGCCAATAAGGATATTCTACACTTGATACCCCTGCAACCGTCAAACCTTGATTAAGTGGCTGTTGAAAAACGATATCCCGCGAACAAACGAAAAATGACGCTTCCTTACCCGCGCTGGCGGGCCACATCGACCTCATATCACAACTCATGGAGGGCAAAATGTGGGCTCAAGTTCCTGCTTTGCACACCTCATCAAGCACGCTTTCTTCGACATATATCTTTACACCTGCGGCCAGTGCCAAGGCCACGGAATCACTGGGCCGCGAATCAATCTCAACTTTTTCGTCGCCTTGCTGCACCACCAATTTAGCATAAAAAACACCATCTTTGAGATTATGAATCGTGACATATTCCAACTGCCCGCCGAGTTTTGAAATAACGTTCAGCAACAATTGATGAGTAAGCGGACGCTGCGTGCGTATCTCGCGTACACGGTAGTCAATGGCCAGCGCCTCCGATTGCCCGATAAACATGGGCATTATGCGTTCGCCGCTGCGTTCTTTGAGGAAGATGGTCTGTTGATCGGTCGTTTCGGTGATGACGATCCGCTTGAGAAGCATTTCGATGGCCATAAGCAACTCCTGTGGTATCTGCTGCCGGTCAACCCATGATCAGGTTGGTCACACCTCTATGGACTTACCATTCCCGCCCGCTTCTTCATGATACCGTGCCGGCAGCGGGTCACGGTAGCCTGACGTAAAACACACGAAATTTCGGTGACGGGGAGAAGCTTATGCTGATTGGTGCGCTGATCTGGCCACCCGCTTCAACCCGGATCACATTGGAACCGCGCCGAAGATGGATCGGTGCGACATACACGCTGCGGGGCAGCATCTGCCAGTAGCGTGTGTCGGCCTGCGAACTCGCCGCTATCGCAGCCCCCAGGAGCGATGCGCCCAAGCCGGCCAAAGCCAAGGTTTGGTCCCGGTGGTACGAACCGTAGCTCGATGCGGCCAGGCCACCAACCATCAGACCGGTGCCGATGACCGCTTTAGCCTCGCGAATGGTATCCATGGTCAGCCAGCGTTTTTCCTGCGCAAGGGCCAATGTGTCAACCATGGCGCTTCGGCTTACACCTTGAATTTGGCGATGGTTATCCCATACAACCAGAGGTGGCGATGGGCCAACCTGCCATGGCGCGGGCGTAAATACGGTTTGCTCGCCATACATACCCGCCGGCCGCCGGGCGGGACCGCGACCGTAATCGACAAAAACCAGCCCATTGATGCCCGGTTGGCGCATTTTTGCGATAACCGCCGCCAACGCGGGTCTAAGCGACTCGGCACGCTGAAAGTCTGCATTGGCCAGATTGGGATGGCCCAATTTCAGATTACAAACCCCCAGGCAAAAGTACCCCAACGTGAAATTGGAATCGGTGCGGGCAAAACGCTCGGCCGGCGGTAATGAACTATTGGGGTGGCTGTATTTACGCAGACGAAAAAGGCTGTTTTGAAAAGCTGCTCTTGCGTTTTCATAATCACCCTTAATTAAAAAAATAAGCCCGAGATAATAATGAGCCATCGCACGCTCAAAAGGTTGCCCCTTCCACACTTTCAGTCCGTCGTACAGCACCACGGCTCCCAGCACGCGGCTGCCTGTGTTGGTATTGACGCTGTTCATAATGCGGTACGCTGTGAGAAAAGCCCGTTCAGCGTGGTTCAAGTTCCCGCCCGCCAGCGCACAGGAGCCATACCGGCAATTATTCAGTACAAAGTTGCTGTCGGGCTTTTTAATCAGCGGGGCCATAACGGCAGCGGCCTGACGATACTGGCCGGAGTAATACAATTCGGTCGCCTCACGCACGCGAAATCGGCTGTCGCTGCACGCGGTCATGGAGCCGGAGAGTACGGCAACGCCCACGATCAAAACCGAGCGGGGAAACCTCCGTCTGGCAGCCGGGCGTACATGATCAGACATTGGAAGCCGGTTTAACATCAACCACATATCCTGATTAATAAAGAAAGCTGCTGCGTGCGACCTTGCGCGTTTCATAACTACCCTGCCAGATCATCTGTCCACTGCGAATGTTGGTCAGAAAGAAAGTGCACAGGTAATAATCACTGCGCTGCTTCGGGGCGACATTGGTATCGGCATAAAACACGGCTTGCAGGGCATAGCGCGGCGTCAAGCGTCCGGGCATGGCGGAATGGGAAAGGCTTTGTGCCCGAATGGTGCTCAAATGCTGACGGGTGACAACAAATACAAATCTCGATCCCAATGCGGGATGGCCCGCCAGCAGAAGGCGCAGCCGATGCAGGAAGGTTGCCCCCTGCCCGCGTGTAATAATTGAATTGGTTTCATTTTTCAGCGGCGTAAGCACCACAATCAGCGGGCCATGGGAGGCGATTTTCGTAATGGTCGGGCTGCGGGCCATCGATGCAGCCATTCGATCGGTCATTACCGTCAAATCGTGCGAATCCAGAAAGGTGTCGTGCAGATGGGGGCTGATGGCATCCGACGAACACCCACCCAAAGAGGCGGCCAGCAATCCGACCACCACCGCGCCGACCGCCGACGCTGGGCGGCTAAACCGACCTCGAGACGGTTTACAATTTTTTTCAGGCGGATAAGTAAGCTCCATGCTGTTGTTGACACTCCGCGCAGGAATTAACTGCAGATGCCGAGGGCAGGCATCAGACCTCAGTACAAATTCAATGTTCGCACTTCATACTTGCCGTCCCAAATCAACTGCCCGGTCTGAATATCCACCAACTGAAACTCACAGAGGTAATAGGTGGTGGCGGAATTGGGCAAGTCATAAAACACCCCGGTGAGTGCGTACTGCGGCAAGAGTCGGCCCGACGTGGGAGCCGCCCCCCGACTGCTTTGCTCGAAGCCCCCCGCATTACCGCCGAGTGTTTGCTGCTGCAATTGGGCAAGCTGTTGGGGCGGCAGTGTGAATGCAATCTGATTACCGGCATATTTGGCCAGCAATGTCCGCATGCGCGCCAGATAAATCTGGTCATTCTGCCACGGGGTACTGGTTTGGTTGCGAATACTGGTAACCTGAATGACAACTTTATTGGGGTTGTTTGCTATCTGCGGTATCTTCAAAATATCGGCAGCGAGTTTATCCGTCATATCCACCAAGTCACGGCTTTGCAGGCCGGTATCTCCCGGTACAAATTGGGAGACCCCCGGACGGTAATATCCGTAGCCATGAGACGCACATCCAGATAGCCCCATTGTCGCCAGCCCGCCAGCGACGGGAACACAGATAAGAGCCAGAATTTGCCTGACGTTGATTCGGTTCATTATTCCCACCTTTCGCATCCATAACTCAGTGCCAGCATCGCTACTATAATGGTACGGGGCAAGCGGCGAATTTCCAGCCCATCCGCGTTCCTTAGCTCAACGCCATTTTGCGGTTATGGTTACGCTGGGCTTCAGCAGACCAGAATTAGTCTCGTCGATATACGTTTTTCGCGGTGGCATGCTGGGCTGGTCCGATTTATTACTGGCGCAACCCGAATGGCCGATGGACCTAATTATTCATAAAAAACAAAATGGCCGATAAAATTTGCTTTTGCCCAATTCATATATTATTCTCATCACTGGCCGGTGGGCGTGGGTTCACCGCAACGCCGAATGCCGCAGCGTAGGCTTGATAACGCTGCCTTGCCAATGGGTAGAGCAAAGAGCAAAAAATAATGCCTGCAATGCGATGCAGATCGCATCCTGTCGGTATGTGCCGACCGGGGTTTTTGGCGATTGTCCATTGCGGCCTTACACATAGTTTGGGAGCCATTCATGAGTGGGAAAAAAAGACAATTTGGTGTTTTGGGCATCTTGGCCGCAGCCATTGGAGCCGGGACGGTCGGTTTCGCCGTCTCGAACGCCGACGCGACGGTAGCTGTCTCAACCATCCCAGTGTCGATGGTTTTTACGCCATCGCAAAATATCGACAACGCCTTCGCGATTTTGGGCGATGTTAATTCTACGGGTACCTACCTGAATGGAGAATTCAGTTACCTTGGTAATCTCAACACCAATACAACCTACACGTTGACTGGGCCTACCTTCGATCCATCCGGTTCAATATATGGCACGATTGTTGGCTTGGCACCGGCGGCAGCGGGATCAACATCACAGAATGTGATTCTCGGCCTCAGCAGCAGTTCCGCTTCAAACTCCATCACCAACAATGTGGCTCTTTCCAGCTTTACCAATTACCTTACAGCCCTGATTCCGCCGTCGATCAGCTACACCAATAGCACGAATACAACGTATACGATCTCCGGAATCAGTATCAGTTCAACCGATCCGAAGACATCAATTGATGAGATACTCAATGGCACGTATCCAGCGAATCTGTCTATCAGTTCGGGCGGCTTAACCTTGTACAACCAACAGACGAACGTAATTCCCTACACGGTAACACTCCCCATCGTCGGGACCGTTCAAGCTGTTACGGTGGGTACCACTTTCGATTTTAACCTCCCTGTTACCTCCGATGTGGCTACAGATTTGAGCCAAAATGCGATCGGGTTGGGTTCCAGTGGTGAATTGGTCAATTTTGACAGCCCTACCAACGTCGGCAGCATAACCGTCAGCACCCCGGAACCGGCAAGTATGGTGCTTTTTGCGGCGTCAGGGGTTGGGGCTTTGATGGTAATGCGGCGTCGGCGGGTGTGAAAAACCGCCCCGTCGACGGTTGCCAACTGCTACGAAGTTTCTAAAATTTCAAAACCGCTTGAAATTACCACCGTCCTTTCACTACCATATAAGTTTGTAGGATGGTGTGTGAGTATGACCCAAACTGAACGTTCGGTAGCTTTCTCGAAAACCTCTTCCATCGATGAAGGTGTTGCGCCCCGAAAAAACTGGGGGGATATTTTCGCCTTGGCCGTCGGCACAACAACGACTATGTGGGCGACGGCATACTTGTGCCGGGTTCCGGGCACGCTGGTTCCCAGCCCTGCCATACTGGTGTTGATGCTGCTGATTTTAGTTGGGGGCGGTTTTGTTGGTGGTTGGAGGACGGCTCGAGGTGCGACGGCAGGGCTGGCATCCGGCTTGATAACCGGGCTGCTCAACTTGCTGATTTTAGGGTCGCTGGGGCATGACCTCTCCAACGATCAGCGAATCATTCAATACTACGCCATCTCACTGCCGCTCTCGGTGGTCATCTGTGGCGTGCTCGGCCTTCTTGGTGCGTGGATCGGTGCCCGCTTTAACCCTCAGCGGCAACAACGCATCTACCCGGCGGGTGCTTTTCCGCTGGTAACCACCCTCGCTACGCTTTGGCTGATTATGGCCGGTGGGATGGTCACTGGAATGAACGCCGGCCTGTCTGTGCCCGATTGGCCCGATACCTTTCACTACGGAATGTTTCTTTTCCCACTGGCGCACATGACCGGCGGAGTTTTTTTTGAGCACACCCATCGACTATTCGGTTGTCTGGTGGGGCTTGTCACGCTGATCCAAGCCATTTATGTGTGGCGCCATGAGAAACGCCGCTGGGTGCGTTGGCTGTCGGTTACCGCTTTGGCCATGGTGATTATTCAAGGCATGATGGGTGGGTTGCGAGTGACGGGGCATTTTACCCTGGCGACCGCCCGTCACGATATGGACCCCAGTTCCACATTGGCGATCGTACACGGCATTTTTGGGCAGATGTTCTTCGCCGTACTCGTTGCCCTTACGGCCGTGTGTTCACGTTCGTGGCAAAGCGGTTTGATCAGACACCCCCGCCATAGCGCAAGGATTGGGGTCGTGGCCGCATGGACATTGGTAGGTCTGCTTTTGGTGCAACTGACGCTGGGCAGTATTCTTCGACACGAAGGCAAAATATTGGCCCTTCACATCACGGGTGCCATCTTTGTGCTGATGCTAAGCGTGTTCTGCGGCGCGCGGGCATGGGGGGCAAATCCCGATCAGCCCATCCTTCAGCGTATTGGCATCGCCATGATTACCATGGTATTTTTGCAGGTGATGCTGGGCGTAACCGCCGTTATAGCACTCGGCGGGCAAGGACCGCTTAAACATCCCGATATGGCGCAGGCCATCATTACCACTACGCATCAGGTCGGCGGCGCGATTTTATTGGCCATCGCCACTCTCCTGGCCGTTTGGACTATGCGACTGGAAGAACCCATCGACGTACCGGTGATGTGATGGTTGGCTGAAATCAGCAATTTTTCGCCGCGCATTTTCAGTACTGCACATGGCATCCCCAAGCTTCGATCGAGGC
>JAKAEB010000078.1 GCA_021818445.1 Planctomycetota bacterium
GTGGAAAAGCCAGGATGCACGCTGGGAAAGACTATGGGCCAACCGGCCAGCCTACGTTTCGGCTAAGATCAAAAAAAAGGCTGCATAAACTGTCACAGGCCCAGGGTGACCCCCGAACTTCCGGCCGATCGTCACATTGTGCGCTCAGCCGTTTCCAAGCGCTACTGCGCTGGGCGCGGATGGCCCAGCGCGGCTGCGCCGCAACCAAAAGGAAGAGATATAAGGCGTTCGCCTCCGTCGCCGGCGGGGCGACTTACAACTCTCTTCCCTCGTATGGCCACGCGGCCGTGCGGTCACCTCAACCGGGAGCGTTAATTGGTGTAATCTATTGGGTTGTGCAAACGTACTGTCCAAGGAGACTCACCGATGCGTCAATTTCTGGAACAACATGCTTCGTCCATCACAGGCGTCATCAACGGCTTTGATCGCCTGCGGTTTCGCGGAACACTGCGATGTCTGGCTAACGTACAGGGGTTGCGTGCTTTCCTGAGTTATTTTGGAATCTTATTGAAAGACACTGGCGCGTGGATGGAAGCCCGTACCGAGGAACTCAAGGAGGCTTCCATAGCCGTCGCGACGTCGGCTGGCCGTCCGGTTGAATATATGGCGGACTCATCCGTGCGTAAGGAGCATATCGCGGCGGAGATTGCTAAACGGGACGGCATTACCAACGGCCTGGTGTGCATCTTGAAGGCGGTGGAACCGTGCCAGAGTTTCGATATTCGCCGGAACCGTGCGATCAAGAAGCTTGAATTGGTCAGCCGCCATCGTAAGTGCCTGCACTATTACCATTATTATCAACACCCGGAATTCGGCCTTATGCACATGCGACTGCAAACGTGGCTGCCGTTTACGGTGTGGTGTTGTATCAATGGTCGCCAATGGTTGGCCAGACAACTGGATGCCAATCGGATCGGCTATCTGAAGCGCGAGAATTGTCTGGTGGCGGTATCGGATGTGCCACGTGCCCAGGAACTGGCGGATCAGCAGTTGGCGGTATGTTGGGCGGACATGCTTAATCCGATACTTCAGCAGGTTCACCCGCTGCACGGCTCGCGTTGGCTGTCGGGGAATCGTGACTACCGCCTGGATTATTACTGGTCGTGCCAGGAGAGTGAATGGGCCAGCGATATTATGTTCAAGAATCCGGCCTTGCTTGGTGAACTGTATCCGGTTCTGATTCGCCACGGGATGCAGAATCTCAACAGTTTTCAGATCATGCGGTTTATGGGCCGGAAGGTGCCGGTGGTTGCGGGCCGGTTCGGCACCTTCGCCGGGGAGATTGTCAGTGATCTGAAAGAACGTCCGGAGGGTATACGCATCAAACACAGCGTCAATGGCAATTCCATCAAGATGTATGACAAACAGGGCAGCGTCCTGCGGATCGAAACCACCATTACCCAATCACGGGACTTTAAAGTGTTCCGAGGCACGGAAGCCAAACCGGAGGACAAGCGATGGCGGCAGCTTCGCAAGGGTGTGGCGGATCTGCGTCGCCGGGCGGAGGTGTCGCAAGCGGCCAACGAGCGTTATGCCGATGCGTTGGCATCTGCCAAATGTGGCAAGCCGCTGAAGGAACTCGCCGAGCCGATATGTCGCCCCGTTCGGTATGGCAAGCGTCCGGTGCGGGGGCTTAACCCATGGGAAACAGAAGACGCCCGGCTGTTGGAGACAGTGAACCGTGGAGAATTCACGATCAATGGATTCCGAAATCGCGACTTGCGGAACCATCTGTATGACCGTCCAACTGAAGATGCCCGAGAACAACGCCGTCGCAGTGCTGCGATCACCCGGAAGCTGCGGCAACTGCGCGCCCACGGTTTAATTAAAAAAGTCCCAAAAACCCACCGCTACGTGCTGACGGACAGGGGGCGTGAAATCATCACCAGTTTGATGGTCGCACGCTCGGCAACCGCGGAAATACTGATGAAAGCTGCCTAAAAAATCTGCGCACGCTGCGAAGAAATCGACGGATTGTGGCATAGTACGGTCTCCATCGTTTGACAAAAACACGATTACACGATATAGTGTAATAATGTGAAATGAGGATTTGTTATGCCGCGACCATTGATTGCCAAGTGCCCGCCAAAGCTGCCGATTTCGGAGCGTCCGCTCCTGACGGTGGAGCAGGCTAACGAATTGGGTGAACTGTTCTGGATTCTCAGTAATGACACGCGGTTGCGGTTGCTGCACGCCTTGGTGCGGGCCCAAGAGCTGTGTGTTAATGAGCTTGCCGCCGAGGTGGAGATGAAACCACAGGCGGTCTCAAATCAGCTTCAGCGCCTGGCAGATCGCGGTATTGTCGGCACGCGCCGGAATGGCACGGCCATCCATTACCGCATTGTTGATCCCTGCGTGATCAGCCTGCTGGAGCAAGGGCTTTGTTTGGCCGAGGATGCCAGGAGCCACGAATGAAGGACGTTTCCCTGGACATTATGAAGCCGGGCGAAGCCGAGGCGGTTGCCCGCCTGCAGGAAGCTGCCGACGCCAAGAAATGCTGGCGCTGCGGGTGTTTACACCATTCGCTTGCCGCCATTGAGAAAGCGATTCCGATGGATCGGCGATCCACCGCTTTGGCTGTGGTCATTGAGGAGGCGCGTCAGCGACTGGTGCCGGTGCAGTACGACTGTCTCGGGTGCGAGGTCTGTTTTCCCCCTCTGGCCATGAACGCGTTGCAGATCAACGATGAGGCCTGCCCCAACGAAAAGGTGGACGCCCGCGCGGGCTGGCCGCCGCTTCCAGGATCTTACTCAGTGCTGCAATTTCATGCTCCGGTTGCTCTCTGCACGCTGACCGACGAAAAGCTTGCCGGCGAGACCGCATCACAACACTGGCCCGACGTCTCGATTGTCGGCATTATGTACACGGAGAATTTGGGCATAGAAAGGGTCGTTGAAAATGTCGTTACCAACGCCAATATCCGATTCCTGATCCTCTGCGGCCCCGACTCCCGTCAGACAATCGGGCACCTTCCGGGACAGTCTATGCTGGCATTGGCTCAATCCGGATTGGATGCGGGCGGCCGAATCTTAGGCGCAAAAGGGAAACGTCCGATCGTGCGGAACATCGGCCGGGATATGGTGGAACATTTCCGACATACCGTTGAAGTCGTTGACCTGATCGGCGTAACAGACTTGACCTCCATTTCCCAAGCTGTCAGCGCGTGCAAGGCACGCTCGCCCGGCCCGGCTGCGCCGTGGATATCCACCCAGAGCGTGCCGGTAATTTCCGGGTATAAACCCGATAAAATGGTATCCGACCCCGCCGGCTATTTTGTGGTGTATGTGGATCGGCCGAAGCGCAGGCTTGCTCTTGAACACTACCAGAACACCGGCGTTTTAGACGTAATCGTGGAAGGAACATCGGCCGCCGAAATTTATATACCTGTAATAGAACGGCAATTCATTTCCCGGCTGGACCATGCCGCCTATCTGGGTAGAGAGCTGGCGCGGGCGGAACTTTCGCTGGGTACGGGAGAGCCCTATGTGCAAGATGCGGCACCGGAAGCCAATGAACAAATCACCAGGACGTCATCTTGCGGTTGCAAACCTGAAAGCAAGGAGCACAAACGATGAAACACCTTATCCTTGCTATCGCTCTGTTTTTCCCGCTCTCGACGATGCTGCCCGCCGGGGTCGTATTCTCAAGCGTGCCTCCGGCGACGGCTCCTCGTTCCCCGACAATCCGAGCCGTGGCCTCCCATCCCGCGCAATATTTGGGGCGTCTGGTGCTCACGGGCGTGGTCGGAATCGTCACGCCGGGAAAAGGATTTATCATGGTGGATATGCGGGAGTACCGTCGCGAAGGATTCGCATGTCTGGCAAAGGATGAGCCGACAAAAATTCCCGTACAGTGGAAGGGCGCAGCACCGAAAATCAAGCAAACCGTGTGCGTCGAAGGAACGCTGGTTAAAGGAAGGAAAGGCTACGCCTTTATCGCAAAAAAGGTAACAAAACAATGACCACTGAGGTACCTGGCAATAACCCAACCGCAAAACCAATCACACGGATTGCACGTTGGCTTCCGCTGGTGATTTTCGGTCTGGTATTTGTATTTCATGCTCTGTACATTCGACGGATCAGCAGTGAGCCGGCCCCTGGTTGGGCGAATGTGGGCATTGTTGATAACACTTGGCTGGGCTTTGGGGCCTATGTGGAGGCGGGAGATTACTTCACGGGGTTTTCCTATGCGCTGGCGTCGGCTTTTGGGGCGTGGGCAATAATGCAGTTTTTTTACCAGCGAAGAGCCGCAATGGCGGCGGGAGCGGTAGGCAGTGTTTCTCTCATGGGAATACTTATGGTGGGCGGATGCTTCCTGATTGGTTGCTGCGGCTCACCGATGTTGGCCGTTTATTTAAGTATTTTCGGGGCCAAAGCACTGGGCGTTGGCAAGCCTTTAATGGCCGTGGTAACACTGCTGTCAACCGGCGGCGGTTATTACTGGCTTTCACGACGCATGGGAAACCGTAATCCGCACCGAGGCGCGGCCGCTTGTTGCTCGGGTCCAAGTTGCTGTTCACACGCAGCCAGTGCCCCCGGCGACGACTCGGATGCGTGCTGACGCCATCAATTATCGGGTGGCACTTGGGGCCCGAAACTTCGCCCTGGACGGAACGTGCGGCTCACCCTTTCTGAACCTGCCCGCCGCTGGTGCGTACTAATGTAAAGGGTTGTGAACATCTGGAGTAATTAGCTTATGAACCGCAAAGAACATTGGGAACCCGTTTATACCAAAAATAAAGATACCAAGGCCGGTCGGTACCAAACTGAACGATTTGGTGTGATATGGCATTGACGTCTGATACATTCAAGTATTAGAATACTTGAAGTGATGTTGGAAAACTAAACCACCCATATTTTCAAAGGAGTTTACGTTATGCCTGACGCAAAGAAAAAGTTCAGATCAGATATAGGTGCAACACCCGGCACTGTGGCCTTATTGGCAGTCGTAATACTGGTCCTGCAACAGGGCCTTGCCGTTGGACGCGCGGCCACACCTTCTGGCCGATCGGTCAAGCCCGCGATGATGAAACACGCCGCGTGCAATGTGGCCAAGCAACCGGGCGGAGCCGGTTCTATTCAGGGCAAGCCCGTTGTGATCAGCGGCGCACTGCTGAATGGGGGACACCTCAATACCGCGACGTGGAAAGGCAAAGTAGTTGTGATCGATTTCTGGGCCACTTGGTGCCCATGGTGCCGGGCAGAAATGCCGGGCATTGAGAAACTCTACCGCAAATACCACAGTCGGGGCCTTGAAATTGTTGGGGTGCCGCTAAGCGATACCGCCGCCGCGGTGAAGCCTTATCTTAAGGCAAATCCCAAGGCCGCGTGGCCGGAGATTTTTGATAAAGGTGCCGGCAACGCGGCGCTGGCTCAAAAGCTGGGTGTCAGCGCATTTCCGGCGCAATGTGTCATTGATCGCCGAGGAATATTGAAATATACCATCGTCGGAAGCTCCTCCAAGCAGCTTGCGGCCGATGTGCGAAAGTTGGATGCCGACGTACGGAAGCTGATTCAAAAGGGCGACGGTAGCTCCTGACCGTTTCGCGATGGACAGGGTGCCAAGTATCCCCGAAAAATAATGCGAGGTTCAGTGCTGGAAAGTAATAACCATTTTGATCTCCGGGCGCGTTTCCAGTGGACGCCGCCCGTAGTTGTGGCTCTTGGTGTGGTCGCCATGCTGCTGGCAGTGGCGTTGCCGAACTTTTACGTTCAGGCCCAGACGATGGGCGATGGATTCTCGGCACCGCATGTGGTAACAGCTTCCATTGAGGCTCGACCGGAGAAGATTGCCGCGCTGGGGCATGGTGTGGTTGTTATCCATCTGGCGGTGGCTGTCGGTTACCACATTCAAAGCCACCATCCTCTGGAGAGTTTTCTCATTCCAGCCTCCGTAAAACTCTTGCCCTCGAAGGGGCTGGTTTTTGGAGTTGTGCATTACCCGGCAGCGATAACCATCCCCGTGCCCACGCAGGTTACCAAGCTGGGAAAGTTGTCGGTCTATGAAGGCCGGTTCGATATTACCATTCCGTTTAAGGTGCTTGGCACGGCGGCTGGGGGCCGGCGAACAATTACCGCACAGCTTACGTTTCAGGCTTGCAACGATCAATCCTGTCTGGTGCCACAGACCCTGCGGCTCCGCACGCTCTTGCGAATTATCGGTGCCCATGCGGCATTGTCCGCAACATCGGCAACCAGGACGCTCCGGGCTGTACCGGTAGCTCGCGGGCCGATAAGCGGTGCCGTGACGGGGATCTCCACCGGCGGAGGCTCCGCCGTCACCGGGGAACTTAGCCGAATCAACGCTCTGCACTACCAGGTATCACAGCCGAACGAGCCGATATGGCGGCTGATTATTTTTGCATTGCTCGGGGGGCTGATTCTTAATGTTATGCCATGTGTTTTGCCGGTGATTCCACTGAAAGTTCTGGCGATGGTGCAGCAGGCACACGGATCACGTTCGCGTGCAGTGCTGCATGCCGGGGTGTTCGCGGCTGGGATTGTGTCGCTTTTTGTAATGCTGGCATTGGCGATGGGGCTTTACCGGGCCGTCACCGGGCAGACATTGACTTATGGGATGCAGTATCAGCATCCGTGGTTTCTGATAACGATCGCGCTTGTGGTCTTGGCGCTGGCGTTGTCTATGCTGGGCGTGTGGACCGTGCAACCGCCGCGCGCATTGACCGCGATAGACACCTCCGGCGGCGGCTTGGCCGGTGCGTTTGGGACGGGGTTGCTGGCGACCATACTTGCGTCATCGTGCAGCGCTCCATTTCTGGGTATTATGCTGACCTGGGCTTTGGTGCAACCGACCTGGATCGTGGCGGTATTCTTTGTGCTTATCGGAATCGGCATGGCGTGGCCTTATGTTCTGCTGGCGGCGTTTCCGGCTTGGCTGGACCGAATTCCCCGCGCCGGTCGCTGGTCGGAATTGCTTAAGGAAGCACTGGGACTGGTGATGGTGGGGGTCGCGGTATATCTGCTGTTGAGCACGGATGATCGGTCCCAGATTATCACGGGCTTTGCGCTGGCGGTGATTTTGGCGCTGGTCTGCTGGGGGTGGGGGCGATTGCCCGATGTGAATATGAGTGGCCGAAAAATATGGATGATTCGTTCCGGATGTATTAGTGCTGGAATCATAGCGGGAGCGTTATTCGTGGGATGGATGGGAGGACTCAGAGATGTTGCCAATGCCACGATGCCGGCCGCTACGGATGCGCGCACATTTCAGGTGAACCGATGGCAATCCGTTACGTTGGGACGGATGAAGTCGGCGCTGGCAACCGGGCATCCGGTGGTGATTGATTTCGGCGCGCCGTGGTGTATTAACTGCAAATTTGTGAAAGCCACGGTGTTGGATGCCCCGGCGGTACGCAATGTTTATTCCCAAACCGGCACGGTGCTGCTTAGCGCCGACATCGATCGTCCTGTACCCAAGGCGTTATGGCTGAAACTCGGCGGCAGGGCATTACCCTACTTGGCTATTTTATCTCCGCACCGGCCACTGTCGCCGGAGATACTCCGGGATCTCTACACCCAACGTGATGTGATCCGGGACATCCATGCGGCGGTGCGTTAGCATTGCGTTGAATCAGCAAAACACCGTCCGACGGTGAGGCATTCAGAGGGCTATAATAATGTTGGTGCGGACGTTGGCCGTTGCGGAGGTAACCTGATTATGTGGATGAATGGGCCTTGGGATAGGTTTCCGTGGATGATGATATTTCCCTTGATATTTCTGACTTTCCTGATCGTGATGGTGGTGTTTATATTTCGTGGCGGTGGGCCGATGTGCGGCGGCCAAGGACCACACCCCAAAGACGACAGCGCCCGGGAAATTCTGGATCGGCGCTACGCCCGCGGCGAAATCAACCAGGAGGAATATCAGCGAATGAAAAAGGAACTTCAATAGGATTCACATGAAGAAAGGCGTGCGGGAGTGCGGGTGACTTGACATCGGGCGGCCTATCACATTAGGATATTTGAATATGATTATGGAACACACACCTTTGACATTCCGAGATCATGCCAGCCTGTTGCGACTGCTGGGACATCCCGTACGCCTTGCCATCATCCAGCGGCTGGTGACGGGCCCCAGATGCGTGACGGATATCCAGGAGTTGCTGGAAAAGCCGCAGGCCAATGTGTCCCAACATCTTATGGCCCTCCGCGCCCACCGGATCGTGGACTATTACGAAGACGGTAAACTCCGCTGCTACTACCTCGCCCGTCCGGGCTTGGCGAAGTTGCTCGCCGGCCTTCCGGCGGATGGCTACGCGGTGGTTAGGCCTTCGCCGGAGCAGGTTCGGCGCGCCGCCAGGAGGCTCCGCGGCGAAACCGCCGCGGAAATTCCGCGTAACGGGCGGGGCCGGCAATTGAGAGGTCGGCCAAGGCGGTTAGCCGAGCTGACTACAGGCCAGAATCGCTAAACCCAAAGGAGCAACATCATGAAGACAGACAATGCGCCGCGTTTGAAGGAAGAAGTAGTGCGCGACAATCCGCAAAAGGCCCGCCGGGGAATTTTTCTCGGTTCGGCGCTGGCCATCGCCACGGGATGCCTCTGTTGCATCACGCCGCTGGCATTGGTGCTGTTCGGGCTGGCCTCTATCTCAACCGCTGTCAGCGTAGACAACACGTTGAGCGGAAAATATATATGGGTGTTCCGCAGCGTCGGGCTGCTGCTTCTGGCGGCGGCGCTTGTGGTCTATTTCCGCCGGCGCGGTATCTGCACGCTTGATGCGGCGCGGCGACAGCGCAATCGCATTCTTAACGCCGCCCTGCTGGCGCTGCTGTTTGCCATCGGTGGCTACCTCGCGTTCGAGTATGTGCTGCTGGGATATTGGGGCCGTGCCGTTGGTCTGCCATGGGTACCGGAACACTGGGCGATGGTCTGGTCGGGAATTCTTCTGGGTGCCGGCGTTCTGGTATTGCTGGCCACGCGCTGGATCCGCCGAGCGCACAACGAAACGCCTCCAGCGGTGGCCGGGGCCCCGAAAAAATCCGTGGCCCATGGCGATGTGATCTCAAAAAGTAATGCTGAGAACTGACCCGGAGAAAAGGGCTAGATTATGCAGACGCCGAAGGAAGCGCTCACTGAATTTAAGCGCGACAAAGGCAACTTGAACGCCGAACTGCCCGATGTGATGGCGCACTTGGACGGATTATTCCAAGCCTCACTGGCGGATGGCGCGCTGACCACAAAGGCGAAGGAATTCATCGTTCTGGGCATCGCCCTGGCAACCCATTGCGAGCCGTGCATTCTTGTGCATCTGGAGAAGGCTTTGGCGGCGGGCGCGACCAAGGCCGAAATTTTGGAGGCGTGCGGCGTCGCCATCGCGATGGGCGGCGGGACGACCATGGCCTGCATTCCGCTCGTGCTCAAATATCTGGCCACTTGCGACGGACTTTGTCCATCGATCCTTCAGGGCGGTCAAACCGTATAGTACAGGCAAAGCAATTTTTGCGAGAACAGGCGCTATTTAATCAAAGGAGATTCGTATGATGGAAGGTATGCAGAACATGATGGGGAAGATGATGTCCGGCATGATGAAGCCCGAGGACATGCCAAAGATGATGCAAACCATGATGGATAACATGTTTAAAGAGATGGGCACAGGGGACCGGATCAGGTTTATGCAGGACATGATGGGGAAGATGATGTCCGGCATGATGAAGCCCGAGGACATGCCAAAGATGATGCAAACCATGATGGATAACATGTTTAAAGAGATGTGCACAGAGGACCGGATCAGGTTTATGCAGGACATGATGCCGCGTTGCGTCGGTGCGCTGTTTTCCGGACTGGATCCCGAAGCCCGGAAGTCCGTCGCGCAGAACATCCTGCAGCGCATGACGGACGACTTGAAGGATCAAGTGAAGTCCCCCGCCGGCGCGGCCCCTTGACTTGGAGGAAATGCCATGATATCGAGTTGATGAGCGCGGCGTGGTTTAAACGCGTCAAGCTGGCTGGCTGGACAGGGTACCACACCGACACTGCGACCGAAGGGTAACTCTTTTGGCGATTAAGCCGTAGTATTGTCCAGACAAGCGCCGGAGAAATAGGAATGAATCGGAAAGAACATTGGGAAACCGTTTACACCAAAAATAAGGATACCGAGGTCGGTTGGTACCAGGCTGATCCGGAAGTCTCCTTTAGTCTTATTGAAAAAGTCTCGCCGAGTCGGGGAAGCGTTATTGACATTGGCGGCGGAACATCCCGACTTCCGGAAAAACTTCTGGATCACGGCTATGAAAAGATCGCCGTGCTGGATATTTCTACGGCGGCCATCACCAGGGCCAAAGCTCGGCTGACGGAGCGAGCGGGACATATCGAATGGATCGTCGCGGATATTACGGAAGTTGAGACTCTCGGGCAGTTCGATATTTGGCATGACCGTGCGGTCTTCCACTTTTTATTGAATCCAGCGGATAGGAAGCGTTACGTCGAACTAGCGACCCTAACTCTGCCCACAGGCGGCTATCTGATTATCGGCACAGTCGCCCTTGATGCGCCCCCACGGTGTAGCGGGCTGGATGTCTGCCGGTATGACGCGCCAAGTCTGGCGGCTGAATTCAGCCCCGCTTTTCGCGTGGTTGAAGAGACCTCGCATATACACACCATGCCGTCCGGAAAGCTGCAGCATTATATTTTTTTGACCTTCGAGCGGATGTAAATGGTTTGGCGCTAATTTTGGCCCTTAACCCGTTTGGGGCCTGTGACAGTTTCTGCCAAAGGGTGAATGTGTGTAAAATAGGAAGGCACCAATCCACAGGACGTGGCTTGGGATTAATGTCAATTTTTCAAGGAGGAACAATCATGGCGGCAACCACCACGCGTCGAGAAGCTCTGGAGAGGATTGGGAAGATATTTCACGATGCCCTGGAGCGAATGATTCCGGCGGATGAAAATCAGCGATTACAGGGCAATAACTTTCGGGATTTCGAGCTGCAAGTGCAGGCGTTCAAGGCAGCGTTGATACCAGTACTGTTGGAGGAGCGTGCTCGACTGACTGAATCGGCGGAACTGAAGGAGGCGGGGTGTTGTCCGCACTGTGGGTCGCAGCGGACGCGTTGGATAGCGGCCACTGACCAGAAAG
>JAKAEB010000079.1 GCA_021818445.1 Planctomycetota bacterium
CCGCCGGGCATTTAGCCCGCACGGGCGGCTTTCAGGAGAGCAAGATCATGTCTCGCAGCATCTTTCACATCGTGGGCCGCAAAGCGCTGGCATCCGCCATGGTGGCAGCGGTTACGGCAAGTGTCGGTAACGCCATGGCCAGTTATACCGTAACGCCACCAACTTCGGTTCCTACCACGTTTACGGACTCCACACCCTTGGCAAACCCACCAACCAACTTGGTTCAGGGCCTCACCGCGAATTTATCCCTGATCACACCCACAACCAACCTCGTGAGTGGCGGACCCGGCAATCTTGAGGGTGGGCCGGGCACCAGCGGCTATCCCAATTTGCAGGGGATGTCAAATTTGGAGGCGCTGGCACAGAACGGCAGCATCACGGTCCTATCCAATGGCACCCCCGGCACGGGGACAGGCTCCGCCACCTACACCTCCACACCCTATTTTTCGTTTACCGATACGGCAATAAATTCCAACCATTTCGTCGCTCTAGCTTATAACGGTTCGATCACCAACACCCTGAATGGTGGCGGCAACGCCCTTGCAACCAATCTGGTTAGCGGCATTACGCTACCAGCATCGGCGTCAACTTCACCTTGGCAGGACATCATATTTAATCAGACCGGCTACGTTTACGCGTCGCAGGCCAACAGCAGCTATACGTTCGCCGTGGCATCGAATGACCTGAACGACGACGGCACCGAAATACTGCTTGGCGGTACCGGCCAGGCCGGCAGCGGTACGGTTGTCGGCTTCCAAAATGCCAGCAGCACCCAAAGCTCCAATGGCTCAGCTACGCTCGCAAACGGCGACACCTACTCCGCCGCGGTCGACACCGTGACATTTACCAATGCCGGCTACTATCCGTTTGAAATCTTTAATGCCCAAACATGGGGCGGCGCGGGCGAAAACGTCAGCTTTGCGCCATTAAATGGTGCCCCGAATTTAACCTTTTACACCGCCACGCCCGAACCTGCACCATGGTTGCTGCTGGGTGCCGGTGTCGCGGCAGCGGCATTTTTCCGCCGCCGCCAACTGCGTTGATTGCGGCACACCCGCAGATAACACAAATTACCGGGCCGGGGCAATACCTCGGCCCGGCGTTTTTACTGCCCTCATTGGGCATGTACGCACGCCGCGGCATCGGGCCAGTGCGCTACACATCCATCAGCAATAGTATCTGGGCACACGACATAGGCACGCGGCACGGGAACAGCCTGAATAAGGTATTATTTTCAGAAATGTCCAAAAATACTCAAGCCGACAATAAAATAAAAAATTCATAAAATGTGAAACTTGCGGTCTGCGGATGCCGTCGGGCAGAGGTGAAGATTTCCGATCATTGGCCTGATTGGGCGATACAGGATTCGAACCTGTGACCTCATGCGTGTCATGCATGCGCTCTAACCAACTGAGCTAATCGCCCTCGGTCGCTTACTGTGTGGCCGACGCACGGCAACGAGCCCGCTCCATGGCGGCGGTCAATTGACACGTTGCGCGTCGAGCCAATCATGGGCGCGGCAGGATTCGAACCTGCGAAGGCATAAGCCAACGGATTTACAGTCCGTCCCTTTTGGCCGCTCAGGCACACGCCCTTGAGTCCCTTAATATACCGCGCCAAAGCGCTGGCGTAAATTCAATCCAAAATCGGCAAAATTTTCTTGAATAAGCCCCGTCCATCAGCCATAATAAATATGGGTATGGGTTTGAGTCTTCGCAAAAATTACGATGATTTTTCAAACCGGTTGAACCAACCGCCCAATCGCCTGCGGCGGCAAACCGCCAACAGCGTCGGAGGTGTGCCTCGCCTCGTGTGCGGTTATAAAAGCGGGAGAGTATCGAAATGCCGTATGCATTTTCAGTCGGCCTAATGGCAAATGGTAAATCCAGTCGCCGATCCAGCGCTTTTACCGTCATTGAAATGGTGGTGGTGTTGGGCATTGTGGCGATTTTAATCGGGATTGGTTTAGCAATTGGTGCCAAAGTGCGTGAAAGTTCTGAAGTTGAACTTACACGCACCGAATTATCGGTGCTTTCATCGGAATTGCTGCGCTTGGAACATCGCACGGGCGTCATTCCGCCCGATATGTCAATGTTTTTGCAAGATGATCAGCAAATGTATTTGCAACCCGGGCCAAACGGGGGTTGGATGGTCGGTCGGTGCCTGATCAATCAACTCCCGCCTTCGGTGCTGGTGCCCGGCACAATGACCGGTCCGGGCGGAGCGCCGGTGGTTTATGTTGCAGCCATTAAGGATGGTTTTGGCACGCCAATCCAAATGGTAGCGTCGCCCGCCCAAAGCCCCCGGGCACCATTCTTCTTCAGCGCCGGCCCGGACAAATTGCTCAACACACCGGACGATATTTTCAGTTACTCCCCATGAGTTTTCACGGCGCGTTTCCCGTCGCGCACGGTGGGGGAGCGGCAGGGGTTTAATTTGACGCCATCGCCGCGCGGCGTGCGGCAGCAAGCACCGGTGCGTAGTTGGGCTGGTGGGTAATATTTGGCACAAGCTGCACGTAAACAATTCTGCCGTCTTTACCAACCACCACAACCTGCCGCGCCAAAAGACCGTTTTGTTTTATCAGCACGCCATAGTGCCGCGCAAAAGAATGGAAACGATAATCTGAAAGTAGCGTGATATTTTTAATTCCTTTGGCTCCGCACCACTGCGTTTGGGCGAATGGCAAATCCAAACTGATGGTAATGATGCGCACATCCGGGTTCATCGTGGACGCCACCTTATTGAAATGATCGGTCTCCAAGCTGCAAACGGGGGTGTCGATGGAAGGTACCGAAGAGAGAATCCAAACCTTTCCATCGCCCGGATGGAAATGAAACACGCTCATGTGCTTATTGACAGCGCGAAATGCGGGTGCCCGCTCGCCCGTGTGGATGGGGTTTCCCTCAAGCGTGATCGGAGTGGTTCCCATTTTCACCAAGCCCGTTCGCTGCGGCATTGCGCACGTCGCACAGCCACTCATAACCAGTAAAGAGGCTGTTACCATGGGGGCTAACACTGCTTTGGCCAATTGCAACCGTTTCATTCAAACACCTTTCACAACGCGGGACAACTTACCCTTCGCGGGCATTTACGCCTCATTATACGCCGATCCGGTGCCAATGGACTTCTGCAAGTTGGTATTAGTTTGGCCGCGTCCTATGGTCAGAGCGGGGACAGCCATTCCAAACCGTGCACCATCGTCAACCCATTCACGCAGCGTGTATGATGTATTATCGGACTTATAAATTCATCATATTTGTGAAGTTATCTGCCGAACTGTCTCATCCTTGCCGATAAAAATCGTAAGGGCGGGGGGTATGCGTCCTCTGGCTTGATTATCCCTTGGGCGTGGCCGGACTGTTGTTTTTTCACGGGGGTTAACATGCAGGAATATGAGCACCTCAAGAATCTGGTTGAACAATGTGCGATCGATCTTGAAAAAGCTGAAGGTGGAAATAAAGTTGCCGGTACGCGCGTCCGCAAAACCATGCAGGAAATTCGCCAGACCGCCCAGGCCATCCGCATTCGGATTCTAGAATTGCGAGGCGGTGACGTTCACACCTCGTCCCAACAGGAAGCACCCCCAACTTGAAACACTCTGTCCAAAAATTAAGTATTCGCAGATGGTCTGCCTCCCGCAGGCAGCGGCGTTTGCGCGTCGTATCCGCCATGGCAGTCAATCCAAGCAGTCTCGTGGACTGCGAACAGCCCCCGGCGGGTCCAGCGCCTGGCGAGGCCTCAAATCCGAAGCGTAAAAACTAGGAGCTTGTCCATCAGTCAGCGAGGAAGATGGTGCATGCGTCGGCCGCCCGATTGGCGCGACACGCATATCGTTTTGCCACCAGCCACCAAAACGCTTATATTTCCGCTACCTCAATCTGGCAACCGCAGATTGTGGGGCTTGATGCGGATTTTCAGAGTTCAAAGTGTCTCCGTGTCGAGGTATGTTGGTACGTTGGTTTCTGTAGTGGAATATTCATGGCACCTCCGCTTTTGTTGGACTTAAAGACTATCGATCTCAATCATGTCGCATACGACATTGAAGCCATTCGTAAAATCAACCCCCATCGGCATGAAATGGAGCAACTCACATCGGTCATTTACGTGGCTAACGATCCGCCAACCTTGGTGGGGCTTAAAGAAGTAACCATGGATGAATTCTGGGTGCGGGGGCATATTCCCGGTCAACCGATCATGCCAGGCGTAATCATGCTGGAAGCGGCCGCACAACTCTGTTCGATCGGTCATAAATTGCTCACCCCGCACGAGGGATTTATGGGGTTTGTCAAGCTGGACGAGGTGCGTTTCCGCGCGTCCGTTCGCCCGCCATCCAAGTTATACCTCATAGCCCGTCTCAAATCGGTATCCAGCCGTCGTGTGGTGGCCAACTGCCAGGGCATTTGTGAAGGCAACTTGGTGTTTGAAGCCGTTGTGACGGGTATGCTTATCTGATGCGTGACTCGGAGCGCCATCTCGATCCGCCGGCGCTAAAATCTCCCATGGAATCCGATATTATTTTTGATCATCAACGGCCGGCCTCGCAGGTCGCGGAACGCGAATTCAAACCACGTGCGGCGGTATATATGCTCTCGGCAAATGATAAGCCCATTCTTCTGGCGACCACGGCCAATCTGAAGCATGCCGTGAGCCTGCGCCTCGGAGTGGAACGCGCCCCGCATAAAACCGATTACCATGCCATCACCACGCATGTGAGTTGGCGTTACGTCAACAGCGCCTTTGCCGCGAGTTGGTGGTACTTGCGCGCCAGTCGACAATATTACCCCGGTCAATACCGGTCTCTTCTGGCATGGCGGTCGCCGTGGTTTCTGTGCATTGATATGGGAGGGCCTCACAAGCCGCCAACCCTCAACGTGCAGAATTCGGTCGGCCGCCTTGATGATTTTACATTTGGGCCGCTGGCGTCGCGCCGTGAGGCCAGTCGGCTTGCCAATTGGCTTCTGGAACAGTTTGACCTGTGCCGTTTTGAGGACATCCTACGCAAAAGCCCGCGTGGTCAACCCTGTGCCTACAAAGAGATGGGTAAATGCCCCGCTCCCTGCGATGGTAGCGTATCAATGGATGCCTATCGTCAAGCGGTGCAGGACGCCGTTAACCTCCTGCGACAGATGGCACCTATGGCCTGCACCTTCGCCAGTGCGGCCGATCTGCCGTGGTACCAGCAAGCCGCGGAGCGCATGAAGCAAGCGGCCGTGGTTATGAATTTCCGCCTGGCGGCAAAGATTAAAAACCAGCTTCAGTCACTGACGGACGAATTTAAATCAGGGCCTTGCGGATGGGGGGCGGTTAATCAGTGGAGATATATGGCTCTTCAACGCGGCAATACCCGGCGTTGGATTGAACCATGGATCGTCCGGCCCGGCGTCTGCATCTCTCTGCCGCCCGTTGAGGCCAAGGTCGCGATGGCAGATGGTGCCGTGTTTATTTCCCAACTGCAAAAGCAGATGAATGATCTGCCCCTTCCCCCTGATATACCGCCGACTGAAACGTCTCTTGTGGATGATGTTTTTGCGCTGTTTACCTACCACTTAAACCGTTCACGTGATCCGGGGTTATACTTATTGGAAGCCGATCTGGAAAATGAATCGGCTACGGCGCATCGTGTGGCGCAATGGCTCGGGCAAACGGACAGTTCCACCGTGCAGGAAATGGCCAGTGATGCGTCGGCCACTTCCGGGTCAGGCGATCCCGACGCGGCCTCGGAAGGCGAGCGTATTTGACAGCCGGGAATGGATTGACGCTGTGAAATTAAACACCATCATGCCGTCATCAATTGCCCCTGCCGATCAGCAATCGATCAAGGCTTTCATCACCTACATCGAAACTGAGTTGGGCTTGGCCGAGAATACATCCCTTGCATATGGGCGGGATATGGTCGACTTTGCCGGATATCTGGCTGAACACCATCAATCACTATTACAGGCCGGGCCTGAAAACATCGCGGGCTATCTGCAATATTTGCAGGTCAACCGTCGTATGCAGATATCCAGTATCATTCGCCATTCCATCACGCTGAAAATGTTTTACCGCTATGCCCAGCACCGAAATTGGCGCACCGACACGCCAACCGAATTTATGGAAGCACCGCACGGATGGAGACGCTTGCCCGACGTGCTCGGCCGCGTTGAGATCAGCGCCCTGCTGCAAGCCGTAAAGGCTGATCATCCATTGGCGTTGCGGGATCAGGCAATTATCGAATTGTTCTATGCCTGCGGATTGCGTGCCTCGGAGTTGGCGAATCTGAAACTCGAACAACTGCATCTGGATCTCGGTGTGATTCGCGTTTTGGGTAAAGGCAATAAAGAGCGGATCGTGCCTGTTGGTAAGCCTGCCCAGAAAGCCCTCACCGAATACATGGATAAACTTCGTCCACGTCTGCTGGCGGTCAAAGGCGTGGCAACCAACCATGTTTTTGTCAGTCGATCGGGCCAGCCGATCAATCGCATTGTGCTGTGGCAAAGGCTCAACGAAATTTCTAAAGGGGCCGGGATCAGCGGCGTCCACCCTCATGCGCTTCGGCATACTTTTGCCACGCACCTGCTTTCCGGCGGGGCGGATTTGCGCGTGGTGCAGGAACTGCTCGGCCACGCCAACATTGCCACCACGCAAATTTATACGCATGTCGATGCCGACCGCCTGCTATCGGTGCACCGTAAACATCATCCCCGACAATAATTACGGCCGCTTGCAACTTCCTGTTATCGCAGACAAAATGCAGTTGCATTTGGTGTTTGGTGCCGCGTAAGAGCCTGTTTGAAACGTCCGGTGCAGGTGGATTGGGGTGGAAAATGGATGGATGCAAGGACGCATATCCGAAGCATATTCCGGAATATGTTCAGGGTCGAGGACGCCGCAGACGGCCGTTTGCCGCCCCAGGGTGCTCCCGGCGGAGTTTCCAAACAGGCCCTGAGGTGTTGGAGGATCACGGTTGACCGCCCATTATTTGCCATTAACTCATTCCCCCGCCCATGATGCCCGGGGCGATAGCTGGATTGAAAAATTATGGAATGCCGGCGAGCGGCTGCTGGTCAATGGTCAATATGGTGCCGCGCGCCGCGAACTTGAAGCCGCCGAGGCCGCTGCCTTTCATCGGCGCAATGCAGCGCTTCTCACGCGCATCTATCTGCCCCTGCTCGAGGCCTGTCGGCAAGTTCGGCAGCTTTCCACCGAAGGATTAATTTCCATCCACGTACTTTCCCAAACCCGTCGCTCTATCCGTGCACAGATGAATCACTTTGAATCATATGGTGGGGGAGTGCTGATTTCCGATGCGCCTGCGCGTTGTCGAATGTTCGCGCGGCAGGCGCGTGTGAGCCGTTCTCCCATTGAATGTTTAATGTTGCTACGGCATGGCGGGCAGGTGCGAATTGCCAGCCCGCATCAATCCAGATTTTGCCGTGGATTGCCCTTGATATGGCGGTCAGCGGAGCTTGCAGAAACATTACCGGCATCGCCGGAGCAAATATGTGTCGCGCTGCCTCCAGCGGGCGATTACATGCCAGGTGCGCCAGGGCATACAGGCGCAGCCGAATCTATTATTCTGCTCTATGAGGCACTGGCCTTAAAACAGTTACATCAATGGAAGCTGCCATCCGGTGGTTGGCCACTGATGGCGGCATTGCGGCACATACGTCTTATTGATATGGCGTGCGAGCCGATTACGATTCGTCTGCTCCGCGAGGCCGAGACATTGGCCGCTCAAAGTCCGTGACCGCCAACGGCAATTCCCGGTGCCTTACCGACCACTTTGACTTGAAAAGTGTCCTTTATTTTGGCTGATGGATCGCAATCTCCACAGACCGATTGCGAGAACTGATCCATCGGCATCGGCTTGGCGAAGTAAAATCCCTGGTACGATTCACACCCACGCACGCGCAAAAATTCAAGCTGCTCGGCGGTTTCAACTCCCTCCGCCACCACATGAAGATTATGATGCTGGGCCACCGCCAGTATGGCCTCAATCAATGCGGCATCATTGGGGTTCTTGGGCGCGTCCTTGATAAACGACCGGTCAATTTTCAGTTCGCTGATGGGCAGTTTTTTCAGATAACTCAGGGATGAATAACCCGTGCCGAAATCGTCAATCGATACATCAATTCCCAATTCACGCAATTGGTTGATTTTATTTATCGAGTCATCCACATCTTCCAGGACGGTACCTTCGGTAATTTCAACAACCAACAGCTTCGGATTGGCATGCGTCAAACGCAGAACAGCCCGCAGCCGTCCCACAAAGCGCGACGTACGGAATTGAATCGGGCTCACGTTCACCGCCAACCGCAGTTCATGTCCCGAATCACTCAACCATTTAATAAGTCGGCAGGTTTCATGCAGGACGAATTCGCCTATCGGAATAATCAGGCCGGTTTCTTCTGCAATGGGGATAAAGTCGGCCGGCGATACCATGCCATGCTGCGCGCTTTGCCACCGCAGCAATGCCTCGCCGCCCAGCCATACGCCATCACCATTAACCTGCGGCTGAATAAAAACGCGCAATTCGTGCTTCGCCATAGCGTGCCGCAGGGCCGACTGCAAGGTGAGTCGCGATTCCACGGCTTTTTGCATCGACTCTTCATAATAGCCGCATCCATTGCGTCCATTTTCTTTGACACGAAATACCGCCGTATCCGCCTGCTTGAAGAGTTCCTCCGCGGTCGTGGCGGTGCCGGGAAAAATAGTCAAACCAAAACTGGCGGTTATGTAGTGCTCAAATTCGCCCAGTAAAAACGGCTTGGCAAGGGCCTTTTTCAGTCGATCCGCTACCCTGCGGGCAGCTTGGGCGGTGCTGGCGGCGTCTTTTCCCAACATGGGCAGCACCAGTCCAAATTCATCGCCCCCCAAACGCGCCAATGTATCTTCTGTCCGCAGCACTTCAGAAAACCGGCCGGCCACCTGTCGCAGCAGGGCGTCACCTGTGGTGTATCCACGCCCCTCGTTAAGTCGCCGGAAGTGATCCAAATCGACCATGATCACGGCACCAAACGCCTTGCTACCGGATGTGAGCGCCATCGCCCGCTCTACCCGATCAACAAACAGGCGGCGGTTAGGCAGACCGGTTACCTCATCATTAAACGCCAATTGCTCCACTTCCTGCTCTGCAATTTTGCGCGCCGTGATGTCGTTCTGCACGGCCAGATAATGCGTTACCTTGCCGGTGGCGTCTTTAATAGCGGATACGGTAAGTTCTACCCAAATGGGCCTTCCCGCCTTGGTATGATCGCGCAAGGTGGTCTGCAGTAAAACGCCTTGGGCAAGGCGCTCTTTGGTTTGATTGTCATTTTCACTGAATTGCTGGGTGCCCTGCAAAAAGCGCGCCGCCCGTCCCTTTACTTCGTCCAGCTTGTAGCCGGTGAGCGACTCAAAAGCGTGGTTAACATAGACGATGGGGGTGTGTGCCTTTGTTGCGTCACACAGCACGATGCCGTTGGATGCCGACGCAACGATCTGCTTGAATATTCTCAAGGATTCGTCCGCCTTCTGCCGCTCAAACGGGGCCTTGATCCCCTGAAGAAATACATATCGGGCGGTGTAAAAGGTGGCCAGCAGCAGACCAATATGTGCGGCCAATTGCGGCGCAATGCTCCGCCCCGGGCTTATAGCCTCATCAAGTACCATCATCGCCATACTGGTGTATGCGACCGTAAGATCACCCAAAGCCGCGGTATCCGCACTGAAACTTGCCCGCATCGCCTGCATCCCTCCATTGACCAGTAAGACCAGGCAGATGACCGCCAGTATTCCCCCCGCGTTGTCAGGCAGCAGTTGCAATCGAAACGCATCATGCTTAATCGGTGTCGAAAATACGACCCAATAGCCGCCCGCCACCGCAAGTATCGATGCCAAAATGAGCATGAGACGCGATGGCAAAGCGCACTCGCAGCGTGAACGCCAAAAAAAGCCCGCCATGGCCAGTGATAGCACCACCACCACGGTTGCCAACAGTGCCAGCCAATCGCCCTCGTTACCCGTTGCTGCGCTGAACAGCCCGGCAACCGTCAGTACGTGGCCCACATCAAAAATGCCCGCCATCAGAAACCCGAGCGACAGGAATAAAAAATCCCGCGTGCCGGACCGGACAAATGCCGAGATGCCCAGCAAAAAGACCGTTACACAAACGGCGACATTGCCGCTGCCCAGCACCGTGTGAATCTGCACCCAGCGGGTATGGTTGATCACGTCCGCCAGATGGCCGGCCAGCCAGGGCAGAAGTATGGTCGGCAGGCTTACCAGCAGCATGGCGATAACCAACTTTACGAGGTGCCGCTGCCCATTGAAATCCTCGGTACTGAATGAACCATCTGCACATACGCGTTCAGAATTTGTGGCTTTCGAAAGGTGTGGGGTGTACCGGATCAGGCTTTGAATGATTGGCAAACTTTGGGCCATCTGATGTCTCTTTTCAACAAGGGACAAACCGTACGTAAAACGCCCAGCGCCGGTGAATCCTGCAAACAGCGACACCCGAGACAAGCATGCCGCCTGGTTTGCACTCTCCCCCTCGGTTTGCGGTGCATAGACATCCAAGTTGTCCGTCCTGGATGCTGGCCCGGCTAACTCCGATGCGAAACTCTCGCACCGCGAAATATCCTTGCCACCAGCCATCATCGAGCGTTATTGGCCCAAACTTGAGTTGTAATAATTGCCGCAACCATTCACCTGATTTGAATGTCAGGATGCATGCGCTTAGTTTGCTTTTTATCAGACGTGTCACTGAATCGCGCGGAAATCATCTCCGCCCACCATTTACGGCAAAATTGCCTGCCGGGCGCGGCACATAAAGCTATATCAACCCAAACGGCCGGAAAATTAAATTGGCCGGTTACCTCACTGTTGCACGCCCGCTTGAGCATCACAATTGCGTCGGTCCACGGCACCCAGCGGCGGCCTAACCCGAATATTTCATCAGTGTAGTGGTTTGTGCGCTTGCGCATAGGCCTTGCACCCTGTAAAATCACGGTGTTTGAAGCGTTTTCGGATTTTGCAAGG
>JAKAEB010000080.1 GCA_021818445.1 Planctomycetota bacterium
GATGGCGGGGCGGTAATGGCGGAGGCCGATTGATGGTCGCATTGGCTGAAAATAAAATTCTCAAGGGCGGTGGCGGATACAACGCTGATGCTGAAACGCAGAATTATTATGTGCGGAATGGGTATTACGCCGCGCATCTGGGCCGCTGGCTTACCCGCGACCCGATCGGCTACCAAGGCGGAATCAATCTTTACGAATACGTCCAAAGCAGCCCGGTGGCGAATGTGGACCCGGAGGGGTTGTTCTTCATCGCCGGCCCTGCCTGGCCATCGGGCTATAACCCCGTCCAGGCACCGGGGCAGTTGGCAAGCGTTGGGGTGGATGCCTGGCAAGGTTTCGCTTCTTGGTTCGGGAAGACAACTTCAGAGGTGGGCCAACTTCTCGCACCGGCGGAAAATTATTTGCTCAATACTCTCACCTACCCCGGTGACAAGTTATTGGGGCTCCCCACGCACCCTGGGCTGCGTTGGGGGCAGGGATCGCTGGATGTTGGCCTCATAAAAGAGAGCACGAGTTTCCAGAGGCAGGACAATTCGCGGCTGCAATGGATCGTCAGCAGATGGTCCATGGCACATGGATGCGCGTCGGCAAAGGGAAAAATCCACAAAGGCCTAGTTTTCTCTGCCTCGTTATTTAAACCGGGCCATTTTCTGTTTGATATGATCGGGCAGATGACAATCGGAAGATTCACAGTTCACGCCTTTGCAGTCGGCCCGATCCACCAACGGTGCGGCGGCCGGGGCGTCGTCGGAGGAGCCACGCTGACGGTGCGGTACACGGTGATCGATCCCTTCCACCTCCACCTCGCAAAATCGGAGCCCGGACAATTCGTCCAAGTGATTCATTGGACGGGCAGCGTCCATATTCCTATAGATCGGAAATGCTGAGCAGGAGACGCAGATGAGCAGTGCAACACCAAGCCGCCGGTGTGGCGTGCTGAAAGCCCTGAGCCTGATCCTCCTAGGGCTATGGGTTTTCGTCCTGATCGCATTACCGCCTGCTTGGGCCCTGTTGCCCCGCGCGGAGTCACAGTTTTTTATCGGTGCAATATTGGCGGCACTAGTCGTGGCGCAATGGTGGACGGCCTCCCGCGAAAATTCGGACGCCCACGGGCCGGTACGGCCTGCCGTGCCAACTTTTCGCAGGCGAATTGCTACGATGGTCATCATTTCAGGGATCGATGTAATCTGCGTGGTCCCCTTCTGGTCAGTCCGGTTCAGGGAAGCGGCTGCGGTGAGCCGGCGATCTCCAGTACTAGCGGACCTAAGGCTTGTGCTCAGTTTAGCCCGCGAGCAGTTGCATCGTTCCGGACGAATCAATCTGGCGTCGCTTGTCGAGTCTGGTAGCATTTCTCCAGCATGTTTGCGTCCACTGGCAATGTCGATAAAGCCCGAGCCTTCGCGCTTGAGGGCGTTGGAACGCGCAATCAAGGGCAAAAAGCCACGGAAGGTCGCCAGAATTCTACCCGAATTTAGTATTTTTCATGTGATTCAAGTTAACAATCGCAGCAGCCGAAAAATGCGGTCGATGGCGATCCCAATTATCGTGAGCAGCCCATTGCACGACCTGCAACACGGCAACGTGCGGTATCTGGCGTGCAGTGACGGGGAGATTGTCGAGATAATAGCAAGTCGATGGGTTGGTAACGCTTCCGCGCTATTCGGCGAGCGCCGCCGGCCCTGATAACAGCGTGGGGACTGGCTTCTAGTGCGTCGGTGAAGCACCCGTCGATCATGCAACGAGTACCAGCACGGGAACGCAAATAATATTTGGCCGGAGCGGAGGGGAGCGGATTTTCGCTCTTCGGAGGTATTCACAATCGTGGTGCTGGCACGATCTGGCAGTTGGTATTATTCACCACTCTGCCATGGATACTGATGTAACACAATATCGCAAGCCGTCGGGTGCAAATACGGTTGCGGACGCGGACTTGGGGCGTACCGGTTACGGCGAGGTTGTCCGGCGACAAAAATTTAAACTCCGGCGGCCATGGCACGGACGGCGGGCCGGTCGGCATGAGTGGGCGAACGCAGCAGGCTGGCCGGGAGGGTTAGAACGGAAACGGTATCACCCACCATGTCGAAAAATTCAACGCTGTAACCGTCTTCCATTCCCGGCGCACGGTGGTGGTCCACCACGGTACAGACATCGCCGGCCTGGAGATTCTCGGCGGGCATATCTTCAGTCAGAATTACATCGGTAAAAAGTTCGAACGTCATAGTCATCACCTCGGATATATTGTAATCAGTCGGGGTATATCAGTTCCAGTGTCAATCTGCCAGACGCTCATGAAGATGATGCTCCTGCCACTGGGCGTGACCAATGGGGCGACAATCTCATAGCGCCGCCCATAGGGATTATCGGTAGCGGCGGCGAAATCCATTACCAGATGCTGCCTTCTTAAATCAGATTCCAGCACGTCCCACGCGTCAGCATGGTATCCGCAGGCCAGGAGCAGCCGAGCCTTAGATCCGCCACGGCGATGGGCCGCATTGAGCAGATAATCGCGGAGCTTCTCGGTCGCAATGACGGCATGATCGGCGTTGGGTATCCGCAAGGGTGGAAGACTCCTGTTAGAGCGATGCGGCGGCGTGCCAATAGGTGAGCCGCCAAGATTTACGCAGCTTGATTGTACCTGTCAACAATGCACTGGGGCGGGGCAGGCCAAAACCGGCCCTATTGGGCGGAACCGGACTGAAGGCGATAACCCCGGCCAATGTGCCGTCCGCATTGCTATATTCCGTGAACAAATCCGAATTATTAGGATCGGTATAATGGTTGCTGTTAATGAAGGAATGACGTTCCTTGGTGTCAACGTCGGCACCAACCCCACCGTCACCGGCGGTGCCGCCGCACCGTGGGCAAGGCCCTCCGCAGCACCCACCTCCGTCTCCGATGGCAACTTCCCCGGCGATCTGACCTCCCTGACTTCCTGCAACGCCGAATGCTTCATTTATTTGATGACCAGCTACGCCGATACGGCCGGCACCACCATCGCCAATCAGGTGGAAAATATTTACAACGGTCTGGGGCAGCTTGCCTTCCAAAATCCGGGCGCGGCCATTTATTCCATGCACCGCTGGCAGCGTGGGTACCCGCACCCGCATGGGCGTTTCGGGATGGCCGAGGATAACGTCACATATCGCCGCTTTTTTTTTGTTGATTTCACCTCCGCCCCAAAAATGGCCACGCCTGGCGGTACATCATGCAGGCGCAGTAACTAATCCTGGCGGGTTCATTGCACGGCGATGGAGGAATAACATCGCTTCATGCCTGCGGCATCAAATCACGCACTCTCATAAATTCCGAACCGTCTGTCTGCATGACAGTCGGCGTCAAACGCCATACAATCAAGGGCGGGTGCGATAACGCATCGGGATGTTTGATCCGGGAGTTTCAAAAATATTCATGCGCCGAGTTGTAATAACTGGTACTGGCGCTGTAAGTCCCTTGGGATTGACAGCGGAAGCTTCGTTTGAGGGTTTCATGTCAGGTCGCTGCGGCGTGGATGTGATTCGTGCATTTGACGCTTCCGCATTCCCATGCGGTATTGCAGGTAGCGTGCCACCCTTCAAAACCACTGATTTTGTGCCCAAAAGCTACCGAAAATCAACAAAAATTATGGCACGCGACATCGAACTGGCTGTCGTCGCGGCCGACAATGCCGTCCGGGACGCCCGTTTGGCGACGCGCGGCATCCTTGAGATAAACAACGGCAAGCCACCTGATGAGAGTTGGTATACGCCCGACCCAGCGCGGGTGGGATGCAACATAGGTGCCGGTTTGATTTGTGCCGATCTCAATGAATTGACCGAGGCCATGGCCCGGGCCGCCAACCCCGATGGTACGTTGGATTTGGGGCGATGGGGAAAGTCGGAAAATCCCGACGAATCCAGCGGTATGGATGCGCTGGCACCTTTATGGCTGCTTAAATATCTTCCCAACATGCTTTCATGTCATGTCAGCATAATTCATGATACGCGTGGTCCGTCTAATACCATCACCTGTCAGCAGGCTTCGGCGGGATTGGCGCTTTCAGAGGCGTGTCGGACGATCGAACGTGGTCAGGCGGATGTGGCGCTGGTTGGCGGGGGCGAGAGCTTGGTGCACCCGATGGGGCTAATGCGCTGGACTCTGCTGAACTTACTGAACCGCAGCGGTAATACCGATCCGGCAAAAGCGTGTCGCCCGTACGATAAGCGTTGCACCGGTACCGTCGTATCTGAAGGTGCTGGCGTGCTGGTCATTGAAGAGTTAGAGCACGCCCGCCGGCGCGGTGCCCACATTTATGCCGAAATCCGGGGGTTGGCGTCATGTGCCAGTGGACTGCCATTGGGAAGTGCCGACCCGGCGGGCGAACCACTTAAGCATGTGGCGCTGCGTGCCATTTCAGATGCCAAGCTGCAACCGGAAGCGGTCAATTTGATTATGCCGCCGGCCAGCGTTGTGCCGCAACTTGATCAATCGGATGCCAATGGCATCCGCGCCGCCTTTGGCCATGTACCGGCCATTACCACACCGCGTGGGGCGATCGGCGACGCAGGGGCGGCGAGTCAGGCCCTTGACCTTGTTTTTGCCGCCCAGATGCTCAACCGGCAGATGCTGGGCCCGACACTCAACTCGGATCAGCCATTGGACGGCCTGCCGTTGGTACAGAAAGCGGCGGAGGCAATCGATTTAAAGAATGTGTTGGTGTTGGCGCGATCGTTGGCGGGGCAGCACTCCGCGATACTTTTGGGTCGATATCAGGAGGCGGAATAACATGAGGCACCGAGTGGTAATAACGGGTGTGGGCTGGGTAACGCCGCTGGGGCACGATGTTGAAACGGCGTGGCGGCGTTTACTGGCGGGTGAAAGCGGTGTGGCACCAATCCGCAATTTTGATGCCCGCTCGTTTCCAACCACTTTTGCGGCCGAGGTGAAAGACTACCGGATTCCGCCTGATATTGCAGCGTCCGCCAAGCACAAAAATATTTCCCGTGCCACTTATTTTGCCTTGGATGCGGCGCGGCAGGCCTGGCGACAGGCCCAGTTACCGGCACCCGGATCGGCAGAGCATCAACAATTAAATCCTTATGAAATTGGGATATATCTCGGCAGTGGGGAAGGGTCGCTGGATTTTGCCGCCTTCACCCGTACTGCCATCGGAAATTGGAACCGTGAAGCAGGCCAACTTGATATGCCCGGCTGGGGACGCGAGGCGTTAAAGTCCTTTGAAGCCCTGCGGGAAATCGAACAAGAGCCGGCGTTGCCAATTAACCACCTGAGTCTTGAATTTAACGCCCGTGGGCCGGCTTTGAATTGCCTCACGGCTTGTGCAGCATCGACGCAGGCGCTGGGCGAAGCGACCGAAATTATCCGTCGTGGCGATGCAAATATCATGATATCGGGTGGTGCTCATTCGATGATCCACCCGTTTGGTGTCACCGGCTTCAACCGGCTCACCGCCCTGTCAACACTGAACGATCAACCGCAGAGGGCGTGCCGCCCCTTCGACGCTACCCGCAGTGGGTTTGTCATAGGAGAGGGGGCGGGCGTGCTGATTCTGGAAAATCTTGCACATGCCGTCAAACGCGGCGCTACCATTCTGGCGGAGGTGGTTGGGTACGGCAGTTCGGCTGACGCGTATCGGGTAACCGATCAGCATCCCGAAGGGCGGGGGGCTGTAATGGCTATCAATGAGGCGCTTAAGGATGCTGGCTTAACACCCGCCGATATTGATTACATCAACGCCCACGGTACCGGCACCAAAGAAAATGATTCCACCGAGACGCACGCCATCAAGGCCGCGTTTGGTGAATATGCCAGCAAAGTGCCTATCAGCAGTATTAAGAGCATGATGGGGCATCTGATAGCCGCTGCTGGTGCTGTGGAGGCAATCACATGCGTGCTGACTTTGCGCGATCAAATTTTGCCGCCCACGGCCAATTACAGCGTTCCAGATCCGGAGTGCGATCTGGATTACGTGCCCAATAAACCGCGCCCGGCCGAGGTTGATGCGGTACTGTCCAACAGCTTCGGCTTTGGCGGGCAGAACGATACACTGATTATCAAGCAGTATAAAGCGTGACGGGTTCATGTAAATTCTGCTTGACCAATCAGAAGTTGCACCTAAAACTTATGACGTGTTGTAATGAAGGAGTTGATTATGGAGTTGCATTCATCCGAAGCACTTTGGAATAAGTACAAAACGTATCTGATTGATTGCCGCCGCATCGGACTTTCGCTTGACGTAAGCCGCATGAATTTTTCCGATGAATATCTGGCGGAGATGAAACCCGCCATTCGTGCCGCGTTTGCTGCCATGGCAGAACTGGAAAATGGGGCCATAGCCAATGCCGATGAAAATCGGATGGTAGGGCATTACTGGCTGCGGAATGCCAAGCGGGCACCGTCATCGGAGATCACGGACGAGATAAATTCGACCATCGACGCGATCAAGGCGTTTGTGAAAAAGATACGTCGGGGTGAGATCAAAGCCCAAAATGAAAAAAAATTCACCGATGCCCTGATCATCGGTATTGGCGGGTCGGCCTTGGGACCGCAATTTGTTTCAGAGGCTTTGGAATCCGCCAAAGACCGTCTCGAGATGCACTTTTTCGACAATACCGATCCCGACGGCATGGACCGCGTTCTTCAGAAAATCGGCAAGGCATTGCCGCGCACTTTGACGGTTGTCATCAGCAAGTCCGGTGGCACCAAAGAGACGCGCAATGGTATGCTGGTCGCCGAGGCTGCGTACAAGGCGCAGGGATTGGATTTTGGTCGTCATGCCGTTGCGGTCACCGGCCATGGAAGTGAACTTGATCGGTATGCTCAAAGTCACCATTGGATCGAGCGTTTCCCGATGTGGGACTGGGTCGGCGGACGCACCAGCGAATTATCCGCTGTCGGACTTTTGCCTGCAGCGCTGCAGGGAATAAATATCGATGAAATGCTCAAAGGGGCCAAAGACGCCGATACGATAACCCGCAAGCCCGACATCCACGAAAATCCCGCGGCCTTATTGGCGCTCATGTGGTATTACATTGGCGGGGGAAAAGGGCAAAAAGACATGGTGATCCTGCCTTACAAAGATCGCCTCAGATTGCTGAGCAAGTACCTGCAGCAGTTGGTGATGGAATCTTTGGGCAAGCAATTGGATCGCAACGGTCAGGTGGTTCATCAGGGAATTGCCGTGTATGGCAATAAAGGTTCCACCGATCAGCACGCTTACGTGCAGCAACTTCGCGAAGGGGTGAATAACTTTTTTGTCACCTTTATTGAAGTGCTTAAGTCAGCGTCAATGGAGGAAAATCAATCCACGGCCGAGACAATCGAGGTCGAGCCTGGCATCCGCTGCGGCGATTATCTGTCGGGTTTTTACCAGGGCACGCGCAGTGCACTTTATGAAAATGGCCGTGAAAGCATCACGTTGACGATCGACGAGGTCTCGCCGCGGGCGATAGGTGTTTTGATTGCCGTTTTTGAGCGTGCGGTCGGACTTTACGCTGAGTTGATCAACATTAACGCCTACCACCAGCCGGGAGTGGAGGCGGGCAAAAAGGCGGCTTCTGCGGTTATTGCATTGCAGCAAAAGGTAATAGCGCATCTGAAATCGGGTCAGCGTGGCACCGCCGAGCAGATAGCGGCCGCCGTGGGAGAGGGAAGCAGGGCAGAAACCGTTTACCACATCCTTCGTCGGCTTGCCGCCAATCCTGATCGGAGCATTTTGATGTCGTCGGCGTCGGAGGATTCTCCGGTGACCGAAAGCGTATTCAGCCTCGGGGCCGGATCGTAAGGATGCAAATGGAACCACGCTTGGCCACGCCTGTTAAGAATGGTTTTCCGGAATATTCTGCGTGTATTGGGCTGCGATCATGGTCGGGCTACCGACGGCACCGGACCGAGCGAGCTTATGGCTGCTTCCTTCCGGACCTGACCAGGTTCACAGCCGACCCGTGCATCGGGCCCGACCATGACCGAAGCCTGTTGATCTTGATTGTAACCGACAACCGCGCTTCACTCCAACGATGGAACTGTGGGCAAAAGTTTGGTGAGCAATATGCGACCGCGTATCGCTTAACCGGGCGAAATGTGAAAAGGAACAATTAATAATGGCGACACTTTCGTATCGCACGGCGGGAGAATCCCATGGTCCCGCTCTTGTCAGCATCATTGAGGGCTTACCGGCCGGGCTGCGGCTGGACATGGACTTGATCAACGGCGAGCTTAAACGCCGGCAGGGGGGATATGGGCGCGGCGGGCGGCAGAAAATTGAAACCGACACCGTAACCTTTCTTACCGGTGTCCGGCGCGGCCAGACGATTGGGTCACCGGTGACGATTGAAATAAAAAATCGAGATTCGCGATTGGACAATACGCCGGCGCTGGTCAAACCACGCCCGGGCCATGCCGACTTGGCGGGTGCCGCCAAATGGCTCAGCACCGATTGCCGTGAGACGCTTGAGCGGGCCAGTGCACGTGAAACCGCCAATCGGGTGGCCGTTGGTGCCATAGCCAAGTGTATGCTGCGGGAATTTCACATCCAAGTAGTGGGATTTGTCACACGCATCGGCATGGCGGCTGCCAATATTGCTGGATCGGCGGAAGCCGATGAACTGCTCGCAGGCATTCTAAAGAGTGAAGTTTACTGTCCCGATGTCGCTGCAAGTCAGCAGATGATTGAAGCGATACATGAGGCAAAGGTGCAGGGCGATACCCTTGGCGGCATTGTGGAGACAAGAGTTTTTGGCTGCCCGATCGGACTTGGCAGTTGCGCCCACTGGGATATGAAACTCGACAGCCGAATTGCCGCCGAGGTAATGGGCATTCAGGCCATTAAAGGCGTTGAAATTGGTATCGGATTTCAGGCGGCTCTTTTGCCGGGGTCGGAAGTGCATGATCCGATTGAATTTGATCCGCAGCAGCGGCATTCGCCAAACTTAGGCTTCATCCGCCCAACCAACAATGCCGGCGGTCTGGAGGGGGGCATGACCAATGGCCAACCGGTGGTGGTGCGTGCCGCCATGAAACCCATCAGCACATTACTCAAAAAGCCGATGCCCAGCGTTGATCTCAACACCAAACAGGCCGATAAGGCGGATTATGAACGCAGTGACGTGTGCGCCGTGCCGGCGGCGGGCGTAGTGGTTGAAAATGTCGTCGCATTTGAAATCGCACGCAGTATGGTTGAAAAATTCGGTGGTGATTCCATGGCCGAGATGCAAACCAATTATCAAAACTACATCGCTGCCGCAGCGGCTCTTGGCCAGTAAACGCTCTGGCCACAAATGATGAATTATCGGTCTACGATTGGGTCTGCCTTGTTTGAGTCAACTCGAAGTAGGGTGTTGTCGGCGTCCGAAAAATAATATTCACGTCCATTTTCAGCTTATCGATGATGGGAAAGTCGCCATCGTGCTGATGAAATACGCAGTTGAGAGGGGCGCGAATTAGCCGGCGCTTGGCGGCTGTTGGACAGGAGTGTGCTCGATGGGGCGTACCTCTCGGCCAGCTTTCACGTTAGTTGAAATGATTACTGTAACAGCAATCATTGCCGTACTGATTGCAATTTTACTGCCTTCGCTTCGCATGGTTCGAGAGTTGGCGAATCGAATTCAGTGTTCCGCCAATTTGAAGACATGGGGTGCAGCGTGTCTTGGTTTTGCGGTCAATCATAAGGGGCATTTTCCCGCCGCCTATGGCTTTGGCGAGGCTTCGCAGACATCGAAGGGGGCCCAGGTGGCCACATCCCTGATGCAGCAGGATGCCGGCTGGTACAAACAAATCTTAGACCAGAATAATGCCAATCCCGGGCAGGCCAACTACGGTAAATATGCAAGTCCGCCGTACGACAACGGTCAAACAGGAACTCAGTTTCCATTACTTCTCAATAACGACAGCATCAACGAAAACGAGATTAATTTCGGAGCTCAATGGGAGCGCTTCGGCACCCCGTATGCGGATTTTCTCCAATACGGAGGAACCGGCCAAACCACACAATACGCGTCGGATGGAACGGCCATCGCCAGCGCACAAGGTGGTTTGCATGTACCTTATGAATACTCCTGGGATCCCACCCAACTTGGCGTTTATGGCAGTGTACCGTCAGCATTTCGCGGGCAGCAGCAAATGTATCTCGCACCATGGATGATCTGCCCGAGTTGTCCGTTCACCAGCGATCTATATGCAGGAGAACAGCTTTATCAGTGGGGTTATTTTATCATGACCTCATATGCCTACGTAGGGTGCGCGACTCAGCGATCGCTCAATTCATTCAGCCAATATGGCGGTGGCGGATTTCCCAACGGCATCGGCCTGAGCAGCGGTTTTAATGACAGCATATATCCCACATGGGGCAACCATATCAATCAGCCCGCAGCCACCACCGATGATCCGCCCGATGATATTCTCTGCACCGATGCGGTCGCTTGGGGCGGTGGAAGCATGCAGGGCGATTTGTACCTGATCAATCACCCGCACTACAGCAATCCTGACGCCCCAGCCTTTGAAAATATTCTCCACGCCGATGGCTCGGTGCAAGGTGTTGATGACCCCGTGTTTTATAATTCGAATAATCGGCCATCCAATACGCTCACGAATGCTGACTGGGCGGAAGCTCATGTGCCTTCGCCCAGCCCCAATGGTATAGGCGAGGTGGATTTTAAGCCGGGAGATCCTCGCGCGTGGGCCGACAATTGGAATGCCATTTGGACGGGCTGGTATTTCTATTGGCCAAACATGCCGAACTGACTGTCTCTCCGAATGGAAATCAATTTCGACTATTGACCAGTGCTCCGGAAGTATGGATACGCGAATGGTGCCAGCTTTTACTATCGCTGTGGAACCGGCTTGACCTTGGGATGGTACGCCATCACCGCCGCCAAAACCTCATGGGTGCTGCCGGTTATTTTGGCGTAATACCAACCGGCCTGGGCTTGAAGGCCATTGCTTAAAATTCCGTCATACAGTACGACATGACGCAATTCCGGCAGGGCGACAGGGTTAT
>JAKAEB010000081.1 GCA_021818445.1 Planctomycetota bacterium
GGATGCGAACGATTAGAATTCTCCTGTGTTCATGGTTGCCACCGTGGCCGGTAATAGCCGGCGGCCATCAGCGCACGAACTTGCTTTTTCGCGCGCTCTCGGAGTTGGGTTCCGTCGACCTGATCACCACTGGGTGGAATCCAGGGGTGGATGAGCCGGTGCTTCGAAGGGATTTCTCACTCGTCCACGGAGCTGCGGAACTGCCACGGGGGAGTCACCTGCCTTGGCGGCTTTTCAGGAGCCTCCACCCGGGACGGGTGGACCGCATCGCCGGGTTTCTCGGAAGGCAGTCCCTGCATTTCCGCCCCCCCGCGACTGATGCAAGGCGCATGGCAGAAATAATCTCTGGCGGGGGATATGACGTGGTCGTCTGCAGGTTCCTGAGGTCGGCCGTCTCCGCGATGCCCTTCGGGGCCGCGCCGGTGCTTCTTGACATGGATGACCGGCCGGAAGAAAACGCTGAGCGGCTCTTAGCCGATGGTACCCTGTCGCTCCCCAAGAGAATGGAGGCCTGGCGCACTGCGACGCAGCTGCGATCCATTTCGGCCCGGTTTTTACCGCGATTTGCGCACATTTGGGTGGTTAAGCCGGAGGATGCCGAGGGCCTTCCCGCCCACACATGGAGCCTCCTTAGGAATATTCCGTACTGTACGCCCCAGGCGGCCCCACCGCAATCTGACGGTGCGGTCGTATTGCTGGTTGGCTTTTTCGGGCATCCGCCAAACCTCCACGGGGCCGATTGGTTTGTCGGTGGCCCCTGGCCAAAAATTAGGGCAGCATTTCCTTCGGCGCGGCTGAGGGTGGTGGGTGGAGGTGCCCCGGAGGACGCCCAGAGGCGCTGGAGGGCTATCGCGGGTGTCGAAGTTGGTGGATTTGTGGCCGATTTGGCCGGCGAGTACGCGGCGTCCGCATTCACGGTTGCACCGCTGTTTCGCGGTGCCGGGACTTCCGTAAAGGTCGCGGAGAGTATTGCCTACGGACGCGCCGTGGTCGCAACCCAATGTGGTGCCCGGGGGTATGCCGATTTTTCGCGCGAGGGGCAGGCTGTGCTCGTTGCAGAGCCGGAGAACTTCCACGACGCATGCCTTTCACTCCTCCGTGACGGGGAGGCTCGCGACCGTAGGGCCGCCTCCGGGGCGAAGCTGGTACGGGAGGTATTCTCGCAGGATTATTTTAATCGGGTGGTGGCAGAAGGGGTCGAGCGATCACTCCACCGCGCTCACGGCTCTGGCTAGCGGTGCGAATACACCGCCAGCACGGAAAACTGCCCAGGGCTGCGGTGAAATCCACGGGCTGGTCCTTCGGGGTTGCAATTTTATGCCAATAGTCTCCGTCATAATTCCTGCGTACAATTCCGGCCCGTACCTCGACGAGGCCGTGAAATCCGTTATTGCGCAGACATTTACGGATTGGGAATGTATTGTTGTCGATGATGGCTCCACGGAAGATTTGTCTCGCGTGGAAAAAATGGACTCCCGCGTCCGCTTAATCCGCCAATTGAACAGCGGCACCTCAGCAGCACGCAATAATGGATTTATGAGTTCAGGCGGCGAATTTATAGCATTTCTTGATCACGATGACCTCTGGTTGCCGACAATGCTGGCAAATCAACTAGAGGAAATGGAAGTACATCCCGAGGCGGCTCTTTGTTACACGGCATTTGACTTAATCAATAGCATCGGTGAGCGACAGGGTCCGGGATGGGGGCGCGGGGTATCTGGATATGTTGAGTACTTGCGCGGTATCGGCGGGCCGTTACCAAGCTGTGCACTGATCCGCCGAAGTTGTCTTTTGAAGACCGGTTTATTTGATCCATTATACCCGATGGTGCAGGATTTCGATCTTTTTCTAAAGATATTCATGTTCCATCCGGTGCGATTCATTCCCACAACACGGATGCTGTACCGTATTCACGAGGCCAATACATCTCGAAATTATGTCGCATTACATGGGGAAGTAGTAAATGTTGTGAATAAACACATCCTTATGGCTCGTCTGCGAGGCAATATCGCAGCAATTAAAGCAGGGCGAATCTGTATTCGCCGTCGTTGCCTGGTTTCCGGGGCTCAGGCTTACGACGCAGCAAGGGAGTGCGTCCATGCCGGGAAGATGGCAAAATGTTTGCCGCATCTACTACGGGCGGTAATTTGGAGTCCACGCTATACGTTAACCTCCTTGTTTAAGTTCCCATTCCGATGGTTGAAAAAACGAACTGATTTAGGTGGTGTGCCGGATAAAATGTGGCTGCAGGATTGAATATGTGCGCCCAATCAAGCGCATCCCCATCCATCTGGCGTAGCAGAGAGCAGCGGGAAAGATAAAGATTGCCATGATTGATAAAAATAGCATTCGATTTCAATTATTTGGGGTTGCATCGGGTAGGGTCTATTGCCGTTAGTTTCTGTCATAATCCCCGCGTACAACTCCGGCCCCTATCTGAATGTGGCTGTGCAATCTGTTATTGCGCAAACATTTACTGATTGGGAATGTATTGTTGTCGATGATGGCTCCACGGAAGACCTATCCCGCGTGGAAAAAATGGATCCGCGCGTACGCTTGGTCCGACAGGAGAATCGTGGAATATCAATGGCTCGGAATCGTGGAATCGCGGAGTCTGCCGGAGAGTTTATCGCATTTCTCGATCATGATGACGCTTTTCTGCCCGCCAAGCTGGAGCGGCAAGTCGCGGCTATGGCGTGCGACGTGAATATCGGGCTGTGCCACACCGATTTCGCGGTCATGGATGAATCGGGGAACTATGCGCCGGGCGGCTGCGGCACCAACACAGCTACCGATTTTCTGACCATGCTCCAATTTGGCGCGCCCTACCCGACCACGACCATGGTCCGCCGCTCGGTATTTAGTTTGGTGGGTGTGTTCGATCCGTTCCTGACCCCCTCCGAGGATCAGGACCTGTTTGTCCGCATCGCCAAATTCTTTCGTGTAGCCTATTTGCCAAGTTGCGAGGCGCTGTATCGCGTTCACGGCACCAATACCAGCAAAAATTATATGGTCTGTTATCGTACCATGGAGAATCTGGCGAAACGACATCAGATCTTCTCAGCCTACCGCGGAGACCGGGACGCCCTGCGTGCCGCGAAGCGGATGATGCCCCATCGAAGGAAAAAAGTGTTTGGCCCGCAGGCTTTTGATGCCGCGCGTGCCGGTTTTCGCGGGGGAAGCGCCCGCAATTTTACCCTGCACCTCGCTCGAGCTATCTGGTGGTCGCCGCGGTACACACTGGCGTCACTGGCCAAGTTCCCCTTCCGGCGTCGGAAGAGCCCAGTTGGACCGGTTGCGGGATCGGCAAAGTCCCGGCTGCGGGAGGAATCGGGTTCGGCGGGAACGGCCGAGAGCGGTGAGGGGGCATGAAGAAATTGGTATCCATGAATTCACAGGGAATCCCGATCGCTTCCGCGGCGACGACCGCCAGCCGTCGCGTCCGCTATCTCTCGCAGAATCGGCCAGGCGCTCGCATGGGCATTGGCCACTACGAACGGCTTTTGCTTGAGCACCTGCTCCCGGTCGCGGGCGAGGAGTGGGAATTTGAAATCACGTTCGACGGCCGGCGAGCCAACCCACCGATCTCCCCCGGCGACATCGCCGACGGGATACGGGAAGCGGCAACGCTTGGATTCTCCGCCCGCCGCGCCTATCGCCTGCCGTGGTGGCTGGCGCGAGGGCTCGTTGGTGCGTTTGCGGGACGCAGGCCGTCGCTTTACCATTCGCTGGCGCTGTCTTTTCCGGCCCCGGCCGGTGCCCCGGCTATTTACACCATACACGACCTGCCGCCAGCTCGGTTTGACGATGAGGGCGCTTTCCCCGCTTGGGCAAAAAAGGCCGTGGCTGCTGCACAGTATATTCACGTGCCGTCGCAATTTGCTGCCGATGAGCTGCGGGAGTTATTGGGAATTCCAGAGAGCAAGCTGCGCGTGATTCGCTACGGCTGCGAATGCGAGGTGTTCCACCCTGGCGTGCCACCGGCAAGCGTCGAGCAGTTGCGGCGGATTGGTATCGGGGGTCCCTTCCTCGTTTATGTCGGTGGATTCACTCGCCGGAAAAATGTGGCGGCGATGTTGCAGGCTTGGAAGGCTGTGGCGGCGCGCTTTTCAGAGATCACCCTGTTGTTGGTTGGCCCTGGGAGCCAGTTGCAGCGGTTGGTTTCCGAATCCGGTGCGCCGCGTGCGGTTGTGGCTGGTTATCTGGGCCGTGATGTATTGCCTAACGTCGTAAAGGCGTCGGAGGCCTTGGTGTTTCCATCAATTTATGAAGGGTTCGGCCTACCGCCATTGGAGGCTATGGCAATGGGGGTTCCGGCTATCGGGGTGAACGCCAGCGCCGTGCGGGAGGTAGTCGCCGGGGCCGGGCTGCTGGCCGAGGATGGCTCGGCGGATGCGCTGGAGCACGCGATGACAAACCTGCTCGATGATTCCGCCCTGCGTGCAAAGCTCCGCGAGGCGGGGCCAAAGCGAGCGGCGGATTTTGATTGGGGCCGACATGCAGGTGGGATGTTGCAGCTCTACGCGGCAGCGGCCAGGTAGACTACGGGTCTGCCTGACCGGTGGTTAACCAGCGGGGACCGGCGAAGGCCCCGGAGTATGAAACTACCGGATGTAGGTGCGGCCTCCTCGGGGCTTCTTCAGGCGGTAGTCTTCTCCATGGAGCAATAGCATGCCGCCAGTCGTCTCCGTTGTGGTTCCGGCCACGTTACCGCCCCAGCTCTCCGCGAGAGGCACCCTTCTGAACATGCGTATTTTATTTTCCGTCTCCTATAACCCGACCTTTGAGCCGCCCGACGGGTGGGTCGGTGGCCACACCGTTGTCGTACATCGTGGCGGCTGCGACTGGGGAATGCGCGGTGTTCGAAAGAGGGTGCATCATCTCGCGGAGGCCATCCGGGTCCTCCGGAAAGCACGTTCCTTTGACGCGCTGGTGCTCTGCACCGCCGGGGTCGAGGCGTTCATTATCTCTAAATTCAAGGGGTGGTTCGGTCCCAAGCACCTCAAGTTAGTCCTGTTCGATGTCCTGATTCCCAGGGAGAGCAGGGCGTCGCGGCTGATTGGCCCTTGGATCAACGGTGCCGACGCCATAGCCGTGATCCGGCGGGGCGACGCCGCCACCCTTCACCGGCGCTTTGGCTTTCCCGCCGAGCGATGCGAGTTCGTTCCTTTCCCGGCCCCGGCGCTGGCCCCGGTACAGGCAGTGCCCGAATCGGACTACATTTATTCCGCCGGGTTCGCCCACCGCGATTGGCCAACTTTGATCGAGGCGCTATCGCAGTTGCCATATCGGGCTATCATCTGCCCTGGCTGCCCCGTTGAAATTCCCGCCGGGGCACGGGGCCGAATTGAGGTCCGCCCCATGCCACCTCCCGAGCAGGGACGGAAGCTAATGGCAGCCGCGAGGCTCGTCGTCCAATCGCTGCGTGACACAGAACTGCCGAGTGGTCCGCTGATCCTGCTCGATGCAATGGCAATGGGTAAGCCGGTAGTCGCCAGCAACGTAAACGGGACACGTGATTACGTTGAGGACGGAGTGGATGCCTTGCTCGTCGAGCCTGCGGACGTGAGTGCGCTTGCCCAGCAGATTCGGCGGGTAATGGAGGATGATGAACTGCGCCGCAGGCTGTCCGTCGGAGCCAGGGCGAAAGCGGGATCGCTTTCACTGCAAAAGACGATGCGTGCGCTGCTCCGCATGTGCGAGCATGAGAGCGAAATCGCTAGCGGGGAATGCGAGACGCGGTAGCGGGAGCGCCGGAGTGGTCCGTTCCTGGATCGGTCGCCGCCACCTGAAAGGAAAAAATCGGGTCGAAACTTGCGTCCCTGCGCCCCGCCGCAGCACCCGCAGGCGGCGGGTTGACCTTGTTGGCCCTTGGCAAAGGGCCTTGCCTCGCCCGATCCCGTTCCTTCCTGTATTGTGTATCGGAATTATGACGAAGGCTATCAACATCATTTCCCCTCACTACGATGATGCGGCACTCTCACTTGCGCTGTGCATTGGCCATTGGATTGAGGCCGGAGCAGAGATCCGCGTTATCAATTGCTTTACGCGAACCAGCCACGCGCCTTTTTCCGGTGAGCATGGCCGAATACGTATCGCGCTTCGCTCCATGGGGCTGGGAAGGCTGCGAAAATTCCTCCTTCACCGCGGCCTTCAGAGTGTCGCGGCCGCGCCGAGGACCGATCCCGAAAAAGTGGAGAAAATCTCTGCTCTGCGTTCCCGGGAAGATGCGGCCTTCTCCAAATTCTATGGAACTGCCTTGACTTCCATCGGCCTTGGCCGGTCCGACGCGCCGTTGCGGAAGCAACTCAGTGTCTCATTTGTGTGCCGTCCGCTGGCATTTGACGCGGAGGATCACGCCGAGGTTGCAGCGCTTGGGGAGCAGTTGAGGGAAATTGTGGCGACTGGGCTGGTGCTGGCCCCACTGGCACTGGGGGACCATCTGGATCATCGCATTGCCCGACAGGCAGCGGCTGCCGTAGTGGGGGCTGACCGGCTGGCCTTTTACGAAGAACTCCCCTACGCGGCAGGCGTTGGGGGCGACCTGCTGACCGCAAAACTTCATGAGCTTGAAACTTTAGTCGGCTCTGGCGATCCGTTGGCCCGGATTACCCCCGCCGCGGCCGGCCGCGGCGAAGAAAAGGGGACCGTTATTTCAGCGTACCGTTCGCAGTTTTCGCGGCGCGAACTTGGGGAAATTGCCAAGCTCGGCGGCGGCGCGGAGCGAGTCTGGGCCTCCGGGGCTTGGCTGGCCGCCTACGGCAAATGCGGGCTTGGCACCCTGGGTGGGGCCGCCGGCGCGGCCGATCCAAATGGGATCGGGGTGCCCAACGCGGAATATTAGGTTGAAAATTTTATTTCTCGACCATACCGCGCAGCTGAGCGGCGGCGAGTTGGCGTTGCTCGCCCTTGCCGGCGGACTTGATCGCGCCCGATTCGGGTCCACCGTGTTGTTGTTTTCCGATGGGCCGTTGGCGGCGGCGTTGCGGGATGTCGGTGCTGCGGTGGAAATTCTGCCTCTGGCAGATTCCGTACGCGGAGCTGGCCGGGGAAGCCTGGGCGTTGGTTCGCTGGCAAAGTTTGGCGCGGTGCTTTCCAGTGCCACGTTTATATTCCGCCTCGCGCGGCACATCCGGGCTGCCAAGCCGGATATTGTTCATTGCAATTCCCTCAAAGCCGATATCCTCGGCGGCATCGCCGCCCGATTGGCTGGTGTGAAGGTAATCTGGCATATCCGTGATCGCATCGAAAAGGATTATCTGCCCGCGCCGGTAGTGAAAATGTTCCGGTTCCTTGCCCGCATGATCCCGCATTACATCATCGCCAATTCGCACGGAACGCTGGAAACACTTCATTTGCCGGCGTCAAAGCCGCGTGCGGTGGTCTATTCCGGAATCGCGAAGCCGAAAGAAGAGGCGATGGAGTGCACCACAAAGACGCAGAGGCACGAAGGCCAAGGTTCGACGAGCAACGAAAATTTACCACAAAGGCACAAAGACACGAAGTGGGGCGTGGAGTTAGGCGTTAGGAATGAGAAGTCAGAATCTGTGAAAGAAGTTTATCCCGGGCTCGCCGGGATGGATGCATTCCCCGTTTCCCCATCCCGATCGGACTTTGTGTCTTGGTGTCTTCGTGGTGAACATCCGTCCCCCGTGGTCACTCTCATCGGCCGGATTTCCCCCTGGAAAGGCCAGGATGTTTTCATCCGTGCTGCCGGTGAAGTGCTCAGAACCTTCCCCGATTGCCGCTTCCAGATTGTCGGCTCTGCCCTCTTTGGTGAAGATGCGCTGGTGGGGGAACTTAAACAGTTGGCGGTTACGCTGGGCGTGGCGGATCGGGTGGAGTTTCTGGGCTTTCGCAAGGATGTGCCGGAGATTATTGCCGGCAGCACGTTGCTGGTTCATGCTTCTACCGTGCCGGAACCATTTGGACAGGTTATTGTGCAGGCCATGGCCGCCGGCAAGCCCGTGGTGGCCACGCGCGGCGGGGGTGTTCTGGAAATTGTGGATGATGGTGTTACCGGTCTGCTGGTACCGATGAAAGATGTCCATGCTATGGCGGAGGCAATATGTAAAATTCTGTCCGATCCGGTGAAAGCCGGAAAAATGGGCGCAGCCGGGAAAGAAAGATTCCTGGAAAAGTTCACGATTGAAAAAACCGTGGAAAAAGTGCAAGAAGTTTATGCAGCCTTCTGGAATGAAGTTGGAAGTAAGAAGTAAGAAGAAATTCACCATAAAGGCATCCCGACAGCAATTCACATGCTCTGGATATCGGGACAGGCTGCACGAAGGATGACGACGGGGGATTTACCACAAAGACACAAAGGCACTAAGACAGTGTTATCAGTAATATCAGTAATATCAGTAATATCAGTATTATCAGTGTTATCAGTGTTATCAGTATTATCAGTATTATCAGTATTATCAGTGTTATCAGTGTTATCAGTGTTATCAGTGTTATCAGTATTGGTCAGTGTTGGTCAGTGTTATCAGTAATAGCAATATTATCAGTATTATCAGTATTATCAGTGTTGTCGGTATTGGTCGGAATTAAGTGTGTTAACAGTGTGTTTTGAGTTGATTGGAGGGGTGCAAAATGGCGAATGGTAATCGGTTGGTTGGTGGGCATCGCCGGGGCGTTGCCGGAGGCGAACCGGCGGTGGCTAATGGAGGGGCGGCATTTAAATTGGCTTATGCGATGGCGCTGAAGGTGGTAAAAATATGCGAGCACCTGCGATCTGAAAAGCGGGAGTATGTGCTGTCCAGGCAGTTGTTGCGCAGTGGGACTTCTGCGGGAGCCAATCTGGCTGAGTCCGGCGGAGCGGTATCCGGGGCTGATCTATCAAACAAAATTGCCATTGCATACAAGGAATGCCAGGAAACAAAATATTGGGCAACTTTATTGGTTGATTCGGGGTATCTGGCCGGTGCAAGCGGTGCGGAGATTATCGCATCGGCGGACGAGGTGGCACGCATACTCTACGCATCCATGCGCACATTGCGCCACTAGAAATAATCCCCGCCTGGCCCTATTGAATCTACTGCCAATATTGCCAATACTGAACCTACTGGCGTCTACTGAAAATACTGCCAATACTGATTAATACTGAAAATACTGAACCGATGAATATTGCTCTTTTTGCTTCCGCTTAGTACCCCTGGTTTCATGGTAAATAAAACTAACATGCACCACAGAGGTAACGGAGGGAACCTGAGGATACGGTAATATGCTAATTCAGGAAGAGTTGACCCATCGAATTATTCAGGCTGCTATGCGGGTACATACTGTGCTTGGGCCGGGGCTGCTGGAAAGCACATATGAGGCTTGCCTTATGCACCAGTTGTCAAAAAATGGAATGATAGTGCGTAATCAAGTTGAACTGCCGGTAATATATGACGGCATAAAACTTGATGCGGGTTATCGTATTGATCTTTTGGTGGAGGACTCAGTGATTATTGAGCTAAAGGCGGTCGATACCATCCAGCCAATTCATAAAGCCCAACTTATTTGTTATCTAAAACTTAGTGGCAAAGAGGTGGGGTTGTTAATGAATTTTAATGTGTTGCACTTACGTGATGGCATAGAGCGGTTCCTTCGACCCCACACGTAACCTCCTCTGTTTACCTCAGCTGCCTCCGTGGTGAATAAAACAATGAATATTGCTCTTTTCGCTTCCGCTTGGTACCCCTGGTTTCATGGTAAATAAAACTAACATGCACCACAGAGGTAACGGAGGCGACCTGAGGATACAATTACATGCTAATTCAGGAAGAGTTGACCCATCGAATTATTCAGGCTGCTAACCTCCGCTGTCCTCAGCTGCCTCCGTGGTGAATAAAACAATGAATATTGCTCTTTTTGCTTCCGCGTTTCATCCTTCCCTTGGTGGGGTGGAGGAACTTTGCCGACAGTTGGCTTTGGAGCTTATGCGCCAGGGTCACGGCGTGATTGTTCTTACCAACCGCTGGCCGCGGGACCTGCCCGCCGTTGAAACCATTGACGGCATTTCCGTTTACCGTCTGCCATTCCGTCTGCCGGAAGGCTCCGCCAAGGCAGCCATCAATTATCATTTAACCCACCGCGGTATTGAACGTGAAATGCTCTCCATCCTGCATAAACATCAGATTAATATGCTGCATGTGCAGTGTGTCAGCAGCAATGCCCATTATGCCATGATTGCGCAACAAAAGCTGAATCTGCCGCTGGTGGTTACGCTGCAGGGCGAACTGACCATGGACGCCAATCAGATATTTCAAAAATCCCCGCAGGCGCAGAGGATTTTGCGACGTGCCTTGGATCAGGCACAGGTGATTACCGGATGCTCGGCAAAGACGCTGCGGGACGGGGAAGAATTTTACGGTAAGCCATTCGGGCAGCGCGGGCGGGTAATTTTCAATGGGGTGAACCTGGAGGATTTCGGTCCTTCAATGGGCAATGATCAAAGATCAATGAGCAATACGGAGGGGACGGCCGATCCACAGATTACACAGATTTCACAGATTAACAACGGCAAGAAGCTAGAAGTCAGAAGTTCGAAGTTAGAAGGGAATATGGATGCTGCGCCAATTGAAAGCGAAGCGCTTCCGAAGCCTGCCGCAGCGGTCCCGGCGCGCCGGGATAACTCCTACCTCCTAACTCCTAGGTGCTCGCCGGAGGGCGGTTCGTACATTTTTGCCCTCGGCCGCATGGCCCGGCAGAAGGGTTTTGATGTGCTGCTGCGAGCGTACGCGTTGGTCGCCGCGGCTGCGGCGAAGCATTCAGCATCTGGCATTGAGCATTTAGAAGAAGAGGGAAGGGCAGCGCTTCCGTGCCGGCGCGCCGGGATAGATGCATTCCCCGTTTCCCCATCCCGATCGGACTTTGTGTCTTGGTGTCTTCGTGGTGAAAAAGACTCTGTGCCCTCCGCGGCTATTCCCTCCCTG
>JAKAEB010000082.1 GCA_021818445.1 Planctomycetota bacterium
GATCTTCACAGACTACCTTGGGCGGCAGGCTAATTTTCAATATGATTCCGCGGGGCACCTGATCGCTGCGGTACTGCCGTCCATCAACAAGACCGCAGCAGGCAACACCTTCCCCGGCGGCACGGCCTATGTATTTCAATACGACGTCGGCAATCCACGTCCGCAGCGTCAGAATGATCTCATCGCGATGTGGTACCCCAATGAGGTGCAGCCTTATCTGAACGCCACGCCCGGTTCCAGTAGCTTTCGCACTGTGGATGTGGCTTCTGTTTATGCCTCCGCCACGCCGCGCTATCAAATATCCTATGGCCAGGATCCCACCGATGCGGATATGTGGGGCCGAGTGGCCAGCGTGACCGCAGGCGGTGGGCCGGCTAGCGGCGTGGGCGGCACGGCCACCTATGTTTACACATCCAACCACGCCGATTTGCCCACCAACATCACCAACGCCTACGATCCCATTGTGTTCCGGGCCGTCGCCACCGATCGCAACGGCAACCAGAGTACATTTGACTTTAATTCCAATGGCATGCCCGTGCGCATCGAACAGTTGCCCACGCGCAACAAGCTGACCGTTAACAATACCAGCTTCCAAAGTCCAAGCTGGGTTACATGGAATGTTTACGGATCCAACAACCTCGTTTTCGCGACAATTTTTCCGGAAGGCAACAGTGTCCAATACACCTATGAAAATGGCACCGTGCCGAATCTCGGCACGCCCAATAACTTCTACGCCCCGCGTGTGGGCCTGCTGTTGACCGAAACCCATTTGCCGGGCAACAATTACAATGTTCCCTCTTCCCGCGCCGGCAGCGGTGGGCAGAACATGCTCACCCGCCGGTATTTTTATGATCCAATATTCAATCAGCAATGCGCGGTCATTGAAGAACGCGGCAACCCCATTGCCGTCAATAGCGGTGTGAATGTCTATTACACGCCCCAGAACGGCACCGCCGCGCCCACCGATGCCAACCGGTCGGCTTATGCCACGATCACTTATTTTGATTATCAGAAGAATCAGACTTCCACCATTATCGATAATGCGCAGCTTCAAAGCCTGTTGGGCCTGACCAGCACGCAGATTCAGACGCTGATCTCCTACGTCAACTCCCAGATGACCAACACCACCGGCACCGGCGGCATTCCGGCGGGGTTCCAAACCAATCTCGGCGACATCAACGGCGACGGCACGGGAAATGGCACAGGCGGCGTGGGGCCGCAGGAATCGGTGGCCGCACCGATGGTTGGCAACACCGTTAAGGTCCAAAATCCCTCCGCCACGGTCATCGGCGCAACCAGCATCACCACGCAGAGCCGCATCGAATTATTCACCGTCAACGCGCGCGGCCAAACCACCACGCACACCGATGGCGAGGGCAATATCACCGTCTATGTCCGTTATCCGGAAAATGATCCCAATGGCGACGGTACAATCAACTCGACCATGTCCAGCCAACAATATGGCCAACTGAGGGAAGTGCATGTAGACGCCGACCCCAACGATGTCATGAGTCTGGTCGGAGCATCGGGCGATTTGGTATCGTTTAACCAATCCGCCCTGATTACCCGCACCAATACTCCCGGCGTATATCAGGATCTGGTCACACGATTTGAAGGCGACAATCCCGCTTCCGCCGGCTGCGTCACTTGCGCGTATGATGCCTTGGGAAATCCGACCGCAGTCACTGATCCGCGCGGCTTCACCACCATCACCGAACGCAACGAAGTGGGCGGCGTTTATCGTGTGATCAGTCCGGCACCGTACAATTTCACCACCGAAATATATTTTGATGCCAACGGAAATATCACCCGCACCGATACCCTGGACTCACAGGTGCAGTTCGATTCCACCGACCCCACCAGCCCGGATTATGGCCAGTTCACGCCCACCGGCAGCGGCTCTACCGCCCATGCTCCGATGGCCGCCGGGCCGGGTGGCACGGTGCGGCCCGGCTGGTTCACCAACCTGTATACCTACAACATTCTGGACTGGAAAATCCAGGATGATATGGATGCCACCGGCTCCAATCCAGCCAATCTGATAACAACGTACAGCTTTGATCCCAACGGCAACACCATCCAAATCACCAAGCCGGAAGGCAACATCGTTGAATACGATTACGACGAACGCAATATGCGCATCGCCCAGCGGGTTGGCTACGCTCCGAGCCTCAATCCCCCCGTCCTCGGCGCAGTCAGCATTTTTATATTTGACAATAACGGCAACTCTCTGGCCGCCATCGGCCCGGCGGAAAGGGGAACAGCCAACAACTCCCTCACCGCCACCATCGCCGACGCGTTCGGCGATGGTTCCAGCTTGATCCACACCGGCGACTGGGCCTTGATGAACACCATTGATGGCTTTGACCGCGTGACCCAGGCCACCGACGCTGTGGGCGGGTATACGGCCACGACCTATGATCCCGGCAGCCGCCCCATTGAATCTGACCATTATGGTACCGTCGGTGGGGCTACACCCGTTGACCGCACCGGCTCGGCAAATCAGTTGCTATCCACGCAGGCCATGCGCTTTGATGAAGCGGGGCGAAAATATGAAAATCAGAACAGTGTTCTGATCGCCGCAACCGTCGCATTGCCGTCAGGCCGGGCGGTTACCCACACCGGCGGTGGACTGGCCAGCAATTCCACCGCCAATGACCACAACCAGACGGTGACATTAACCGCCGGCGGGCAAAGCTATGTGCTTACACGCACGGTTTACGACCGGGCGGACAGACCAGTACAAAGCATCGGCGACAATACCGCCGTGAGTACCACCAGCTATGACGGGGCAAGCCGCCCCATCGAGTCCACCGATCCCTTGGGTAATACCGTTACCACGCAATATGATGGCAACTCGAATCCCATCCTGACCGTCAGCACGGAAATCTCCACCATCACCGCACCGGCCACGGCCACGGAAACCTTCCAATCGGCCATGTTTTATGACTGCCTCAACAAACCCGTCGCTGCGGCGATGCAGGGAGCCGATGGCAGCTTTACCACGGATCAAACGCAAATATCCTACAGCAATCAGGGTTCACAACCGGCCACCATGTTTACCCTCACCGGCTATGACAGCCGGGGCAACAAGACCGTGACGGTGGATTCCAAGGGCAATTCAACGCTGCAAATATTTGATGGTGCTTCGCGTCCGCTTGAATCGCAACAGCTTATGCGTCAAAATGGTTTAGGTAATCAAGGCCCCGCGGCGAACAGCACCTTCCAGTCCGCCGGGCGCGGCCTGATTCGCACGCAGACGCTTTTTGATGGTAATTCGCGGATGTTCCAGATGATTGATGATCGCGGGGCAACCACCGACTACAGCTTTGATACCCTGGATCGGCAGGTGAGCATGGAATTTGCCGACGGATCGACAAGGATTACCGCGTACGATCTCGCATCGGATGTAATCACCTACACCGATGAAAATGGATCAAAGTTCAACAACGTCTGGGATTGCCTGGGAAGGCAGGTATACACCTTCATCACCCCGGCATCCGGCATAGGCGGCACCACCCAACAAGCCTTCCAATATGACGGCCTGAACCGGCCGACACTCAATCAGGACATTACCAGCGCCGGCACGGTACAGGTGACGTTCTTCTACGATTCGCTGGGCCGATCCATTGAGGAAGCCCCGGTGACCTTAGGCACCGGCAGTCGCTATGTCACCAACACCGCGTTTGTGTCCACCCCAAGTACACAGTTCACCTATCCCAATGCTCGCGCGGTCAACAGCAACTATGACGTGCTGTACCGCAGGCAACAGATTATTGAGGCGGCCACCAGCGCGGTCATTGCCACCTGGCAGTTCTATGGGCCAAGCAGAATCGCGGAAGTGGTACTCGCCAACGGCATTACACAGACCATGCTCAACAACGCCCGAACCAACAGCAGCGTGCAAAGCAACGTGGCCAATCCCTCATGGGGCAATAATTCCAGTGATCGGCTGGGATATGACGGTGCGGGCAGAAATATCACCAAGCGGTATGTTAGCAGTACGCTCAATGCCCAGAACGGTTATGCCAATACCACAGCCATTGTGGGAAATACCACGGCCTATGACCGCGCCGGCGGCAAGTTCTATGAGCGGGCCTTGCAGGCGGAGGAAAGGGACAACTTGTACCAGCCAGTGGATAGCACTGGCAACATCGCTTCGCCAACGCCCGGCTATGACAGTGTGAATCGGTTGTTGCAATACCAGAGAGGAACGTTAAGCAGCACTGGCGGATATCAGAGCAACGGCGGCGGCAGCGTCGCAACGGCGATTACCTTACCCAACACGGATCAAAGCCGAAATTATACGCTCGACGGTCTGGGCAACTGGCGAGCCACTGGGTTTACCCCAGTGGGAGGCAGTGCCACGACGGATCAGCGCAACCACAATTATGTCAATGAGATCACGCAGCGGACGTTGACAGGCGGCAGTCCGGTTGTATTCCAATATGACGGCGCAACCGGTGCGTCCAACGGCAATCTCAAGAATGACGGCACATTGATTTATTCTTATGACGCATTAAATCGCCCGATCCAGATCAATCGTGTATCGGATGGTTTGATCATCGCGACATATCTGTATGACGCGATGAATCGACGTGTACGGAAAACGGTCATAAATGGCGGATTGACGGGAAATATTCCCGACGGAACGACGGATTACATCTGGAGTGGCTGGCAGTGCATGGAGGAACGCAACCCGTTCGGAGGTAGCGGCTCGACCGATACACCAATCCGGCAATATATCTGGGGCACATACATTGACGAATGCATCCAATTAACGACGCTTGCAACGCTTGGTGCCCAGAACCTGCCCGCCGGAACGTATTACCTGCTGCAGGATTTGCTGTATCGTGCCGTAGCGTTGACCAATTCTTCCGGCGCTTTCGTGGAAACGTATGACACTGATGCGTATGGTAACACGCTGATCTTTACCGCGCCGGGCGCGGACGGAGTGTGGTTCACCGATGACGATGTGCAGTCCAGTTATGGTGCTAATGAAATCATTTATTGCGGCTATCGGTATGATTCCGAGACGGAATTGCATTACGTCCGCAATCGGAGCTACAACGCCGCGTTGGGCCGTTGGGTTCAGCGCGATCCATTGCAATACATCAACGGTGCCAACACGTACCAGTTTGTGGAAGGTAATCCGGTGGGGGGCACCGATCCCAACGGTCAAGCCAAAGTTAATCCCACCCCGCCCCCAATTCCGCCTCCTCCACCCACAGCCGGGGGACCGTGGTGGGGGAATATGCATGTGAAACCGACGGGCAACCTGAAACCCAGCGGCAGCGGCTTCAGCGGCAGCCTCGGTGGCACTATTGGCGCGACCTGCCCTATGCCTCCTATACCAATTCTTCCTCCCAACTGGTGGCTTTGGGTGAATCTTTCTGGATCGGAATCATTCCCTCACGGCGGGCTCGGTGCGACGTCTGTAATCGTGGGGATTGGCTGGTCGCAATGACCCCATCAGGGTTGGTGCCGCCTGCTTGCAAAAGGGCTTTCATATGCGAATCACAACCACCTCCATATTGCTTTGTGCATTGCTGTTTGCGTGTCATTTGGAGAAGAATGCCATGTCGGCACCCGTGGAAAACAGGGGTGGACGCGTGACCTTCGCACAGTTGCTAGCGCTGCTAAATGGGAAACACCCTCGCCTCGACCTGACCAGCAATTCCGCCATGAAACGTTTTCACTTTACATCCAGCCTGAGTGCCAAATACCTCGCGCGCAACCGGGCGACCTACACCGTTGAGGCCCGCGTTGTACGTGACCGAAGCAGATACGCGGTGCTGATTTCTTTTGGCGGCGTTCCCTTGTACTACACATCGAACGGCGTCCACAGCTTCCTTGCTATAGCGGCACCAGGAGAACATTCACGCGTTCTAGCTACGTCAGAGGGCTCGGTCGTCGCATACGGCATGCTACCAGAGCGGCAAGCCAAGGCGTCGGGGTTACCGAAGAGCATGATGTACGGACTCAAGGGCGGGAAGCCGCTGTTATTTTTGAGGGTGTTTGGTGCCATCCATCGCTGGATGGCGTCCGCCGATGAGGAAAACTTTGTGTCGCTGCCGTCACCTTTGCTTACTTTCAAATGGGTTAATCGCAAAGGTGTTACGAGTACCATGCATGTGCATTTTGATCCGATGCTACGGGGCAAATTTCCAGTACAGGAAGTCGATCTTAGTTGGAAAGAGCGAGGGGTTCACGCAACGGAACGAATTTTTTCTATAGCAGGCGGGGTAGGGCCAAACGGACCCGCGATACACCGGGTCGCCGACATTGAGAATCGTATCAGGTTTCCATGGAAATGGAAAATGGTCAAACCATTGGATATGCTCAAGTTGCTGCGTGCTCTTTCCACACACGGTGCGTCCACGCCGACTCATTCCTACCAATTGATGCGAAAACGGTTTCTTATGTGGGCGATGACCCCGGATTCAACACTGGCCGCAGCAAGTGGTAGAAGTAAATCCGGAGAGTAAATCCACCATTGAAGTGGATGTTCTTCCCAACCGCCGGAGGTGCCTTACTCATGCCCGATATGATTGCTGGATCGCGCCGCCGGGCCATCCAGCCTTTGCCTTGCCGCTACCTTCAGAGAGACTAAACCAGTACGTAGCTAGATTATGGATGCGGGGCCATGGACGCACGAAAGTGACCTCCGACGATCCCAAGGCCAGTCATAAAACACGGCAGCATGCAAAATGGCAAACACGTGTAATGCTGCGTGTATTGGTTTCATTATTCGCTTTGCCATCTGGTCGCGGCAGTTGAAGCAATTTTGGAAACCAAGCGGTGCGGCAGGCGCTGCGGTATACCTCCAGTTCCTCGGCTTCCTCCGTGGTTCAACCGTGATGCAACGTGAGTTCGGGATAAGGAATGTTGTAAGTTGCGGTTTTGTCACCGGGCGGGTCACAACCGGCCAGTCATTTACGTCATTTTATAATCACTTACCAGGTTCCTGGCAAGCCGTTTCTTCTGGCATTATTTCCTCCTGAATGACATCCTTGTCGGTCCGTGCCTTGCTTACGGCCCGTTCACCGGGGACAGCACGGTCCTTTAGCCGGTATCGGCTACGGGACAACCCTGATGGTTGGCCAATAAGCCATAGACGATAATCGGCCAGCAGCGACCTGATAATCCAAGCTAACCGCGGCACCCGCGATCCGGTTCTCCCGGCCCAGCCCTCGGCCTCGGCCAAAGCGAAGAAGCGCACACACCAGAATGCCCAGGGGCTGCCGGTGCAGAGCTTCCGATCTCTGCTGGAGGGACTCGCCACGCAGAGCCAAAACGTGTGCCGGATGACCGGCGATCATGATAACGACCCTATGGCCACGATGCTGGCGATGCCCACCGTCCTGCAACGGCGGGCCTTTGAGTTACTGGGGTGTACCCAGTAACGGGAAGTGACAAAATGAACCAAACCCTTGTTCCGCAAGGGTTTTATCCTTTTTGTGGGCTAAACTCCGGGATAAGCAAACACAACACGCCAAAACAATCAGGTAGGTGTATAATGCCCCGGGCTCGCCGTGAAAAGCCGGAGGCTGTTTACAATCTTATACCGGTCCAGGTGCACCGTGCAAAGGCGGAGTGTTCCAGTCCCGATGTATCGGGACAGTTCTCCCGATGGCCATTGGGATAAAGGTCGTTCCGACCGGGAAGCTAACCCAGCGGCGGTGGATGTCCCGATTCATCGGTACTGGAGCATGGGAGATAAGTGGCGGCCTCAGGCCGCGTTGCGAATTGGCAGGCTGTAAGGATAGGAACATCCATGAATTCGTAAGATGCTCCCGCCATATCTTGTGGCGTTTAGTATTGCGACAGCCTGCAACGCCATGGGAAAATAAAAATTTGATCGCTTGCAAAACACAATGTTTTCGCGGTATTATTAGCTCTGCCACAGGGGGAATCGCAACGGACCGAGAATCCCTATATCAATGGATCATCCCTTCTTATTTCCCTTCCCTTTCCAGTGAAGTTCGAACCAACGACATTACGGCCAGCCTGATTGGTGGCGGCAGTGAATTCCAGTTCTCGACAATAAGCGATAAATCCGAATCACGCGCAATCCATGGCTGCGCGTTTTGCGAATCCATAGTTTTCCCCACATTTTCGCGTAGTTCTTTTAGCCCTTCAGGCAAACATCCGCCCGCCAAACCTCCCGCGATGCATCCGAGCAGCACGGCAAGGCTTGTCGTGGGCTGCCCAATGCGTATTTATATTTTTTCGGTCCGTGCGGTGCCGAGGTCGCGCGCGGTGGTGTCATCAATAACGATTGATATGTTGGCTGAAGAATGGTTTGGTGGTGATCGTTTTTGGCTTATTGGGATCACCGTGATTCAGAATCCAAGTATGTTTCCACTATTACCACGCCACTGAGTAGCGGCCCCTGCGTGCTCAACTCCGAACGCCAACCGTAAAGAGTTTAGGAGATCACCTCGACGCACCGTTGATGGCCGATTCCATCTCGTCAAGGACGGCCAGAATGTGCTCAAAGGTCGGAATCGGACCAAAAATCATTTCCCGCATGTTTTGATAATCCCGGCGAAGTTCGCCAAAGCGCGATTCAGGTGGAACAAGTCGAAGTGTTCCGGGGCGGGCCTTCGCATATTGGGCTGATGCTGATGCGAAGAAAACGCTTTTGTGCGCGGCAACTTTAAGCAGCAATTCCGTGTCTTTCATTGCCTCACGACCGATGCCATGCTCATACATTCGAACCAAATCGTAATAATGGCGCGACTGCCGATCACGCAAAATCTTATTGGCCGGGGCGTGGTGCCAAGCGTGCAGGATCGTCGCCTTTTCCCAGAAGGTGCGCTCAACCGCCAAAACATGCACGGAGCATGTGGGTGATTCAAAGATTGCCGGGAAATCCTCTGCTACGTAAGGAAGTACAGCGCCGTTGCTAGCCGGCCAATGATCGGAACGAGCGCCGATCTCCAATCGGACGGCAGGGCGGATGTATGCTGGCCCTGTGATCGATGTTGCCGTACCACTGCCGGGATAGCGGAACACCAATGTCTGCTGATCGGTGGCGTCGTCAGCAAAGTCCAAAGTCCACGTTTTCCCGGCGACTGTACCGAGCGAACTGCCGAACGAACTGCGAAGTTGGGGGAGAAGTGCGTCACGGACGAGTTCTCGGCACGCGTCCGTGAGCGAATCCAATCGCCTCTGACGTTGCTTGCCCGTCTTGGCGGCAGCGGGATCGGAATTGCCGCTAAATCCCAAATCACTTCGGTTGAAGGATAGATCAATGTCTTCCGAAAATCGCTCAATGACTTTGAATACCTTGGCGAGCGATGTTCCCCCTTTGAAGAGTAATCCCGCTGGCGGTGGATTCAGCGTAAAAAGGCGTTTTAGTGTCCAACAGACCCAGAAATCTTTCTCGATAATGGATGGGCTCAATCCGCGCCGTGCCGCTACATCGCGGAACAGGTCGGCTCGATCACTGGCTGATCGTTGTGCGAATTTATCCATGTCCGGCCTCCGCCGGCTTACCGGCGCGGCCTGCGATCTGCCGGACGATGTCAGCCATCCAATCGGTGGTGTAGCGGGCATCTTTGATCAGGTCGTGCTTTTCCTTCGCTCGAATGACGGTCTTAAGCCGAGCCACAACGCGCGCGTCCACTGCTTTTTTGCCTATGTGCCGCAGGGCTTGGAATACCAAGGCGCTGGTCTGGCTGCCCGATGGCAGCTCTTTTGGAGCAACATGCTTAATCTGCAATTCCATCTTTCCGACGCGGATACGCCGGGATCGCCCATCGCTCAAATACACAAACCTGGCAGGCACCTGTGTGGATAAGCCAAAAATGTTGGCGGCGACGGCACCGGACGGGACCATGCGACTGCCGGTTCGGCGACCAATGGCTTGGGCAATCTGGTTTACATCCGGCGTGACCGCGATCTTCAAGCGAGGATTGACCCGCGGGTAGTAGTAAAGACCACGCCCCAGACGCTGGATGTCGCCGGAACGAACCAAGCGGGAAAGCGATTGATCGGTGGCATAGCGCGTACCAACATCGAGAAAGTCCTTTGGCGTAAAGACCTCGCCCCGGCCAGTCGACCGGATACGTTCAAGAATAATCTGTTTCACGGTATCCATAGCAGCAACCTCGTCAGAAAAGTGTATACGTTTTTCTGACAGACGGCAACCCTCTCGTCTTCGGTTGCCGATTGCGGGTGGGGCCAGCAGAGCCGTGTAATTCGATCTTTATCACCGAATCTCATCATGTGTGATATGGTTGCGGCAGACTATATGGAATAGGGTAAAAGGGCTTATGGCGGGCCGATATGTCGCTGTAATGCAGTTATTCGATGAAAGTAAATACGATATAGATGTCCAATTAATTCATTCTGAACCGATCCACCGGCTAGTTGGGATCTCCAGCCGAAACTCGGCCACCATCGCTAAATCCGTGTCGATATCAGACAATGGTACTTTCTTTTGGTGTGACGGATGGCAAAATCGGCGATGTCCCGTTGGTTTCATCGGGTTTTGATCTGGTTCGCATCCAAATCTGGTGATGAATGTGGTTGAATCGTGGTGCATCACCGTGTTTACCGTTTTGGTACCGTTTTGGCATGAAAATACCGCCTTACAACACCAAAAATCGCAACGCGTGGCGAAGCCTTGCAAAGGGCATTTTCCGCAGTAAAATAAGGTAATTGCTGGGATTCATGAGCTTTTCAGCAGCATGATTTTAACTGCCTTCTAAGCGGACGGTTGTGGGTTCGATTCCCGCCGAGCGCAATAGCTGAATTGAAGGCCTTTTTTTACAGTTCAATTCAAAAATACGGGCATGGTCTCGCAGATATGGCG
>JAKAEB010000083.1 GCA_021818445.1 Planctomycetota bacterium
GCTATAGCATATATACTCACCCGCCAATAAGTCAAGCTTCCAGCAGAACAAAAATTAATACCCAGAGTCCGTGGCACTTTGCGTCCACTGGCCGGCGAAAGTTATGCCCAATCCTCTTTGGAGCTTTTCGCCGTTTCCACCGTTTTGAAGATGCCTTATGAACCAGGCAAAAGCACAAAGACCGTGAGAGCGGCAGGACGCCATCCATTATCAGTGACCAGCGAGCAATGGACAATAATGTGACAACTTTAGCTCAGGGCTTGGCAAAATGCTATATGCTAAATTCCCAATTCACTCTATCCGCGTTATCCGCGATATCCGCGGTTTCTACCGTCGCTGCTGCTTTGGTAACGAAAGAGAACCACGGATAACGGGGATGACGCGGATATTAGAAACGGTTCCGAAGGTGCCCTGGTTCACGCACTTTATCCGTTCAATCCGTGGAATTGTTTTTACATTCCATGCAAGATGAGCAGCGCAATAATCAACGCCGCACGCGGGGCACTTTTCATGGCCTGATTCTTCGCGTATAATTCGTGCTTGCTCAATCGCCGGAGTGGCGGAACTGGCAGACGCGCTGGACTCAAAATCCAGTTCTCGCAAGAGAGTGTGGGTTCGATTCCCTCCTCCGGCATCCGCAACAAAATCAACGCTTTCCCGCACTAGACGCGGCTTTCCTTGCGGGGCGGCCTTGGAATTCCCCATCAATCCTTGGTGGCACGCGGCGGCACGAAAAGGCACCGTTTTGCCCCCAGTTTTCCCCCCTAATTCCCCCGCATGGAGTTCTGTAGATAAGTTATCTGTACCGGTGGGTAAGAGTACCTGCCGTTTGGATTCACTTACAGGGCTTTCCATTGGGCTTGGTAGAGACTCAATAGCCCGGTTGGCATCGTGCAGACTCATGTGTGCGTAGGTGCCAAGGGTAAGCATCGGCGTTGAATGACGGGCAAGCTCTTGGCAAGTCTTAATGCTTGCACCGGATTGCACCAGCCAGCTTACATAGCTGTGCCGCAGGGCGTGAAAATCCAGCTTACGGCCATCGGTATCAACCGTGCGGAGAAAATCTCCCTTGCGCAGTTCCCGCCGCTCTTGGCCCGCTGCCATGGCTTTGTAATGGAGAGCACGGGCATAACGCAGGTCACTGCGGAACATCGCCCCGGTGTGGGTTCTGGCCACGGGAAACAGCACGGCATCTACGGGCTTGCCTACGAGCCAAAATTTTAACTCGGTGGTCAATGATGCGCTCAACGGTTGAACATCATCGCGGCGTCGTTTACTGTACGCGGCCTTGAGCACCACGCAAGGCGGTTTATCTTCAAGGCGAAAACTCTTGGCCGTTAAACTCCGAAGCTCGGCGGCCCTTAAGCCGCTTCCACCAGCCAAGGCGTAAAGCATACTGCGGTCTACGCCGGACAAATTCCATCGCACCGGCCCGGCCTTGGTGTGGGTAATCAACGCGGTGAATTCTTCACGGCTCAAGCCCCGGCGGCGGATGATGCGCTCGGATTGCTGGATTGTGGTTTTCACTGTCAGGGACGCAAGGGCATCTTCGCCTACACGGCCATTACGCCAGAGCCAGCGGGAAAACATTTTGATGGCCCGGCGGTAATGTGCCACGGATGCGGCACTTAGGCCGCCTTGGCTTTCCAGTTTTGAAATAGCTGCGTTGACGGCCCTTGGCGTGAGTTCTCCGATGCGCTCAATCCCGGCAGCTTCGATGGCGGCGGTGCAACGGTGCCCGGTTGTTTCCGCGTGTAGCGCTGTGCCACCACGGGCGAGAATATCCGCCTTGAATTCAGAGAGGTGATCGGCCAGCGGGCGGCGCTCGGCAGCGGAGAACCTATCCATGCTGGCGTCAATGATCCCGCTTAACCGCAGCTTAGCTTCCGTTGAAAGTTTGTTGGCAATCTGCTGCGCGGCAGACTTTTCAGAACCGCAATTCTTTTTGTGCCAAAGGCCATCCGCACCCATGTAACTTGCAATCCAGCTTTTGCCACGTCGATAAACGCTTGCCATAAATCACCGCTTTTCTTTCTCCGGCTTATCCGCCGGTTTAACTTCAATATCCAAAGCCATAAACATTTTTCGCAGATTCTTGCCTTGAATGTCCCGCTTGCCGTTCAAGAAATTCGATACGCGGGACTTGGTTATCCCGGTGCGGCGCACAAGTTCATTTTGTGATAAGCCTTGGCGTTCAAGTTCCGCCCTAATCAGTTTCTTAAAATCCATTTTCATATTTCTATGTTAGCACAAAGAATAACCATTGTCAAGCACAATCCAAAATTATTTTATGGAATAGGTGGCACGCGGCGCGGCTTGTTGGCCGTGACAACGCGAGCAGCGGAATAGATTGTCCAAGCCGGGGATTGCCGTGCGATCACGCCTTCAGGTTTACCGCACCGGTATTATCTTAACTACGAGGTCTTTTGCCACGGACAAATTTATGCCATTCCATTTCAGATGGTAATAAAAATCCCCAGTAGTGTAGGTCGTTGCTTCCATTTTAGTTCCGCTTTTCATCTTGAAAACGTATCCCGTAATGGGCAGAAGAGCGACTACCTTTTTCGGTTGAAAATAATGGGGGCTGCGGGCACAGTAGAGAATTTTTACCGTATACGCTGTACAGGGTGGAATCTGCTGTGATGGGACGTTGAGTGCGGGCACATTGGCTAAAAATCCTGCGGGAGGGGCCGTTTGCGGCAAGGGTCGGAAATAAACCTGCGACCGCAACTGCTGGCCCGATGGCAACGAAAACTGCGGCGTTTCGCGGGAAACGCTCTGGGATGATATTCCCACAACAACGCCATATACCGCTCCGCTGCTTGGAGTCTTTCCTCCCGCCGGAGCAACCATTTGGGCACCGCTTTGCGTGCCATGAAACGCGAGGGCGACTAGCCGCAAGTCTGTTCTCTGCATCTTGTACGCAGCCGCGGTTACCGTAGAACACTCTCTTTTTTCGCCAAATATTAGAGACTGGTTTACCTGCCAACCCATCGCATTAGGGGCCTCCCGCTTCAGGATGTCCAATTGCCATCGGTATTCCGCTTTTTTCCTTAGCCGGGCCTCTTTACGAATTAATGTGAAGTGTTGGATGATCTGGTTGCGCAGGCGAAGCCTCTGGATGCGTAGTTGCCGTGAGAGATGGCCAGTAGCGGTAGTACTGCCGGCGATGACAAGATTGCCAGCGGCATCGGTTTTAAGGAAAGCGGTCACGCGGTGTCCGATAATTTTCTTTGGGTTGGTTTGGTATCTTGACAACTCGGCAGCAAGCGCCGGCACTGAGTTCCACTCCACTGGCTTCATCGCTTCCGCCAACATCTTCGGCCATTGGTCTGCCGGAATCGCGTCGCCTACGGCGTGGCCCTGTTCCTGCGACACTGTTTGGCCCCCAATCGGAAGGCCGCCGGGATGGAAAAGAGGAGAGGGCTGATTGACAGCCCCCGTCGGCACCGCGCGCGGCAGCAACATAGCGGCGGCGGCTTTGTCCTGTGCGAGTTGGAATTGTGCCGTTTTAAGTTGCGACATATCGCCAACGACCAGTTGGGCTTTACCGGCTTTCATATCCTTCGCCACGCTTGCATTTATGCTCGCAATTTTCCGCTGATCTGCGGAAATAATGGCGTCGGCCACCGCCTTGTCGCGTGCAAGTTCCAGTTTTAGCTCCGGTTGGGCAAGGCCGGTGGTGTTTGTTGCTGGCTCGAAGCCCGGCGGGAACGATGACGAACGTTTTTCGTTTGCCAAGCGGGCGCTGACGGATACGATAAGTTGCTGCGCCGCGACAACGGCGTTGGGGTCGCCCTTTTTCATGGCGGCAGAGGTGGCCGCGTTAAGGGCGGAAATTTCAGCTTTGTCCGCCGCGATAACGGCTTGCCATGCTGTGGATTGTGCGCTGGCCGCCGCAATGGCCCGCACCTGATTCTGTGAACCCAGCGCAATGCCAATCGGTATGGTCGCCATTACCAAGGCGATTCGCCACCGGGGGTTGATGGTTAATGATTTCATCGTTCACCTCTTGAAATTAGGTCTTTTTGGTTACAGCCAGTATAAGGCGTCTCCTGTCGGTTCCACAAGCCAAGGCCACAGATGCTTTCAGCCAGTGCAATAATTTCCGGGTCGGCGGGATCAATCGGCCTATACAGTGTGTCATTTTCCGGCGCGGGTTTAATATCATCAATCGAAAACAGGACTAGTCCCGTTTCGGTTTTTGGTTCAATTTCAGCAATCATAAAAACAGGCTCCCGAATGTTGTCCCGGCAATCACCAGGCGGCCAAGAATCATCCGCCAGCAGTTCGGCACAAGGCCCCAAGCCCGGCGGCGGCGTTTTAAACAGGCGGCAGTGGCGGGCAGCGGCATTGTGCAGCCGCCTCGCCACCGACACCGGACAATTACTGTTGTCGCCGGGTTAATCCGCGCGTGTCAATCGCGGCCAGTTCGCCGCAGACCGCAATCCACAGCCGCTTTTCCCGGCGGATCAACCGTTGACCGGCGGCTTGCTTGCGAGCCAAGCGAATGTATGTGTCTTCTAAGGATTTCATGGGTGTGTCCAATCTGCCGTTATTCCGGCTTTGGGTGTTAAACCGCAATTAAAAGGCTTGCGGTTCGCCTTACGGTGGATTGTGTTAGGTCATAGGCCGCCAATAAGCGGGATCCAAAACGTGTGAAGAAAACGCCTCCGCTTCGCCGTCAAGGGATACATACCGGCGCACCGGGTTTTGCTCGATCTGGAGCATGGCCAAAACAGCAGGCTTGTGGTGCCGTAACCAGTCTTTTTGTACAGGTGTTAAGGCGGCCAAATTGCCTTGGATTTTTATGTTCCCATCGACGGCGGAAATGGCCACGCCAAGAGCTTTCAATTCGGATAGAAAATTGGTGATTGTCAGGCTCATAAAAGCATATCCTCTTGATCGGTGTTTTGAATATAGGTTGACGCCGGGACGGGCGCGGCTGGTTGGCCAGTTTGCGGAACCGCTGGGGTATCAAACAGTCCCTTGGCGGGGGGTGTTTCCGGCGGTTCGGGTAATGGTGTTTCCGGCGCTCCCCCTAACACGTAAGGAACTTGGCACGCTACTACTTTGGGAGTGTTTTCCCCTTTGTTTTCAATAGGATGACAGGATGCCATATTGTTTGCGTGTGCCAAGTTATCCAAACTACTTGGCACGCTACTTGGCACGCTTGAATTTGGTGGCAGACTCCAGCGGTATTCCTTGGTTGAAAAGTCGCTTTCCCGGACGACGTTGAGGCTATCGGCGGCTCGCTGAACAGTGCGCCAAGACAGGCCAGCGGCGGAGGATTCGGCACGGATTTCCGACACCCGTTTTGAACCGCCAAAAAGATACCGCGAAAGCCATTCCTCGGCGGTGTTCCGCGCCTCTGGCTTCGGCCCCCTTATAGTCATGCCGCTGACCTCCGCCTGATGGTCATCCGCAGACATTTGTACGGGTTCATCTTCCCATTGAATAGCGGCAGGTTCCCCGCCGATTGAAAATGCCAAGCCGTCAGGCTGGCGGCAAAGGTTCATCTTGCCGGGTAAGAGTAGGCGGCGCTCCGGGTTATTTTCGTCGCGGCTAAGGTGCCATACGGCACGGGACAATCCAACAAAGCCGATACTGCCGAGAGCCATATCGTCAGCACTGGCGGCAGCGGACTTCCGCCGGTGTGCAACGATGACAATCGCACAATTATATTTCTCCGCCAAGGCCATCAGTGGAGCCAAAACCGCGCGAATCTCATTATCCCTGTGGCCGTCAACCTTGCCGCCAAGGAATGAGCCAATCGGGTCAATAAAAATTATCTTGACGCCGGGATGGTCTATCAACGCCTGTTCCAACTGTGCAATATCAGCAAGAGTAAAGCCGCGTTCTTTTTTCTGGCCGGTGGAATCACGATACGCCACGGTTTTCAGAATGAAAATCTTGGAGCAATCCGCGCCGTGTGCATCCAATCGCGGCCTTATGGTATCGGCAGGATCATCTTCGCCGGACACCAGTATCACGTAACCTGGCGGACAGTGTGTTCCATCCGGCCAATATCCGCCGTTGGATATGCTGGACGCCATGAAAGCGGTCAGGAATGACTTCCCTTCGCCGGGTCGGCCTACCAACATGGATATACGGCCAAGCGGAATACGTCCCGGCCATAGCCATGTAATTTCGCGCGGCTCTATGTCATTCGCGCATTGCATTACAGCACCAAGGCCGCCAGCTTGGCCGATCTGCTGCAAGGCCGCCAACTGTGTTTGCGCGGTTGCTATGATGGTGTCCAGAATTGCATCACCAGCCGCACCATTGGCCATCTCTTGAGCTATCCGGATGAGTTTTCGACAAGCATATTTATATTTGATGATTGACGCATAGCCGTCCGCACCGGCGGCGGACGGGACATCCCGGACGCAATCGGTAAAATAATCACGATCAAACTTAGATACGCCGTGCGACTTGAACCAGTTTACCAGCTTGACGACATCGGGAGCGCCGTTGTCACTGATCGAATTTTCGGCATGAAGAAACGCTGTAATCTCTCGCCATAGCCGTTGGTGTAATGGCGACACGAACATATCAATGGTCGCAAGCGTGATTGCGGCAGCATCATATCCCACTGATCCAAGTAATGCCGCTTCCGCCGGGTCACATTCAGGAATCAGTACGTCAATAACGGGCGGTTCCGCGTTCTGCCGCGGCCTCGCTGTAGTGGTGTGTTCGGTATTTTGTGGTATAGTCATGTTCATCCTTTATTATTTGCCGGTGTCGCTGATCAAAGCGCCCGGCCATTGCAAGGCCGGAACCGGCGGGGTGTCATCGGACAGGCAGGGCACGACAAAACCGATCCAGTTCAACCGGATCGATCCGGACACATTTGCCAATTCGCACGGCGCGAATCTGGCGCGATGCGCAGAGTTTCCGGACGTAGCGCTGCGAAACTTGCAATCGCTCGGCAACTTGCGAATATGTCAAGAAGTTCCCATCAACGGGCGGGGTGGTGGTCACGGTTGCACCGCTTTCGCCCGTCGCGGACGGCGCGTAATGTCGCATCGCAGTCTGCGCAGCTCGGCGCGTGCCACGTCAGCGCGTGCCGTATCGTCGGCCTGCACGGCCATCGCCAGCACAGCGCCCCAGTAGCCCACGCTATGTCGGCCTATGCGGTCGGTGTCCAGTGGTCGGGTGATCGTCGCCATGTCGTGTACTCCATATCTGTACACTTATGGGCGGCGGCGTCAATTCGGCGTCAATAAATAATGAAAAACCCGCTATTTTAGCGGGTGGAATGGTGGTCAAGAATTGTCAATACGGCGTCAATATTTTCATTCCTTTTGGTTTTCGGCGTGCTTTTCTTTGAATTTACTAAGCCATCGGCGACAGCTTGATTCGCTTACGTCCACGCTCTGGGCGAGCGCTGGAATATCATTCATCAGCGTTGGATGCGCCGAACACTTGGCAAGCAGTTCCGCTTTCTTCGCTTCTGATGACGCCCTGGTCAGCCGTCCAACCCTATGCGATGCAGGCTCTCCCGCTACAGCGGCCGCGGCGGGTTGATCCGCTTGTCCAGCTATTTTGCCTGCCTCTCGCTCAAGTACACCGGCCACCATTGGGCACCCGAAGAGAATCGTCAGCTCAAGCTCACCATGCCCACCAGTGACGTTGCTATCCCATTCGTTTTCCCCAATGTTAAACACTTTCCGGTTGTCGAAGAGAACATGACAGAACCACCAGAAATTCTCCGTCACCCGCAGTGCTTCCACCGGGGGTGCCCACTCTATCGATTCCAGTACTCCTTTGTCAGCCAACCGGCGCAACAGGGATATGGCGCTCGTATTGAGATCACCGGCCTGCGGCAGCGGCGAAAGCCGAATACGCTTGTGCTCTGCCTCACGCTCATTGTAAATTTCAAGCTGGCGACGTATGCCGGTAGCTGTTGTCCCTAACAGGTTTACCCGTTCCGAATTTGTCATATTTCACCGTCCTTAGATCGGGCCAGCCAGAGCGTCAGGCGGACGGTGAATCAACCCAACGCTATGGCCAGTTCAGCGGTTGCAAGCCGCTTCCCGCAGATATTTTATCACGCCGCGCGGCGACACACCACTTATCCATCACGCGGCCCCACGTTTCATGTGTGTGCCAAAGCGTGCCACGGCACGCCGGAGCATGCACAGCGATGGAGGCCGTGCCAACCACACGCCCATCACACTCGTGTAATTACTATGTTATATCCATTTTCCGGTGCGGGTGCGCGGACGTTCAGCCCTTCCTTGGTTCGCACTTCTTCAGTCCCTCCCGCAGTTCATGCCACGTCCTCGGCAAAGTCCGCCAGTGGTACCGACAAGGCCTCGGGCTTCAACCGCATACTGATTCGCACGTCCTGATCCAGCCTATCCCAGCAGGCGTCGAAGATTATGAAAACGGGTCAGGATGTAAGCTGGTAGCGAATAACAAATTTACTTTGCACCGGCTTTCCGCCGACGATATTGGGCAAAAACCGCGCCTGCAGGAGCGCCTTGATAATCGCCCGATCGATGCTCGTATGGCCGGAGGATATTAATACTTTTACGTTGGCCACCGTACCATTCCGACGAATCGTCAATTGAAATTTAGGGCTCACCAGATGCGCCGGCCACGCAGATTGGTATTTCCGGGGCATTATCGGATTGGGCGGCGGCGTAACGATACTGCCGCCACCGCCAACGCCTGCTCCACGCCCCGGCCCGCTGCCAGTGGCGGATCCCAAGCCGTTCTGCGTTCTAGGTTTGAACAACTGCACCGCGCCACCACCCGCTGCGTGCGGCTGCAACCCGCGTGAATTTGGCAGTGGCCCACGGCTATTGGCCGCAACTGTCGGCAGATTGATTACACCGGCAACGTCTCGGGGTGGATTTTCCAGCGTGCTATGCTCTACCGCGATCCGGGCGGTGGCCGAGGCGTGTATGGCAGATGCGGATGAATTTTCCAGTGTACTATAGCCTACCGCGTGCCCCTCGTTGATGTCCGCGCGGATATTCTCGCCACCTGCCACCGTTACGGGGTGCCTGTAGTCCAGCACGCCGGACAGCCCAAAACTCGTTGATGCGGGAATGATAAAGAAATAGCGCCCAGCCGGAATATCCGTGAAATGGTAATGCCCCTTAAAATCGGCTTTTGTTTTGGCGGCCATGGCTTTAAGTACCATCGCTTTGACCGCGTCGGAACCAGAAACATTGCCAATGCTTCCACCGCAAAGTCGATATGTTGTCTCGATAGTTTTAATAGCGGAAAAGGTGCCTATCCGTGGGGGAAGGTGGCCAGCGAGCAGCAGCCGTTTCTCCAGCGCCTTGTGGTACGCCGCTTGGGCCTGTTGGTACACGTCAAATATGTAGCCTTCCGTCTCCTCTTCACTGCTTTCCGGGCTCCCCATGGGTTGGGACATCCGCCCCGCCACCGCGCTGCACTCCTCACACGCCCTGTGGTACGCCGCCCCTGCTGCCTTCCGGTAGGCCCTATGTACCTTGTCGCGGTGCCTTTCATATTCATCCATTGCTGTGTAGTACGCCGCCTGTGCCCTGTCGTACGCCCTGTATGCCTTGTCGTACGCCGCTGATGCGCGGGCTGCCTTGAGGTACGCCGCCTCCAACACAGGTATCCGCGCAATCAGTGCGACCAGCGCGGCGTGCAGTTTCGGTTGGTTAAGTATGGCAAGGACAGCGGCGCGCGGTACCGTCCGCCTGATAAGCCACACGTTCTTATCCCGGCCCAGGTGCATCACGCCCGCCGAGGTACGCCACCAAACGCGACCATGGATTGAACCGGAGGGAACAGGCAGGACAACCGCTACGGCCTTCTTGACACCTTGTATGCCCGCCTTAATTTCCCGCGATGTCTGGCCGGAAGCCCAAGACATCCAAGCCGCCAGGATTGCCACCAGCAGTAAGGCAACGGCAGCGGCGGCCCCAGTGGCGATAGCCATCACGACGGGATGCTGGCGGTAAATCTCCGTTAGCCGCGCCATCAGCGGCTTGCCCGGCAGTACCACCGCACCCGCTTCCAGCCTCGCACGACATTGGGCGCAGACAACGGCCCCTTGCCAGAGGCAGGGCGTCTCATTAACGGCAATGACGCGCCTGCAATTTTCGCAAGTTTCTGCCATGATTATGTTCCTCCCGAAGTTCGGCATTATAGCAGTACAGAAATAGAACCGTCCAGCAGGGCCGCCGGTGTCCCAGTCGGAATCGGCATACAGCATGGCTCCCTGTCTCATGTACCGGTATGACAAGAGCGGCCCAAAGCGTGCCAGTGGTGGAAGCCATTTAGAACACACGCCCATCGCACACATACTCTTTCTATAACCGTTTCGCCGGGAATGTTGGCGAAAATGCCTGTCAAAACCGTTTTTCGGTGCGTTCGCGCATGAGTTGAGTACAGGATGAAATTCATTTTCTTCAATCCCTCCCTGTAAATTCATACCGGCGAAAATTAAAGCCGCATTACGCACATATCGCCAGTTCCGCCGACAAGACTTCCCGAATACCATTCTAACCGATACCGGCCATCAACAAGATAGCTTGTTTCACATTCTCCGGTAATGCTCCCCATCGCCCCGCAAGGCGCTGTAATTGGCCATCCGCGTTTGCGGAATTTGATTCGATTTTCCCCCCTAATTCCCCCGGTTGTTTTGGACGTGCAGAAAACCCTTTGTTTTCAATGGTTTCGTGATTTGACGCGCTGGACTCAAAATCCAGTTCTCGCAAGAGAGTGTGGGTTCGATTCCCTCCTCCGGCATCCGCGGCAAAATCATTGCTTTACTTTCCCGCAGTGGAAGCGTCCATTGGTTTTTT
>JAKAEB010000024.1 GCA_021818445.1 Planctomycetota bacterium
ATAAGGACGTTGAAGCGGGGGGCTATTGCGCGCTAAACGTGATAAATACAAAAACAGTGGACCGTGACACCCCCAACTGGCACCACCAGACCCCATTTGACTAAAACCTATGAAATATCCGGGCTAGGCTTCAAGATACGGGGCTTAACTTCACAGGTTCGCTGGAGACTGATGGATCGTACGATCTATCCGGAGGTTTGGCGACGCATCGGTCAGCCTATCGCACGCTGCTTACATTAAATGTCAGCTTGAATACCAAAAAGCTTCTCCAATTGCCCGGTGGTACCATTTTTGCCAGCTATGAAGGGCTTTGGGGGCAAAATGGCAACACAACACAGGTGGGGTCACTGCAAGGATACGACGCTCTGGACGCCCCTCCTTTCAGCGCGCTTTACCAACTTTACTATAATCAGCTATTGGCAGGCGGTGATGTTGAGATTCGTATCGGACGGCAGGACACGGGTGACTTTTTTGGCGAACCGCCCGATGCCCAGGCTTTTATCAATCCTTCGCCAACAACCATTCCCACCATAATAGGTTCCGCCTATTATCCAAACGCATCCCCCGGCGTGGTGACTTTGCTGAACCCGAACGGACCACTGACTTTCAAATTTGGTGCCTATTATTTTGACCGACTTCACCCGTCCGCGCTGGACCAGACGTTAAACACACTCGAGCCAACGGGCCAACCCGTTGGCACCTTCCTGATTGCCGAGGGCGACTACAGTTGGCAGGTCGCCGATGGCATGCCCGGAGTCTTTGCGTTGGGTGGCAGTTGGCGCACTGGGCAGCTCAGCACGCTTGGCGGCTCAATCCAATCCGGCGGAGGCAGCGTGTACGCCTATGTTGACCAGACCCTTTGGGCAGATGCCGGCCGAAGCGTAGCGGCGTATGACATCGTAAGCGGTGGCGATCGACAGGTTGCCAACAACGGTATTGATTTTTCATCGCTCGGCGGATTAACAGCCACTGGACTGATGCCAACTCGCCCGGGAGATGTGCTCGGCCTCGGGTATAACTGGGTTCACATCAGTTTGCAGGCAGGCTTGCCTAAACCATACGAGCTCAACTTCGAGGCGTTTTATCAATTTAATTTTCCGCATGGAATTTCTATCCAACCGGATATTCAATACTTCGTCAACGACGGCGGTGGAATACACCCGGATGCCTTGGTGGCGACGGTCCGTATAGGCCTTTCCTTTTGATGATTGCAGCCCACGAAGCCGGGCGGCCGCAGTCACCTCGCCGGCCGATTCGGGGCCGCTACCCTCAGCCCTCGCAGCATTCGCTGCAACGGGCCGCGATGCCCGCGGGTTGGAAAAACACCGCGCCTGCCGCACAATGTTGGCGTGAAAATGAATCCGTCCACGGACGCCCAAAATATACTGGTGATTATGCCCAATTGGTTGGGAGATGGGGTCATGGCCACGCCGCTTGTGCGTGAACTATCTGCCCTGCCGGCAACGCCGCGGATCACCGCATTGGCCCGTCCGCTGGTGGCCCCCGTCCTGACCGGCATGCCGTATGTGCAGCGCATTATCCCCTACCAGTACCGGCAGAATAAAATTGATATCGGCGCGACGGCCCGCATGCTGGCGAGTGAACATTTTGATGCCGCCATCATTTTGCCTAATAACTGGCGGTCGGCTTTAATCGCCTGGCGGGCGGGGATACCCGTCCGGATTGGCTATGGGCGTGATGGCCGCCGCTGGATACTGACGCACAGCATCCAGGCGGCCCTGCGCACCGACGATGAAATCGACCTGCAAAGACAGCGGGCGCGGTTCCGACGCGATATCGCTTGCGGATCGGCACCAAACCCATCCGAGAAAAATGCTCGCCGCCCCGGTCCGCCGGGCGTCATATCGCGGCCCATCGCCCGATGGCACAACTATCAGCCGGTATCGACCATTGAATATTATCTTAAATTAATGGACTTACTGCCGACGCCCAAGATGGGCGGCTTACGCAATGCCCCCCTGCCCGGCGGCGGTGCCGCGGCCCCGGTACCCGCAAGCCGCTTGCGGATGGAGGTTTTCTGCAGTGACGAAGAGACCGCCGCCGCCGAGCAATGGCTGGGTGAACAGCATGTGACAACGCCCTATGCGGTGGTGTTTCCCGGGGCGAATTTTGGTGCATCAAAATGCTGGCCGCCGGAGAGATTTGCCGAATTGGTTGGCTGGCTCGCCAGCGGCGGCGCAGGTCGGGACTGGCACATTCTGCTGGCCGGTGCACCAAGCGAAAAGCCGATGCTCGGCGAGGTGATGGGGCGTTTGTCGGCGGTGGAAAAATTGCGCATCATCAATCTGGCGGCCCAGGAAAAACCGGCGGCCTTGGGTACGGTCAAAGCACTGGTAGCCCGGGCCGGGCTGGTGGTGTGTAATGATACCGGCCCGCGCCATTTTGCAGCCGCCATGGCCCGTCCGCTCGTGACACTCTTTGGGCCAACCGACCCGCGCTGGGCCCAGACCTACGACGTGTGCGAACAGATTGTCAGCGTACCGGTGGAATGTGGCCCGTGCCAACTTAAGGTATGTCCGATTGATCACCGCTGCATGCGGGGTATAACGGTTGCGATGGTTAAGGCGGCGGTTGTGCGGGCGATTGAGGCACGTAGAGAATGAAGATTGGCCTGGTCATTGAACACTTTGATTCTGCCCGGGGCGGGGCTGAGCACTTTGCCGTGTGGCTCGCGGGACAACTTGTTGCCAGGGGTCATGATGTCCATGTGGTCTGCCATGACAGCCACCGTCGACGCGACCGGTATCAGGCGGCGCACCGAGGCGCATCGCATGATGCTGTGAAATCGGCCACGGCCGGTGGTATTAAAACAGCGTCGGTGGCGGGCGTGACTATCCACCCCATTCGGGCCGTAAAGCTCAGCACGGGCATTGGCTTCCGGCAGTTTGGGCGGGGCGTGCGCCAATGGCGGCACCGGCATAAACCGGATTTGGTTCATTCCATCAGCGTGGCCTATCCCGGCGATATTTATCATCCGCAGCCGGGTGTTTATATGCGGATGCAAAATCAGGCGGTTTACCTGCGCGACCATTCTGCCGCCGCCAACTTCAAACGACTGACGCTGGGACTTTCGAGTAAACAACGAACACTGCTGACACTTGAAAGGGCCGCCTGTGCACCGGCCGAACGCGGCGGTGCGGGCACAATTATCTGCATCAGCACCATGGTGAGGCGCGATTTTGCCGATCTTTACCAGGTGCCGCCCCATCGGCTTGTAAAACTTGAAAATCCAATGATGTACGCGCCCCCATCGCCGGCACAGATGCAGCGCGACCGCGACTGGTTCAAGGCCATGTACCGTCTGCCGACGTCGGATCGAGTGGCGGTATTTGCCGGGCACGACTTTCGGCGCAAAGGTCTCGCGTGGGCGATTCGTGCGGTGGCGGCAACCGCCGACTGGCATCTGGTGGTGGTGGGGATGGGCAAAGTGCGGCGGTATCTGGAACTTGCCGAGGCTTTGGGCATTGGTCCGCGCGTAAAATTTATAGGGCCCACCCGTGCGATGGGCCAAATCTATGCGGCCGGCGACGCATTGTTGTTCCCGACGTTTTACGATAGTTTCGGTCTTGTGGCACTTGAAGCCATGGTGCACGGCCTTGATGTCATCAGCACGCGGTTTTTGGGCGCTGCCGATCTGGTTGAGTCTCTGGGCATGGGCGTGATTGTTGATTCACCGCGCTGTGTGGCTGATATGGCCGCGGCACTTGAGGCGCTGCGAACGGACTGGCATACGCGGCTGGAAAAGGCGGCCGAGGCAGCACGACGACTGGCCGGGCTGGGCCCCGATGCCTATATGGACCGGCTGGAACGTATCTACCGGGACATGGCGGAAGCCAAAAAACATTAATTGCCCGGTCGGCAACGTCGGCGTGCCATTTATTTTAAGGGGGACTTTACAGGTGATTGCAGGTCTCGGTCTTTTGGCGGGCGCAACAGCCGCTTATCTGCTTGGGTCCATTCCTTTTGGCCTGCTGGTGGGCAAGGCAAGAGGAATCGACATCCGCACGCAGGGGAGTGGCAACATTGGTGCGACCAACGTCGGTCGCCTGCTGGGCATGCGCTATTTCTGGTTGACGTTCGGCCTGGATTTCGTCAAGGGTTTTGCACCTGTTCTGATCACCACACTGCTGGCCGCGCACGGCGATGACGGCAACTGGCCGCCGCTGATTATCGCCGCGGCCGCCATCGTGGGTCATATGTTCCCGGTGTACCTGAAGTTCAAGGGCGGCAAGGGGGTGGCCACCACATTTGGTGCGGCGCTGGGGATATGGCCGGTTTCCACTTTTGGAGTTACGGCCGCATTTATTGTATTTCTATTGGTATTTTCCGTCTCGCGTATCATTTCGCTCAGTTCGCTGGCCGGTGCGACGGTCTTTCCGCCGGCCGTGCTTTTTGCCGGCCGATACGCACCCCATTCCTGGTCGTGGCTGCCCCGTGAGTCGTGGGCAGACTTCTGGCCGCTGCTCGCTGCGTCGACTGCCTTTTCGGTGATGATCATCATCAAGCATAGGAGTAATATTTCACGCCTGCTGGCAGGCACTGAAAAAAAACTCGCCTATCCGGCTCCCCGGCCTTTTGATAAGTCGTCCGCCGATCAGCCCCCCGGCAAGCGTTGATGGTTCAGCCAACTGCGCCGGGGGAAAATGGTATCAAACCAGGGCGAAAGCGGCTGGAGCATTAAAATGGCGGTGGTGGCCGGCGGCATCGGCAGAGCTATCCGCGCGAATAGCGCCGCGAGTAAACCGGAAAATAATAAAAATACCCAGCGCGCCCGCGGGTTGAGCGGCAATGTGCCCGGCATGGCAAGGAGAAATACCGAGGCAAAGAGAAAATCACCGGTGCAAATTTCCACATACAACAGATAGATCGCCCTCTCCGGAGGCAAATACCAGAGGCCGCCGAGGCTTTGCCAGAACTCGTGATGAAGAGAATGAGCTGAGAGCGGCCCGAACAAAAATCCCAGAAGAACGAAGACAATAAACATTCCCCATGCGGCGGGATTAAGGATGTTCCGATAGGCCAGCATCAAACCTGCGATAAGAATGCCCAGTACACCGACGACTCCGATGCGACCGGGCATGGCACCGAGAAATAATTCCGGTGGCGGGGGCAGGAGCGTACCAAAGGCATTATCCAGCGTGCGCCGCGCTTCGCGCCCGGCCGGGCGGTCAGATATGGCTCGGAGCGTTTTGGCCAGCGCATGATCCGGCATCGGAAGCGTAACGGCATCATCGCCCGCGATGGCCGAACGCCGGGGCCAACGGTAATGGCCCAGCGGGGACGATCGGTTCAAATTTCCCACCACCATGGCATCGCGCACCAGCACCGGGCCGGTCGGTATTTGCCCCACAGCAAGGCCCAGCAGCAGGGCTACCAGCAAACCGGTATGCAAACGCTGCCGCCCCGGCGGGCCAGCTACGCAGATCAGACCGGTCAAAACCGCCCCCGCAACGGCCGAAAGCCAGACCGGACAGCTTTCGGGTGTCAGTGCGGCCAGCAGCATGGCCGAGGCGATGGTGTGATTGACCGGCATCCACGGGCCGCGGGACGTCAGCCGGGCTATCGCCACGCGCCCAGCCACGGCCGTCAAAACCGTGACAACGATAATCAGCAGGGCATGCAGCCCGAACAGGCCTATTCCCCAAAGCAACGGCAGGATGAGGGCGATCATGATGGATTGGTAAAACTCGCGTCGGGCGACGGGCCAATTCAAAAACGGTGCCCGGGGTGGCACGCGGAGAGTGGTTGTGGAATCAGCCGTGGCAGGTGCGGTCATATCGACGAGCCTCCAACCGCTGACACCAGATTAAACTCGATGCGATTGCGCATCTCCTCAATGGAAGCGGACAGCGGCAGACGCGATGGACAAATGTAGGTGCACAAGCCACAGTCAATGCAGGCCAGCGAATCACGCGCGTCGGCCAGCGCCACCCCCTCATGCAGGCATTGCGCCGCATACAGCGATGCAGGATTGATGGCGGCAGGACAACTTTGCACACACCAGCCGCACCGGATGCAGTCAACAGCCGTTTCCAGCGGTGGAATTGGCCGCAGGGCAAGCGTCTCAATGGACATATCCATCGTCGCAGCGGCCAGATCCAATTCCGTGCCGGTGAGCATACCATTGCCGATGCATTGCATCGCGCCCGGGTCGATACCGGCCAGCGCGAAAACCTCGCGCAGCGGCACACCGATCTGCGCCCATAGCACACGGGGTGCATGGCCCGCAATAAAAATCTGTACCGGCCGATGCGAGCAGCGCACCGGCTGGAGTAAAGCCCGGCCAAGAAGCAGGCACGTAAGCCAATCGACCGACACGATCCCCTCTTCCAGCGGATCAACCACCCGGCAACCACCTAATATCCGGGCCAGGATGGCGGGATGCGCTGCCGGATAGCGGGTAGTCAACGCCACCGGTTGGCACCGGCCCCGGACGATCCGCAGCAAGGGGCGCACATCACGGCGATCGCTGCGGTCAAAGACGAGCAGTGTGGGGGGGGATGACAATATACGCTGGATGAGTTCTACTGCCGTCATGATGGCCTCGGCATCGAGACGGGCACAGATGGCACCCATACGCGACTCGGGAATCAGCGATAAGCCATTGATGATGAGTTTTTTAACTTTCTGCCCGCCAATGTTCCCCACCTGCGAGACCAAAGCCGGAATTTGCGGATGCGTCTGATCCAAATCAATTTGCGTCAGAAAGGTGCGCAGTTCAAGCCGATTGGTGGGGTGGACCAATGCAGCCGGCAAAGCATTCATCGGTACGGCGGAGATGGATGGTAATTTCCAGCCGGGGGGGCCAAAGTAAATGCCCCCCACCATCGGATTAAGGAGCGGCAAAAATTTATGAGTCACAGATCGCATCGCGCGCCATTTTATGCGATGCCGCACTTTAGGCGAGCGCCGCACCGGAAATCAACCGTCAATACGCCGCCGTCCATCTTCAGCGCCGTCGAATGTGAAGCCTTGGATGACCCCGCCATGGCGTTGAGAATCAATGGCCGACGATGTCGGACTTCATCGGTGCCAGCAGACCGATCAATTCCTGCTGCGCCAATGGTGTGACATGTTCCTGTTTTAAAGTATTGGAAAAATCCTGCATGAAGGCATTCCACTGCGCTTCGGTAATGTGCATGCCCTTATGCGCCTGGTACATATCGGGCCCGGTGTAAACCTGCGGCCCGCCGGATAGCTGGCCGATCTGATTAACCAATGCCGTTTGCAGTTTGGCGATATTGGCGTGGGCAAAGCGTCCATTGATGCGGGGGTCTTTGCCCACATTGACGAGGAAGGCATGAACAACGGTGTTAATTCCCTGTTCCCCACCGAGTTGGCTGTATAAACTTGGGGCCGCCATCTTGGACTGCGGCTGGGCGCAACCACCCAAAAATACCGCTGCCGCCAAGGCCGCCGGAAGCACTGCCGTCGAGAGTACCGATCGTAGAACCAATTGATGCCTCACTGGGAACACTCCTTCTTGCTTGATGCCAGACGACCGGAAACGCCGGGAATCACGACCGAACATCGTCTCCGCCGTGTGCCATGTGATAACAGCACGCCGCCTGTAAGGCAAGCCCTGCGGGGTGCGGCAATCAGACCGGGCGTGGCAATTTTTCCGGGCAGAGGTGAAATCGCCGGAAAATGGACGATTGGCGGTTTTTCCCACGACCTTGCTAAAACGCCTGGGCGGGGTGTGGACACCTGCGCCCCCAGGGGTTCCCGAAAAATTGCCACGCCCATCAAACCACGAGCGGGTCAAAGGCCCGGCGAATGGCCTGCTGCTCGTCCGCCGAGAGGGAGAACGTCATGGCATAAGCATTGGACTGGGCCTGCTGCACGGTTCGGGCCCCCACCAAAGCTGCGGTAATGCCTGGCACATGCATGGTGTAATTAATCATGATCTGGGCAAAATCCGCCTTATGTTTCTCAGCGATGGGACGGATGGACTCCAGCGCGGCCAGTATGTTACGGCGACTTTCCATGGTGAAGAGTTTGTGCTCGTTGCGGTGATCGCCCGGTGGGAATTTGCGGTCAGGCGTCACCTTGCCTGTCAGCAGGCCACGTTCCAGCGGTGAATAAACGATCACACCGATGTTATGATCGCGGCAATAGGGAAGTATTTCCTTTTCAATACCGCGGCGCAATACACTGTAGGGTGGTTGCAGGCTGTCAAGCTGTCCCGCTTTACCGGCCTGCTGCATCTGCTGCACGTTGTAATTGCTCACTCCGATGGCCCGAATTTTTCCGGCCTGCCGCAGCTTTTCCATCGCAGCCATCGAGTCCTCAAACGGCGTGGAGGTGTCGGGCCAATGAATTTGATACAGATCGACATAATCGGTGTTGAGGCGCTTGAGGCTCTGCTCAAGCTCCCACGCGATACTTGCGGGCTTGGAATTTTTGCGAATGACCACATCCTTGCCGTCGGGTGTTTTCTGGTTCCACGGATCAACCCCCTCCCCTTTGGGATCATCCCAGCGCATGCCGCATTTGGTGGCGATGACAACTTGTTCACGCGGGCGGCCCGCAATCGCCTTGCCCACCAGTGTTTCACTGTGGCCCATACCGTAAATGGCGGCGGTATCGATGGTGGTGACACCCGCATCAATCGCCGCCCGGATGGCATCGATCGACTGCTGATCGTCAGCCCCGCCCCACATCCAGCCCCCCACCGCCCAGGCCCCAAAAATCATGGGTGTGACTTTTACCCCCGAAGAACCTAAATGACGCATTTCCATCGTGCCGTAACTCCTTTTATTTTTTAGCGCTCTGACCAACAACCGTCCATCGACCTCTATCTATAGTTAAGATCGGCGCGCGTGTCAAATGAGGACCAATACACTCCAGCCACCAACGCCGCGCATTTATTGTGGCGATTCGCATCGGCGGGAGGGTGAAAATCGCAACGGCCTGTCGCCGATTTGGCCAAATTGAAGCGCGCTGTTTTGAATGGTGCAGAAAAAAACGACGGACTGGAGGGGCCAGTCCGTCGATGCGTCATCCGTGTTTATTGTGTTGGCGTCGAGTGGTTGGCAACGCCTCACGGCCAAACTCAGGCAGACTGCCGCCGCCTGGCTACCAACAACAGGCTCAATCCACCGACGGCCAGCACGCCGAGGCTTGATGGCTCGGGCACCACTGACGAATTGAAATAACTGAAAGTACCGATGGCAGAATTGGTAGACCACGCCTTCGTAAATAACCCGACCGACGTGGAATTTTGCCCATTCAAATTTGCATCGGTTACAGAACCCAGCTCCGTCCATGAATTCGCGGAGGTCAGGCTGTAGTTGGCAGTCCAGGTGTCGCCGCTTCGGACCAGTTGCAGGTACACCGGCCCGCCCGTTGGGGCGCTGGAGGGGAGGTTAAAGAAGTCTAAAGTATCTCCGGGCACCTGGAACTGGATCGAGGTGTTGCCAGCCCCAAACGTGCTGCCGTTTTGTAAGCCCAGTGAAACTGTAAACGGGTAGGTGCCGTTGTTGGTGGTTCCCAAAACGATCAGGCCACCTATCGTGTTGGTGTTGGCGTTGCCACCATTCATGGTAACTTCCGTATCAATTTCGTAGTTGGATGGTTCACCGGTGGGTACTACTTGCGTCAAAAATGGCGCATACGAGCGGTTATATTTCCACGCATCCGATCCGGCCGGGACATTCATTTCCAGATTGCCATTACCGTCTTGAAAGACCGAAGCCGGCCCGTTTGCATTACCCGTCGGGGCGCTGAGCGTCCAGAAGCTATTGGGGGCCGAACCTGCCGAGCCGGTAAATTGGTCCGACTGAATGGTGCTTGCTTTGGTTACGGCGGTTGAGGCGGTTGCTGCCACAACAGCCAACAAAAGAAAGGACAACTTTGACTTGGAAAACATAAGACATCTCCTGCTCCGCTCGGAGCAATCTAAAACTTCTCCCACCGAAACCGGGCGGGACGCGGACCCATCAGCCAACGCGGCCTTGGGCATTGGATTCACGCTTCGTGGGCCGGTCGAACACGCTGCATCTGTGAAGCAGCAGCACTTCCCCACTTAACGGGCTGTCTGCGGTTCAATACCACCGACATCACCCCGGCCCGGCACAATCTGGACGAACCGCAAGAATTAATATTGTCTGAAGCGGCGCTAAACCTGCGCTTCACAGTAATAAAATGTTTCGTATGGTTGGTCGCTATGGTTGACGTCGGTGGCAACGGCCCGGCACAACTGCACGGCCAGTACCATTTTGCGCATTCCATGGTACGTCCGACGAAAAATCGCCAGAGTCTGCAACCAACCACGATTTGTTCTCTCCGGATAAACGCTGTAAAAATCCCATAACGCCCTTGCCCAACGCTCTCCGGTTACCATCGCTCACTTTCGCCATCCACACACCTGCTTGCGAACGGGTGTGGCTTGAAGTTGTCTAATGGCTGGTTTAACCCAGCTATCTCAATACGTTTTAGCGGGGCGCATTCTTAACCCGGCTTCGGCAGTTTGCAGCGGTTTGTGGTCAAAAACCATCGCGAAGTTGTCCAGACGCCATCGACAGAGGCATCTTTGTAATGCCGGTGGATGGGGCGGTGGCCAAGGAGCCTGCCCGGGTAAAAATAATTTTTCCTCCAGCGCAAAAGTTCCCGTTGACGTGCCGATCTTCCGACTGCATGATGTTAAAAAGCAGATGCCGGTGGACGGCCGAACGATTCTCAAGAGTGTGGATGATGAAAACTGCCAACACGCATAGCTTAAGCGCCGATACTACCGCGATTATTGATCCGGCCGGCCTTGAACAAAAACCGCTGCGGCGACGACGCGTGCTGAAAATCGGGCTGTTTTTTGGTGAAATGGGTATCTACGGTGAGCGGGCCATCGAGGCGATATCCACGGCCGCCAGCGCCCTGAACGGCAGGGTGCGCATTCTTGTGGCCCGACTGCGCGAAATTGCGCCCGTCGATGTACAAACCCGACGGCTGGATGGGGCGATCCTCGGCTGGTGGGATACGCCGGACGACCTGCTGACGATTCTGGAAAGAACTCGATTGCCGTGCGTGGATATCTGGGGAAGCCGCCCTGCTGACTTTGTACCGTACAAAGTCCTGCCGGACGATGGCGCGGTGGGTCAAATGGCGGCGGAACATTTTTTGAAGCGGGGCTTTACCCAATTTGCCTATTACGGGCTGCCCAAATCCTTCCAGCACCAGTGGGAATTTCGCCGTCGGCAAGGTTTTGTTGAGACCGTCGAGCGCGCCGGCTTTGCCTGCCACTGTTTTGAAAGCACCGCCGCCGGTTGGGAACAACTCCACGAGGAGCGGTACCTGACCAGCTTGGAAAAGTGGCTCAAATCAATCCCCAAGCCGGTTGGCATGCTGTGCTGTATTGACCCGATGGCGTACGAGGTGATCCGTCTGGCATGGAAACACCACATTCGCGTGCCTGATCAACTTGCCGTCTGCGGCGTTGATAATTGGCTTTGGGTGTGCAAGCTGGCCAACCCGCCTATCAGCAGCATTCCATTGGATGGAGCAACGGCAGGGGCCGAGGCGTTGAGGCTTTTAATCGACGTGATAGATGGCCGACAGCGCCTACCCAAGACGGTTTTCATCCCCCCATTACCGCTCGAAGCCCGCGGTTCAACCGATGTGTACAACTTTTCAGATGAGGAAGTGGTGCGGGCGATTCGGTACATTCGAGATCATAGCCACCTGCCGATCACGATTGAGCAGATCATGGAAAATTCATTTATCTCGCGGCGAGCCATGGAGATGCGTTTCAAACAGGCGACCGGTGAAACACTGCAGAAGGCCATCTGGCAGGCGCATGCCGATCAGGCCAAGCGGTTGCTGCTGGAATCCCACATGGCGATGTCGGATGTGGCCGATAAGTCGGGTTACCGGAGCGCCGCGGTATTTAACGTGATGTTTCGGAAGCATACGGGGATGACTCCCACGGAATTTCGCCGTCGCAAACTGCGCAAACGAAATTAGCCTGTACGCCCCCCTGGCGGCCGTCCTGTAATGCAATAAAAACTTTGCGCCTATTATAAAAATTTTTACGTCCACGCTAGTGGTAATCCTAAACCAAAGTAGTAAACTCATCGGTGAGCTAAAGGGGGCTGAAGTGTAGATTTCAGCCCGCCAATCGAGTTTGGGATGTGCAGAGAGCAATTTTGGACATGGCATTTAGCCAGGTCGTACCGGGAAAGTGGGCTGCTTGTTGAACTTCGCAATGCGCGAGGGCGAGAAAAGCCGCCGGAGACGGTTTTGGCTGTTTTTTCAGGAGTCTCTGTTATGGGAAAACACATATCTACTCTAAGCTTGGCGCTCGGTGCAGTCATCGCCGCGGGTGCCTGGGCCGGTGCGGCATCGGCCACACCTACCATCCTCTTCAGTACCACTGGAGATTTCTCCACATGGGCGGGTAATGCCGGGGGGACAACGACGACCAACGGGGTTACAGTTGTGGTTCCCACCGTCACCACCGTCGCCACCGTTACCACCCCCACCGAAGGGGGCACCATTAATGGCATCGGCAATAACAGCCCATCCGGAGATGTGGCCGGTGCAACCGGTACCGCCGGTGCCTTGCAAATTACGTTTCCAAATGGATCTGGCCTTTCTGGCACAAACATCGGAACCTACAACGTGGTGGCGTCTGGACCCAACATCAGTGGAACCTACAACGCAGGCGTCTATACCCCCACGGCTGCCATCAGCGCCTTTGATTCCGGCGGTACCCTGAGCTTTGATGTGACCCCGCCAACTGGCAATACGTTTTTTCTCGCTCCCCTGCTATTGCTGAATTACCCCGGACAATATAAGCAAATGCAGACCACTATGAGCAGTACAGCGGATGCCAATGGGTTCTACACCGCATCGGTATCGCTTGCTGGCATTCCGAGTATCGCTACTGCAGAGGCCGCAAGCTACCTAAATAACGGCTATGGCTATTTCAACATCGGCGTTATTTTCAACACAGGTGCTCCGGTCGGATCAACGGCGGAAATCACCAACTTTGAAATTACCCCCACGCCGGAACCGGCATCCATCGGTTTATTCGGGGCGGGGGCCGCAGCGCTGTTGCTGCTTGGCCGCAAGCGGCTGACACGCTGAATGGCACAGCCCAACGGCTAAACCCGTGTCGTAAAGAAAAACAACGGCCGGTGCGCTTCACAGGTCTGACATTTACACCCGATGGTCAGATCACGCACCGGCCGTTTTTCCATCAAGGTGTCGGCGGCACTTTCGTTTTGTCGCCATTTGGGGCAGGATAACAGGCTCCTGGCCTTTGCAAGAAAGCGTTCTTTATGCCCAAATCTGATAGTCGCCCTGCCCGCATCCCATCGAGCAACAGTTCCACCACTTTGCCCACAACCTTTTCGCGCCGCGAGGCAGTCGCCGTATTGGCCGGCGCGGCGGCCCTTTCCGCCATCGGTTCTGCGAAAGGCCGGGGTGCCGATCCCCGCTACCGTTTTCCTGGCGATGGACACGCTCAGGTAAAATACCGCTGGCAAAATGTCCGCATCGGTGGCGGGGGTTTTGTTACCGGCATCATCACCCACCCGCGCACCCGCACCGTATTTGCCCGCACCGATGTTGGCGGTGCCTACCATTGCGATTCCGACACTCAACACTGGACTCCCATAACGGATTGGGTCGGCGGACCGGACTATTCACTATCCGGCATCGAAAGCCTCGCGATCGATCCACACCACCCCGATCGGGTCTACATTGCGGCGGGGATGTACACCCAGCGCTGGGCACCCCATGCCGTCATGTTGCGGTCGGATGACAGGGGCCGCTCATTTCAGGGCGTGCGCGTCCCCTTTAAATGCGGCGGAAATGAAGCCGGGCGCTTCAATGGCGAACGGCTTATGGTCGATCCACATCATCCGGATATCCTGCTTTTTGGCAGTCGGCTCGATGGCTTATGGAAAAGCACCGATGCCGCCCGAAGTTGGGATCGCATCAGGAGTTTCCCCATTCCCGACGGTACACACGGCGTGGGAATTGTCAGCGTGGTTTTTAATCCGGACAGTGGTCGGCCGGGTTTACCAACACTGGAGATTTTCGTCGCCGTGTCGCGACGATCGGATAATCTTTACCGCAGCGGTGACGCCGGCAAGACATGGCATGTCGTGCCGGGCCAGCCGCGGGGGCTGCGCCCCAACCACGCGGTCCTCTCACCCGATGGATGGGTGTACATCAGTTATGGCAAAGAGCCCGGCCCGAACACCATGACCGACGGTGCCGTGTGGAAATTTCATCCTGCCAGTGGTCAATGGAAAGATATTACACCCATCCACCCGGCCGCGCGACATGAGAGTTTTGGTTACGGAACCGTGGCGGTGGATGTTCGCCATGCGGGGGTCGTCATGTGCGCGACATTCTGCCGGTGGAACGGGGGCGATATTATTTTTCGTTCCACCGACGGCGGACGCCATTGGCGACCCATATCCCCTCGCCACGGGGGCATTTGGGATGTGGCCAGCGCACCGTGGCTGCGCTTTCACCGCCTTGAGCCGATGGTAACCAACTGGATCGGCAGCCTGCAGATCGACCCCCATAACTCCAATCGTGTCTGGTACACCACCGGCTGGGGCATATTTCGGTGTGACAACATCATGGCCGCCGATGACGGGGGTATGACAGATTGGGTGTTTGACTGCAACGGCTTTGAGGAAACGGTCATTAATGATCTGGCCAGTCCGATGCGTGGCCCGCATCTGGTGAGCGCTATGGGGGATATCAGTGGCTTTCGGCATGATGATTTGCGTATCTCCCCTCCGCACGGGTTTTATCCGCGCGGGTGTGGCAGCAACACCTGCATCGCTGTAGCCGCACTGCACCCGGATTTTATGGTCCGCACTTTCGGCGGGCAGAAGGTCAACATCGCGTATTCCACATCGGGCGGGCGCGAGTGGCAATTTTTTCCGCATCAGCCGCACGGTGCCCAGTATGGCCGGGCAGCCGTGAACAGCAACGGTTCGGCGATTGTATGGACACCATCCAGTGGAGCGTGGAACGCCCCCGACCGACCGGTTTATTACACACATGATTCCGGCCGGTCATGGCATGCGAGCCGGGGCATTTCAGGCGGACTAGCCACATGCGCCGACCCCATTAATGACCAGCGCTTTTACGCCTTTGAGTCGCAGCGCGGCGCGTTGCTCGCCAGCCATGACGCCGGTGCCATATTCCGTGATGTGCTAAGCGGCCTGCCGCATGCCGCCGGCGAATTAAGGGCTGTCTCCGGTCGTGAAGGTGAGGTATGGCTTGCCAGCGGTGCAGGGTTATACCACGTGAAAATTGACGATCGACATCTTCATCGGTGCGCCGCGATCAACAGCGCCACCCATGTCGGCTTTGGACGGGCCGCCCCAGGGGGGCCATATCCGGCGATTTATGTTGTTGGCGTATCGAAGGGCGTTTATGGGTTTTACCGTTCCATAGATGCCGGTGTCACCTGGCGAAGAATCAACGACTTTTACCATCAATTTTTCGACATTAGTTGTATCATAGGCGACCCGCGTATCTTTGGCCGCGTTTACCTCGGCACAAGCGGGCGCGGCATCATATTTGGCGATATCACATAGGCGGCTTCTATTAACCGAGTAAGGGGGTATTATGAACCACACGCGACGGTCTTTTGTTAAGATGGCAGGTGGAGTGTTGGCGGCCACCGTTGGCGTATCGGCGGCTGGTGCCGAAGTGAAGCGATCTGCAATCGGGGATGGGCCAGTGAGTGCGGTAAACGAACTACCTGATGGCGTGCTGATTACGTTGCCAAACAGCACCATGAAAATTGAAATCTACACGCCCGGCGTGATCCGCGTGCTTGTATGCCCCGGCACAGCCGCCCCTCAACATGAAAGCCTCGCCGTCATTGCCAGGCCGCAGACGCATGGCTGGCACCTGCACGAGACCGGCCATGACGTGAAAATATCGACTGAAGCAATAACGGTATACGTGGAAAAATCCAGTGGATCAGTCCGCTTTGCTGATGCCACCGGGCAATTTATCACCGAAGAGGTAGCGAAGCATGGGCGGGAACTCACGCCATGGACATTCAAAGATGTCCCCACTTATCACGTTCGTCAAGCTTTCAAGTTGCAGACCGATGAGGCCATTTACGGGCTTGGCCAGCACCAGCAGGATGTGATGAATTATCGGGGCAAATCGGTCCATCTGGAACAGCAGAATATGCATGTCGCCATCCCGGTGCTGGTGTCCAATCGCGGTTACGGCATATTTTGGGATAACCCGGCGATCACCAATGTGGATGTGGGGCAAAAGACCGCTGACGAGCTTTCGTGGGATTCGCAGGCCGGTTCATGCCTTGATTATTATTTTATGTATGGTCCGGAAATCGATGCCGTCATCGCCGGTTACCGCACCATCACCGGGGCGGCGCCCATGCCTGGTAAATGGGTATGGGGATTCTGGCAATGCAAAAATCGCTATAAAACGCAGGCACAAATTCTCGGTGTGGCCGGCACATACCGATCCATGAAAATCCCCATTGACGGCGTGGTGCAGGACTGGTTCTATTGGCACCCGCATCCATGGGGATCGAATGAATTTGCCTTCACCCGTTATCCCGACCCGCGGGATATGATTCATTCGCTTCACCGTGAAAAGATCCATTTTATGATTTCAGTGTGGGCCAAATTTCAGCCCGGATCGGCCAATTACAAATTATTAAAGGATGCGGGTGTTCTGTATCCCCTTACCGGTGGCAACAACCCGATGTGGAATCCGGCCGCCAGCTATTACGACGCCTTCAGTCCCCTGGGGCGCAAACTTTACTGGGACATCCTTAATAAGGATTTATTTGCTCTGGGTGTTGATGCATGGTGGCTTGATGCGTCCGAACCGGAACTTGGCGGCAACTGGGGCCAGTTTGCAAATGTGAAAACCCACCTTGGCTACGGCGAATTTGTCTACAACGCCTACCCGCTGATGCATACCACGGCCGTTTATGAGGGCCAACGGTCGGTTAGTGATTCCAAGCGGGTTATGATACTCACCCGCTCGGCCTGGGCCGGCCAGCAACGCAATGCCGCGTTCACATGGTCGGGCGATATCACGGGCACGTGGGAAGTTTTCCGGGCGCAAATTGCAGCCGGCATCAATTTTTGCCTCAGTGGTATCCCATTCTGGACCACCGACACCGGAGGCTATACGTTTTCCAAGCCGCCCAGTGATCCTGCATACGCCGAGCTTTTCACCCGCTGGTTTCAGTTCAGCACCTTCTGCCCCATGTTCCGCGTACATGGCGTCAGCTACCCCAAGGAAATGTGGCGCTTCGGCCCCAAATTTATGCCGATTTTAGAAAAATTCGACCACTTACGCTATCGCCTCATGCCTTACATCTATTCCTGCGCCTGGCAGATCACGCACAGGCACTACACACTCATGCGCGGCCTGGTGATGGATTTCCGCACCGACCCACGCACGGCCGACATTGGCGATCAGTTCATGTTCGGGCCGGCCATGCTGGTCAGCCCGGTGGTAAAAGCCGGGGCGGTATCCCGTCAAGTCTATCTGCCGGCGACCACGAAATGGTACGATTTCTGGACGGGTGAGTTAATGAATGGTGGCCAAAACATGCATGCGGCGGCGGAAATTGATTCGCTGCCGCTGGCGGTTCGGGCGGGTTCGATCATTCCAATGGGGCCGCTGGTGCAAACCGCCATGGATACGGCCGATCCGATGGAAATCCGCATTTATCCGGGTGCCGATGCGGAATTTACTCTGTATGAAGATCAAGGCGATACCTACAACTACGAAAAGGGCGCTTACGCAACCATCCAGATTACATGGGACGATCAAGCCGCGCGCTTGACCATCGCTGATCGTCAGGGCACTTTTGTCGGTATGTTGCGGCACCGCACGTTTAATATCGTACGGGTAGAAAAGGGGCGCGGCATTGGTATGGAACCGTGTGAGCCGAACGCCGCCATCCATTATGACGGCAGCGCGATGAGCATCCACCTGCCGGCATAATCGCGGCGATGGCCCTGCGCCGCCAATGGTCCATATACCATGCCAGTCCGCGATCACCGGACATGTTCGCTTGCGGCTCAGGCGTCGATACGGCTTGCAATAAATACGAATCATTTCCCATGTTTCGATGTGCATGGCGAACCAACCCAAGTTAAGATTCCTTTCGCTGTCAACGACTGTTACTGTAATACTCGCGCTGGGCGAGCGGTGTTTTCTGGCCGCCGGGTTGAGCCAAGCACGGTACCGGATGGAGTTCCCCGCAAAATGCAGGAAGAGGAACTGATCAGAATCTTAATGAAGACTCGGGTTGGCCTCTTGGGTTATATTCAAAGTATCGTGCGTAGTGCAGAATTGGCAGAAGACATTTTCCAGGATGTGTGTGTGATTGCCATTGAGAAACGTGCTTCGTTGGCCGATCGGCAGAATGTTGCAGCGTGGCTGTACAAGTCGGCGCGATTTGAGGCGTTGAACCGCCTGCGGAAGCGTGCGAAGAAGGAACTGCTACTCAGCGATCATTTGCTGGACCTGCTGGATGCAGAGTTTCAGAAGGCGGACGATGAAAGTGCCAGCCATATCTTGTTCGATGCCATCCGCCATTGCGTGCAGCTTTTGTCTCCCAGCGCCCAGTTGCTTATCCAGTATCGCTACACGCGGGGAATGGATTATGCTCAAATTGCGGCCGAGGTGGGCAGGTCAAGCAATAGCTTGTATGTGACATTTTGTCGAATTCACGCCTCGCTTGCACAATGCGTTGAAAAATACCGCAGGGAGGCGCGTGCCAATGGTTAGCGAAAATCCTATGGATAAGGCAAACGAAAATATTCCGGAAGATTTTCTTCAGCTTGTGTGGAATTATTTTGAGGGGCCTGCAGATCCCCAGGTGGTGATGGAACTTAATCGCCAGATGATGGATTCGCCCACCAAGCGACGCTGGTTTCGGGAGTTCGCCCTGACCCGGGCCGCACTCATCGAAACCATGGGAAAATCGGCCGGCGGAACCGTCCCGACCGGTAGCGGAAATGGCCAACGGCTGGTACGCAAAACCGGCAGCAAGGGCAGCGCATTATTAAAAGCACCCATGCAGAGCCTGTGGCATCGGTTGAACGCACGACGGTTGGTGTTTCTGTCCGGGTTGCTGACGGTTGCTGCCGTCGCGGTTGTGGCAGCGACCGTTTTATTCATAACCCCGGGTCGCCATCTGCAACCCACCCCCGACACGGCGTTGCGGATACTTGCGTCGCACGATGCCCAATGGGCGGATGTCAATAAAACCGGAAAATCTGGCCAGGTACATTCGCGAGGAAATATATCGCTGGTCCACGGGTTGGCTGAGGTGACACTGGCGAACGGCGTAAATCTGGTTTTGCTCTCGCCAGTCACCCTGCGAGTCCATTCACCCATCTATGTGACTTTGGTTTCCGGGCGATTGGTCGCCACCGTCCCGCACAAGGACATCGGCTTTACCGTCGCCACGACGCAGGGAGATATCACCGATCTCGGCACACAGTTTGGTGTTAAAGCGGGACCACAAAAACCCACCATTACCTGCGTCTTCAGGGGGTATGTGCGGGCCGCCATCAGAAATTCGGCCGGCCGGTTACTCGCCAGCCGTGTGCTTGTGGCCCGTCAAGCGGCGCGCATGGAGTTGACAGAGACCCACGGCAGGCCGCGGGCCGTGTTGTCGCTCATTCCCCCTCCGCCACTCGGTTTCATCACGCCCGAAAACCTTAAAAGTGCCATCAGATAGGCGGCTCGCCGAGCCATGACGTTGCCCCGCCAATGCACCGTTTTGCGGTCACCCACTGCGTATTGTGCCTGTGCATCGCCGGTGTGGCCGCGTGGCTTGTGCACGCTCGTTTTAACGCTTGGGCTTCAGACCCGGTCGCACCCCAGACCCGTCGGCAGAAGTCCAGCGGCCTGCCGATAAAACCGCTCAATGCCCAACAGAGACCGCGAAAAGAAACCCCGCCGCACATTGCGCTTATTATAAAAATTTTTACGCCGTAGCTAGTGGTAATGCCTGTTATTAAGTTTTATAATCAGGGCGTCTGGTGTGACTGCCAAGTCACAAGTCTTACGCTTGGCATTGCAGACACTGGTCGGTGTGCGGACAGCGATGATGGTTGTGGCAGCCGATGGAGAGTCGCGGAGATTGTGATATTGCGCCGGTGTGGACGGCGAGTTAGGCCCCAGCGGGGCGGGATTTGGCCTCGTGGACAAATACTTTAGGAGCTTTGTTTATGATTGCTGATCGACGATTCAAGTCACCAGTAGGCGTTCACCGCAAGGGTTTCACTCTTGTGGAACTGCTGGTTGTTATTTCAATCATCGCGCTGCTCATTGCCATATTATTGCCGGCGTTGGCGAAGGCAAAAGCCCAAGCGGTAAGCGTCGGGTGCGCGGCCAACTTGCATTCCATCGGACAAATGCTGGCTGAATACGAAACGTCCTTCAACGATTCTATACCGTTTGGCATTTACGACGACCCGAACTTGTACCCCGGAAATCCCGATGGGGCACACCCCAGCTACTGGCTGCCGTCGCCGGTTGGCTGGGCAACATTGCTTTACAGTTATAACTCCGGCCACTCAATGCAACTTATGTGCGACCCGGCCGATACGGCGTGGGGTGGGACGGGGCCTGCAATGGATGTCAATTCATGGTCGGAGCAGTTTCTAAAGACATTTGTCTGCCCGGCCACAATTGTTCCAGATGTACCGTTCACTGGGTGGGAGGTTAATGGGGTGGAAGTGGTTGGGAATTTTGGTAGTACTTACTCCGCCAATCCCAATTTCTTCCTTTACTACGGCACCCCCACGACGGGTTCTACAAAGCTGGACACCTGCTTTAAGGCCTCCAATGTTCAAACCCCTGCCGAAAGCCTTGCCGTTGGCGACGCGACACAATCGACGGATGGCGCGGGGTATTTCTCGAATGAGACCTTTGGATGGTGGGCACAAAACAGCACCATGAGTAATATTGGCTGGGACCCGATCATGGCGGGGGATTATAGGTACCCAACATTTATGATACCGTCAGACGGGCTTTTCGGTGGCACCGATTCGCAACTCGACAACAACGGCAGTGGATGGGAAACCGAGCTGAGATTCCGCCACGGCCAAGACGGTGACGCGCTCGGCTGGGCCAATGCCCTCTATTTTGACGGCCATGTGTCGGAAGTAGTAGCCAATTCCCTGCCGGCCGGGATGTCTCCGAGTCCGGCCAGCGAGGGCAGCGAGGATAATACCTTGCGAATTCTCAACGTTGTGAACCCGCAGCTCCCTTACGGATTTAATTGATAGCGGCAGCTCGGCCAAGCTGGCCGCAATGAAAACGATTTTGCCGCTCGGCGGGTGAAAGCCCGCCGAGCTTTTTTGTTCGCGTTCCCTACGATGCCTTACCGAAAGCTACCCACAGGGGGAGGCGAGCACCACTCAAGGGCCAAAGGCGGGATAAAACTCCGGTAAGCCACTCCAACCGGCAACCAGCAATTGCCCCGGTTCATACACCACTCGTACTGAAGTTAGATATCCAACTGCATGCCCGCCAATGGCCGAGACCGAATGTGGCTTCAAACGGTGCCCGGACCGCGTTAAAATCTTAAAAATAATCTTGCGAAATGATGTATCCGGAGTTACACTTCAAGAGCATAATCTGTTGGGAGTGTATACGATGTCAGGCGGGGTTCCCACCAAGGGGCGGCGCGGTGCATTCACCCTGATTGAATTGACGGTTGTATTGGCGGCCGTTGCCGTCCTTGTTGCCTTGCTTCTGTCGGCCCTCGGCCGGGCCAGGTCGGTAGCCCAGATGGCACTCTGCGCTTCAAATCTGCAGCAGATGGGGGTCGCAACCCAAATGTACCTCGATGCGTGGAATTGCTATCCCGGCAACGCCGCGACTTTGGCCAACGGGGAAAGTTTTTCCATCTGGCAGCCCCGCTTGATGCTGTTTATGGCCAACAACCCGGCCGTTTTCTACTGCCCGGCCGAGCCTATTTCGGAGGAATGGTGGAACACCTTTGCGTCAGCCCAGAACAGCAAGGGCGTGTCGGTTTATGCGTCGTCCGAAGAGATGGGTTATGGATATTTACCGGGGGAGGAATTATTAAATATTCCCCAATACTCCGCCGATGGTGAATATGCTAATTTTTCATATGGATACAACGTCTGGGGCACCGAGATTGGTACACATCGGCAACTCGGGCTTGGCACGGGAACCTATCTGGTTGGAAAAGCGCACAACGCCCAACCAATCGCATCAGAAGTCGTTGATCCCGAGGATATGATTGAGATAACGGATCGGGAATATTATGCCAAGCCGCAATACCCCTACGCCTACGAGGTGTGGCCTTCAAGACCGGATTTAAATCCTCCGTCAGATGTGCATGACGGCTGTTCCAATACGCTCTTCTGCGATGGCCATGTTGCAACGATCACGCAAACCCGGCTTACCGTGTTGAAGCGTGGCCAAAACCCCGATGCGATCGCAAACAATATGATGTGGAATATTGACCACCAATACCATAAGCCTTTCTGACCTACGCCGCACAAATATTCGCCCGTTACACCTGCTTTTTTACATATTGGCCAAGCCCGCCCGCGTGAAAATTTTAACTGAATCTGCCAAACAAACTTCCGTCGGTCGTTAAGATTTTAACATTCTGCAACGGTAAGAAGTGGTGGCGGACTAGCCCTGATTCGCACAGGTATTACAACCGTGCGGACTCGCGGCATTCAACCAGGGTGCACGAGCTGGGAGTTTCTAACACCGAGGCTGCGCCGCTGGATCGTATCTGGCTCCCTTCCGCTTGGTTTAACTTGTGAGGTCGACCCATGCCTGAAAACACTAAACCCGGTAGACGCCGCGGATTCACTCTTGTGGAGCTATTGGTTGTTATTTCGATAATCGCCCTGCTCATCGCCCTTCTGCTACCCGCCTTGAGCAAGGCCCGGGCGTTGGCTAACGCGGTCGTTTGTGAATCAAATCTTCGGCAAATGGGCATCGCGAGCCAAATGTATATTTCGCAATGGAAGGAATACCCCGGCAATGCGGTGACGCTGTCCAGCGGCCAGAACTTTTCCATCTGGCAATCCAGGCTGATGATTTACATGTCTAATAACCCGGCAGTTTTCTACTGCCCAGCCGAGCCGATATCGGAGAATTGGTGGAATACCTATGTATCAACGCCCCCAATCACCGGAGACCCGTTCTATGCCAGCGCCGCCGACCTGGGTTTTGGCTATAAAATTGGCGAGCAACTGCTTTACATTCCAGCAATCGGTGCCAATGGGCTGCTTCAGAATTTTTCCTATGGCTACAACGTCTGGGGCGTGCAACACGGAGGATTTCCAGAGCTAGGCTTGGGTACCGGTCCATACTATCAATACCAAAACCAACCGGCCGCGTCCGCCGTCGTCGACCCCACACAGATGATTGAAATTACCGACCGGCAATATATGGTGCACCCTCTGTACAATTACGTCTATGAGGTTTGGCCATCAGAGCCACAGTACAATCCACCGTCTAATGTGCATGCGGGTGATTCCAATGTTCTATTCTGTGACGGGCATGTATCGCCATATCCCGAGACGGCCTTGGTGGATATAACCAGAGGCCAAAGCACCAGTGCCGTTAAGATGAACATGATGTGGAATATCGATCACCAGTATCATCTGCCGTTTTAGGTGTGGGCGGTGTGGTACCAAATTCCGGGGATTTCAGACCGGTGCGGTGTATTATAGAGTTTGTTGAGCAGTGATGCTTTTCCTTCTCCTTTTTACAGGTGGTGAATTCAATGCATAAATATTGGTTGCGGTTGGTACCGGTTCTTTTCGTTTCACTGGCTTTCAGCTTTGGCGGATGCAGCCAGATGCCTGCCAATTCGCTATCGTGGCACAAAAAGTTACATCACATACTGCCCCTGTACGGCGATCGCAATTGGATCGCGATTGTAGATTCCGCATACCCCGATCAAAGCCGCGCTGGTGTTGAGACGATCGTCACGCATCAGAGCATGTACAAGGTGCTTAAATATGTTCTTGCGGCGGTCGCCAAGGCACCCAACATCCGGGCCGAGGCCTATACCGACCGCGAGCTACAATTTGTCACCAATACCCAGGCACCCGGCATCGGAGCCTACCGCAAGGAAATCGACAGCATTCTCATGGCGGCTGGTGTTCCCCATCACCAGCGTATGCATATCAAAAGCATTCATCTGCTCAATGAGAAGGGGAAAATTTATAAAATCCTGATTCTGAAGACGAACCTGACTATGGCCTACACCTCGGTATTTTTGCACCTTAAGTGTGGATACTGGACCAACGCCGATGAGCGAGAACTGCGAAAAGTTATGGCCCAGGCCAAAGCCGGCAAATAAATCGTCTGCTGAAGACCGCTACGAAATAAGCCCCGCACTGCTGCTGCAGGTGGTCATCTGGTCTGTGAGATATAGTTCAACACCGAGGCTGACGTCGCATGACACATGACTCGACAGGCTCTGCGAACTATGAGGGTGATATCGCCTCCGAAAGGAGTTATGCGTGAGTGTACCTCGCGGGATTTTATTTTCCGCCAAATCGTTCTGGCTGGCAGCTTTCGCCATGCTGATTGCAGCGGCGGCTGTTCTGTGTACGGCACCCCGCGGAAGTAAAGCCGCACCGGTCGGGCGGAGCATACTCAAGCCGGCGCTCGCCGCGCTCCACTCTTACAGCTATGTCGGCAAACAGCAATTGATATTGCAGCCGGGAAAACAGGTGCAACTGATCAACCACCGGGGCGCTGGATGCCTGACTTACATGTGGTTTGCGGGTGGCTGGAAAGGGTTTGATCACACAGTTATTCGAATATACATCAATGGTTCAATCACGCCCTGCATAAGCATGCAGTTGGGTATGGGCCACGGCATGGGCTACCGGGTGGCCAAGCCATGGGGAGTGGGGACAATCGGCCAGACCGGCATCCCCTCGGGCGTGTATGACACGTACCAGATTCCATACCAGACATCGATTCGAGTAACCGCCCAGCTTGCTCCCGCCGTGAAGAAAACACCCCTCTTCTGGTGGATCATCCATGGAACCGACGGCATGAGGGTTCACCTTCACGGCGTTACGCTTCCCACCAATGCCCGGCTGTGTCTCTACAAAAAGGTAAACATACACGAAAAACCCCTCCAGTTTTTCACATTGTGCAGCGTCCGTGGCCCCGGCGAACTATTTGCCGTCGACATGAAGGGCGCAAGCCAAGGTAATTTCAATTACATGGAGGGATGTATGCGGGTGTTTATCAATCGATTAAAAACACCCGAATTTCTCTCCAGTGGCCTGGAGGATTTCTTTACTGGTACCGGCTATTTCAATTGGGGCATTTTTCATACACCTGTAGGCGGCTGCACCTATATCAACAATCAATCCCACGCCTTTTCCGCCTACCGTTTTTTTACACGCGATCCATTCTTTTTTCAGCACGGCATGAAACTGGTCTGCCGGGATGGCGAGCGATTGGGCGGGTATTTGTATTACAACCCGCAACCCGCCGTTTACACCACGTATACCTGGGTCTATCGCTGGTGATGGACTTTTTATTGTATTTTTATTAATGGGATTTTATTATGCCAACTCGACGTGAATTGCTGGCGGCCACAGGCCTGGGAGCATTGGGTCTCTCCGGGGTCGGTTCGGTCATCGCCCAGAGTACCCCGCCCGGGCGCGGAGTCACAACGTTCAGCACTGCCCAAAAACAGGTGAACGTTTTATCGTCCGACAAAGAGGCCGTACTCTTTGAAAGAAAAGGGCCCGGTTGCATAACCCATCAATGGTTTGGTGGAAACTGGCCACACTACAACCAGACACGTGTCCGCTTTTATGTTGACGGCGAAGCCACCCCGTCCATCGACATGGAATATGGCCTCGGCCATGGCGTGGGCTTTGATGATTCCACCGCCCCATGGGGGGTGCGGCAGATGGGTATGACGGGGCACACCGGCGGCTTTTACAACACCTTCCACATCCCGTTTGGCCAATCAATCCGCATCACCGGGCAGTTGGCTCCGGGGGTCGATGGTCATCCCGATTGCTGGTGGATTATTCGCGGTACCGTCGGCGTGCCGGTTCAGATTGCTGGTATTACTCTGCCACCGGAAGCGCGGCTTAAGCTCCATCGCCGGGTGAATGTGAGGATACCCCGCCTGCAGGAATTTGATCTAATCAATACCCCGTCGGCCGGGGCCATGCTTCTGGTGACGATGAAGGCCAGCAGCCCGAATTGGAATTTCATGGAAGGATGCATGCGGGCCTACTTTGCAGGCAGCCAAACGGCCGAATATTTATCTTCGGGCCTGGAGGACTATTTCTGTGGCACCTACTATTTCGCAAGTGGAATTTATCACACGCCGATCTCCGGTCTGACGCATAGGGCCAAACGGGGCGAGGCGCACCAATTTTCCGCCTACCGATTCCATGATACCGATCCCCTGTTTTTCCCGAACGGGTTTCGGATGACCGCCCGCTGCGGGGAAAAATTGCGCGGTATGGTATTTGGGAATCCGCAGGAAACAACATACACTACCTACGCTTGGGCGTACGAATGGTAATGTTTTCCTGATTTTCCGGCGGGGTAGTTGCATGCAAAGACGGATCGCTGAGGTGGTGACCGTGCCGGTTGCCTCAATTGGCAACGCTGCTAACACTGGCTGCTGCCAAAGACAGGTCTCACGGCGGGGGTTTTTAGCGGCCCTCTCCGGCGGTGTCGCAGCGGCCGCGATGGCGGCCGATCGACCTGCAATGGCCGGCCCTTTTGAAGAAGGCGCACTGGCCCGACTCGTACCGCCAGATAAAAAACTGCGCCCGGAGTGGGTCAAATCACTTTTTACCCGCGGCAAACCGACCATTTATTCCAAAGATAAGGGAGAATTACAGTTTATTGGCATGCCCGTGGGTGGAATCTGCTGCGGAACCGTTTACCTTGGCGGCGATGGCAAGCTTTGGCTTTGGGATATCTTTAATCAGAATGGATTGGGTATTGAGCCGCGAAATGTGCCTTGGAGCGGCTTCGGCCATCCTCATGCCGTCAACTGCCAGAACGGTGCCAACTATGTTCAACCAGCCAAAGTGGAAAGCCCGTTCATACAGGAATTTATTTTGCGGGTGAACGGTGAAGTCAAACCACTCGATGCCCGAGGATGGCACCATATCACGTTTCGCGGCAACTACCCGGTTGGAGAAATAAATTATCGCGACCCATCAAGTCCGGTGCGGGTTAAGCTATCGGCGTATTCACCATTTATTCCGCTCAATACCCACGATTCCAGCTTGCCGGTAACCATTTGCGAATTTGAAGTTACCAACACCTCGGCGACATCCGCGTCGGTAGAAATAACCGGAATATTACAAAATGCCTGCAGCTTGTTCACCGCCGGCCCGAACTCTGTCGGCCGTGTGAACACCGTCTATTCCACCGACCGGGCCGTAAGGCTGGACTGCACCTTCGATCTCTCGGCGCTTGATAGATCGCAGGCATCCGAACCCAATATCATCGTTAAACGCTTTAACCGCCCCACCACCTATGGCAAATGGAAGACTACGGGCACGGCATTCGGCACCGGCCCCATCGCTCGGGCCGATATTCCGGCTTATCAGGGGGATGTGGGTGGTGTCGGCCCCCGGGTGGTTAATTCCCACGCCTCAGCACCCGGCTCAACGATTGCGGAGAGGGATTCCGCCACTGGAACTCTCACCAGTCCTCCCTTCACCATCAAACGACAATTTATTAACTTCTACATCGGCGGTGGAAGCAACATCAACCAAGTTGGCCTCCGACTGATCGTCAACGGCCAGACCGTCCGCCGCGCCACCGGGCATGACGATAATCATATGCGCCGCGCCAGTTTCGATGTATCCGAATTTATCGGCCAGCAAGGCATAATAGAAATTTATGACCACGCCACCGGCCCATGGGGTAACATAGGCGTATCGGATATTGTGCAATCCGATCTGAACGCCGCCGAGAATCGACGCATCACCGATGCAGACACCGATTTTGGCTCGATGAGCCTGCTGCTGCTTGGCAGCGGGCAAGGATCGGCCGACATTGGCGGAAAGCCAGTTCTCCAATCCCCCGCCCCGCAGCGCGCTAAGGGCCAATCCCATGGTCCGCTGATTGGCGGCGTCGGACGAACGGTCGCACTTCACGCCGGGGCATCGACAACTTTTGTCTTCGCCATTACCTGGCATTTTGCCAATGTCGGCAATCTGCCGGTCGCCGATGCGGCCACGGGTCGCTACTACAGCCGTTTTTTTGGTTCGGGCGCAGAAGTTGCGGACTATGTGGCAGCGCATTACGCCCGGCTTAGCGGCCAAACCAAATTGTGGCGCGATACATGGTACAACTCCACGCTGCCATGCTGGTTTTTAGACCGCACGATCTATAACACCGCGTGTCTGGCAACCTCTACCAGTCACCGCTTTGCCAGCGGGCTTTATTGGGGATGGGAGGGCGTTGGCTGCTGCCCCGGTACATGTACGCATGTTTATGAATTTGCGCAGGCGACCTCGCGATTATTTCCTGATATGGAACGCGATCTGCGCCGGCGCGTCGATTTTGGTACCGCATTAAATTTAAAAACCGGCATGATCGGCTATCGTGGGCCGGGTACCGGCCCGGCCACCGATGGGCAGGCGGGGATGATCCTTTGTGCGTACCGCGAGCATCTCATGAGTGCCGACAATACCTTTCTGGAAGAAATCTGGCCGGGTGTGCGCCTGGCCATCAACTGGTTGATTCATCACAGCGACCCACAAACCGGGTTGATCACCGGTCCGCAGCCCAACACGCTGGACGCCGCATGGTATGGCCAAATCGCATGGATCAGCGGCCTGTATGCGGCCGCACTTAAGGCCGGGCGGGAAATGGCTTTAATCATGGGCGAACATGGCTATGCGGCAACATGCGAACGATTATTTAATAAATGTCGCCGGTCGATCGAAACCCGCCTCTTTAATGGCCGCTATTTCATCCAGAAGAAAGACCCTCGCCATCCCCACGCACTGGGCACCTATGACGCATCATTTATTGAGCAGGTGCACGGGCAATCGTGGGCCTGGCAAGTTGGGCTTGGCCGTGTGCTCGACCGGCGGAAAACGGTTGCCGCGCTCAAGTCACTATACCGCTACAACTTCACGCTTAATGTCGGCCCATTCCGGCAGGCCAACCCCGCCGGGCGTCCCTATGCACTCGCCGGAGATGGCGGATTGATTATGGCCACCAATCCGGAGGGACTTAAACGCCCGTTCGGCAATCACTCCGCGTGGCAGTATGGTTATTTTGATGAATGCATGTCCGGCTTTGAACATCAAGCCGCCAGCCATATGATCGCCGAGGGTTTGCTGCTTGAGGGCCTGGCCGTCACTCGCGCTATTGAAGACCGCTACAGCGCCCGTATGCGCAATCCATTTAATGAAATTGAATGCAGCGATCATTATTCACGATCCATGGCCAGCTACGGATCATTCATTGCCATGTGTGGCTATCAGTATGACGGGCCGCGTGGTTATATGGCCATCAACCCCCGACTGCGGCCCGAGAGATTCAAAGCCGCATTTACATCTGCAGATGGTTGGGGCAGCATTTCTCTCCGCGGGTCCAAGCATAACACCCGTGCCGAAATCCATGTGGCATGGGGTAAACTGAAATTGAAGTCTCTCGGACTGCCCACCGGCGGGCGCAAAACACTCTCGGTGGTGATTGGCAAAAAGCACATCCCGGCCACGTTGGCTCTTAAAGACGGCCAGCACATTATTAATTTCGCTCATGAAGTTGAGTTGCACGCTGGCGAGACGATGCTGATTTTACGATCGTAAATCTGCCGTCCGCCAATCCATAAATTGCGGCCTCACAAAACGGCCATGGGAGACCAACTCAACACCCGTTCCCCCATCTGATTCAGAGCGCGGCTTTGGGCGCAGCGTTATCCATGCCGACGGGGCGATTATCCCGGGGGCAAAATCTTCCACTGTCTTCGGTGCCGCAGCGCAACCGCCAGCGCCAATAAACTCAGCAGCAGAATGAATGGCGTTGGCTCGGGAGTGGGCGTGGGACTCATATCGGCTGGTAGATTGCCCATCAGGGTATCCTCGGCAAATGCCTGAATTTGTGCCAGCGTCATTTCATCCGCCGAAACCGGTATCGACATGGCAATGTCTATTTGTCCTGTATACGGATTAATGTCCATGATTCCGGAATAGTTGTCGCCCGCCGTGCCACTAGTGTCCATAAATGGCACAAGGTAATCTTTCACGGTTGAACCGGGGGAATCGGCTATCTGCAATACGTCCGCCGGGTTGGTATCGGCTTTGTGGCCGGCACTGAAACCGACTTCCTCGGAGAGATTCACTGTGGCTTCATCACTCGTGGCATCGGTAATCGCCTGACTGGCCGATATTTCTGTGGCGGTGGCGAGATTAATCGGTGCCGCCACTGGGATACTGTTGACCGTGCCCAAATCCGGAATCGGCGGAGTTGTGGAGTACGGGTCGGCAACGCTGACATACCGCCCGCCCCAGATGGTGGCATTCCATGTCGGCGAAAGTGGGGTAAAAAGTTGGCTTAAAAATGGATTGAAGTTGGTGATGGCACCATTGGGCGCTACAAAAGGCGTGGTGACATTTGAAAAATAGGCAATGCCATCACCCAGAACGGACGGCGGTAAGTGGTTGGCAATCGCGTAGCCGGTCCATGGATCCGCCACGTCGAAGCCGTCAATCGTGTACGCTGCGCCGGGTGCAGGTGCTGCACCGCCGGGAGCCGTCTCGACTGCCCACACCGCATCCCAATGTTGGCCGCCGTGAACCACGATGCCCACTGGAATACCGGTTGTGGCGATGGCGTTGGCTATGTTACGTTCAGCCGCATCGTACCCGGCACTTCCATTGATGTATTGCGACCAATTATTTCCCGGCGCGGCGGCGGGAAGCGCACCGGGAAAACCCGGGCCATTGGCCATACCGCTGGGCAAGGTTCCACCGATCGTAAAGCCGGATACATTCAACTGCACAATTTGGGAAGTGACGTAAAGCGCATTTTGAGATGGCATCACGAACCCGGGATTCGCCGCGGTCACTGCAGTGGCTGAAAGCATCATCTGCATGGTGCCCTCGCCGCAGTAGTATGAGGTTTGCTGCCCAGCGTAGGTGGAACCGGGCGTTCCGTAAAAATCTGCCCGCGCCGCCGACATGCCCAGGCCGAAACATGTGGCACCGGTCAGCAATCCGACCGTCAATATGCGAGGTTTGCGCGGCATCCGAACGAAATGACGGGATGGAAAAAACATAACTGCCCCCTTTAATCGCCGCCGAGTTGTCAAAAAACTCACACGCCGGGAAAAACGGCGCATGGACACTGCGTCAGTGCGCAGCGCCATTGGTACCGTGGCGAAGGGGCGGCTTTCTCCACAACGGTGCCCGTGGAAACGGTCGCGACCACGCTGCGCGGCTGGAACTCATCAATGATGAAATTCGTGGCGGCGGATTGAGACCCCTTGGGCCGATCGCTTGCTCGGCCGCTGCGAAATGGTCGAAATTGCAATACCAAAAGGACACATTTTTCTGTTGAACTTCCAAGGCCGACGACCACCAAGGCGTACCGCTGAAGATACCCCACGCCCAAGCACGCAGGCCGATGCCCCCGCGACCAGATAGGTGCGATGCACGGGGGCCACATGAAAACAGCGCGACCGCTAACGACCGCCAGCAACCGACAGCATCAGGCGGGCGCGTAGCGAAGGCGACCGACAGAAGATATACGTCGCGGGGCGAGAGCACATTGCACATTGTGCACCCCTATTTAGACGGTCTGCAGCGTAACATGCCTTCGCATGTGGTAACCCCGAAATCCTGCCAAGTCCAATCGCCGCCCGCACCTGCGTCTGCAACAGTCCGTTCAGGCCCGCCGCCGACGTGGCAGAAACAGCAGGCCCACCAACCCAAGAGCCACCATCGTCATCGCGTAGGGTTCAGGTGTGCTGATGTCGAAGTGCACGCCCGAAGAATAGAAATCCTGAACCTCGGCACCCGCATAAGTACTGAAATCGGAATTAAGAAATTGGACAAAATCAAGCTCGCCCATGTAGGTTTCCCCGGGTGCCAGAATTCCCGCCGGCAACGTGGCGCTTGTTGATAGCCCGTTGAGCGCTCCGGTCTGGCCCGGCAATGGAGATTGGTAGATGGGATTGCCGCTGGAATCTGCTACTACCAACCGGACAAAATCACTGGCACTGCCGTCGGTAAAGCCACTCCAGTTGACGGTGACTGGGCCGTTTGCGTCAGCAGATTGGAGGCTTGCCAAGTTGGTGATGTCTGGAGTGCCGGGGTACTGGACAGCAGGTAGCTGGACAGCAGGCAGCAGCAGGCCGAAGGTGGGATTGATACCATCAATGGTATTGAACTTCAGCGTATAGTTGCCAGCCGGAAATGCCGCGTCGAGGCTGGCCTGGGTGGCAAACTTTGGGAAAGTATGCTGGTAATTCACGCCCACAATAGAGCCGTCGGTGAAGATACCATTGCCGCCCGCGGGGCTTGGCAGCGTATAGCTGCCGGAACTTGCGCCCGTCAGCGTCCCGTCGGTGATGCTGTAGTTGCCCGATGATGGCGATGAAAGGCCCCACACCAGAACATTAAAGCGATAGGGGTTGTTGCCAGAGAGCACAGGCGCATTGCCAGCCGTTTGTGAATAAATCACTGATTTACCAAAGATGGCATTGGTAAAATCAGGGGTAGGCTGTGCGGCAACCGTACCAATCCCCACTACGGCCGATACACTTAAGGCCCAAAAACCAATAACGCGCATGAAAGCACTCCTTCAACATAACCTGATTGTCGCCGATGCAAATTCCCAACCAGCCGTGATGCCGGCCGCATGGCCCACACGGAGGGAGTCTAATTCATGAATTTTTCATTTCAATTCCCCCGAACAGGGGAATCCGGATAAAAATCAGGGGGGACAGTGCGGCAGGCATTCAGCCTGCGCTGACCGTTGCCAATCATAAGCGGATCGTTGGGCGACACCGTCAGAATCAAAGCCGAAGGCGTCCCTGCGATTGCATTTTGATATGGTTGAATCGCGCCAACAATTCTCCCCGCGAATGGACGGAAAAGCGAAGATGAAGTTCCTTTACATATTCGTGCACGGTACCCATTTTGCACCCCAGCCGGCCGGCCACTTGCTTTTCTGATAATCCGTCGGAAAGCAGAATAAGCGTGTCCATAAGCCGCGGCGACAGGTGGGGTAAATTTTTAGCGTCCGATGCCATCTGCTTTTTGCCGTCGGACAGGATGGCTATCTTCAATTCGGCATGAAATGCCGCCAGCAGAGATCGGTCGCGCCCGGAGAATGGCAGATCATCCGCACCACGCAGAATGTAAATGGATTGCCGGGTACGCATGCGATCAAAACGCTGACAGGATTGAATCATATGGCCGCAGCGCGACCCCGCGTGGATAAAAGCCTTTGGAATTTCCGGGTGCCCGGCCACGACCGCCACGCCTGTGGCACCCACCTTAAGGTTACCAGCTTCACTGCGCAATGGATTAATCGAATTGCCAACCTTATCGGCAACTGCCCGTCCTTGAAGCGCCCGGCCATCGGGAAGCGCTACAACAATGCCGGAATCGCCGCCGCAGGGCTGACCGGCACCATATCTCGCGGTACCGGCTTCGGCGCAAACAGCCAGCCGCCCCGCCAGCAATTGACAGAGGCGGCCAAGCATCATCGGTTTCCACATGTCCGGATGCGAGCCAACCTCGCGCAGGACACCTATTAACCTGAAAATGGATTGAATATCGCCCGCATCAAGTTTCATAAGTTCCCCCCGAATATTGTCCCACTCGTTCACATCGAGGTATGTCTAAACGATACCGCGCAGCCTGGCAGGCGACAAGGATCGTCCGACCTGCCGGGCCGTTTTTGTCTCATAACCTGCCAAAAACGCCATAAAGCATCGCGGCTATTGGGGGCGGCGCACATTGATAACCGATGACAGACGCAGGGTTTTGGTCGTATTGAAGGGACCTATTGAAAGGGGATCATCTCCATTTTCACGGCGACGAACTCGCCATCGTGCTGAGCCGATTTGACCTGGGTCAAATCTCGGCCGCGGCGGCGTTTGATCGCGGTTGTAAGCGATCACCGAAAGCCAAGATCGTTTGCGAAAAGGGTACGTTTTTACTCAAGCGGCGGGCCAGCGGTAAGGATTCGCCAGAGCGGGTGGCCACCTCGCATAGAATCCAAACTTTACTGTTAAATGAAGGCTTCCCCACTGCCCGGTTGATGACCAACCGCGTGGATGGAAAAACAGCACTTACCTTCGATGGCCATACCTATGAACTTTTTGAATATGTCCGGGGCAAGCGTTTTCATCGCACCGTGGGGCAACTGATTCAAGCCGGGGCGATGCTTGCACGCTACCACCGGATATTGGCATCCTCGGGAGCCGAGTTGACACTGCCCACTGGCGGAGTGCATCAATCTGGTCAGGTGCAGAAAATATTTCGTAAGTTGGTGGCCGCAGATTTGGGCAACGGCAATGAGACACTGCGTGCGAGTTTGCAGCGGGCGCTGGCGCGGTTGGGGACCCTTTACCATACGGCGGCCACGCGCGTGAACCAGCTTGGCTACAACGACTGGCCACTGGTGGTGACGCATTGCGATTGGCACCCCGGCAATTTACTTTTTGATAATGGCCGGATTTTGGCGGTGCTGGATCATGATTCACCGCGGCGGCAGCCACGGATTGCGGATATTGCCTGCGGGATGCTGCAGTTTTCCATCCGGGCGGATGCTTCCGATGGTGGGGGCTTTGACCCGAGCATTGACATGAAATCGGCGCGGCAATTTTTAATCGGCTACGACAGCTTTGATGTGGTGAGCGTGGCGGAAATTAAGGTGATTCCATGGCTGATGATAGAAGCCATTGCCGCCCGGGTGGCGGTGGGGCTGGCGTCCAAAATTTTTGATGGTGGCGAAGCGGCAGCGTCGCTGATACTGATGATGGACGCCAGGGCTGCGTGGATGGCGGACAATGCTCAAAGCATCATTCATGAATTGCTCAAGCCGATGGATATACCCACTTCTATGGCCGCGACGGGCCTTTCAATAAGCGATGCGGGGGTGACTTCGGGCCGCAGGGAGGGGGCGGAATTGATCTTTCAAACCCGCCCGGCAGAAAAGACACTCTAAATCAAGGGCCGCACAGGGGTCTGTCCTAAGTCGATACGGGTGCTGGTGGCGACGTTTTTTTTAATGGCTCGACACGGCGCATAGATCGGGTACATTTGCATGGCCCAAGATGAGGTGACGCCCATGTACGAATTAAACGTTGAAGAGTTGCTCAAGCCTATTTCAGCAGACAAGCCCTGCGGCGATGATCTTTCCTACGATTTGGAATTCACAGAATTGGAACGCCTGATGCCCGGCAAACCGGAACAGGAAATGGGCAATGTGAAGGTACCGGCGGAGGAACCCGAGTGGAAGGATATTTTTCAGCGCTGTACGGCATTGATGAAACGCACCAAGGACCTGCGTGTGATGGTGTTTTTAACGCTTGCCGAGGCGCGCTTGCGCGGCCTTGAAGGCGTGCGCGACGGGCTGGGGTTAATCCATCGACACCTTGAGGCGTATTGGCCGACGCTTATGCCGCCACTGGATGCGGACGATAACAACGACCCGACCTTGCGTGTCAATGCGATTGCATCGATGTCGCCGCCCAGCGATGCGTTTGATGATCCGCTGAAGTTTCCCCGGCGTTTTTTGGATGTACCGTTGGCCGAATCGCGGCAATTGGGGCGCATAACGCTTCGGCAGATGATGGTGGCGACGGGCGAATTACCGGCGTTGGCGGATGAGAAGAAACTTGATCCGGCAGCAGTGGAAGCGGCCTTCAGCGATACACCGCCGGAGCGTCTGGCGGTGCTGCACAAGGCGGCGGGCGAGGCGCTCCAGGCGTGGGACGGAATTGATCAGGTTCTGACGACGCACGTTGGTGCGGGCAAAGGTGCCGACCTGCGGGGCACGCGGAAGATAATTCAAAATTGGGTATCGCAGTTGCAAAAGCGGGTGGGGAGTGCGGCGGGGGCGACCGGTGGGCCACCGCCGGCCGATGCTGCCGCTGTGCCCGGTGCTGCCGCGCCAACTGTGACGGTGCAGATGGTGGAGCGCGGCATCAACAGCCGCGAAGACTGCATCAAAGCAATTGACGACATATGTAAATATCTGGAATCTGCCGAACCATCAAGCCCTGTGCCGATGATTCTCAAGCGGGCGCGTAAATTGATCAGCAAAAGTTTTCTGGATGTCATTGCGGATTTATCGCCGGATGCGCTCAAGGCAATTAAGGCGATTGGCGGGGTGACGGATGATAAAAAATAAATTGGCAGCCAACGGGGCTTGTAGCGACGCAAGCGGTCGCCTATAGTAGAAATCATCGGGTGAGAAGATTGATCAGTGGGCGATCTATCAGGGGCAGGCAATGACCGGCATTCCTACATTAAAAGACTGGAAACAGCAGACCGAGCTGGGTATTACCAAGCCGCGAAGCAAGCTGTTTAAGTTAATAGACGACGCGATCGAAGCATACAACAAGGCACCATCAGTCGAAAAGGCCACGCAGATTCGCATCGCCATGATGCGTTGGATGCAAAACGAAAGTCAGAATTGGGAAGTGGACCCGCGCAATAAACCGCCGGTACGACCCATTAGTTCATTAATGAAAACGCTCGAATCCATGCGATTGCCGCTGGATAGCAAGGACGTGGCGATCTTACGTGAAATCGCCGCGACGCAACCGACGCGCCTGCGTGAAACATTTGTGGGCCGGAAGATCAAGCTGCGTATGGTGCTGACGGTGGAGAAGATGGCACAGGCGGCGGGCGAATTGCGAGACGAGCTAAAAAGGCAACGAGGGAATGTAACGGGCGAATCGGTAAAAACATTTGGCGGCAAGGTGGGCAGTCAGGCGTTGGATGCCAAAGGGGGGGCATACAGCGCCTACAGCGTGTTGCATGACGTTCAGACGGCAAAAAAGGACACAGCCAAGGCAGGCAGCGCTCTGGTATCAGAGGCGACCGCACCAGTCAAACAGATGGCTGACGCAGAGATTCTCAGTGTACTTAATGAATTTTTTGGCACGCAGATCAGGGAGGTTTCGCAATTTGCAGCCACGATTGCGCGGGAGACGGGTTTGCAGGCAGCGCAGCAAATTGCCGACCATGTGCTGAGCATGTTGCCGCTGTTTTCGCTGGTTAAAGATGGGGCGGAAGCGTTGTGGTACTGGGCGTCGGTGGTAAGTAAAAGTTATAGCCGATACCGACTGCATACCGCGCGGGATGTGGTGGCGTTGGGCGACCCGCGACGGGCATTTGAAGCTATCGAGCATCTCCTTAGCCGGGATATTGCCTTTACCGCCACAAAAGCGGCTATTTGCACCGCCAGTACCGGGGCGCACGCGGCGGCATTGGCGGCCAAAGGGGCGGATGTGGTGCTTAGCCCTGCCATTGGTGCGGCGAAGGCTGCGGCGAATGCGGCGCGGATGATTGCCAAATTCGCCATTGAGGCGCGCGAGGCGATGGCATCGCGGAAATTTTTTATTGATCCGGTCGGTTACAAACTGGACATTTTCGGCAAGTGTCCACTTTTAGGGGCGTATCTGATCGATAGCTCGAGCGACTCGGATATATTGGCCATGGTGTGGGAGGAGATGGGCCAGCCGGGATGGATGGACGACATAGAGCGAATGCTGCCGAAACTGGAACGAATCCGTCAGGAGGGTGGCCGACTGATTCGCGAGTCGCCGTTTGTTATTGACCCGCCCATGCCAAGCCGCTATGCGGTCAGCACATTTGCGGGGAAAAAATGGTTGGCAAAAAAAACGTGGTGGTCCAACATGCCATGGAATCGAGTTTAGCGGCGGGAAGGTTACAATTTTGGCGATAGCCGGCGGGCACTTTAAGCCGACGATCATGTATCGGGAGATCGCTTATGAATAGCCGCTCTGCGCTTGACAAACCGTGCTGTTGGTGGTTGTATTCGCAGGTGAACCGAGCAGGGCTGGTGAATCACCGGCGCGGATAACCTGGAGTATTTGCAGCCGAAGCTGTGAATGGTCAGATAACTCAGGGGCATAACTCATGGCAAAAGCAAGCAGTCAAAAATTTGTGGCTCGAAACCGGGCGCCGCGTGTTCAGATTGAATATGACGTGGAGCTTTACGGAGCCGAGAAAAAAATTAATTTACCATTTGTTATGGGTGTGATGGCGGATCTTTCCGGCAACCCCAAGGAGCCGCTGGCGGCGGTGCAGGACCGGGCGTTTCAGGAAATTGATGTTGATAATTTTGACGACCGCATGAAGGCGATGAAGCCGCGCGTGGCGTTTCAGGTACCCAACACGCTCAGTGGTGAGGGGAATATCAACGTTGAATTGACGTTTGAAAGCATGGATGATTTTTCGCCGGCGGCGGTGGCCCGGAAAGTTGAGCCGTTGGCTAAATTGCTTAACGCCCGCACGCAGTTGGCCAATTTGCTTACGTATATGGATGGCAAAGATAAGGCAGAGCAATTGGTAGCGCAGGTACTGCAGGACCCATCATTGCTCTCGGCCCTTGGCTCGGCACCTAAGCCGGAAGACAAGCCGGCGGCTTAAACCGTGAATGGTGGCCGGCCGGCGGCCTGGAAAACAGACGGATCGATCAACCTACTTGGAGACTAGCGTATGACGCCCGAACAACAAGCGTCCTCACCGGTTAAGGACCTTAAAACAGTAGATGAATTTTCCAGTTTGCTGAGTAAAAACATCGGCACGAAAACCGACGAAGCATCGCAGATGGTTCGCGAGGCGGTCGGTACGCTGGTGGAACAGGCGTTACAGCGCACGGCGCTGATTTCGGATGACGCCCGCCGGAGTATTGAATCCATCATTGCGGAATTGGACAAAAAAATTTCCGAACAAGTTAACCTGATCATGCACCATGAGGAGTTCCGCCGGTTGGAAGGCTCCTGGCGCGGATTGCATTATCTGGTGAATAACACGGAAACGGATGAAAACCTGAAGATTCGGGTGATGAACATATCCAAAAAGGATGTGGGCAAGACACTTAAAAAATTCAAAGGGACGGCGTGGGATCAAAGCCCGCTGTTCAAGAAAGTTTATGAAGAGGAATATGGCACGCCCGGTGGCGCACCATATGGTTGTCTGATTGGTGATTATGAATTTGACCACAGCCCGCCGGATGTTGAAATTCTCAGCGGAATGGCCCAAATAGCGGCCGCCGCCCATGCCCCGTTCATTGCGGCGAGTTCGCCATCGCTGATGAATTTTGATTCATGGCGGCAATTGGCCGACCCGCGTGATTTGACCAAAATATTTCAGACGGCGGAATATGCGCCGTGGCGTTCGCTGCGTGAATCGGAAGATTCACGTTACATCGGTTTGACGATGCCACGGTTTCTATCCCGGTTGCCGTATGGGGCCAAAACCAATCCGGTGGAAGAATTCGCCTTTGAAGAGAATATGGAAGGGGCCAAGCACGATAATTACGTGTGGTCCAATTCTGCCTTTGCCATGGGCGTTAATATAAACCGTGCTTTCAAACTTTATGGCTGGTGCGCTCGCATCCGCGGGGTGGAAAGTGGCGGCATGGTGGAGGGCCTGCCGTGCCATACTTTTCCGACGGACGATGGCGGCGTGGATATGAAGTGCCCCACTGAGATTGCCATTACCGACCGGCGCGAGGCTGAGCTGGCCAAGAACGGCTTGATGCCGCTGTTGCACTGGAAAAACACAGATTATGCCGTATTCATCGGGGCGCAATCACTGCACAAACCGGCGGAGTATGACGACCCTGATGCAACCGCCAATGCCAATTTGGCGGCCCGTTTGCCGTATCTGTTTGCCAGTTGTCGGTTTGCCCACTTCCTCAAATGCATGGTGCGTGACAAGGTCGGCGGCTTCAAAGAAAAAGATGATATGGTCAAATGGCTTAATAAATGGATCAAACAGTACGTTGAACCCGACCCGCGCAATGCCACGGAAGAGGCCAAAGCCCGCCGACCATTGGCGGCCGCGGAGGTGGAGGTGGAGGAGATTCCGGGTAACCCGGGGTATTACACCTCCAAATTTTACCTCCGGCCGCATTATCAGTTGGAAGGTTTGACCGTTTCGTTGCGGTTGGTATCGAAGTTAAAGTCGGCGAAGAAATAAAATGTTACGGCCCCTGTGTTGGGGAGCCGTGTGTAAAAGTGGTTGGAGCCGAATCAGGCGGCTCGGATATTTAAGAATTGGAGTATTGCAATGGGTATGTACATGAAGATTGAGGGAATCGAAGGGGAAAGCACACAGAAGGAACACGAAAAATGGATTGATCTTCAAGCTATGCAGGTGTCGTTCGCCAATGCAGGCGGTGGCATGCCGAATTCGAGTGGTGGCCGATCGGGCGGTGAAGGCGTATGCAACGAGATTAGTGTGAGTTTTCCCGGCTGCAGTGCATTGCCAACCATCGCCAAATATTGCCTGACGGGTACCACGGTAACGACGATTGAGATTGAGTCGGTGACCGCCTCGAAGGGGCAGGTGAAGTACAGTACTTGGAAGCTTACCGATTGCGCTTTCAGTAGCTACTCCATAAGCGATACGGGGCTGGGCCTTGGCGATGTATCGGTCAGTCTTTCCATCAGTTACACCAAGTTTGAATTCAAAGCCACACCTATTTCGGATAAAGGTGAAGCAGGTAGTTCCGTTGAGCTTAAATATGACGTGGCGCAAAACGCACCGGAATAAGCACTGCGTGAGAAGATTTTAAGATCGCACCGATTCACGATTGAATCGGTGCGATCTGCTTAAAGCTATAACGGGTTGAAAGGCGGGGCTATTTGACGGCCGAGGCGCTCATTCGTGAAGGTAAGCCAATCGCGGCACTTGCCGAGGTTGAAAAAGCCGTCCGCAAGGCCCCCACCGACGCAAAACTGCGGATATTTCTGTTTCAACTACTCACGCTGCTGGGGCAGTGGGATCGCGCGGTGACGCAATTAAATGTGATTGGCGATCTCGATGCTGCGGCATTGATGATGGTGACGGTGTACCGCGAGGTTATTGCAGCCGAGGCGGTACGCGAAAGCGTCTTTGCGGGCGACACCACCCCCATGTTGCTGGGCCAACCCGACCCGTGGCTGGGCTGGCTGGTGGAATCGGCAAAGCTCTTTGCGACCGGCCAATTGGAGGAAGCGGTACGTCTGCACGATGCCGCATTTGAAGCCGCCCCCACCACCGGCGGCGCCATTGACGACAAGCCTTTTGACTGGATTGCCGATGCCGATGGGCGGTTGGGTCCGGTGCTGGAAGTAATTGTCAAAGGCAACTACTACTGGGTACCGTTCAAGAACATTGCCGAAATTCAAATTGAAAGGCCGACGGACCTGCGTGATCTGGTGTGGATACCCGCCAATTTCACCTGGAGCAATCAGGGCAAAGCGGTTGGTTTTATCCCGGTGCGCTACCCTGGGACGGCGGCGTGCGGGGACGAAAAATTGATGATGAGCCGGGCGGCGGATTGGCAGGATCGGGCGGGCGTGGCTGTTGGGGCCGGGCATCGGATATTGGCGACGGCAAATGGAGAATATCCCCTGCTGGAGGTGCGGAAGGTCGTACTGAACACTTTGCAGGCGGAGGATAAATGATGGCTGGGGATGAGAGCATTTCACGCGATCGTCTCATGCCCTTCCTGCTGGATCGTTTGAATGATGATGATCCGGACATTTCCTCAGAATCGCGCAGCGTTCGCGCCGCCACCATCACGCAACTTCGCACCGCCGTGCTACGTGACTTGGGATGGCTTTTGAATTCTACGCGCCATCCGGATTCAGATGGGTTTAATGATCGGCCTAATGTGGCCAGATCGGTGCTGAATTTTGGTATTCCGGCGCTTGGCGGTCAGACAGAATCGGGCATCTCGGTGGAGCTTCTCGAGGGGATGATCGCCGATGCCATTCGGGCATATGAGCCCCGCATATTGCCGGAAACCATCGTGGTTAAGGCGGTGGCCAATACGAAGGACGCAGCCGGCAACCGGGTTGATTTTGAAATACGTGCCGATTTGTGGGCGGTGCCCATGCCCGACGTATTATTTGTTAAAACTGAAGTAGACTTGGAAACCGGCTTGTGCCAGGTGACGCAGCGCAGCAATGGATAGACGAATCCTCGATTATTACGAGCAGGAATTGCTGTTCCTTCGGGAGATGGGAAAGGATTTTGCGCAGCAATTTCCGAAGGTGGCGGGGCGGCTGAGTCTGGATCAAATTCCATGCCCGGATCCCTATGTGGAGCGACTGCTGGAGGGTGTGGCATTTCTGACTGCACGCATCGACATGAAACTCGATGCCCAATTTCCACGTTTTACCCAGAGCCTGCTGGAGACTATTTACCCCCAATACTTAGCACCGCTGCCGGCGATGGGCGTGGTGGAGTTTATTCCCGATCCGCGCGAGGCCGCCAACTTTGCCCAGGGATTTCCGATCCCGGCCGGCACCTATTTGGAAAGCAGTATTGGGCGGGATGAGGTGACGGCCTGTCGCTTTCGGACCGCCCACGGGCTCAAGGTGTATCCGCTGCAGATCAGTGATATCGCCTATACCAGCCGTGAGATGGCGGCGTGGGGCCTGCCAGAGAACAAAAAGATGCGTGCCGCCCTCCGGGTTCGCATCAGCAGCATTTTGCCGGCGCTTGCTCTGGACAAAATGGCGGTCGATCAATTGAGTTTCTACATAAGCGGCGATACGAGCATTCAATATCCGCTGCATGAACAACTTTTTTCCGCCTGTATCGGTATCGTGGCCAAACCGAACCAAACCCCCGCCCCGTGGCTGCAAATCATCGAGCCATCGCAACTTCGGCCGCAGGGCTTTGCGGAAGACGAGGCGCTGCTGCCAACGGGTGCCCGGTCATTTTCGGGCTATCGGCTGCTGCGGGAATATTTTGCTTTGCCGCAACGCTTTTGTTTTTTCACTCTGTCGCAATTGGCACCGGCGATGGCCAAAACCAGCGGCAGTTCAATCGATCTTGTGTTTGTATTTTCGCAACGGGACCCGCGTCTGGAAAATGTCCTTACCGGATCCAATCTGCGACTGGCATGCACACCGGTAATTAATCTGTTTGAAAAAAATTGCAGCCGCATCCATCTGGAGGATCGCTTTCATGAATTTCATGTGGTGCCGGATATTACCCGTCCGTTGGATTTTGAAATTTTTGATATCAACCGGGTGACGGGCTACGGAGCGGCGCGGGAGGATCAGCAGGAATTTCAGCCATTTTACCGCGCGACAGATTTTGACCCGGGGCGCAACGCCTATTATCAGATGCGCCGTGAGCCACGCGTGCCGTCTGAAAAGGAGCGCCGCATCGGGGGGCGGTCGCAGTATGGCGGATCGGAAGTGTACGTTGCACTGGTGGATGAAAAAAACGTCCCCTACTCGACGAGCCTCACCCAGTTGGGTGTAGAAACGCTTTGTACCAACCGCGATTTACCGCTTTTTATGTCGACGGGCAAAGCGCCTACCGATATGCAGATGGTGGGCAATTTGCCCGCCAGCGCCATTCGTGTGGTGGATGGCCCGTTTACCGCCCCACGCATGTCGATTGCGGAAAAGGAGACGACATGGCGGCTTATCAGTCATCTGTCACTTAATTATCTTTCGTTGGTGGATGCATCACCTGAACAGGGGGCGGAGGCGTTGCGGTCCATCTTGCGGCTTTATGCAGCCGAGCATGACGCCAACCATAAATTGCAGATAGCGGGCGTGCGATCCGTGCGGGCGGCGGCACTGCATCGGCGACTGATTGCCAATGGCCTGACCACTTTTGTGCGTGGTATTGAAATTACATTGGAAATGGATGACGCGGCATTTCAGGGAGGGAGCGCTTTTTTACTGGGCATGATTCTGGAAAAGTTTTTGGCCCTGCATGCGCCGATTAACTCGTTTACGGAGACAGTTATTCGCACGACCCAGCGAGGACAGATAATCCGATGGCCAACACAACCGGGCCGACGCCCGCAAACCCTATAGCCCGGCAATTGCTGGAGCGCGGCGATCGTTTTGATCTGTATCATGCGATTCGCCTGCTGAATTGCAGCCTTTCGGGTGAAGCACCCGTGGGGCAGGCGCGCTTGCCGTCGCAGGAATCGTACCGGTTTGTGCAGCATGTATCGCTGTCGTTTCCCCGTTCCTCGATTGAGCAGGTTTCTCAGCGGGTCGATGGCAAATTGCGGATAGCAACGAGCGGTTTTGGTCTGCTGGGTCCCAATGGGCCGATGCCACTGCAGTTGACGGAATATGTACTGGATCGCAGTCGGCACTTTCGCGACCGTACGCATGAGGAATTTCTCAATCTGCTGCACCACCGATTGATGACGCTTTTTTACCGCGCCTGGGCCATCAATCAGCAATTTATCAGTTCCGACTCAGCCGCCCGCAGCGTCGAAACAGAACTGGTCAACCGCGACCGATTCGGACTTTATGTCGGCAGCCTCATCGGCCTGGGGTTGCCGGAATTCAATAACCGCGACCGGATCGACGACCATGGCAAATTGTTTAATGCCGGTTGGATGACCGATTCCAACCGTTCACCGGGGGGATTGGAAAAGTTGCTGGCCCATTATTTTGCCATCCCCGTAAAGGTGGTGGAATTTGTCACGCGTTGGATGGCGGTGGAGGCCAACTTTATCACGCGGCTGGGGGCGAGCCGATCCACCGGTCTGCTGGGCCGAAATGTCATGCTGGGGAGCCGCTTCCGGGAATGCCAAAGCACATTCAAAATTCGTCTGGGGCCAATGAAATTGGCAGTTTACGAACATATGCTGCCCGGCCGGAGCGGCTTTGCCCGACTGCGTGACTGGATCCGGCTCTACGCCGGCCTGCATTTGGACTGGCAGGTGCAATATGTTCTTTTGGCACCCGAGACGCCCGCGACGCGGCTCGGGCAATCGGGGGCGTTGGGACAGACCACATGGCTGTGGACCAGGCCTATGGAGACCGATCCCGATCAATACACGTACACGCATGAAGGCGTGTAAAATACATGGTGGGCGATATAAAAGGATGCATGAATGGCTGACATTTCGCGGGCAAACCTGTTCAGCAAATTAAATTCCGTGGCGTATCAGGCGATGCAGAGCGCGGCGACACTGTGCAAGATGCGCGGCAATCCGTATGTGGAACTGGCGCACTGGATCAATCAATTATTACAAAGCGAAGACACCGATTTGCATCGCATTGTCCGTGCCTTTGATATCAATCCATCGCGGCTGGCCGCGGATCTGACCGCCTTTCTGGATAAACTTCCCCGTGGTGCCACGTCGATTACGGATATTTCATCACGAATTGATTCAGCATTGCGGGAGGCGTGGGTATATGCATCGCTGGCCTTTGAATCGAAGCAGATACGATCAGGCCACGTCGTGATCGCGCTGCTTAAGGAAAGCGATTTGAAGAATTCGCTGCCGTCGATCTCGGCTGAATTTAATAAAGTCAAGGTGGACAGACTTTCGGACGAGTTTGCGGCGATTGTCGGCGGATCTGCCGAGGACCGACTTGCGGCTGCCGATGCCGCGGGTGCCCAAGGTGTGGCCGGAGAGTCGGGCGGCGCTTTGGCACCGGCAGCGATGGGACGGCAGGAGGCGCTGGCGAAATTTGCGGTTGATCTCACGGCCCGCGCCAAGTCGGGTGAACTGGACCCGATCGTCGGGCGCGATGAGGAAATTCGGCAGGTGATAGATATTCTCATGCGCCGCCGACAGAACAATCCCATCCTTACCGGCGAGGCAGGGGTAGGCAAAACGGCGGTGGTTGAGGGGTTTGCCCAGCGCGTCGCCGCCGGCGAGGTACCGCCGTCACTCAAGGATGTATCGGTTCGCACTCTGGATATCGGCCTGCTGCAGGCAGGTGCCAGCATGAAAGGGGAATTTGAACAGCGTTTGCGGCAGGTGATTGAAGAGGTGCAGGCGTCGCCCAAGCCGATCATTTTGTTTATTGATGAGGCGCACACCCTTATCGGTGCCGGTGGGGCCGCCGGAACCGGCGATGCCGCTAATTTGCTCAAACCGGCGCTGGCGCGCGGTACGCTGCGCACCATTGCCGCAACCACATGGGATGAATATAAAAAACATATTGAAAAGGACCCCGCCCTCACCCGCCGATTTCAGGTGGTGAAGGTGGAAGAACCTTCCGAACCCAAGGCGATTCTTATGCTGCGGGGCTTGGTTTCACCTCTGGAGAAGCACCACCGAGTGCAAATCCTTGATGAAGCCATCGACGCCGCAGTGAGACTTTCCCATCGCTATATTCCATCCCGGCAACTGCCCGATAAGGCCGTAAGCCTGATCGATACAGCCGCCGCCCGCGTGGCGGTAAGCCAGCACGCCGTCCCGGCCGAATTGGAAGATACGCGGCGGTCGGTTGAGGCACTGGAAGGGGAACTGGCCATCCTGAAACGTGAAACGGACATGGGGGTGGATCATGCTGCTCGCACGGCAGAAGTTGCCCATAAGCTGGAATTGCAGCGTCAATCGCTGGCGGTGCTTGATGATCGGTGGAAACAGGAACGAGAATTGGTCAATCAGATTTTAGACCTGCGGCACAAATTGCGCTCGGCCGGTGAAAAGCTCGATCCGGCGACGGCGCCCGACGCGGTCAATGCAAAAGTACCACGTGAAAAGGCCTCAACTGGTCCGAATGCCAAAACGGACAAAGCCACCCCAGCGTCCACCGATGAGGTACCCGTTTCTGCCGAGGAACGGGCGCGTTGGCTGTCGGAACTCAAGACATTAACCGCGCAGCTTACCGAAAGGCAGGGGGAGGCTCCGCTGATATTTCCCACGGTGGATCAACAGGCGGTGGCGTCGGTGGTGGCAGATTGGACGGGCATACCAGTGGGCCGCATGGTAAAAGATGAAATTCAGCAGGTGCTGGGGCTTGCGGACATTCTGGAGCGACGCGTCATTGGCCAGCGGCCGGCGCTGGAACAGATTGCCCGCCGGATACAGGCATCCCGCGCGCGGCTGGATAACCCCAATCGCCCGATTGGCGTGTTTATGCTGGCCGGGCCATCCGGTGTGGGCAAAACCGAAACCGCCATGGCACTGGCCGAAACACTTTACGGTGGCGAACACAATCTGATAACGATCAACATGAGCGAATTTCAGGAGGCCCACACGGTAAGCACGCTCAAAGGGTCTCCGCCCGGCTACGTCGGTTACGGCGAGGGAGGCGTACTGACTGAAGCGGTCCGGCGGCGGCCCTATTCGGTGGTATTGCTGGACGAGGTGGAAAAGGCCCACCGCGATGTGCACGAGATATTTTTTCAGGTGTTTGATAAGGGGTGGATGGAAGATGGCGAGGGCCGCCTTATCGATTTCAAAAACACCATTATTATTTTAACCACCAACGCCGCGCAGGATACGGTAATTAATATGTGCAAAGATCCATCGCTGATGCCGGATCATGAATCGCTGGAAAAGGCGCTGCGCGGGCCGCTGATAAAGGTGTTTCCCGATGCCCTGCTCAACCGTCTGCTGGTGGTGCCGTACTATCCGATTACCGCCAAGGTGCTGCGCGACATCATTCATCTGCAGTTGTCGCGGGTGAAGCGCCGCATTCATGATGTGCACAAGGTGGAGGTGATTTATCAGGATGCGGTGCCGGACCTTATTGCCCGCCGCTGCACGGAACTTGAACGCGGTGCACGCATGATCGACGCCCTGATTACCAATCAGATGCTGCCGGACATTGGCCGGGAAATGCTTGGCCGCATGATGCGTCAGGAGCCGATTAAAACGATCAGAGTTAATGTAAAAGATGAGGCGTTTGAGTATGACTTTTCCAACTGAAGGCGCTGGCATCGGCGGCTTGATGACGCCTGATCGGGAAGGAGCATCGCCCCATGAGTTATGACCAGAACCGTTGGCCGCTGGCCTTGGACACAAGCCTGGGTGCTAATGCCTGGGCGGTGCAGTCAATTCGCGGTTCCGAAGCGATATCCGACATGTTTGTTTACCAGGTGGACGCGGTGCTTATGGTGGCAAGCCAGAACGTATCGGCCGCTTTGCTGGGCAAGTCTGTCACGCTGCGCATCGGTCCGCCCCCCAAGTCAGGTGATGACGCCCCACCGGCACTGCGCAACGGCGTGGTGGTTAATTGCACCCGCGTCACGGATGCGGGCAAAACCAACTTATTTCGCCTTGTCATTATGCCGTGGACCTGGTTTTTAACCCGGGGCACTAACTGCCGGATATTTCAATCTGCAACTGCGCCCGAGATCATCAAGACCACATTTTCAAGCCTGGGCTTTTCGGCGTTTAATCAGTCGCTGCAAAGCTCGTACGCCACACTGGATTATTGTGTGCAGTACCGCGAAACATATTTCAATTTTGTGTCCCGACTGATGGAATTCAACGGCATTTACTACTTTTTTACGCACGCTAACGGCACCCACAATCTGCAAATGGTGGATACCAACAGTGCCTGCCCGGCGCTGGCGGGAAAACCGGACATTCCATTCGGGCAGTATGCCGATGGTCGGTTGGCGGGCATTCACCAATGGGATATGCGTCATGAAATTCAACCCGGGGTGTTTACCTATTCAGACTTCAACTATATGCAGCCGACGCAAAATCAGACTGGTAAAGTAACCAATGCCAGCGGTGCCACACAGTCGAATCTGGAGATGTTTGACTTTCCCGGCGGCTTTCCTGATGCGTCGGTCGGCTCAAATATTGCCAGCATCCGCATGCAGGAAATGCAAAGTGGTTACGAGATTTACAGCGGGCTGACGGCGGATTGGAATGTCTTGGCGGGCAATTATTTCAATCTTACCGGGCATCCGACAGCGGCCATGAATAAGAAATACCTGATCACGGCGGTGGATTTTGAGGCATCGCAAAGTGATCCCGCGGCCGGCGAACGGAAGACCGGCGGCAAGGGTGATGGCGACGGTACCATGAAATATGCCGCCCATATCAGCGCTATTGATTTCAAACAGCCCTACCGCCCCCGACGCAAAACCCCCAAGCCGATTATTTCCGGTCCGCAAACCGCGTTCGTGTCCGGACCGTCGGGCAATGAGATATACACGGACAGCCAAGGCCGGATTAAGGTGCAATTTCATTGGGACCGATATGGCCAGGCGGATCAAAATGCCTCCTGCTGGATTCGGGTCGCCCAGCTTTGGGCCGGCAAGGGTTGGGGCACGCTCTTTTTGCCGCGGATCGGACAGGAAGTGGTAGTTGAGTTTGTAGATGGCGACCCCGACAGGCCGCTGGTGACCGGCTGTGTGTACAATGCCGTCAACGCCCCGCCGTATGCGCTGCCGGACAAGGCGGTGGAATCAGGTATTAAGACCAGTTCCAGCACCGGGGGTGCCGGTGCCAATGAATTGAAATTTGACGATACCGCCGGCAGCGAAAATATTTTTCTTCATGCCCAATACGATATGCACCACCGGGTGAAGAATAACCATTACCTGACGATAGAGAAGGAAAATCATCTCGTCATAGGAAGTGCCAGCCATGTGCATCATAAAGATACGCTGCACCTGAAAACCGATGCCAACCATTTGGAGTCGATTGGTGGCGACCGGAATTTGAACGTCGAGGGCGATGAGAAGATCAAGGTGAGCGGGATATCGAGTAAGCAGGTGGGTGGAAATGTTTCGCTGAAATTGGCCGCCGGCTGTTATCAGGAAGTTGCCGAGCAACTGTACATCAAGGCCGACACCATTATTCTGGAGGCCGCGACCAATATTACCATTAAAGTTGGCGGCAGCAGTATCGCCATCGATTCCAGCGGTATTACCATTGCGTGCGACGCATTTGAGGTTGACGGGCAGACTTCCGTCAAACTCACGGCCGGGTCGGCGGCTTTGTCGCTGGCCGACGCCGAGGGTAAATTAGCGGTTGGCGGTAGCGAGCTTGATCTGACCGATGCGAGCGCGAAACTCTCATCGTCGATGGTTTCACTTGGCTCGTGACAATAGCCATCAAGGGAGACAACAACCATGGCATCACCGCAATCAGGAACGGCTATCGCCCCCACCGATCCATCGCCACCCACATCGGCGACGGAATCCGCGGAGGCGACGCTGGGAAAAGTGACGAGTTATTCGCAATCTGCGGAAGAGATGAAATCGTTGGATATGGGTGCCGGGGCCACCGATTCGGCCAGTAGTTCCAGCAGTTCAGCCGGGCCATCACAGACCGGGGTATACTCGGCCGGAGATTCGGGTGGCGGCAATGGCGGTGCGGGGGCGGGAAGCCCGGCCGGCGGCCCACCCGGTGGATCGCCCACCGGGGACACCGATGATGAAAACGATGATGATGATTCATCCGGTTTTTCCGGTGATTCCTATGCCTGACGGCGTAGCACATTCGCCTTGGCAAATTACGGAAAGGAGCGGCAATCATGCCACCACTGGTTGTATCGGGCGCGATGATGACTTGCAGCTTCGGCGTTGCGCCATCCACCCTTAATGCCACATCGGCACCTACCGTTACGGCTGGTGCCCCGGCTGCGACGATTATGGACCATGTCCCCATGGAAAATATTCCGCCGTTCGGGATGTGCACCACACAATCCAATCCCGCGGTGGCGGCGGCGACGGCGGCGGCT
>JAKAEB010000084.1 GCA_021818445.1 Planctomycetota bacterium
ACAGTCTGTCAACATGGCCTTGCCTCCTTGCAAAATCCGAAAACGCTTCAAACACCGTGATTTTACAGGGTGCAAGGCCTATGCGCAAGCGCACAAACCACTACACTGATGAAATATTCGGGCTAAGAGCTCGACGAGGGTAAAGCCCTGTGCAATCCTGTTTCTGTATTCAAATCTGTAGCCTGTAAATATTCGACGAATATTCATTTACAAAGCCTGCCTTTCATATCAAACACTAAACGCAGCCATCTGCACCACCCAACGGAACATCAGCTCCATGCGAAGAGCACGCTGCGATCCCGCTGACGGCTGCTACCTGCAACCGCACATCTTTTATTTGCTATCTCTCAACCGACTTGCACGTCCCGACGCACCCCGGACAGACCATCCCGAGCGCACATCCTCTACCATCGCATCGTTAGCGGCCGCCAGCAATTGCCAACGCCAGTTACTATAGCTGGGGCCTTTGCCGGCGACACTTGAGAGTATACCTTTTATTTTTTTTATTTCAAGTGCTTAGTATAACTTTTTTCTAAAGCTCACCTACCTTGGTGGCCGATTAGCGCCCGGTGAATAAAATACGCCAAAAAACACGCAATGGCAGTGTTTTTTATAGGTAGCACCACCACGCCACGCACCGGCGATATGGCGTAAATTAAAATTGTTGATATATTTAATTATGACAAAATTGCAATATCAATGGTGTAGCGATGGCCACCATGGGCGAGGAGTCCCTGTTATTACTCGGAGAGAATCCTAGACGCCGGTTGACGCACGCAGCACCAAGCTGCAGGCGATGGATAACGTGGTGGCGGGGATATCGGGGCGGTCTATGCGGTGTTGCATCAAAGCCGCTGCATGAAATGCCATCGCGTCCGGCGACTGCCGCACCGTGGTGAGCGGCACAGAGAGTAAACCGGCCGTGGCGGTATCGTCAAAGCCGGTGAGTTTTAGGCGATGTGGAATCGCTATGCCATCCGCCAGAAGGGTGCGCAGCACTTTAGCAGCGGTCATATCATTGACGCACGCAATTGCATCGGGATTGAAGTCGGATATGAGTTGCCGCAATTTCGGTCGGTCATCGCCGTCGCCGGATGCCACTTCTAAGACAGCGTCCGGCTGTGATCGCACGGCATTGGCCACACCTTGCATGCGTGCCTCGGCCGTGGGATGTTCGCGATTGTCGCTGAAAAACAGTATTCGTCGGCAGCCACGATCCAGCAAGTGCGTGCCGACCAGGAAACCGCCAAGCTCATTATCACTCCCGACCAAATCAAAGGGGCTGCGGTCGTAAAGCTTGTGGATGTCTCGATCCAGCAGAACCAAGGCGGCTCTCCGTTTCATGCAATCTGAGGCGATGAGTTCATTGATTTGCGCACACCCGAGATGAATGGGCAGCGGCAAATAAAAAAGACCCTTTATCTGGCCGTGCCAGAGGTTGTCAATGATCGCACGCGCTTTTTCAATTGATGCATCTTCCGGCATTTCGTAAAACAGAAGTTGCCAGCTTCTTTTCTGCGCCTCACGCTGCAGCGATTGATGAACGGTGGCAAAAATACTTCCAGGCTCAAGGGGTGGAAAAATCAGGCCTATACCCGTGAGATTGGACCGAGCAGGTTCCGCGACAAAACTGCCCGAGCCTCGTCTGCGCCTGACGACACCAATAGCCTGCAAATCGCGTAAGGCCCGCACGATCGTGATTCGCGAGAAGTTGAACCTCTGCATCAGGTCGGACTCGGTGGGCAATTTTCCGCCGGCCGGAAACTCCCCCCGTCGTATCGCACGCAGTAAGGTATCGTACACTTCACGGTATTTGGGGTGTCCGGCAACTTTCTTCGATGCAGGAACCAGTTTACTGGATTGCTGCCCGGTCTTTTTCGACATTTCGCTATCCAATGTCCTCTAAACGCCAACAGGTGCGGCACTATTGTCCCGCATTCGATCTTTTTGGCAAACGCTTTGATTATATTACAAATTATTGATCAATGCAGCCGCATCCCCACCGGCGGGCGGAGGAGCACAAATAGGATTCTTGTGCCCATCGTCCAGCACCACCGAATAATGCGGGTATTCCGCGCAAAATTTATTTATCGAGCGCGTCGCCGGGGCCAACCGATACGTTTGAGTGAGGGCGTGGCAATTTTTTCCGGGCGGAAATGAAATTGCCGGAGAATAGATAACTGGCGGCATTTCCCAGTACCTTCCTGAAGCGCCTCGGCGGGTGAGGACACCCTCCCGGGAGTACCCGAAAATGGCCACACCCTTGGGGTGAACACGCCTGCCGCCTAAGTTGACATGTGCTTGCGAATTGCTGCCGGCAGGTACTTAATGATATCGGTGGCCAGAATACCGATGTCGCCAATCTCGTGGGCCGCCAAATCACCCGCCAAACCGTGCACATGGGCACCAAGTAAGGCGGCTTGAGGCGGTGCCAATCCTTGCGCAAGGAAAGTACCGATTACGCCTGAAAGGACATCGCCGCTACCACCGGTCGCCATTGCAGGGTTTCCAGTTCGGTTCGTTGCGAACTGCGATCCGATGGCAACTACCGTATGGGCACCCTTTAATACGACAACACATCCGGTTGCCCGGCTGAGCAGCTCGGCCAACGCAGAACGATCATTGGGCGGTGGTGCCGGCTCAGCCGGCGCAGAAACGGCAGTTGCGACGGGTTCCACATCCAGGGGCACGCCATCGGCAGTGGATGGTTCGTCATCCACCAAACTGCGAACCGTTGGTGCGGATTCCTGCTCTCGTGAGGTGATTTCACTTGCCAATGACGCCCCGCGTTTAGTTACAGCCGCCATCAGCCGCATAAACTCGCCCATGTGGGGTGTAAGCACAATGTTGGACCAATCACGCCGTTGGGGCCACTCGCTGGACTCAAGACCGGCGAGAATATTTAGTGCGTCGGCATCCAATACCATCGGTCCATGATGCCGCTCAATTAAATCTATGACCAGACGCCTCGCGTTGGCAGCTACACCCAGTCCCGGTCCCACCACCAAGGCATCATGACCATCGGCAAATTCAAGAAAAGGCTTGGTGTCTCGCGATGGCAACGGAAAACCTGTGGCCGTCGGACACAAGGCGAGTACATTCAGAAGAATATCCTTCGGCGCGGTAATGCGGCATAGGCCCGCCCCGGCTCGCATGGAGGCATTGGCCGCAAGGGCAGGCGCTCCAACCATCCATTCGCTTCCGCCGATTACCAAGACTTTGCCACAATCCCCTTTATGTGCATCAATTTTTCGCGGGGACATACGGGGTATTTCTATTTTTTCCATGAGCATAGATTATGGCAGGCTGACCTTGGCTTCAAGTACTACTTAGCAAAAATTGTTAATCGCCATCTGGGCACCCGCAATCAGTCAAATCGCCGTGTAACTTCGAGGCAACGCTGAGAATCTAGCCGCCCGCCGCCGGACGATCCACATAAATGAGCAATTCACCGGGATAGGGCGTAACACCTACGGATGGGCAGTCTACGACAAACTTCTTCCGTTCGATAAGATCAGTTACGACCGACCGCTTCTTTTCACCAGATGCCAGAAACATCACATGTCGGGCGGCGTTGATTAAAGGAAAGGTAAACGTGATGCGATCGATGGGCGGTGGCAGCGTCCCCGGCGGACTGAAAGTGATCAACGACGCCGCATTAAGCGCCGAGGCATGCGGGAAAAGCGACGCCGTGTGGCCGTCATCACCGATTCCCAGCAGGATAAGATCAAAAATGCAGGGATGGGGCGCAAAATATTCTTCAATGGTTTTTTGATACTCCGCGGCGGCCACCTCCGGAGTGGGTAAATGGGTGGGAACGGGAAAGATTTGTGCCTCATTTATGGCAACGCGCGAAAGAAGCAAACGATGCCCCATGCCAAAGTTACTCGCGGCATGCTCGGGCGGGACGAATCGATCGTCGCCGACAAATACCGCCCACTTTCCCCAGTGATTGTCGCCAGCAAAGTGCTCGGCCAGATATTCGTAAGTGCGTTCGGGCGTCGAACCCCCGGTTAGGGCAATGGTAAACCGTCCCGACCGGTGAATGGCGGCCAACGCTAAATCCCGAATACGAGCCGCCGCTACGGCGGCGAGTTGATCACCATTTTCGCATATGTGGTATTCCATCATGCCTCCATTGTAGTCCCTATAGATAATGGAAGATGCTAAAGCTACGGCGTGTCGCTATCAGCATCTGAATCTGGCGCAGATTCGGTCACCGGGGCACTTTGTGCCGTTGATTTTCGGAAAATTGCCAAAATCTTTTCCAACGGAACGACAAAAAGCCGGTTATCCGGGTCAAATTCTACGGGAATCGCCTCGCGCGGATCAAATAAGACTTTGTCGTATTGCCGCAGTGACGTGTCGGGATCGTTTTCAACCATTTTAGAAATGGCAATCACTCGCCCTGTAAGGGTAGGTATCTCATGATTTCCCGGCAGCACGATACCACTTTTGGTTTCGCGGCGATTATCATCTTTTCGCACCAACACCCGCCAGCCGACCGGTTCAATAATGTCAAAATCAAAACGACCATTCTTTCGCGCCGGATTGCTCATCCAAGGGACTCCTGCAAAAACTATGGAAATGATAGTGCGCAGAACCCTAACTGTCAGTGGGCGGAGTTTCAATCAGGTACGGTGACCGGGAGTTTGCCGGAAACGCCGGTCTATGCGCATGCTGGTGAGCAACGTAGCGGGCGTAGCGCAAAATGCCCTGCGGTTTTGACGAACGCCCATGTGTGAGATACTTTTTAATACCAGTCAAGATTAAGCGGATTGGCGCGATAGCCGGTGCGTGGCAGGCAAGCGCAGATTTCCGCGGCGTTCCGACGACTGGAGATTCTGTGGCCAAGCTACCGAAAACGAATTATGTATTGCAAATATTGCGGCGACTGATCGAAGAGGGCCCATGCGAAATTGAATCGCTGAAGCGGAGTTTGGATGTATCGCCGCGTTCCTTTTACAGATATCTGGCCACACTTGACAAGGCAGGTTTTAAGATTGACCGATCGGATTCGCGGATCACTCTGCAAGTGAAAAATGATTCCGCAGCCATGGAGGATTTTACCAGCCAGGAGATATTGCTGCTGGAAATTATTTTGGAGAATATGCATCGCGAGAATGGATTGCTGCATTTGCCCATTGTCGAGAGTTTGCAAAAAAAGCTGATGCAACGGCTGCCGCAACTCAAGAGCACGCCGACAGCGCACAAGCAACGGATAAACATTAAAAGCGAGCCGGTAACAAGAGTGTCGGGCTGCCATGAAATTTTTGAACCCGTCCTCAATTGCATCCTTAAGGAAATTTCAATGGATTGTACCTATGAACCGGCGCACAGCGGAAAAAACGAGAAGCGTCAGTCATTTCAGTTTGACCCGTATGAGCTGGTGTTTGCATCCCACGCGTGGTTTGTCATCGGTTACCGGCGCGATCGGAGGCAATATCGCACGCTGAAGATGAACCGCTTCGACCATGCCCGCCCGACAAAGCGCAAATTTAAGCGACGTGATTTTTCTCTGGACAGTTACCTGAAAAATGCGTGGCGGATCATCCCTGATAAACCGTCAATGGATGTGGAACTTATTTTTGCCAGAGAATTTGCCGACAACATAGATGAGACCCATTGGCATAACACTCAAAACACCGACTGGCTGGACGACGGGCGACTGAGATTTACCTGCAAAGTAGATGGAATGAATGAAATTAAATGGTGGATCCTCAGTATGGGGCCAAAATGCGAAGTGATCGCACCGGTAGAACTCAGAAAGGAGGTACACCGATTGGCCAGCGAGGCGGTGGAAGTGAATCGTTGCTGATTATTCCGTGAACCCTCCACCTGCCCATTACACCCCCGGCTCGGGCATAAAGGGCTGGTACATGGACTGTAAACCGATGCGGCCGGGGCCGGTAAAGCGATTCCAAACCAGTTGACCACCACTGCCGAATAAACCGGTGGATAGTTTTTGCATTTTGGTTTCCATGTTGATGGTCATCTCTTTATAGATCCAACCGCCCGGTTCAACATCAATTTGTTCGCCTGCCTGCAATTCCAACTCAAACACGTTGCCATAGCCATGCAGCCAAAGAATGCCTTCCTGATGGTCGGCCGCAAAGGTATCAATAAAAAATCCTGTTCCGCTGAAAAGCATATTGGCCGCACCCTGCACCCGTCGAAAAGAATATTGGACGTTACTGCTGGCCGCCAGGAACTGATGCTCGCGTACGTCCACCGACTGATTGGGATTCAGATGCAGAGCGAAAATATGTCCGACGCCATCGCGGCTGAAAGCGATGCGGCCGGGACCGGTGGCTTCTGTCATAAAAATCGGCATGCCGGCGATGGCGCGTTTGAACGCGCCCTTCATCGGCCGGATACCTATGTTTACCGCCGGGTCCTTCCAGAACAGCACGTGGTGTTCAAAATAAACACCCATGGATTGCATTTCCACCTGCAGGACGGGAACCAATTCCCCTTCAATGTGGTAGGTCAGCGAGGCAAATTTTTCATCGCGAGCCTGGGTATTAAGCAGTACAGGGACAGCCATTATTATTCTCCTTCAGCGTAGGTTTGGCTTGCTCCGGACCGGAAACATTATTTGAACATGGAGGTTATCGTGGCGGTGAGCAATCGTCAAATCCGAACCCGGGACGAGGGGTTAGTGCTGCACAAGCCGATAAAGCCAATATAGGGCACCCAGTCGAGCCCACGGCGGAAAATGGCGTGTGCTGATTCCAACCTCAAGCAGTCCGGCGGCAGGCAGCACGAACAGCCATAGGAAAAGGCCGAAGCGAATGGACAGGCCAACACCAATTGATGCCTTGCGACTTATCCAGACAAGGCCGGCTGTGATAATGGCAACTGCCAAAACTGCCGCCATTGGAAGCCAGGGGTCATCCGGGCGGGTTATGCAGCCGGAGAGCACCAGCATGGGCAGCGGCCCGGCGAACGCTGCGAGGCCAATAAGAAAAATCTGACTGGCTGAGAGGCGTTTGGTCGCCGAGGCCAGCGGGAGGGTAAGAAGGGAGAGCCAAATTACCGAGGCCGAGGCGTAGACGACGTAAGGCCACATCCGCACGGACCAAGGCGAAAGGGCCGGTTTTACCGACCAGCGCACCTGCAGAAAAGCGGCACATCCTGCGGCAAAAGCTATTCCGGAAGTAAAGAGTGTGGATAAAAGCAGGCGGCGCGAAAATGGGACATCGACGGGCGCGGTCGCAAGCGGCGGGATGTCAGAATTCGTCATACCGGCCTCAATTGGGATAAACGGGCGTCGCGGGAGCGTACACGGGTTGGCTGGCCGCCGCATTGGTGGGCACCAGCACCTGATCACCACGGATGTCAACAAAAGTGTGTCCGGCATCAATGCGATGGTATTGCTGATAGATCGCCTGCAGGTATTCTAATTTGCGGTCGGTGGGGACTTCAAAAAAACTTCTTACGCCCGGCGGCTGGCCCCAATACACCATCGTATGCCAGCGTGTGATGAGGATAATCTGCGGGTGCTGCTGTGAGGGCTTGCCCACGCCGGATATGTCAATGTCATGAATTTGACTGGCGTAAGGCCGGTTGCGCAGTAATCGGGCCAACGCCAATCCGGCATGGATGGCCTTACTTTTGAAGGGATGGCCTGATTTTGACACCTGTCCGCTGTAGCCCGTCAGGGTGAAAAGCCACCGCAGTTGGGTATGTTGGGCGGCGCTGTAGACCCCCGGCAGGCGGACGCCGGCACGGCTTATCAGATAATATTTATTTTTTATTTTTACAAACGCGGCCGGGTGCCGGTATTGTGCGGCGATTTCAATGATCTGCTCGTGCGGGAGCATGGATCGACGGACAAAAACTATCTGCCGTATCCACGCATTAAAGCCGACTTCCGGATGACGGACGTAATGCTCCGCCAGCAGGTGCAGAATATGCCCATTGAGCGGATCACGTATCTCGGCCGCATACCGGGGGTGATGATGGTTGAAGATGGTGTATTCAACGGCCTCGCGGGCCAGAGAATCCAAAATGGCACGGGAAAGGTAGGCGGGTGTATTAACCATCACGATGCGCTTAAGCGGATGCGCAGATGAGGAGGCAATCGCCGACATGGCGTAACGGCGTATCTGCCCGAAGGCGGCGAGGATCACGGCAACAATCAGCAAAGCGGCACATAGCGACAAGATCGCCTTTCGGCCGGAGTTACGGGAACCAGTTTCGGATTTGGTCATGGCTATCTACCTCAAACCCGCACGGGGTCATCATGCACATCGCGCAGGGCCATACGGCAGAGACGGTCGCAGAGGGAATCGAAGGAAATCCCCATCCGGGCGGCGGCCTTGGGCACAAGCGAATGCGAGGTAAAACCGGGCATGGTGTTGATTTCCAGAACCAACGGCTCAAGTGATTTTGGGTCGATCATGATATCGATGCGGGACAGGTGGCGGGCCCCGATGATCCGGTGGCAGGCAATCGCCGTCCGCCGGGCTGTGTCAAGACAATCCGCCGGCAGATTTATATCAAAAATATATTGTGTGTCATCACGCTGGTATTTGGCTGAGTAATCATAAAACCGGGCTGCCGGGCGCACCTGAATAACTGGCAGGCATTGCTGGTCAAGGATTCCAACGGTAATTTCCGGACCGGTAATGCATTTTTCAATAAGCATCCGGTCATTTCGACCTAGCGACGACTGCAATGCCTCGGCAGCCTGCCGGACATCAGTACAGATATGGCAATCGACGGAACTACCGCCATCGACGGGCTTGATTATCTGCGGGTAACCAATTTCAGATGATAAATCGGCCCACGCCGCAGGTGCCGACCGAAGCGCGATCCGCCATGCCGGGGTGGGGATACCGCCGTCGAGAAGTTTCTGCTTGGTGCGGGCCTTATCCATGGCGGTTTCACTGGCAACCGGGCCGGAACCCACATACGGCAAGTTGCGCGATTCGATCAACCGCTGCACCTGCCCATCTTCCCCAAACAGGCCGTGCAAGGCAGGAAAGACCAGATCACACGGACGATGATCGAGCGCGGAGAGATTTTCCGGCGATATATCGCGCTTTGCGACACGGTGGCCAATGCGCGTCAATGCGGATGCCACCGCTGCACCGCTTTCCAGCGACACCTCGCGCTCGGTGGAAATGCCCCCGCACAACACCAGGATGTCAAGCGTCGGTTTTGCCTTTTCCATGGCTACCCCGTGAATCACCAGATGACCACTTCCGTCTCTAATTTAATGCCAAAGCGGCTTTCCACCATGGCCTGAACATGCTCAATCAAACCCAGCACGTCGGCGGATTTGGTGCCCTCGCGTGCAACAATAAAATTGGCGTGGCGGCGGGAAATCATTGCTCCTCCGACCGTGCTGCCCTTGAGGCCGGCCAGATCGATGAGTTTACCGGCGGATTGTCCATCCGGATTTTTGAATGTGCATCCGGCGCTGTTTTCGCCCATAGGTTGCGAGTTTTTTTTATAAAGCCAAATTTCCTTCATGCGCTGGGTTAGGTGTTCGGGGTTTTCGGGCTGGAGTTCCAACGTGGCTTCCACAATCACCTTGCCGGTAATGTTGCTTTGGCGATACCCAAAAACCAAGTCGTCGCGATGACGGGTGTAGAGGTTGCCTTCAACATCCAGCATCGTGACAGATGCCACCGCTGAGCCGATATCTCCAAATGCCCCGCCGGCGTTCATGCGGATGTGCCCGCCGAGTGTGCCGGGGATGCCCGCTACAGGCTCAATACCCCCCAGACCGGCTTTGCACATGGCACGAACCAATTGCATCATATCGGCACCCGCCCCCACCTTGACGGTGCGTCCGTCAATTTGTGCGCCCGTGAAAGACGGGTTGGAAAGATGAATGACGGCACCATCCACGCCCTGATCACGAATTAATAAATTTGCACCACTACCCAGGATATAAACAGGTATCTGGGCGGCATAAAGCCGCTGGATAACGGCCGAGAGCTGCTCGATACCTGCGGGCGTGATGAAATACCGCGCCGGACCGCCAAGGCCGAACCAAGTCAGCGGTGCCAGATGGACATTTTCCTGAATGATGGATTCAAATCCGTTTTGCCAACTCATGTGTCACTTTCCAAACGCTTCCCGCCCCCATCGAGATGATCAAATCACCTGCCTGATGGTGTGCCTGAAGATACTCAATCACCTCGGTAAAATGCGGCAGGTGAATCGCAACGCCGCCCGCAGCTTGAATCTTTTCCACCAGCATGACCGCCTTGACGCCAGCCTCGTCCGAAGGTGTATCCCGGGCAAAATGGATGTCGGGGACGATGACCAGGTCGGCGTCGCCGAAACTGTGAGCAAATTCGTCCATAAAACACCGGGTGCGGCTGTGCTGATGCGGCTGAAAAACGCAAATGAGCCGTTTCGGCTGCCACCGGGCCTTGAGAGCCGCCAACGTGGCTTTTATTTCAGTTGGATGGTGCGCGTAATCATCGACGAGCGTCACACCCGCAACCTGACCAATCAGTTCGCTGCGCCGTTCAATGCCTCCAAAGGAACTCAGCGCCCTGCAGACCATGTCCCATGCGGCACCTGCCCGCAGCGCCAGACCGGCCGCCGCCAGAGCGTTGAGGATATTGTGCTTTCCGGGTACCCGAAGCTGGACACGTCCCAGTTCACGGCCCTGAAAAACGACATCAAACGCCGGGCAGCCGCCCACCAGTAAACAGTTCTGTGCGGAAATATCGGCGGCGGGATCGAAGCCGAAAGTTTGTACAGGAGCGG
>JAKAEB010000025.1 GCA_021818445.1 Planctomycetota bacterium
CCAAAACAAGAGGGTAGGTCTGCACCAAAGCGGTTTTGTGCACAAAAATGCCCTTGGCGCAACACCAACGCCATATTTAATAGTTATTTTCGCCAGAAATGCGACGAACTGCGAAAGTTGGGTTAGCGCCATCGCCGGGCGATGGGCGCTAATCGCAATGCCGAATTGCGGCCCCTGTGACAACAATGTCGCACCCGCCACCCCATTTAGCCGCGGGCATTGTGCCCGCGCGACGGCGTACGACCCATCCGGCCGCCCCGGTTTTCAACACGGCAAGCGCCAAGACCAGAATGCCACCCAAAGATTTTTTCATTAACTGTGACCATGGTACCGACCCCAATAATTCGGGTTTACGCACGCAATATAGCGACGGCTTTGGCAGGCGGCTGGCGGGCCGGGTTATCAATTTCGTCCGCGCCCGTCGAGTAATGCTTGCGTCCCCGTCGCAGCCCCGCGATCAAAAGTGCACGTCGATCCACGGCGCCGGGGCCGCGACCAGGGTTCCGATGATTCCGAGCCAAGGCAGGCGGGCACGCTCGTGTCGATGCAAGACATAGACCACGAGGGCTAACTCAGAAACACCGAACGAAATCCACCCCGCGAACACGTTAAAGATGAGCAGGTCAAAGCCGAATTTCGTTGAAAAGTTCATCGCGGTCCAAGGATGTCCTGCTAAGGGGGTCAGGGACAAGATTGCCAGGGAAAACCGGTCCCAAAGCAGGTAGAGGACACCCGAGCCGCCAGAGATGATTCCGGCCCAATCTGCCATCCATGCGGCCTGGCCCCAGAGCGGGCCAGCGCTTGGGATTAGTGAGCCTCTTAAAAATGCGGCCACATTCTTCAGCATACCGTGCCGTTCCTTGTGTATCAGCGTGTACCTCGCATGCGACAAACCCCCGAGAAGCGCCCCGGCTTGGCCGGTAACTCGTGGCAAAACCCGCTCAACCGCGCCCCGGTGGCGTCAACCTTGCGCCCCCTCCCCCAAAGAATCAAAATCTGAAACGCGCGAATCCGCTTGCGTCATTCCTCGCAATGAACGGCGCGAAAAGCCTTCGGTAGATGTCCGCACGCTTGCCGCCGACGAAGAGCCGTCGCGACATACAGGTAGCCTGGTGGCTGAGTGTGACAAAAACACCCCTGGGCATCTCGTAGATATTCATCCGAGCGGACCGCGGCGAGCCAAAACGGTAGAAGAAACATACCTCGGCAGAGACAAATGGGAATCCTCGCCTGTTTTCCCATCCCACCGGCCTCGGCCGTTTACGTGAGAGCGGGCTGTTGACAAGCTCTTGCATTGCCCGAATCGCGGAGGGCGAAACATAGAGTGCCTCTGTATTCCAGCTCACGAGGTCAACGAAGACGACATTTGGGTGCCCAGTATGGGGATAGCGGGTGTCCTTTCCCCAAATGAAGGCTGCCGCGACCAACCCGATGGGGTAAAGCGCAAAAAGGGCTGCGGCGAGCAATGAAAGAGCTACGGCCTTCAAAAGTGGCACCCCATGAACAATGAAAAAGTCGAGCAGCATCAGGCAGCGCCGGTGCCCCTATCTAAGGGTCCCCAAGCCGTCGGGCGCGAGCACGAGCGGCCTCCGGCGGGATCAGCGGGGCTATGGAATCACCCAAGTCCCATCGCCCCAGTCACTTGGCAACGATAAGGAGAATTTACCTCCGAACTGATCCGCCCAGTTCAGCGGGTGAAAGAATGGCTTGAATCCAAACTGGTGCTGAAGCGCGTAGCCCGCCCGAAAAGCCGGTGAAAGGTTAGCCGCGAACTCCTTCAACCCCGCCAATAAGCCTGCGTGGTGAACATGTTCGTAATTCGGAAAGGCATATTTATCATCCGTTTTGACCTCAAGGCCCTTGGTGGCCCATTCAACATGGTTGCCGCACCTTGTTACGTCAATCTTGCCGTGAAACTTGAATACCAGACCGCCAAACGCATACATCAGGTCGTTCGCCAGAACCGATGAGTCCCCGTACCCGATATCAAAGTAGAACTGGAAATAGAGGCCCTTCGACGGCGGGTTTATGGCCACCGTGTGGCCGTCCGGAAACGCGGAGCGGTTCGCCGCCACGCGAGTTTTTACGTAATTCTGCAGATAATTCATGGCGTATTCGCGGTGGTCTTTTGAGCCCTTGACCTCATTCTGGAATGCGGGTGTGTTGAAGGCATTTGTGCTGCCGCCGGGGTAGTTAGCGCCGTTCCCATTCCCCAGAAACCCTGCAAGCAGCGCGGCGGCCATCGTATAGCCCGAATTCCTAAAAGAGTTGAGCTCATTTTCCAGTACGGCAACGTCCTGTTGCTCGGCCAGCGGTTCCGGAGGTCCTAACGTGGAGGTTGCTGCGTTTCCGGTGCTGGTGTAAGTGTACCCACCCTCGGTAAGGGTGAACCAGGCCAATCCCTCCCCATCCACATTCCCCACCGGGCTGCTTTGGACGTAGGCGTAAAGATTGATTCCGCCTTGGTAACCGATCGGGTCGCGGGTAAGCCAGCGGCCAAGCGTCGGCAAATAATACCGATTCCGCACATAATAATTCTGCGTCTCGGCATCGGCGTTGCATCTACCACCGCTCTTGAGAATTTTATTTTCAGCCAATGCGACCATCAATCGGCCTCAAAACTGCAATCAATAATCTGCAACATAACGCGCGGGGGTGCGGGGTGCAAGGAGAACGTGGAGATTTTTTTGCACACGAATGCGTTATTTTTTTACCCGCCGGGACAAGCCCGGCGGCTCGCTGGGCCATTCCCATACCGAATGTTTCCATTGTTAACTTTGCGAACCTCGCGGTGAGGGAAACAAGTTTGCACCGTCGGGAGCGCCAGGAGCGCAAAGACCTGCGCATCTGGCTATTTCGTATTTGTTTAATTCTCTCCGCGGCTCCGCGCGAGATCATAAAAACCTCTCTGTGTGACATAATGTTTCATGCCGTTGGCATGATGATGTTAGTTGTTTTTTTTTGGCGCGCAGAGAAAAAGAGCCACAGAGGTTTTGGCATTGCACCAATCTCGCGATATTGGCCGCATCACGACAATTGGGCAGGCCCATATCCAATAGGCTTGACGTTTCTTGGCGTGCTCCGCGCCCTTCGCGGTGAATCAGGGTACCTATTTGCACCGCGCAGAGCGCCAAGAGCGCGAAGACTGGGCGCTGCGTTATTTCGTATTTGTTAATTCTCTCCGTGGTTCCGCGGCTCTGTGCGAGATATAAAGACCTCTCTGTGTGACATAATGTATCATGCCGTTGGCATGATGATGTTTGTTTTTTTTAGCGCGCAGAGAAAAAGAGACACAGAGGTTGTCTCATAGGATCATTCACGCAATATTGGCCGCGTCACGACAATTGGGCAGGCCCATATCCAATATGCTTGGCGTTTCCTGGCGTCCCCCGCGCCCTTTGCGGTGAATAAAGGTAACTATATGCACCGCGGAGCGCCAAGAGCGCGAAGACCTGCGCATCTGATTACTTCGTATTTTTGTAATTCTCTCCGTGGCTCCGCGTCTCTGTGCGAGATATTAAAACACCTTCTGTGTGACACAAGGTATCATGCCGTTGGCATGATGAAAATAGTGTTTTTAGCGCGCAGAGAAAAGGAGCCACAGAGGTTAAGTCACGGAATCGTCCCCACCGTGGTGGCCAAATCATGACAATTGGGCAGGCCCATATCCAATAGGCTTGGCGTTTCTTGGCGTCCTCCGCGCTTCGCGGTGAATCAAGGTACCTATTTGCACCGCGGAGAGCGCCAAGAGCGCGAAGACTGGGCGCGGCGTTATGTCGTATTTTTTTAATTCTCTGCGTGGCTCATCGCGAGATAATAAAAAATCTCTGCGAGGCATAAGGCTTCAGGCCGGTGGAATGATGAAAGTTGTTTGTACGGCGTGCGAAGAAGAAAAGCGTTTCTTGCGGCCACTGAAATAACGGCCATTGCAAATGATTCGCCTATACGAATTTATTTGACTTTTTCTTTCCATGAGTTATTCTTCTCGCTAGCTTTGACTAGCTGATTTCCTCATGCCTTGCAAGGGGTAGCGTATGTGTTTTTCGGCCAACAGAAATGCAGTAAGGGCGGGTTCGCGCGTGGCAAGGGCAACACTGTGGGCAATGGCCGCTCTCAGCCTTTCAGTGGCCACAGCCAACGCCATGACGATAACGCCTACCTTCAACTCATCTGTGACGGATAGCGCGGACGCCGCCACCATCGAAAATGATATCAGGAGTGCTTTGACATTCTACGATCAAAATTTTATCAACCCGATCAACGTTAACATCGCATTTTCAATTACGCCAGTCAATTCTTCCGCAAGTTATCTCGGCCAGAGTAATTCCACTTTATACGCTCCAACATACAATACATACAAGTCCGCAATGAGTGCAAACGCCTCCTCCAACCATAACTCGATTGAGCAGACGGCTTTTTCGAATCTGGCATATGGCAATGACAGCAGTGGCAGCCTTCCACTTCTTGTGGCCAGCGCTGACATGCGGGCCATCACTGGCAGTGCCGCTTACGCGGGCAACGAAAACGCCAGCGGACAAATCTCGCCATCAGGAAATTTCGATGGCGTCATAACGCTCAATTCCGCTAAACTGATGGGCTTTGGCGGCACGGGCACATTCAGTCCGGGTCGGGTAATCCAGCACGAGGTAGATGAGGTTTTGGGTATCGGTGGTACCGGATCGACGCTCGGTAGTTCGTCTCAATCCACCAAGTTCGGGGTGATGGATTTATTCCGATATTCCGCTGTGCACACGGGAAGTTTCACCACATCATCTACCGCCACGTCATATTTTTCCATTGATGGCGGATCGACGAATATTGTTAATTTTAATCAAAATCCCGGTACGGGTGGTCAGACTGGCGGAGACTTCGGCGATTGGAGCAGCGAGGGCACCACGGGCAACTATGTGCAACTGGCGTTTACCCCGTCCAATGCTGGCGCGGCGGGCGTCAGCCTCAGTTCACCTGAGGGTATTGCTCTGCAGGCTGTAGGTTACGATACGGCGACCCCCGAGCCGTCCGCGTTCGCATTATCAGCTCTGTTGTTAACGGGCGGTTGGCTCGCCGTCAGAAGGCCGAAGCGGTACCACAAGTAGGCCGCATACCGGTTCACGCCTCAGGTCACATGTCAAAGGCGTGCGCATTCACGCCCCGGAACCATTGGCAACACCATTTCATGGTAGGTGGTACGGAAACCGAGACGCGAAAAAAGTTCGCGGGCGGAGGTATTTGCGTCCGCGGCCATAAGTCGCAGTTGATTCACTCCCCCTTCCATCGACCATTGCCGCACAAACTCCACCAGTTTTGTTGCGACGCCTTGACGGCGGAAATCGGCTGCGACGGCAACATCGTGAATGAATGCGTAGCGATCGTAGGCGTAAATGGGTATCTCCTGCTGCATGCCGGCCGCGACCCCGCCCACCACCCGCGAGCCATTAAGCGCCACGGCAAAAAGCCAATCGGATTTATCCAAATTTCCGGTAATCCAGCGGTGATAACGATCGCTGATATCGGCACGGAGTTGCCAGCGCAGGGGCCAATATGCCTCATGCTGGCGTTCCACCAGTAAAAATAATTCCACCAGTGACGCCACATGGACCAACTCGGCTTTTTGAATCAATACATCCATAGGTGATTTTATACCTCGTAAGGCGGGAAGGGAATCGGCTGGGGTTGCAGATGATCAATCTGACGGATGCGGGGCATTTTGACGGGGTAAGATGGTCTATTCGCGCCAGGATGGCGGGCAACAGCAGGCCAACCCGAATGACATAAATAAATCGGCCACGCCCTATCGATGACTTAATCAGGCGTTACGTCCATCCCATGGCCCGGCGGCAGGCCAATGCCCGTTGAATTCCGTTCGTGTACTGATTGCGACGAGCACCGGTTCCAGAAATACTCGGACCTGTCGGACGGTAGTGATCAGGTCGGTCGAATCCTGGCCGGCGCGGTTATTGCTGACAAAAGCCTTCCACTGGAGGGCCTTATCCGCATTCTTGCCGAACTCATCCGTCAACGCGATTGGAAGAAGATCGACCAGTTCTCTTCTGCGACGCTTTAGTGTCGCGATAATAGCACTTTGCAGGGTGTTTCCTTCAAAAGCAAAGTGCTGCGCCAGCACCGCGATGTCGAAATAATCTTTCATCCGGCTGTTTGTCATTCCCCGTTCAACCATGACGTCGAGTTTCTCGGCGACAGCCGTTTCACGCGGATACACCCTCATCAGGGGTGCTGGCATATCGAGCAGCGTTGGGTACATAGCCACTTGCGCTTCTTGTGAAAGACTGTCGCCGAACCCGATATCAGCCTGAAGGGTTAAGCGGGCTGTTCCCAGAAAACCACGAAGTTTGACGCGCACCCCATGGTATGCCTGGCCTTGCCGAATTTCAGCCATGGCAATTGAGGCTGAATCAAACTGCAGACCGTCGGGATTGACCGGCGCAGCACAAATGTCCTGAAAAATGGCGGTAAGTCCAGGCGGATCAATCCGGCCGGTCGCAAGAAGGTCCAAATCCCGTGTGGACCGGTGAACGCGCCCCAGCCATACCACAAAGAGGGCGGCCCCTTTGAGGATAAACTTTTTTCCATGTCTCGTGCGGCTGAGCCGATACAGTAGTCGCTCGTTACCGTAGCGCACCAAGATGGCGTTGAAGTCTTCTTTTCGGTTCATCGCGATACTCAGCAGACGGTCGTGAACGCTAAGAGCGACGGGATCATGGCGTTTGCCGGTCACATCATCGCCTCCAAGTATGGCCTCATCACTCGTTCCACCCGGCAGATGCGGGCGTAACGGATTAGTTCGTCAATGGTTACCTTTTGCAACTGCAGGCAATCACGCAGAGCTTCAACGGCTACATTCAACCCAATTTTGTTCCGGCATTTGAAGCAGTCCGCCACCGTTTTGGCGACGCCATAGACCCGGACCGGCACGCCATGAACCTTGTGCGTTTCCACACCTTCCGTAAACGCTGCACCGGAGAAGCGAATGACATGCAGGCTCACAGAACCAGTCCGCGGAGAGATCGCCTTCTGATCGATGGCAAGCCAGACCTCATGTGGATTCTGCGTGGTCAGGTCATGAAATCGCAGTGCGGAAAGGAGACAAATCACTCCGGCGGGCGTTCTCTTACAGACATGAGCGAGCGATTGATGCTCGGACGAAGTGCCACCGGGCAAGCGGTAAAGGCCCCGGGCCAGGCGTTCAATCAGGCCCTTTCGCATTGCCAGCACCAGGTATTGCCTCGCGATACCTCTGGCATTCAAGTCGCGAGGGCGCAGCAAACCCTGTTGCCTTGCCAGATTAACAATCTGCTTGATTTTCGCACTGCCCATGGCGTTATTTTACGTTACATTGGTAGTAATGCACAAGTACCAATATAATGTAAACACCCTAGATGAGCTGCCGCTTGCCGGGGCAATTCGAGAGCTTCTCATAGATAACGTCGCCTATTTCAAGCCGATGGGCCGCCCATTCGCTGCGGATGCAGCCCGCGCGGCCAATGTCTATGTATACCTGCATAGGCGGTAATCATGCAGGCGAGACACCCGCGACACCAATTTTATTGCGGGCCGTCCAGCCGTCGGGCATGCACGGGGGCGTTTCGGTGCACAATGAGCATAGGGATTTACACTTCGGACCGCGCCTTGGTGCCCTTTCGGTGTGCGAAGCGGCCGATGATTGGCGCGTGGGCCAATTCTGAAATATTCAGCCAGCGGGCTGCGAGGGCGTAAACGGTAGCGGCCACGCCAACCAAAAATAAAAGCGTAATAATGTGGGCAACGATGGGATGGGCGGGAAGCACATGCAGCCACCGGTGGCATACCGCCGCAACGGCGAGTGCCGCCGCCGCCATGGCCGCCGTTGCAACCAGCACGCGCAGCAGCATGCCGCCTGTACTGCGCAGTTGCAGATGGCCGATGCGCCGGCGCAGCAGCGATAGCAATAACACGCATTGAAAGATGGCCGATATCGTGGTGCTGGCGGCGATACCGGCGACGCCCAGCGGCCAGATAAGCAGCACATTCAAGGCCAGATTAAGTGCGACGGCGGCAAGTGCCACCTTCATCGGCGTGCGGGAATCATGAAAGGCGTAAAACACACGTATCAGGATCATTTGCAATTCAAAGGCCCAGATGCCGGCGCAAAACCACCGTGCCGCCCGCGTGGCGCGTGCCACATCGGCAGCAGAAACGTGTCCGCCGAGGTAAATGGCGCTAATCAGCGTATGGGCGACAATAATCATACCGACGGTGGCGGGTATGCTTAGAAACAATCCGCGACGAAACGCCCCGCGCAACAGCTCCTTTAGATCATCAAGGCGGGACTCTGCAGCCAATGCCGAAAGACGGGGAAAGACGGCGGTGGCAATGGCCACACCGAAAACACCAACGGGCAGCATATAGATGCGTTGGGCCACGGAGAGCTTGCCCAAAGCACCGGTGAGCATGGGCAGATGAACGTGCCATGATCCAATATGTAAATAATGGCTACCCTGATGGCCATCGGGAGAAAACCACCACGCGATTTGCGAATCGAGAAAAGTGTTGATCTGCACAGCCGAGAAACCCACCACCATCACGCCCATCTGGCGAATGACGGATTTGACGGCCGGAGATGAAAATTCAAGGCGGCCCCAGCGCAGACCGCTGCGGTGTGCCGTTATCCCCAGCATGAGCAACTGCACGACACCGGATGCCAGTACAGCCGCCGCCACCCACCAGATGCGGTCTGAAAGGGGTGCGTGGCGGGCAAAATACATGGCCGGCAGGGCTGCGCCCAGGGCCATGAGTATGCTGGTGGTGATGGGTGCGAGGCTTTGACTGGCAAACCTGTTGTGCACGGCTGCGAAGGCCCCAAGCAAAGCCACCACACAGATGGCCATGGTGTAGGGCAGCATCAGCGCGATCATGCCGGCGGCGAGGCGGTTTTCAGGCAATAGATTATTATTGAGTGCCAGCGGCAATACCACACATTCGCCGATGATGGTGATGGCGGCGAGAACCAGCGCCAGCAGCACGAGCACCGACCGTGCAAATTGATCGGCAGCGGCCACCCCCTGTTCCGACCGCAACTTGGTATAAGCAGGCACGAAAAGGGCGGTCAGAGCCCCTTCGCCGAAAATGCGGCGGAAGAGGTTGGGAATTTGAAACCCCATCCAGAAGGCGGACCAGACAACACCGACGCCGAGGAAGTAGCTGCAGATTTTATCCCGCAGCAGGCCAAACACCCGCGATGCCATGGTCAGGCGGGAAATCAGGTTGGCGTTGGAGATAACATGGCGATGGCTTGATGGTTGGGTGGAGGTTTTACGGTCGTCCGCCAAGCGATGGCTCCTGAGCCTCAAATTGCACCCGCACACCCCCCATTTACGTTTCGCCTGCGGCGAGGGCCTGCTTGAATGATCGGCACGCGGCCGCCGGATCGTCGGTGCCGATTATGGCACTGCTGACCGCCACGGCCCGCACGCCGGCCGCCATCACCTGGCCAATATTATCAAGTGTAATGCCGCTGATGGCCAGCGCGGGGATGGGTATCGGCGCACCAGCCACCTGCCGGGCGTAGGAAACACCGACCAAGTCGGGTTTGGCTTTGGTCCGGCTGGCAAACATGGGGCCGACGCCAATATAGCTGGCACCATCGCGGACGGCCTGATGGGCTTCATCCAATCGGCTGGTGGATACACCGATGATCATTTCGGCGGGGGCGAGTTTGCGCAGCGTTGCACAGGGCATGTCGCTTTGGCCCACATGCACGCCGGCCCCGCACGCCAGAGCAACGTCAAAACGGTCATTAATAACTGGTACACTTCCTGCCCGGCGGCAGCGCTCAACCAGGCATTGGCCCCGTTTACAAAGTTCGCCGCCATCGAGGTTTTTTTCACGCAGTTGCACCATATCAGCCCCACCGGCCAATACGGCATCCAGCGTTTGAATCCAATTGTGCCGACAGAGGGATTCGGTAATCAGAACGCACAGCATGGCGGTTGGCAGACGCCCGATCTGGCTGCACGCCATCTGCAACACTTTGGCCGCCCCATAAAGCTGATAGCGCAATGCTTCCAGCTTCCGGGCGGCGGAGAGATCGATGGTTTTGGCAAATTCTTCCAGAGAACGCAACGCCTCGCTGGCGCGACCAAATGCCGCATCAACCACCGACGCCGCGCTTTGCAATTGAAGTTGGGCGGAGTGTTTAATATTTTTACCGATATCGCCTTCGATATCGCGGCAGGCAACGGCATCGGTTAACCCCAGAGGTTTGAGGGCGGCGATCAGGTCATGCCGAATTGCTTTTAATGATGCCGACGTTTCGCGATCGGAAAGCATAAACCGCGCCGCATCTTCGAGGCAGCGTACCGCCTCGCGGGCCCGGTTGGCGGCGGCATCAAGCAGGCGCAGGGTGTTGGCGGGCGGGTGCTTCATGCGTTTTGGCCGTCGTTATCATCCGTATGGGTGGCATCGGCGGTGCCTTTCTCTTCCGTGGTTTGCGACCATGGCTGAAATTTGGCAACTCCGCGCTTTGTGGATTTAACAAAATCGACAAATTCGCGCACCTCCGGATGGGCAAGAAGTTCAGGCGAAAGTTTATCCACCGCACGCGGCAAGGGGATGCCGGCCAGGTCGCGCATCAGCAATTTGAACATCTGGCGGATGGCGTTGACGGCGTCTTTGCTCATACCCGAGCGGCGCAAGCCGATATGATTGATCTGTGTGACGACCGCCGTATGCATGGATATGCAATAGGGTGGAACATCGCCCAATTGGGCCGTATTGTTGGTCACCATCGCCAAACGCCCCACCCGCGCGTTTTGATGGATGGCGCACCCGGCCCCTACGATGGCCCGTTCAAATACCGTCGAGTGACCACCCAGGCGTGAACCATTCACCATGGTGACAAAGTCATGTACCTCGGCATTATGCCCGACGTGGCTGCCCACCATGAAAAAACAATTGGACCCTATACGCGTTATGCCATTGGTACCGCAATGAACTGTCGTGTGCTCGCGGAAGATATTGTTGCTGCCGATGACAAGTTCGCTGAGTTGCTCCTTGAATTTTAAATCCTGCGGCGTATCGCCGATGACTGCGAAACTGTGAATGGTATTGCCACTGCCTATGGTGGTACGCCCGGTCACCTTGACATGACTGTGCAGATGACAATCGGGGCCTATTTTGACGGGCCCTTCAATCACGGTATAGGGACCGACTTTTACGGTCGGGTCAATGTGCGCCTGAGTGTCTATGACGGCGGTTGGATGTATCAGCATGGTCACCTGAATTTAACACAAATACAATAAAAATGCCGGGCCAGTTTCACCCTCGGCCCAGTCGTAACTATTATACGCCCGGCACGGTCGCGGGTTGAGTTGAGACTTCCGGATTTGCCGGGGTAAGTTCACGGCAGGTGTAGCGCAGTTGCCGCTTTTTCATCCAGCGAACGGCGAGCAGATCAATGAAGGCCCGGATGACCCGGCTGCCGAATTTATACTTGGTGGTGCCGTGGGCACGCGGATAATGGCTCACAGGTACCTCGATAACCTTGAAGCCCCGCATTTTTACCAGAGTCGGAAAAAAGCGGTGCATCCCCTTGTAAAGTGTCAGTCCGTCGAGACATTGGCGTTTGTACACTTTGAGCGAGCAGGCGGAATCCTGAATGTTTTCGCCACTGAGCCAATTGCGAATGCCGTTGGCAATGCGGGTCTGAATCAGACGCAGCGCGTTATCGCTGCGTTTTTTCCGCCATCCGTTGACCATATCCACTTCGGGGCTGAGCATTTCCATCAGACGGGGTATTTCGCCAGGATCATTTTGCATATCGGCATCAACGGTGCCCCATATCTCGCCGCGGGCATTGCGGAAGCCGGCGTCCATGGCGGCTGTCTGTCCGCTGTTTTTTTCCAGCCGGATCACTCGAAGAAAGGCGTACTGCCGGGCAAGTTCCAGCAGCTTTTCGCGGGTGCCGTCGGTGCTGCAGTCATCCACGATGATCGCCTCAAATGGGAAGCCCAGCGGAGTGAAGACGGCACTGATGCGTTCCACCAGCGGCCCGACATTATCAACTTCATTGAACGCCGGGGCGATAATTGAGAGCTTAACTGTGTTTGACTCCACGGGCTTTAACTCCATCAAATTGCCCAGCTTACTGAGGCGGGGTGCCGCCTCTGAGGGTAGAACGCCGGCCACGGGCTGTTTCTTTCAATATCTGTGCCGGAGAAGGTAAATATATCATGGAATTTCAGGCCCGAAAGGGTGGCAGCCGGCTTACAGGCGACTGACGGCACGATCAGGGCCGGACCAATGCCGATCATTTTCCGGGCGCGGTGAGCAGGGCCAGATCATTGCCCGCGGTATGGCCCAGTACCAGTCGGCCCATACGGTATGGGGCAAAGGGCTGACAACCCGCAGCCACCGGAAACAGGCTGGCCTGATCCAGCCGGGCGGTGCCGTGCCGGTGCTTCCATTGATAACGTAATACATTGATGCGATAGCGAGCGCCGGGTCGGCAGGTGCTGGCCAATGCCCGCGGCAAATTTTTGAGTGGTATTTTCACCACAGCGCTCCAGCCCGGTTTAAGGGTGTGGAGGTGCGGCCATGTGCGCGCCACCAAGCCCGGCGTCTGCCAAGGAATTGAGGCGAAAGGATGGTCAAAATTAACTTTGCCGCTCGCCAGAGGATGGGGTGGTGACCCGGATTTATGCCACACCTGATTTACCCGGCCATTGGGGGCGACAACAATTTCGTAAAAATTCATTCCCGTCTGACGGCGGGTGGTATCCAGCCAGACTTCTGCACAGCTATGCCGCCAAAGTTTCGCCGGTGGGATCGACGCGGACGAGACCGCGGAACCCGCCGCATTGATGGCAATGTAAAGATTGTTTGGCGTGTAATACGCGGCGGCCTGTGTGGCGGCTGGTTTTCCCTGCACGTGTGCAAGTGTGTACCAGCGGGCTCTGGCCCAGAGATTACTGCGCACGGGGTCAACCATGACGGCTTTGCCAGTTGAAACAGGCAAGGCCCGGAATGCGGACGGCACGGACAGTGCTGACGGTCGGGGTACGCGGCTGGAACTAACCGCGGCGGTATTATCCTTACAACCGGGCCAAACCGATACGAGCATGGTGGCCATGACCACCACGCCTATCGTTTTGAATGTTGTCAGTCCGCGAACTTTCAATGTCTCACACGTTACCTTACTGCACTGGGCGGGCTGTGAAAGCGTTTCAACCATGAAACATCCAACTTTCTCCAGACCACGTTTGTCGGGCGTGCGACCCACGAATCCATTCGTGGCTAATACGCACATCTTACACGACAGTTGCGTGCGTTCCGGGCACAATCGTCGTGAGCGTCTGGGGCCCCATCTCGCTGGAGTGACCCGGGAACGCTTTGGCTTTCGGGTCCAGCAGAGTCTTGGCAAAGTTTACCGCAGTTGCCGCTTCTCCGAAACCCGTCGCAATAAGTTTGAGCTTCCCATCAAACCCGGCCACATCTCCGGCGGCAAACACCCCCGGCAAGTTGGTCTGCATTTTTTGGTCAACCATGATGGAATGCCCCTGCACCTTAATCGGCCAGTCTTTGATGGCACCCAGCGAACTGACAAAACCCAGTTGAGGCAAAATAGCGTCGACATGGATTGTCCGCTCTTCATGGGTCTGGTTATTCACCAGCACTGCCCCTACCAAGTTGTTATCGGTCACTTGGAGGGCTTTTAACTCCCAAAAAGTCAAAATTGGCACACCCATTGCCATTGTTTTGGAAATACTGTCCTCATGGGCACGAAATTGGTTCCGCCGATGGATGATGGTGATGTGGGAAGCGGTGTCGTGCAGGTTCATGGCCCAGTCAAGTGCGGAATCGCCGCCGCCAATGATTAGAAGTCTTTTGCCCGCAAAGACTTGCTTCGATCCAACGGCATAGTAAATGCCGCGCCCTTCCCAGCGGGCAGCATCCGCAAGAGTCAGCTTGCGAACTTGGAATGCACCGGCACCGGCGCATATCAGAAGCGTCCGCGTGCGGTGCACCTCTTTATCGGAGGTGACCACATAACACTGCTGCGATTCATCGCGTTCCAGCGTCTTAACCGTTTGGGACAAACGCACATCAGGCTCATACTGCTGGGCCTGATCAACGAGATTTTTCACCAGATCGCGGGCAATCACCTTCGGAAACCCGGCCACGTCGTAGATGTATTTTTCGGGGTACAGGGTGGCAAGCTGGCCGCCGAGTTGATCGAGAGAGTCGATAATTTTGGTACGCATTTGCCGGAGTCCGGCGTAATAGGCACCGTAAAGCCCTACCGGGCCGCCACCGATGATGGTAATATCAAAAATGTCTGATTCTGCTACCACGTCGCATTCCTAAAAACCAACCTGCATCCCCGCTGCAACCGACTGCCCCAGCCGGTTTTCAGCAACCTGTCAATTGTATGCGATGAGGGGCAAATGTATAGGGACGGGCGCGGCGGGCTTACGGGCCAAAATTGAAAAACTTTTTCATTCGGCTCAACATGGAATAATTGAGGCTGGCGTTGGCCAGCCGATCATCTTCGGATAATTGCAGTTCCTTCAACAGGCGGATGCGCCCTTCATGCCGCTGGGCGATAAGCTCGCACAGTTTTTCCATAGCCGCCCCGTTACCTTTGAACACCTTTTGCAGGGCGGCATTGGGTACTTCCAGGCAGGTGGTGGGCTGTAAAGCACGGACGGTTCCGGCCCGGGCGTCGCCCAGGCAGGCGCTGAATTCTCCAAAGCAATCGCCGGCGACAAGGGTTTCAACGTGCAACTGCCCGCCTTCCCCCTCGATGGAAAGTTCAACCCGCCCCATTGCCACCACCATCAACGTGTTGCCGACATCACCCTGCTTGTAGACCATCTGCTGGTCTTCATAAATTTTTACCGCCGCCTGCGAGGCGAGCACAGAAAGTTCTTCCGCGGAAAAGGGTGTCAGCAGCTTTACCTTCTGCAGGGTGGCTACCCGGCCCTGCAATATGCGGTCGGTAGCAGCCTTCTGGTGGGCGGTAGAGTCGGACATTTCCACCGTGCGGATGGGAAACGGGAAACTCATACCGGCCTGGCGCACTTTGTACCACGCCAGCATACGGACGTGATTTTCAATCATGGGCAGCCGCGACGGATCATTGATCCAGAATTTTAATGTATATTCAATGGATGATGAGCCGAAGCTGGTAAGAAACACCATCGGTGCCGGAACCTTGATGACACCGGGCGTTTCGTCCAATGCGGCAAGGAGTACATCACGCACCTGATCCGGCGGACTGGCGTAATCAATACCGAGTGTGATCAGCCGGGCGGTGGCGACCGTCGGTGCAGCGTAATTGGTGATCCGGTCCCGGGCGATCATGCTGTTGGGAATCAGCACATGGTTGTCATCCAGCGTGTGCAACGTGACGGCGCGCCACGTCATATCAACCACGCGCCCTTCAATACCGGCGCAGGAGACCCAGTCGCCGAGATTAAATGGCGAACTGGCCTGCATCACCATCCCGCTGAAAAAATTACCCAGCGTTTCCTGAAGCGCCAGCCCCAGTACGATGGATATGATGGCCGAACCCGCCAGAAATTTGTTGATGTTAAGACCGAATGCCCACGACAGAAATATGAAAAAACTGAAGATGTAAATGATGGCCAGCACAATTTGATGAACGAACCGCTGGAGGCGAATTTTGCCCCGGCGTGTGAGCAGCGGTATCACGGCAATGTGATCGAAGATACGCACGCCGACGAACAGGAGGATGGCGGCAAAAATGCGGCTGACCCACCACGCCGGAGAGCTTTTGGCCGAGGCCATGTGCTCCGGATGCACCACCCAGATGGCGGCGTAGATAATCAGGCATTGCATCCCCCCTACCACCAGAGTCCACACCCGGGCGCGGCGCAGCCAAAGCCCGAAACGCATCAGCACCACGATGGCGGCAACTTCTCCCACAAGCAGCGTGATCCCGAGGCGAATGAGGCCCGCCAATGACGGCAACCACGAGAAAGATGGAATGATTCCCGTCTGCGTCTGCGCTGGGTGGGACCGGGCCGCGACCGCCGCCAATTGAATCAGGTGCTGTAACATACGCTGCTCCTGCATCGGGCCATTGACTGGAAGTTACCACATAACGGCCGCGACGCCTACCCACGAGATGATCTGCCGCCGACAGGAAAAATCAAATTTCCGTCCCGCACCATGACGGTCATTCATCGGTTTGCCCATTTTTGCGATAGGTTTTTGGCGCGCGTGCACCATGCACGCGGCTAAATGGGGTGGCGGGTATGAAACTGCTGGCGCGCTGCCTGCATTGCCATTGGTGCCGCAGGCATCGCGCGATTTGCCCGGACGAAAAAGGTAAAGCCTTAGAAAAAAAGATACGATCGGGGATTTTCACGAACTGCGTGAAAAACATGGCGTATTGGGAAAAATAAATTTAAGGGTGTTCTTTTTTCTCGACCACCTGAGGCGTGCTATCGTGATCATCGGGGCATTCAAAAAAGAGAATAATGGGCCAACCCCGCCAGCCACGGTCATTACCATGACCCGAAGAAAGAGCCTCTACGAGGGTGGTGAAATTACGCTTCCACCCTACACGAACAGGCAGAGATGACGCGGCCAATATGAAATGGCCTGAAAACCAACAACGAATGTCTAAATCTCGGAGAGTGTAACTATGTCAGCCACTGATGAACTCAAGCATATGCCGGGGCCGATGAACGTTGATCAGGCCGCGATGACGATGGCGGTCGCGATCGTTATGGACCGAATAGGCCGATTGTCGGAAGCAGACCGTAAGTACCTCTTCGATCTGGCCATGCAATTAAAATCAGCTTCGTGTGAAGAAGATGTTGTGGCCATTCGGGACGGGATGCTGGAGATATTGGAGCAGCGCCCCTTGGAAGTTCGAGAATTGGCCCCGTTGGCGGCCGACCCATCGAAGGAGTTGGACCGATGGACCAAACATATTGCGGGCAAGGTTCGCGAGCTGCGGGAAGAGACTGGAAAGACGCAAACCGAACTTGCGAAGGACGCGGGCCTGACGCAAAGTCACGTTAGCCGCATTGAAAACGCCGAGTTAGCGCCGTCCCACAAGACGGTTGAGAAGTTGGCGGCAGCGTTGGGGGTTGATCCGTCCGCGATCGATCCAACCAGATGAAATGGGTGCACTGATAACAGCCGCCAATTCTGCACCGATGCTTGCAAACGCATGTTTCGCCCGAAGCCGAGCAGCCTAGGCCTCGGGCCAGGTACCGGTAAACACTTCCACCGCCGGGCCGGTCATGTAGACGCAATCGTCGGCATCGTTCCATTTCAGCCCCAGTTGGCCGCCCGGAAGTGCAATCCGCACCAGGCGATCGCTGCGGTCGGTAAGTACCCCCGCTACGCACACGGCCGATGCGCCCGTACCGCAGGCCAATGTCACGCCGGAGCCACGTTCCCATGTGCGCATGGTAAGTTCGTGGCGGTTGCGTACCTGCACAAAATGAACATTGATGCGTTTAGGAAATAATTCATGTTTTTCAATTTTCGGTCCGATCGCCTCAAGCGGTATGCGGGTCACATCGCGGCAGAAGAACACCACATGCGGATTGCCCATCGACACGCAGGTAAACTGATCTGCCAAACCGCTGGCGGCTATCCATTCGGCCGTCGGCAGCATGGAGCGCATATTGAGTACCTGCTGCCACGGGTGGTTTACCACGCGATCCACACCCGTCAGGAGCACGGGTATCTCAGCCGGTTTTAATATGGGTGGACCCATGTTGACGGATACCTGCGCCACTTTGCCGCGTTCCAGCCAGAGGTCCAGCACCAAAACCCCGCGTTGGGTTTCCACCTTCATGGGGTTGGCTTTACTGATGCCGCGATCAAATGCAAATTTGGCCACACACCGGATACCATTGCCGCACATTTCTGATTCACTGCCATCGGCGTTAAACATCCGCATGCGGACATCGGCACCGAGCTTTTTTCCGGCGTCGGTAGGTGCCGCCACCAGTATCAGTCCATCTCCGCCCACGCCGAAATGCCGATCGGCGATGCGCGGGGCCAAGGCGGAGGGGTCGGTAATTTTCTGATTAACTGCATCAACATACACGTAGTCGTTGCCGATGCCCTGCATTTTCACAAAATTCATAAATGCTCCATCAGCCATAATAATATCATGGAAAGGCGGGGAGGTGGGCACGGGCGGGCGTTGGTCAGGCCGGCGTGGCGGAACTATTGGCTTGTGCGGATGCTGTGGCGAGGATTCCGGCGGCACTGTCCGACGGCGATTGCGGCGTTTGCCAGACTAAATCTGCGATGACACGTTCCTGGTCGCGTTTGACCCAAAGATGAGCGGCGCAGCGGGTGTACTCAATAAGCCGGGCGTTGGGTAAATCCACCCGGCGTACCCAGTCTTTTGCCTGCTCCAGGGTTTTTCCGCCGGTCATGTGCCGATGCACCAACCCACTGATGATGACAGGGGCGGGACAGTCTACATAAATACGCAGGTCGAAAAATTCCGGCATGCGGTCGTAGGGCGGTACATCAAGAAATAAATAATTTCCCTCAACGATGACGACATTGTCCGACTTTTTAATACGAATGGCGCGGGGAACGACGCGATGCGTGGTGCGATCGTAGTCTGGCCAGTCCAGTTCAGCGGTATTGTCGTGCGCCAGCAGGAGATGCTCACGTAGCGATCGGACGTCAAAGGTGGCGGGGATACCTTTACATTCGGACATGCTGATGCATGACCCATCTTCAAACTTTATGCGCCGACTGGCCAATATCTCCTGAGGCAGGTGAAAGCCATCCATCGGCACGGCGCGGGCACGGGCACCCGGCAGAAATCCCTTACTGGCAAGCCATTCTAATTGGGCTGCGAAATAAGTTTTGCCGGCGGCCGGCGGACCGGCGATACCAATGACCATGCGCTGGGGGGATTGCTGCATGAAATCATGAATGCGTCCCAGCATGGGCCGCCAGATGTCGCTCCATTCCGACGAGCGAATGTGCATCGTGGCTGCCCGGCCGCTGACTTTAATCTCCACTTCCTTGTTAAGGAACCAAGGAAATGGATCAATCGCTTCAATCATGCCTGAACGCCTATTAACATTTCAGCCCCATGCAATATACCCAGCCTAGCGGCCAGAAATCTGTCTGAGCCTGGCCCCGGCACCGCTTAAATTCCAATTCGCACTCTCGCCTCAACGCCGCGATCAATTATCGATCGAGAGTTGCCGGGTACCGGTTCGAGCCTTGGCCGCGCCGCGACGACACGAACACTGGCATCCCACATGCAGCAGCCCGGTATATTGGACCGCTCGCACCTGCGGGAAATATCGGCCTGATGATGGCAATTCATCAATGACATTGCCGGACCCATCTTTTAGGACGCTCTGGCGGGCGGCGATGGAGGTAATCGCGTTATTGGCACCAAATTGGAGGCCGTCCATATAACTTTATTGGGACTTTCCGACATGGCGCGAATTGGGCCAAAGCGGCTTGCGGAATAGTAGCGCATCGACCGAAAGGATGCCCGGTCCCGCCAGAACGATCATCGCCGCAAGCACCATAAGGGCCTGCTCCAACTCGGTGCCGGTTAAGCCGGCGCTGCGCCGCACATAGATGGCCATCAGCATATCGATGACCAATCCCAGCGCCCAGAATCGCGATAAAAAGCCCGGCAGCAGAGCAAAGCCGCCGATGCACTCCGCTATGGCGGCCATCAGCGCCCATACCACTGTGGGCAGGATTGGCAGATGCATGGTGCTGATAAAACCTTCAAAACCCTTGATTCCCGGGCCGCCAAACCAACCAAAAAGTTTTTGGCCACCGTGATAGATAAACGTGACGGAAAGCATAATGCGCACCAACAGCAGTCCGATGCTGGCTGAAAAAGGAACCTTGACCATTTTTGTTACTCCTTACTGCAAAGTATAGCCGCCCAACCATTGATCATATTGACCCGCAAACAATGGTAAAGTGAGATATCATAAACCGTGCACCCCACGCCAATCTGTGCGGGCAGCATCACCGGGCAAGCCCGGTGCTATTTGTGTGTGGGGGTGCAGAGGCGTTAAATCTGCGTATGCGGGTAATCTCTGGTGTCGCCCATATCGGGCAGAAACTGCGGGGCGTTGCATATTTTGTCCGGCATGTTAGAAGATTCCCATGGCAACATCCATTGAAGCAACCAGTTGGACGGTCGGCAAACTCCTCACTTGGACGAACGACTACTTTTGCAAAAATCAAATCGATGAGCCTCGGCTATCGGCCGAATTGCTGCTGGCGCACGCGTTGGGTGCCAATCGCATTGCCCTTTACACCCGCTACGACCAGACGCCCACACCGGCGGAGATTGAGCAGTTCCGATCCATGGTGAAACGACGCAAAGACCACGAACCGGTGGCCTACATAACGGGCAAGGCGTGGTTTTTTTCCATGGAACTGTTCGTATCTCCGGATGTGCTGATTCCCCGCCCCGATACGGAAACACTCGTAGAGCAGGCGATCACCGCCGTGCGGGCCGGCGGCCCGAACCCACGCGTGCTGGATTTGTGCACCGGCAGTGGATGTGCGGCATTGGCTATTACCAAAAGTTGTCCGCAAGTTCACACGGCGGCAACCGACATCAGCACCGCCGCCTTGGCCATTGCCGGGAAAAATGCCCATTCAACCGGCCTGGCCGATCGCATCGCGTTTATGCAGGGCGATCTTTTCGACGCGTTGGGTTCGGATATTCCGCCATTTCATGTGATAACGGCCAACCCCCCTTATATCCCCACCGCTGAGATTGAATCTCTGGCACCGGAGATTGCCAAGCATGAACCGCGTCTGGCACTGGATGGCGGAATGGATGGATTGCAATTTATCGAACGCATCGTCGCTGATGCACCCAATTTTCTGGCACCTGCGGGCTTGCTGCTGATTGAAACGGCATATAACCAAACGGAGTCATGTGTCCGGTTAATGGCTGAGGACGGAAGGTATGATCAGCCACGCACTATTCACGATGCGGCGCGAAACCCACGATGCGTTGCCGCCCGGTTAAAGGCGTAATGCAGGCCGAATGCGGAAATTTGACGCATCGCGGGGCCGCCAACGGGACAGGCTCCTAAGGCCGCTGTGCCACGATATTGAGCAGTGGGGTGCGTGGTGCCGCAACTACGGTCACCAGCGTTGGCTCTGCAGGCGCGTTGGTTGACGCCAACTGGCTAACGCGCGTCCGGGGCTTTCCGGGGTTTCCCGCCAAAGCCTGAACCACCACCAACGCAATTAGTATGCACGATGGCAGAATGAGCAATATTTCCCCCGCCCGAAGCACGCGGCTGTACGCATCCGTTTGAGATATAAGCGGATGCAGACGATGCCGCACCTTACGTGCAGATGGAAATTGACCCGACCATTCGACTTTAAATGGAAGTGGACTCATAAATGCCTCCTTCAATGGAGCAATGAACACTTCACAACCTCTCTTGCACTTTTGCGGCTGCGTACAAACTTGAACTCCGCCCGCAGCCGCTTACCTACAAGGTGTGGTGGTGCAATCAGCGTGCCAGATGGGAATTTGCATCCATGAAGATACACCGGGTAAGCCCGGTGCCATGCAGTAGGGGCACAGGCGCGGGCATTATAACGGTACCGGCTTGCCGGGGGTTGACGCATCGGAGGGTGATGGTCGGGCTGCGACATGCGGTGGCGGGTCGGTGGCGGGTCGGTGGCGGTGCCAGGGGAAGCCATATTGCCTAAATAGTGTGCACGCATACCGAAAAGTGTCGGCGTGATGCTTTTTAAGGCGGCAGTATCTATCTCATAAATTAGTCTGTAAAGTTTTCGTTAAGCCGAAGTTGCCTAAATTTTAAGGATTTGCGCGCTATTGCAACAACCACATGCTTGGGCGCAGGCGCTTTGGCACAACAATTGCAACCCTATCCACCGACGGGCCAGATGTGAATTTGGCTCTTGGCCATCGGGGCCAATGCTTGAATGGAGTAGTGCAGTTGCGATTTTGTGATACCACAACCGAGGCGGGCAGACTGGCACGGGAAGAGTGCCGTCGTGAGGGCCGCAGCGTTTCGCCACTACCGTATGGTGGCAGCGATCGGGTGGTGGTGCTGCGATCATTACCGATTAGTACGCTGCATGCTCTGCTACTTGTGGCGTGCACGATGGTGTTTTTTGTCGTACTGGCAAGCGCCCAAGGTGATGATCATGGTGTGGCCAAAGGACATGTGCCGATTTTAAGCCCCGCTATGGTTACGCCGGGCGCGTGGGGTGCAATGGGCCGCACAAGTGATGGCAGTGCAGGCAGCCACCGCAGCCGCATTCTTGGCAACCAAAATGTCGGCGATATGCAATCATTAATGGTGAGTCGTTCGGTGGCTTTATCACACGCTACCGACCATGACGCTTTGGGGGCCATCAGTTCGCGACGCGAAACGCCCGACATGCCCCGCCTGTCAGCCATGGCCGTAAGCCATCTTCTGGTTGTGATTCCAACCGTTTTGGCACGGCGGGCTGTGTCAATCATATCTGAGTCCTATTCGGTGCAGTCGGCCAATCTGCCCCGACTCTCCTGATAAAAGTAATTCTCCTTGGATTGTTCGGTCGCCGGAGGCGGTATGCAACCCGCCGAGTGCGTCCGAGTGGGTTTTGGCTTTCCAGCCGCAGCCAGTTTTGAAGGAGGTGATCGTTGAAGTTTGTGACCTGAACAGGAAGTTGCATTTAGGAATCTGTTCGAATGATGGCCCGTGTGTAGCGGGAAAGTCAATCTCTGTAGTTGGTTTGTGTTTGATCGATTTTTACATTGGAGGATTGTTAATGCGTCCCACCAAATGGTTTACCCCTCGAAAGATGAAATGGATGGCGGGCATCGGCTTGCTGCTGATGTTCACCATGCTGGCAGCCCCGCTGCTGGCTCAGACGGCCGCCCCGTCAACCCCCATGGCGGCCCCCACGATGCCGGCGGCCCCGGCAGCGGCTGCAAGTGCCGCTACGGCTGCGGCAACGGCGGCCGCACCGGCAGCTACGGCCGCTGCCCCCATCAACTGGGCAACCCCCACATGGCTTTCGCATGGCGATACGGCGTGGCAGATTACCGCCGCCACGATCGTCGGCATGCAGAGTATCCCAGGTCTTGCCATCCTGTACGGTGGCGTGGTGAAAAAGAAATGGGCCATCAACTCGGCATTTATGGTGTTTTACGCCTTTTCTGCCGTACTGATTGTGTGGCTGCTTTGGGCTTACAACATGGGTTTTGGTCCGCAGTGGTTCCCATTCTTGGGACATCCCGGGCCGATAGCCAGTATGGCCGATGAACTTAAACAGGGAGCGATTCCCGCGGCTGGTGCAACCGTCGGCTTCCCGATGTCGGCGATGGTGTACTTCCAGTTTGTGTTCGCGGCCATTACGGTCATTCTCTTCGCCGGCTCTCTATTTGGCCGTATGAACTTTCTGGCTTGGATTCTCTTTGTGCCGCTATGGATGACCTTCTCTTACACCGTAGGCGCATTTAGCCTGTGGGGTGGAGGTTTCCTCGGACAAATGGGAGTTATTGACTACTCAGGTGGATACGTCATCCACTTGGCTGCAGGTGTTACCGGCTTTACAGCCGCGGCCATCATCGGCCCCCGCCTGCCGCAGGATCGGGAAAATTTCCGTGCCAACAACATTCTGATGGTGCTGGCCGGTGCCGGTCTGGTATGGCTGGGTTGGAACGGCTTTAACGGTGGTGACCCGTACTCGGCCAATGCCGATGCCGGTGCAGCCGTACTGAACACCAACGTCGCCACGGCCATGGCCTTGCTGGTGTGGATGTTCCTTGACTATGTGAAATATGGAAAGCCGTCCGTGCTCGGTGCGGTAAATGGTATGGTGACCGGTCTGGTTGGTATCACGCCGGGTGCTGGTGTGGTCAACGGCTACGGTGCCATTGCGGTTGGCGTGGTTTGCGCTGCCATTCCGTGGTTCACGATGAACATCCTCGGCAAGAAACTTGCCATCTTCAAAAAGGTGGACGACTGTCTGGGTGTTGTGCACACGCACGGTTTCGCCGGTCTCTTCGGCGGTATCATGACGGGTATCTTTGCTACCAAGATTGGTTGTGCGGCATTTGGACTGAGCAATCCGGGCGGTCTGCTGTCGGGTAATCCGAAGCAAGTCTGGCTGGAACTTATCGGTGCTGCGTTCATCATCGGTCTGAACGTTGTGGTAACGGCGGTGCTGCTGTTCCTCATCAAGCTGGTGGTGCCGCTGCGTATGTCGGATGAAAAACTGCGTGTTGGCGACGCTGCCGTCCACGGTGAAGAGGCGTATGGCCTGGCCGAAGACGACATCAGCGAAGGCGCAGTGACTGCCTGACGCACGGGCTGATCGCCTGTCGGTAACAGCCATCATGACACATGCGGCTGGGGATTTAATAATCCCCAGCCGCTTTCATTTTCCCTGGCGGCAATAAGCTGTAGAATCGGGCCAAGGTGCTGGTACCGCAAGCTGGAAATGGCGGAGATCAACAGAAATGGGCGGGCCGGTCAAAAGGCTGGACGGCGGGATGTGCCGCTGTTGATGAAAGATAGACAAGGAGTGAAATTAATGAAATGGATCATTGCCGTCATACAACCGCATCGGCTGGAATCGGTCAAATTGGCATTGACCGAGGCGGAAATATTCCGCCTTACGGTTTCAGACATACAGGGTTACGGGCGGCAAAAAGGGCATGGCGAGTTTTTCCGTGGGGAACCAAACCAGACAAACCTCATCCGTAAGGTTCGGCTCGACATAGCCGTGGATGACGCCCAGGTGCAGACGACCGTCGATGCGATTATTCGCGCGGCCCGAACGGGCAGCGGAGGGCGGGGGCAGGTTGGCGACGGCAAGATATTTGTTTTGCCCATCGACACGGCCCTGCGAATCAGCGATGGCGCGTCGGGCCCGGAAGCGCTTTAGAAGCGTGGACTTGCCGATGGGCATTGGCTAAATTGACCGGAAAGGTTATTTTACGCATTCAGATGGGCGATAACCCTGGTTTGAGCCATGGATATTAAATTTGTTTTGGGGGCTTTGTTGTGAAGTGGATCATAGCGATTGTTCAACCCTACCGTCTGGATGCCATCAAGATGGCACTAAGCGAAGTTGAGGTATTCAGGCTCAGCGTCAGCGATGTGCAGGGGTATGGGCGTCAAAAGGGGCATACCGAGTACTTCCGTGGTCAGGCGATGCAGGTGAACCTGATCCGCAAGGTACGACTTGATATTGCTGTGAATGATCAATTTGTTGAACCCACCATTTCGGCCATACTGAAGGCGGCCCGCACCGGTGCCGGCGGCAAGGGGCAGGTGGGTGACGGCAAAATTTTTGTTTTGCCTCTGGAATCGGTTATCCGCATAAGTGACGGCACGACTGGCTCAGACGCCATCTAACAGCCTGTTTGGAAACTCCGCTTGGCACGCTATGGCGGGGTGAATTTGGCGCGCATGCACCATGCACGCGGCTAAATGGGGTGGCGGGTGTGAGACGGCTGGCAGGGTGTCCGCATTGCCACTTGTGCCGCAGCCATCGCGCCAATTGCTTCGGCGAAACATGTAACGCCTGGAAGAAAACGCAAATTACAATATCCCTTATCCCGAACTCACGCTTTCAAACAGGCTTTAAGCGGAACCTATTGGCGAAGCGGTAAGCCCCGACACATCGCAGCTCTGCTGATAGATGGAAAGGCTGTTAAGCCGCGGCCGGAATACCCAGCTTTTGGCGATAATAGGCAATTGTCCGCAGCAGGCCATCGCGGCGGCTGACGGTAGGCTCCCACCCCAGCAGTTTTTTGGCAAGGGTGATATCCGGACAGCGCTGGCGCGGATCATCGGGTGGCAAAGGGGCGTGGCGGATAACACTTTTTGATCCGCACAAATCTCTGATTTCTTGGGCGATCTGCATAACCGATACCTCATCGGGGTTACCGATGTTGACGGGCAGGTGGTAGTCCGGCGATTCCATCAACAGCAGGAAGCCGCGAATTTCGTCATCCACGTAACAGAGCGACCGGGTTTGCGACCCATCCCCCTGAACGGTAAGCGGTTCACCTTGAAGAGCCTGCTTAATAAATGCCACCACCACCCGGCCATCATCCACCGCCAAACGGGGTCCGTAGGTGTTGAAAATGCGGACGATCCGGGTGTCCACACCGCGTTCCCTGTGATAGGCCATGGCGGCGGCCTCCATGAAGCGTTTACTTTCATCGTACATGCTGCGCATGCCGACGGAATTAACATTTCCCCAATAGGTTTCCTTCTGCGGATGCTCCAGCGGGTCGCCGTAGCATTCACTGGTGGAGGCGACGAATATCCGCGCCCGGCATTTTTCAGCCAGTTCCAGAAGTTCGATGGTGGTAATGGCGTTGACTTTAAGCGTGATTACCTGCTGCTTGACATACCCCACCGGACTGGCCGGGCTGGCCAGATGCCAGATGCGGTCAAATGTCTGACCTTTTAACTCCGACGGCAGTCCGCGGGCCAGATCGGCGGTGATCAATTTAAACTTGGGATGGGTTCTGAGGTGGCTGATGTTTTCGCCTGAACCGGTAATCATGGAATCTACACCGGTGACTTCATGGCCCATATCGAGGAGGCGGTCGGTTAAATGCGATCCTAAAAATCCCGCCGCTCCCGTTACCAGCACCCGCTGCACACTTGAATTCATCATGCAAGACATCCGATTTCAATCGAAACAGTTACCCAAACCGAAGTTATATTAACCGAAAAAACCACCATTACACGTCATCGTCCCGGTCATACACATCGGCATAAATGTTTTTATGCGCCAGCCGCCACATCAGGACAGGCCGAATCACCAGGATGGCCGCCAGATAGATGCAGGCGATGCCGAGTGTCATGACCAAGCCGAGGCTCGCGATGCCGCGATCGCGTCCAAGGGCCAGAAATCCGAAGGCGGAACAGGTGACAAATGCACACATCAGCAGGGCGCGTTCACTTACATCCCAGAAGCGCCATACCCGGCGTGGATTATGCATACTCTCACGATATCGATGCGTCATAAATACGCCGTATTCATGTCCAGCCCCGATTAATATCGGCATGGCAAAAAAATTAGCGAAGTTCCAATTCAGATGTAAAAGCCCCATAACGCAGGCCAGCATCGGCAACCCGAGCAGCAAAACGCTGACGGTAAGAACGGTTTGCCCGATCCGCCGCAGGTCGATAAAAACAATAATTAGTACCAGCGCCAGCGCCAAAACAGTGCACTGCGTAAATGCCTGTTTAATTGACTTGGTGGAATCGTAAAGCTGGGGTGCAATGCCGGTCAAATTCATATCGGCAGGCACCAGACCTCCAACGCGCGAGGCCCCAATGCCTTTGATTCCCCGCAGCGCCCGGACAAAATCGTGCAGATTTTTGTCGATCCATAGATTCCAACGCGGATAAATATAAAGCGCCCAAACCCCGGATCGACCAATGAAATGACTCCGCACCTCCGACGGAAGTTGGTGCGGGCGAATGGGTGGTGGCGATAGCGCGGTGGCGAGTTTTTGCAGCGAGTGCACCCACTGATGCTGCCACAGGTTGAGGCGGACGGCGGCAATAGCCGGCGACATGCGGTGCAGTGCGGTCGCAAGCGCATCGAGTGCATGGGCGGCGGCGGTCTGGTGCCCATGGTGCATCTTCATGGACGCCGCCAGGTTTCGCACGGCGCTAAAAAGGGGCGCTATATCGGCCGAATGCAATGCGGGAGGTGGCTGCCAGACAATAGAAGCAAGCTGTCGACTTCCACGTGAGAGAAGCTTTTGATTATCGATGGCGTCGTAAAGGCTGCTGGTGGAGATAATTTGTGAATTGGGTTTTATGGTGCGGTTCAGGCGCAACTGTAAGTTGCCCAGCTTCCGCGGGTGGTGCGATAGCACCACGGCGTACCAGGAGGGCATATCTTTAATAAGCGCAACGGATCGGAGGCCAGGTGCCTGGAGTTTGAGTAAATTGGGGTCGAACTTTACGTTGAGGGCGAAGGGGCACAGTCCCCCGATTACAGCGAGCCAGAGCGCCAAGGGTCCAAAATTGAGCCAATTGGCCCGGGGTGGGGGTTTGTGAAGCGAATATCGCCTCGCGGTGGGAACCGACTTGAGCCTCGGGGGCCATAAGGTCAGCATGGCCGGGAGCACGGTAAAGCCCGCGACAAGCGAGAAGAGCAGCCCGCCCCCGGCAATGAGGCCCAGTTCCGCATCGCCGGTGAAGTGTGTAGTCAAAGCCACCAAAAACGCGGCCGATGCCCCGCAGCAGGCCGTGGCCACCGCCGGGCCGGAATAGCGGAACACGCGCATCCATACGGCCGCCGGGCGGGAATAGCGGCGTACCTCATGCCGGTAGCGAACCAATATTTGAATAATATAATCCATACCGATGCCGATCATCGCGATGACAAACACCGTTGAAAGAAGATTAAGTCGGCCGACTGCGAGCGTGGCATAGCCAAACGTCCATGCGATGGCCGCCACCAATGAAAGCCCGGCTGCCACGGCCAGCCATACCGATCGCAGCATTAAAATCAGCCCGATGACGACCACCGACATGGCCAGGGCCTCGGCCCAATTGGTATCGTGCGTGGTGATGCGCATCTCATCGGCGGCCAGCACGGGGCGCCCGGTCAGACCGAAACGAAATTCCGAAGCATAAGGTCGGGCGGCCTGCTTCACGGCGGCCTGAATCTTCTCCAGTGGTCGGGATACTGCGGCCAATGAATCGTAGGTAAAACGGGGGTACACATTAATGACCAGCAGATAGCGACGGGCGTCGCTGGCGGCATGAAAATAATAATACCCCTGGTCCGCCGGGGTGGGGGCACCTCCGGGCATTAAGATGTGGCCAATCGCCTGCCCGAGAGCGGGATTTTTGTGAGGATACCTCAGCGATACGCGCAGTGAGTCGGCCAGGCGGTGCAAAAACACCATGCCACGTTCGCCTGTGAGCGGGAAGTGTGTAAAGAGCGTCAGCAACCGGTTTTTGCCCAGCAACCGGTTTTTCAATGCAGATTGACCGGTGAACAATTGCGCCAGCCGGGCCACCATGGGTTGGGCGGCAGCGGCCTCGGCCACCTGCCGATGGGATGCAAAGCAGATGGCGCGGGTGCCGAGCTTTTTCATGGGCACATGGGAGTCAACTGCCTGCACATACGCCTTGAGTTGGCGTAGTTGATGCGTCACGGCATTAGCGGCAGCGATCCATTGCCGGGCGGGCGGCGGTGCGTGGTTATGGCGAGGGGTAATAACCACATAGGCGGCCTCATTTTCAGGAAAGTCATGTACGTATTGAAGGTAGCGGTGGAAGAACGGTACACGGGAAGAAAAAAGTTTGTTCTGATCGGTTGATATGGGCAGAAAAAAGACCGCCAGCAGTGCACCGAGCACCGTCAAAGCCGATCCGAATGCCACGACCCAGCGCGGATGACGAATCACCAGCAGGACGAACGTGAGCATTTTCCGTTGGATCAGATGCATGGAGAATCATCATGAATGGCCGGGGCGACTGCATTAAATGAAAATGTCATTCACCCCGCCCGCATCACATTTTTGGCCAAGCCCATGACCGTATCCCACGCGGCACCGGGAATGCGCTGGGTGTCGGCAAGCGTTTCATCCATGGCCTTCAAAAACCAATCCATATCCGCCTGAGTCACCACCAGCGGGGGCAAAAATTTAATCACCTCGGTGTGATATCCCGCCACCTGCGTCAGGATACGGTGCTTCTGCATAAGGGGGACGACAATCATCTGGCCGAAAACACCGAAGTTTAATTTGTGCAGGGCGTCCCATGCAAGACGCAATTTAATGGATTTTTCCGGTTTGGCAAAATCAATTCCAAACATCAGACCCTTGCCCCGCACGTCGGTGACAAAGGGGCAGTTCCGGCCGATCTCGCGCAGGCGGCGGATGGTGTCCTCACCCAACGTGGCGGCATTTTCCACCAGATGCTCATCTTCAATGACCTGAATACTGGCCATGGCGGCGGCCATTGCCAGATCATTCTGGCCATAGGTGTTGGAATGAACCACGCAGCGTTCCATGGTATTAAAAACGGTCTCCATGATGCGTGCCTTGCAGATAATGGCTCCCACCGGTACAAAGCCGCCGGAGAGACCCTTGGCCACACAGACGATATCAGGCTCGACGCCCGGCCAATGCTGAAAGCAGAACCATTTGCCTGTACGCCCCATGCCCGACTGTACTTCATCAAGAATTAACAAGGTGCCCGACTTCTGGCACAATCGCTGGGCTTCAAGGAGGTAACCATCGGCGACCACTTCGCAGGTCTTGCCTTGAATAGGTTCAAGGATAAACGCGGCCACATCGCCACCGGCCAGCGCCTTTTCAAGGGCGGCCAGATCGTTGAAAGGCACTTCGACCGAGCCGGGCACCGGATCACCAAAGCGTTCGCGAAAAAAATTTGCCCCGTTGACGGAAAGCGATCCGGCGGTCAGACCATGAAATGCATTATGGCAATGCACCACCTTTTGCCGTCCGGTGACACAGCGGGCAAATTTGAGAGCCCCCTCCACCGATTCTGTGCCGCTGTTGGTAAAAAATACCCGCCATAGGCCCTCGGGCATGTGGCGAATAAGCCCTTTGGCCACCAGACCGCTTAATATGCTGCAATCCATGCGGACGAGATTGGGGCTTTCGGAGTCGATCATTTCTTTGAGGGCCTCGCGCAGACGCGGATGGTTGCGCCCCAGCATAAACACGCCCCAGCCTGTGAGTAAATCAAGGTATTGATTGCCCTGACCATCCCACAGATACGGCCCAAGCCCACGCGTATAGTTTTTATCAAAGCCAATGGCCTTAAGCATCTTAACGAATGCCGGGTTGATGTACTCCTGATGCAGCGCGTATTGCGACCCGCGATGCTCTTGAACCCAGTCAATAAAACTGCCCGTTTGGACGTTGGTCATCTTCATTCACCTACCGGCAAAGCCAATTTCGGTGCAGCATTATAGCGCAATGATGACCATTTTTGTCACTTGCCGGGTTGGGCAGTCAAGGGATGACGCGGTGGCAACCGGCGCGGCGGCAGAAGATTGATGGTCAACTTCAAGACTTTTCCCTGGCGTAGCAGGCTGACGGGGATGTCATCCGGACGATGACGCGCCGCCTTGATGATCGCGTGGAGTTGGTTAATGGGCATCTGATCTATCGTTAAAAGAATATCGTGCCGTCGGATACCGGCGCGCTGGGCCGGCGAGTGGGGAAAAACCATTTGAACCAATGCGGCGGGTTGGGCGGCAATGGCGGGGTAAATCGAGCGTAACTTGGAATGCGGCGGCAATATTTGGTATTTGATCCCAAAGCGCGGGCCGGTAGCAAAACCAGTTTCAATAAACTGTCGGAGGATGGAAAACTTCCCCCCCATCACCATCGCCCGGTTGCTGCTGGAGACGGCGACCAACCGACCTTTGACGTCGATGAAGAAGCGCGGCAAATGCACCATTTGAAAAAAGCTATTGATGCGGTTACCACCGCGCCGGAAGTGGCCGCGACGCGGGGTATTTGCGCGCCGCTTATGATGCCAATATCGCCGGTTCCAGTGCATCTGTCCGCAGAGATGCACCCATTTAATACCGGGTGATCCGCCGTTGATGGCAAGCACCATTTCCGCCTGCCTGGGCCAGCGGGGAGCCAGCGTAATGCCTGGTACCTCCGCCCGCGCCGGAAGTTGCAGTTCCGTGATGTCGCGGTGAAAGTCCACACCCAGAACGGTGGCCATGCAGGTCCGCCCATCGGGGGTGGTGACCGCAATTTTTTTATTTGACGCCCCCACCCCCAACACACTAAGCACCAGCACATGACCGTGCTGGCCGGTGACCAAGCCGTATACACGGTTGCGCAGGCCATCATGGTATGACTCGATGCGCAGGTGGACGGCTTCAAGTATCGGCATCAGATGCGGATTGCCGAATGCGTGAAGTTTCATGACCAAAAACCGCTGCAGAAGAAAAAGCTGGCCTATCGGGTTCTTCTGGAGGTGCTTCAACCAACGATTATCGCCATCAGGCTCTCTTTTTTGTTTTTGCCCGTGGTCAATATCCGGACGTATGGTGATTGACGGACTGCGACCACTGAAAGGGCGTGGCCTCATTGGCCGGAAGTGATGGGCAGCAACCCAATGCTCTTCCCACTCGATAAAGCGATGACGAAGCGGGGGCGGCAGCATGTTGGCTACATCGCGGCTCAGGTGCACTTCCACCAGCGACTGCGCCACGTACTGGTACATGTGGCGGGTCTCGCGATCAAAGGCTGCGGCCTGCTCCATGGAAGGCGGACGTAAGGTGGCAGTATAGTTTGGGGTGCGGGCCCGGGCCGTAGCGGCGAAGGAGGATACCAGCGCAAGCAATCCACCGGCCGCTGCCGTGGCGAGTCGCATCCGTAGATTCATACGCAATTGAACTCCATGAATTAAAAAATACCCTCGCTGGCAACCTGGACTTTGGGTGTTGATTTACGCGGCGCAAGTTTTTGTTCCAGCCGATAGGCGCGGACAAATTTTTCCGCCTGCTGGAAGGTTGTAAACGTTTGCGAAACCCGTGTGCCATCGTGGAGGGTGATATCGACGGTATAACCCACGATGGGGGTGGAGGTTACCGCAGCCGGTGCCATCGGTTTGGCACGGCCGGCCAAAAACCCGCCAACCGCGGTAAGCACCAAAACGGCCGCGGCGGCCGATATGCGTAAAAATTTTATAATCCGGGTGGGGGCGAGAGTACCGGCTCCGTGCATGGCCGAAAGCGCCAAGGCGGATTGCCGCTGCGCCTCGTCATCGGACGGCATATCAAGCTGCCACGCCAAATCGCGCAGGTTTCGCAGAGCTTTTTCATGGGCGAAGCGCGCGGCAAGGGCCGCATCCTGCGCCAGCCGCTGATCGAACTCGCGCTGCTGATCGGCGGTAAGTTCGCCATCCAAGGCCAAGTTTATCCATTCGTTCGTCTGCATTTTCATATCACACCCGCTTTCCTGCACATCGGAATTTGCCACCGTTGTGCCTTGAGCCAAGTATCCTTTTTCAGCCTCTCTACGTAATTTATGACAACACCGGGGGACTTATCACCCGCACGGTCATTTCTCCATCATGTGCTCGCGCAACAATTCAGCCAGCCGCGTTCGCCCGCGATGCAGCCATGTTTTAACCTGTGCTTCGGTCGCCTGCATCATCTCGGCAATCTCGCGATACCCCATCTCCTGCTGTTCTCTCAAAATCATCGCCTCGCGCCAATTGGCCGGCAGGCCCGCCATGTAACGCCGCACCATTTCAATCACCTCGCGCGTCATCGGGATGGTTGCCGGGTCCTGTTCGTCGCCCAGCGAGTCCATGGTTGCCGGATCTGCATCCAATGACTGGCCAAGCTTTCGGCGACGGCAACTGATCACATTTCGCGAAACCGCCTTGGCCATCAGCGACCAGCCGCCATCCGACCAATCGTAACGCTCATGATGCCGAAACAACTTCAGCAGCGCGTCCTGCACTAAATCTTCGGCTTGTTTGGCATCGCGGGCCTGCCCGCCCAACATGGACCGCGCCAAGCCAATCAGGCGAGCCATATTAGCAACCACGGCGGTTTCAAATTGTTTCGTCGCCGCATTGGGCTCAGCCATGATGCCATCCGAAACTCATACCAGCCCCAACGCTCCAACATCGAGTCAGTTGCGAATTCTACCTCAAAACCCGCACTGCAACTTGCGCTGCCAGTGCCAATTATCGGCGAAGGCTTTCGCTGCGGGTCATCCGCCTTGCGGACCACGTATTCCGCCAATCGCCGTCATGAAACAGCCGTAATGTCCGGCCCGACAATTGCGGGGATCGCGATTGGCTGCCGACGGCCAGGAGCCTGTCGGAGTAATAGCAGGGACTGCGACGGCATGGATTTTGGCGAACCACACTAAAAAAGCCGGTCAAATTTATTCGCAAAACAAAATAATTATTTTAATTTACAGGCCGATACTGCGGACGTCCACTTTCCGATTCATCCGGCTCATTACCCGCCAATTTATGTCCGATATAACGGCGGTGATGATGTCCGTGGTTATAGAGCCTGTTTGGAAACTCCGCCGGGGGCGCCTTGGGGCGGCAAACAGGCTCTTGGGTAAATTCGATTTGGCACTTACTCTTATGAGAGTTATATTTAAGGCGTTGGTCTGTTGCACTTGTGACAGAACGAGAAGGCATGCCGCGGGAGCGAGCAATCTTAAAGTCTTATTGATTGGATGGTCGGCATAGAGATGTTGGTGCTTGCAGACAACTCATCCGTAAGCGTCGTCGAACCTTACATGCCGGTGTTCTTCGTTTCGTTTGTGGTCACCCTGTGCCTCACGCCGCTGATGCGTTATCTCGCCATCCGCTACGGCGTGGTGGACGAGCCTGACGGATACCGAAAAATTCATGTTCGGCCGGTTGCTTATCTCGGTGGCGTCGCCACTTTTTTAGGCTGGCTGGCGGGCATCCTGGCGTCCACCGCCATCCGGCCGGCCGTGCCCGATCCGTCGATGATCACCGCCGCACAGGTTCCACCGGGAATTATTTTCGGGGCCGGAACGGTCATGCTTTTTGGGCTTTTCGATGATGTCTATGGGTTGGCCCCCCGGTTGAAGCTTCTCGGGCAGTTTCTGGGTGCCGGGTTACTCTACTTTTTAAGTGTTACTCGCCAAGGGCTGATCGGCCCACGCATCGACTTGGCCAATATGATCGTCTATCCGTTGGTGCGTCATCATTTGATCATGAATATTCCTACCCTGCTGCCGCACACGTATATGAGCATTGCCAGCATTTTCAGTGCCGTCGTAACGGTGGTGGTCATCATGGGTGCATGCAATGCCCTGAATCTTCTCGACGGCATGGATGGTTTATGCAGCGGCGTTACCAGCATCATGTCCATTGGTTATCTGCTGCTTTCGGTCTATCTGGCGGCCCATGGGTTAAGTTCGGTAAGTATTACCGCCCTCAACCCGGCGCGCATCACCATCAGCATGGCACTTTTAGGATCGGTCCTGGGCTTTTTGCCGTTCAACTTCAACCCGGCAAGCATTTTTATGGGTGACACCGGCAGTATGTTTTTGGGCTTTGTCTGCGGAGCAATGATTTTGCTCTTTGGCAATGATGGCATCTTCCGTTGGTTCCTGGCGTCCGTGATCATCTTTGGGCTGCCCCTGCTCGATACGCTTTTGGCCATTGTTAGACGAAAATTGGCGGGGCGGCCAATCTTTTCGCCCGATGCCGGGCACTTTCATCACTTTTTGCTGAAACGTGGGATGTCGGTCAAAAAGGCAGCTTTGTTCAGCTACTTTATTGCGATTGTCTTTGTCGGGTTTGCATTTGTTATAGTTCTGATACCCACCACCATGGCACTGGCGTTGTACATGGTTCTATTTGCGTGGTTGGTGATTGTGGCATTTAAGATCGGGATGGTATCGTGGAGCCCGAAGTCCGGTGCAGCCATGGAAATGCCTTCCAGCGCGCAAGCCCGCAGCGTTATCACCGCGCCACCGCTGGCGTCGACGGCCAGTGTCGATGCCGCACCAGCGCAATCCGATAAAAAGCCGCCCGATCCACCCATGCAAACCCGCGCCCGGACGGTTTGACCCTTGCCCCATAACCGCGGTACCGAGTGAGCGCAAAAAAATGGCAAAAGTCGAGCGAAGGAAACGCATGTTGGCGATGGATTAAGTCCGACATCATTCGCGACGCATGGCACGGTCCATCTGCCGCTTCGCATCGCGGTCTTTGATAGTTTGCCGCTTATCAAATTTGCTTTTGCCCTTGGCCAGCGCCAAGCGCACCTTGGCAAATCCGTGCTTGAAATAAATTTCCAATGGTACCAAGGTAAGGCCGGGCTGCTTGGCCAATTCCTGCGAAAGCCGCCGAATCTCGCGGCGATGGAGCAATAAATTACGCCAGCGTGTCGGGTCATGATTTAATCGATTCGCCTGCTCATATTCCTCAATGTGGCATCCTACCAGCACCACGTTGCGGCCCCGGATAATGGCGAATGAACCCGCCAACTGTACGCGGCCATTGCGGACCGACTTCACCTCGCTGCCGAGTAAGGCGATGCCCGCCTCCACCGTATCAAGCACTTCATAGTCAAAACGCGCCCGCCGGTTGTCGATGCGTGGTGAGAGCTTGCCATCATCATGCTGGTTGCTTTTTTTCTGGCTCTTAGCGCCCTTTTTCATTTGGGAGAGTATATGGCCAAGAATCGGGTTCGCCATATTGGCCAGATCCATGCCACGATCCGCCCCGCTGGCCGATGACCGCTGTGCCTTTTGGTACCGCCGCCCCAAATGTGACAGCGTCCCATATTAACGGCCAGAAATACCCTCCGTCGCGCGGCAAACCTGCTTGTGATGAGGTTGGCGGGTGTTATCGCGGCCAGCCGAACGCCATTTCCTTCCCACGCACAACCATTTTTGCTACAATCTGAATTATCGGAGGTAAGCCAGCAGAGCAAACGCTTTTTTAGACGGAGGAAACGTCCATGGCGGAGCTTTGCCCACGGCACGAACGGCATAAAATTAAATCGACATGGTTATCTGCTTTGGCAGTGGCTGGAGTTGCAGCGGCGATTGCCCCATCGGGCGTGGCCAGCGCGTTGGATATTTCCGGCGTGCTGCCGGTGGCGGTTGACCAGCCGCAGATTAACGCCATCATCACCAACCCTGCCACTGGAAACGTATTAACGACCAGTGGCGGTTATTCGGTGATTCAGGCATATCTCGATACGGGCACCAGCAGCATTGTGCTAAGCCACAGCACCTGGACGGGATTGGGCATTACCCAAAGCAGCAGCAACGGCCAAAATGTTGTGTTCAATGATGTGGCGATCGGCGGTACCACGCCATTTTATGTCTCAACCCCCTATGATATTTCCACGGCACCATTCAGTGTGAACACCGACCAGACCATCGGCGGTACCCCACCACCCATCAGCGCTTTCGGCAACACCATCGGTCCGGCGCAAATGGAACTTACTGAGCAGCCCAGCCCGCTTAGTTCGCTTACCGGTGCCACCGACATCATGGGGATGCCGGTCATGAATGGAAAAGTTACCGTGCTGGATCTAGGTCCGGCCAATAATTTTGCCAGCGTCAGCAATCCCGGGGAAACGGAATCTTACATCTACGCCCCGGGCACACCTTACAATCCGTCAGAAATTAATACTAATCCGGGTATTGTGCCAACCACTTATCAGGTCGGTCTGAGCTACGCATCTTTTCAGCAGTTCACCACCCAAACGCCTGCCGGGGCAGCAGGTCCTGTCTATGCCCCAAACCCGTTTATCGGGCCGAACCCCGTGGCGGCTTTTAATGGCCAAACCCAGACCAACGCCCCACCCGGCGTCACGATTGCATTTAATAACGCCACCGCCACCGGCAGTTTTTTGCTGGATACGGGTGCCCAGGCGTCGTTCATTTCGCAAGCGATGGCCAGCCAGGTCGGCGTTAAGTATGAGGCCGGCACCTACGGTACGGCCAACCCGGTTTTGGTATATGCATCCACCGGTAAGGTGGTTCCCAATCAGTTCACTATACCGTTGGGGGGTGCGGGTGGCAGTTCGCTTACGGCGGCCGGCTTTTATTTGAGTTCGCTTTCGCTTCAGACCAAACAGGGAACGACCATCACGTTTACGAACGCACCGGTGGAAGTGGTGGATGTTACCGTTACAGACCCGACAACGGGCAAGACGTTGACGCTTGCGGGCGACTTGGGGATGAATTTTTTTGAACCCAGCGGTACGGTGAATTTGAGCCAGGTGAATGGGGCGGCATTTAATTGGATGACGATTGATCAGCCCAATTCTCAACTTGGGCTGATACTGGCGGGTCAATCGCCCGTGCCTGAACCGGCCAGTTGGCTTCTGCTGCTTGGTGCCGCGAGTGCCGCAGCGATAGCCGCTCGACCGCTGCGGCTGAAAACACAACGTTGAATGGATCGCGCGGACGTGTCGCGCCTCGAATATCTTGCGTGGTGCTTCGGGCGCACTCTGGCCGCCAAGCCAGCGCCCGCCACCCGGCGAAGGCGCTAAACATAAATTGACGCAATTGGTGACGCGGATGTCACGACGAAGCTAACATCTTTCCGCGGCATTGCGTACTCCGGCACGCGCGTTCTGGGGGGACCGTGGCAACACGGGTTGATTTTCTCCCATGAGCGTGTTATCGTCCCAAATCGGCATTTAAGATTTACCCTAAGGCCGTTCGGCGGGCGTGTGTTTTGACACATTCGCTCGTGTCGGAACACTATCGTCGCTTTTTGCGTCACGCAGGGATGGATGAATGGCAGGCGTTTCGATGGAGTGCACACCTGCCGTAATCGTCCGTGGCATGTGTAATCCGGGTTGCCACTCCATTAGATGAAAGGACCGCATGATGAATAATTGCACCACCGGGAAATTCCGTGCCGCGGACCGCGAGCAGCGGCCCACTCGAGCGGCGGTTCGTCGCCGCCGGGCATTGTCAATAATGCTGGGGATAGTTGCGATCCCCTTTGCGGCGGGTATAGGAGGCGTGGCGCAGGCCCAACCGCAATTGTCGACCAATTGGGCCGGTTACACCGCGACCACCTCGGGCGGGAACGGATTTACCTCGATATCAGGCGGCTGGACCGTGCCGGCTATCACCAGCGGATCATCGTCCGGTGGGAGCTATTCCTCCATTTGGGTTGGTATCGATGGGATCGGTAATAATGCTCTGGAGCAGCTCGGTACCGAGGGTGACTATTATGGTGGTGCCGCCCACTACGACGCATGGTGGGAGATGATTCCCGCGCCGGAAACGCTTATTCCAAGCATGTCGGTGGCACCGGGTGATCGGATGTTCGCCAATGTCACATACATTGGCAGTGGCAAATTTGTTCTCAGTATTACGAATCTCACCACGAACACCAGTTTTAGTACTACGCAGACCAACACCTCGGCACCGCGTTCCTCCGCCGAATGGATAGCAGAAGCCACGACCGTCAATGGGACCATTGCCCCGGTGGCCGACTATGGCACGGTTAAATTTAATGATGCAACGGCTTCACTCAATGGCGGCAAACCCGAGCCAATCAGTTCACTTTCCGGTTATTCGCAGATACAGTTGTCTCCTTCATCGAGTTCTGATTTCGGTGCGTACCCATTTCCGCTGACGAATAACGGACAAAATTTTACGGTAACCGTCTCGCCACCGTCCGCGTCAACACTGGTTTGGTCGCCGACCGGTTCGGCCAGCGGCAGTGACAGTGCTGGAAACTGGGATACCACGACGACCAATTGGGTGGGTGCCAACGGCGCGGCCGCGTGGAAGTCTGCAGACTGGGCAGCGTTTGGCGCTGGCACCAGTGCCCCAACGACGGTGACACTTCAAGCCCCCATCTCGGCTGCAGGAATCGCCTTTAATGTTGGGGGGCCGATGACCGGAAATTATTACACGATCGCCGGCGCTTCCGCCAGTGATGTTCTCACGGTTACGGGTGGCGCAATTTTGGCCAACTCCAATGATGAGATATCCGCCCCCGTCGACTTTACCAATGGTTTGGTGCTGAGCGGGATCGGCACGCTGACCCTGAGCGGTAGTAACACCAACACGGTGGGGACCACCATCAACCCCGGGGCGTCTTTGCTGGCCAATGCAGCGGCAGCGTTTGGTGCTGCCAGTGTGCAGAATTTCGGTACGCTGGGGATTGACGGCAGCGTGGGATCGCTGACCATTCCCGCTGGCTACACCCAAGGCCAGACTGGTTCACTGGCAGTCCGAATAGATGGAAATCAGCCCGGGCAATTTGATCACTACACTGTCAATGGCACGGCCAATTTGACCGGAAACGTGGCAATCACACTTCAGAATGGTTACGTGCCCACCAGCGGAACAACGCTAAATATCCTCAGCGCCAATACCGTCACCGGCAATTTTTCATCGATTACACTCGGTTTTCACCCCATCGACCTGTTCGCCAGCACAGCGGCCACGTCAACAAATGTCAATCTTCTTTTCACGATCCAAATGCCATCGCTACTTCCGTACGCTTTGACCGCCAATCAGGCAGCCGTGGCCGAGTACCTCGACAGCACAGACGGCTATAACCCGTCGTCGCATCCATCGCAGGCGTATCTGCAATTGATAAACAATATCGGTAGCCAATACTCGGCGCAGCTCCCCGCCACGCTGGATATGCTTTCGCCGATTGACATGCAGGCGTTTCCGCAGGTGGCGGTGCAGAACGGCATTAATCTGGATCAGACCATCAGCGAACATCTATTAAATCTTGATAACGGGGCGCGTGGAATGGATGATTCGGGTTTTACGCTGCTCAATCCGGGCCAACAGGGCGGCGGCGCATTGGCGCTGGATCAAATGCTGCGTGACCAGTCGCAAATTGTTAATCTGGATGCCGGGTTGCCATCATATCTCAGGTATTCTGGTGTCGGTCCGCGAGGGCATTCATCCACCACAACTCCGTGGAGCGCTTTCATTACCGGTGCAGCCGAATTTGACAGCTACGCCGATACCAGCACCATTGGCAGTTCCAATATTACCACTGAAAACGCGACGATCGGCGGCGATTATGCACTGTTCAAACCCCTCTCCGTGGGTGTATTTTTCAATTATGACCATAGCGATATCGGGCTCGACGGTTTCGGGTCAACCGGAACGGTTGATGGATATACCCCCGGCGTATACGCCGACCTGCACTTTTCGCACTGGTTTGTGGACGGACTGGCGGCATTTACCTACATGGACAACAGTGAAAGCCGCAATATTGGTATTGGCCAATTTTCTGAAACGGCCCACGGAAATTTTTCCGGCGAAAGCTACAACGGAGCGATGGATATTGGGTATCGGCTCTATTCCAACTCGAAGTCGCCCTTTTCTGAACTGAACGCGTGGACGGTCATTCCCATGCTTTCACTGGGATATACGCATGCTGACTTCAGCAGCTTTGATGAAACGGGGGCCGGCGCTGCAGGGCTTAATGTCGGTTCAATGAGTGCCGATTCGCTTCGCACACTGCTCGGCGCAACATTTCTTTACACCATTAGACTCTCGCGCACAACCACCGTTATTCCGGGTGTTCTGCTCGGTTGGCGCCACGAATACATGAATGATTCTCAAGGGATCACCGCTCAATTACAGGGGGCGGGGACCGGATCATTTACCGTCAACACGGCGGCACCGGCCAGAGATGTGGCCGTAATTGCGCCTTCATTAGACATAAACTTCTCGAGGAATGTAAGTGGATTCGTCAATTACGAGTTGGACCTGGGATCGAACAAATTTCAGGCCCAACAGGTGTTTGCTGGTCTGGCTGTCTCATTCTGATGTAATGGTCGGAGGTTGGGGGTGTGCCGCAGTTTGTAGTGCGCGGGCCATGCACGGCGAAAGGCGAAGGCGCTAAACATAAATTGACGCAATTGGTGACGCGGATGTCACGCCTCCGCGGGGGGCATTGGGCACACGCCGGTACCCCATCGGCGGTAATTTTTCGGACAGCCGTTCGGGCGATATCATTCTCGCCATGAGTGCGGTCATCATTAACGCTCTGAGAAAATCATTCGGCAGCGACCTGGTGCTTGACGATATCAGCGCGCACGTCCGCCAAGGCGAACTGATGGTCATTGCCGGTGCGTCAGGCAGCGGCAAATCAACACTGCTCAGATGTCTCAATGGTCTGGAGCGATTCGACTCGGGGCGTGTCAATATTGCGGATATGGAACTTGAACCGCGGGCACCCGATTATTCCAAACGGGTACACGCGGCACGACAGCACATCGGCATGGTATTCCAGAGTTTTAATCTCTTCGGTCACCTGACTGCCCTGGAGAATGTCATGCTGGCGCTTAAGGTGATCAGAAACATGCCCCCCAGGCAGGCGCGAGAAATCGCGGCAGCCCGGCTGGAACAGGTAGGGCTTGGCGAGCGCATGGCGGCGTATCCTAAACAATTGAGCGGTGGGCAGCAGCAGCGCGCCGCCATAGCGCGGGCGCTGGCCATGGAGCCGCGTGTCATGCTGTACGATGAACCTACCTCGGCGCTGGATCCGTCACTGGTGCGGGAGGTGACCGGCATCATGCATAAACTCCGGCAGGATGGAATGACTCAGATACTGGTGACACATGAGATGCGCTTCGCCCGAAGCACGGCCGACCGGGTGCTGCTGATTCATAAGGGACGTGTGGCGGCCGACCTGCCGAGCCACGATTTTTTTAATAATCCTGACAATCCTTATGTGGGGTCATTTCTGGAGCATGTCTGAAGAACCAACCATCAATACACGCCGATGGATGTTCATGTGCCTGCTGCTGGCACTCCTTGTGCCAATTGGTGCAGCGCGTGCCAAAGCGCTCACATGGGGTGCCGACAGTGTAGGCGGAGCGCCGTATGTATTTCAGGATCCGGCCCATCCGCAGCGGGTCATTGGCTTTGAGGTGGACCTGGTGCGGCGTCTGGCAGCGTTATTGCATCGCAGGGATCAATTCGTGCAAACCTCATGGGACGCGCTGATACCGTCGCTGAACCGCGGCGATTTTGACATTGCCGTCAACGGTATAGAGATTACCGCGCGGCGGGCACGGGTTGTGAATTTTTCAATTCCGTATTACGCCTGCTCGGAAACGCTGATGGTGCGCCGGTCAAACCAATACATCACCGGGCTTGCCTCTCTGCGGGGCAAAATTGTCGGCACGCTGCAGGACTCGCTGGCACAGACCATTCTGACGTCCTATGGCGGCATCCATGTAAGGGCGTATACCGGGCAAATTACCGCCTATCAGGATTTGCTCAACGGCCGCCTTGACGCCGTGCTGATGGACGCCCCCATTGCCGACTATTACGGCAAACCGTTCCACCGGCTTAAGGTTGCCGGTGGACCTGTCGGACACATGCTTTATGGTATTGCGGTGCGGAAGGCGGATGGCCAATTGCTGCGGAAAATCAACGCCGCGCTGCTGAAGATGATACGGGATGGAACGCTTAAGGCGATTTACCGGAAATGGAATCTCTGGAATGTGCAAACCGCCGAGCTTTTCAAAAAGCTTTCGCAGCGGCATTCCGGTGAATTGGCCAAATTTACGCGTATGGTAAAAGCGCACCGCACCTGGCAGCAGCGGCTAAATGATTATCTTCGCGATGCGGGGATATTAATTCGCTACGGGCTGCCAATGACGATTCTGCTTTCGGTGCTCTCGATGGGTGTTGCCATAATCGTGGGGCTCAGTTTAGCGATATGCCGCGTCTATACGCCGTGGCCCATGGCGGCCATGGCGCGAATTTATATTGAGGCCTTCCGCGGCACGCCGCTGCTGATTCAACTTTACCTGATATTTTTCGGCTTGCCGACGCTTGGTGTCCGCCTGTCGCCATTTGTTGCGGGCATTGCGGGCCTGGGGCTGAATTACGCCGCGTACGAGGCGGAAAATTTTCGGGCCGGCATATTATCCATTCCGCAGGCGCAGATGGAGGCGGGGCTTTCGCTGGGCTTATCGCGGTGGCAGGTGATTCGGTTTGTTATTGTGCCGCAGGCGCTGCGCACATGCCTGCCTCCGGTAACCAATGACTTTATTTCACTCATTAAAGATTCATCGATTGTGTCGGTGATCAGCATGGTTGAACTGACCAAAGTTTACGGTGAGTTGGCGGCCACCTATTACAATTATATCGGCCTCGGATTGCTGACGGCGGCCATTTATTTTCTCATTGGCCTTCCGTTTGTGCAGCTTTCACGCTGGCTGGAAAAACGGCTGCCAGCAAGCTGAAGCAAGCCGCGGGGCCATTATTCTGCCGGCAGCGGTCCGCGTCCGAGGCGAGGCTCACTGGGCGTCCGGTTAATCGGTGGGCCAGCCCGTGGGACCCGGAACCGTTACGCGCGAACGCGCGTGCACCATGCACGCGGCTAAATGGGGCGGTGGTGGCGGGTTGCGGGTTTGCGGGTTGTGGGTTGCGGGTTCACGGTTGACGGCGGCATTATTGGCGGCCATGGCGCTAAACATGGGATGCGCCGATGCAAAATGACCCGTGGCACCGCGCTGACACGCGCGCGCACAACGCACCGCTGATGCGTGCACGCCACTGTGGCGCGATTAAAACATGCCCAATTGCAATTTGGCGGCTTCCGACATGCGGTCTTTATTCCACGCCGGCTCCCACACAAGGTTCACCTTGGCGGATTTGACCCCATCGACGGACGCCACCGCCTGCTGAACCTGTGGCGGCATGGTACCGGCCACCGGGCAACCCGGGGCGGTGAGTGTCATATCCACCACCACATCTTTGTCGGTGGAGATTTCAATGCGGTAAATCAGACCGAGATCATAAATATTCACGGGTATTTCGGGGTCATAGATGCCACGGAGTTTTTCTGTGATGTCGGCCTCGAGCGCTTTGTTTTCAATCGAGGAAATAAATTCCGTAGCCGTGGCCGGGCCGTCGCCGTCAGAGGTTTCCCGGGGGGGATTGGCACCGGGGGTGGGTGGTGTCGAATTGACGGGAAGCGGCACGGAGTTGGGGTTTTTGAATACAAACCCCCGGCCGGCCGTATCGTCACGGTAATTAATCTCCGTGCCATCGAGGCTGGGTAAACTTACCGGATCGCATGCGATGGTAATATCATGCGACCGGAAAATAACATCGTCGTCATGGCGTACTTCGGTCAGATCAAGCGTGTAATTAAAGCCTTGGGCGTTGCGCCCCTTGATGCCGACACGCAATACCGCCTGATCGGACATACCCTGATCGGAGAGAATTTTTTTAATCTCGGCCGCAGCCGCATCTGAAACACTTATTGCCATGGTATTTACTCGGTTTTTGCTTCGTGCTGGTCATCTTTAACAGCCGCCTCAAAGGTATGCCAGGCCAGCGTGGCACATTTAACGCGGACGGGAAATTCACGCACGCCGGAGAACACCTCGAGTTTATCGAGGCCATCGATGGTGACCGGCTCGTGGAGGGGTGTGGTCAGGAGCGTGTGAAACTTCTGGTAAATTGCCTTTGCCTCATCAAGCGTGCGGCCTTTGAGGGCCTCGGTCATCATGGAAGCCGACGCGGTGGAGATGGCGCAGCCGGCACCGGTGAAACTGGCATCGGTAATTCGCTGGCCGTCAATTTTCAAATACAGTTCCAGGCGGTCGCCGCAAAGGGGGTTGTGCCCCTTGGCATGATGATCCGCATTCGGCATGGGATGAAAATTGCGCGGTTTGCGGTTGTGATCGATAATGGTTTGCTGATACAGTTCGCGCAGGTCGGACATCAGCGGAATACCTCAATAACCCGGTGCAGGCCGGATACCAACGCATCAATATCCGCCGGCGTATTGTAGAAGGCCAGCGAGGCCCGGGCGGTGGCGGGTATGTGGTAATAATCCATCAGGGGCTGGCAGCAATGATGACCGGTACGTACCGCGACATGCTCCTGATCAAGGATGGTACCGATGTCATGCGGATGAATGCCATCGAGCAGGAACGAAATGACCGAGGCTTTTTGTCGGGCCTCTCCGATGATGCGCAGACCGGGGATGGTGCGCAGGGCCTTTTCGGCACTGGCGAGCAGATCCGCCTCGACGGCGGCGATACGGGCCATCTCCAGACGACTGAGATAGTCCACCGCTGCGCTCAGCCCGATGGCACCGGCGATATCGGGGGTACCGGCTTCAAATTTATGCGGGACAATATTCCAGGTGGAGCCTTCAAAACTGACGGTGCTGATCATATCGCCGCCACCCTGATACGGGGGCATGGCGTCGAGCAGGTCTCCCCGTGCCCACAATGCCCCTATGCCGGTGGGGCCACACATTTTGTGGCCGGAGAAGGCGAAAAAGTCACAGCCCAATTCCGCAATGTTGACGGGCATATGGGCCACCGACTGGGCACCATCGAGCAGAATGAGGGCACCGTGGCGATGGGCGATTTGCGCCAATTCCGCCACAGGATTGATGGTGCCGAGCACATTGGAAATGTGCGTGACGGCCACCAGCGCCGCACCGTCGGCCACAAGGCGTTCGTAAGCGGCAAGATCCAACTCACCTTGGGGGGAAACAGGCGTAACGACAATTCTGGCACCGGTGCGGGCGGCCACCATCTGCCACGGAACGATGTTGGAGTGATGCTCCATCTGCGTCAGGACGATGGTGCTGCCGGCTTTGAGATTCTGCAATCCCCATGTCATGGCAACGAGATTGATGGCTTCGGTGCAGCCGCGTGTGAAAATCACCTCACGCGGGTGAGGTGCGCCGATGAAGGCGGCAATTTTGGCGCGGGCGGATTCATAGGCCTCGGTGGCTTCCACACTGAGCCGGTACACACCCCGATGGATATTGGCATTCATGGATTTATAATATCGGGCGGTGGCGGCAATGACGGCATCCGGCTTCTGGCTGGTGGCGGCGTTATCCAGATACGCCACCGGCCGGTCGGTGGATGTCAGAATGGGAAAATCAGTCCGCACATCGGCGCTGGTCCACGGCGGGGACGGTTTGCGAATCGATTTGCCGGTGATGGCCTGTGTCATGATCCCACCGCGTCAATATGCAACTGATGCAGACAATCGGATGTTAGTTGCGACAGGTATTCGCGGGCCGCCGGGTTGAGCACGCGATTAAGGACGTCGCCAGCGAAGGCATATGTCAGCAGCGACCGCGCCTGAACTTCACTTACGCCACGGCTTTGAAGATAAAACAACTGCTCGTCATCAATAGGCCCGGTGGTTGAACCGTGCGTACATTTGACATCATTGGCATAAATTTCCAACTGCGGCTGCGAATTCATCACCGCTTGATCTGAAAGCAGCATTGTCTTGCTGGTCTGTTTGCTGTCCGTTTTCTGGGCATCGGGCCGTACTAAAATTTTACCCCGAAATACACCGGCGGCGCTTCCGGCGAGCAGGGTTTTATAAAGTTCATGACTGGGGCAATTTTCGCTGGCATGATCGAGCGTAGTGTGGTTATCCACCCGTTGATTGCCGGAGCTGATGGTCAGCCCGTTGATGGTGGCCTGCGCGAAAGGCTCGGCGAGATGCACATTGAGATTATTACGCACCAGCAACGCGCCGGAGTTAAATGCCAGTGTCTGCACGTTGGCACCGGCATGCACATGAATGGCCTGATTGGTGATGTGAAATGCCTGCGGGGCCTCGCGCTCGACAGCTATTAATTCCAGTTGGCTGTCGCGTCCGCTGATCACTTCCGTCGCGGCGTTGGTGAGCACGGGATGATCGGAATTCAAACTGGCGAACGTCTGCATCACCGTAGCCTGCGACTGACTGCAGGCATTGATCAGCAAACGCGGAAATACCACCACCGGACGGCGATGGGCTGTGGTAATCCAGAGGATGTGGATGGGCTTATCAACCGCCACACCGGCCGGCAGGTATAAAAACATTCCATCGGCAAAACCGGCGGCATTGAGTGCGGCAAATCCATTGCTTATGGTCGGCAACTCGTGGCCCAGATATCGGCCAATGCGTTCTGAGTGCCCCCCCACCGCATCTTTGAAGTTATGAAATTCTATCAGCCCCACCAGCCCTCGACTGCTGGAGAGTGCGGGCGAAAACAGGCCGTCGACAAACACCAGTTCGTAAAAGCCCCGGTCGGCGAGCGAAAACCTGGCGAGTTCCGCAGGTGGCACCGCGCCAGGTTCAACAACGGGTTGAAAGGCTGTCTGGGTGATCGGGGACAGGTTAATAAAACGCCATTGTTCATCATCGGCTTTGGGATAGCCGATCCTGTTAAACAGGTTAACCGCAGCTTCGCGAAAATCCGCCAGCCATTTTGAACCATAGTCCGGGCCGACGATGGGCGTGTGTAAAGCCTGCTTTTTGCGCTGGTCGTTTGCTTGGGCCATCTGTGTCATACATCATACTCCAGGGAAGATTTAATACGGTCCATTGCCGATGTCAGGCGGCATTTTCCAGCCAGCCATAGCCTTTGGCCTCAAGCTCCAGTGCGAGGGACTTATCTCCAGATTTAATAATCTTCCCGTCCCGCAAAACGTGGACAAAATCCGGCACAATGTAATTCAGCAGGCGCTGATAATGGGTCACCAGTAAAATGCCACGGGTGGAATTGCGCAGGGCATTGACCCCCTGGGATACAATCTTCAATGCGTCGATATCCAGGCCGGAATCCGTTTCATCCAGGATACACAACTGGGGATCGAGCACGGTCATCTGGAATATTTCATTGCGTTTCTTTTCGCCACCCGAAAAGCCTTCATTGATGGATCGGTTCATGAAGCTTTGATCCATTTCCAGCAATTTCATTTTTTCCTTGATGAGTTTAAGGAAATCCATGGCGTCGAGTTCCGGCTCGCCACGGTATTTGCGAATGGCGTTGACGGCCGCCTTTAGAAAATAGCTGGTGCTTACGCCCGGGATTTCAACCGGATACTGGAACGCGAGAAACAGGCCCTCACAGGCGCGCTCATCAGGCGAGAGGTCAAGTATGTCCTTGCCGTTGAACAAGGCCGTCCCGTCGGTCACCTCATAATTTTCACGGCCGGCCAACACCGAAGCCAGGGTGCTTTTGCCCGAGCCGTTAGGCCCCATGATGGCGTGCACCTCGCCGGGGTTGATGGTCAGATCGACACCCTTGAGAATTTCCCGCCCGAGCACCTTGGCGTGCAGATTTTTAACTTCCAATAAAGCCATGCGAGCTTGTCCCTTCAAAATGATGATTAAACGCCTGAAATATTTTCTTTGCCCCGCACCAGACCGGCACCCCGGGTCTGTGCGTGCCGCCAACCCATGGCCGCACTACCCCACACTTCCTTCAAGGCTGACGCCCAGCAATTTCTGTGCTTCGACGGCAAATTCCATAGGTAATTCCTTAAATACTTCCTTGCAGAAGCCGTTGATGATCATGTTTACGGCATCCTCGAGCGCGATGCCCCGCTGTTTGCAGTAAAAGAGCTGGTCCTCGCCGATTTTGGATGTAGATGCCTCATGCTCCGCCTTGGCGGAGGTGTTGCGCACTTCAATGTACGGAAAGGTATGGGCACCGCATTTATCGCCAATCAGCATGGAATCGCACTGGGTATAGTTGCGGGCACCGACGGCATGTTTTAATATTTTTACCAGGCCGCGATAGGTATTCTGGCCAAATCCGGCCGAGATACCTTTGGACACAATTGTGCTGCGGGTGTTCCGGCCGATGTGAATCATTTTGGTGCCGGTATCCGCCTGCTGACGATGGTTGGTCAGCGCGACCGAATAAAATTCGCCCACGCTGTTGTCCCCCTGCAGGATGACGCTGGGATACTTCCAGGTGATGGCCGAGCCCGTTTCAACCTGCGTCCAGGAGATGCGGCTGTTGTTACCGAGGCATTTGCCGCGTTTGGTGACAAAGTTATAGATGCCACCTTTGCCGTCCTTATCGCCGGGATACCAGTTTTGGACGGTTGAATATTTAATACGGGCGTCATCGAGTGCTACAAGTTCCACAACCGCTGCATGAAGTTGGTTTTCATCACGCATCGGGGCGGTGCATCCCTCCAGGTAGCTGACCGAGGCACCTTCTTCCGCGATGATCAGTGTGCGTTCAAACTGACCGGTGTTACGTTCATTGATGCGGAAATAGGTGGACAATTCCATGGGGCATTTCACACCCTTGGGCACATAGCAGAATGATCCGTCGGAAAATACCGCCGAGTTGAGGGTGGCGAAGAAGTTGTCGGAGTAAGGCACCACGGAGCCGAGATACTTCCGCACCAGTTCCGGATGCTTCTGCACCGCTTCAGAAAAGCTGCAGAAGATGATGCCCATTTCGCCGAGTTTTTCCTTGAATGTGGTGGCGACGGAAACGCTGTCGAAGACGGCATCGACGGCCACACCGGCGAAGATTTTCTGTTCATGCAGCGGCACGCCGAGCTTTTCATATGTTTTCAGTAATTCCGGGTCAACTTCATCGAGACTTGCGAGGGTCTTTTTCTTTTTCGGGGCGGAATAGTAGCTGACGGCCTGGTAATCGATGGGGTCAAATTTAACGTTGGGCCAATGCGGTTCGGTCATGGTCTGCCAATGACGAAACGCCTTGAGGCGCCATTCGGTCATAAACGGGGGTTCGTTTTTTAACTGGGAGATTTTTCGGACGGTATCTTCCGAGAGACCTGGAGGCAGGGTATCGGATTCCAAGTCCGTGATAAACCCCCACTTATATTCTTTATTCGCCATGGTTTCAATGGCGGAAGATTCGGTCGGCATGGGCAAACTTCCTCGTGTCAAAACCGCACAAACAGCGACGGCTGCCGGGCATTCGCCGGGCAGAACAGGGCTTTTGCGCGTATATCATGCTAGGGTTGAAGGGGCTTCATGTCAATTGAGACTCAGTCGCAACAATTAAACGGCTGGGGTAGACCCGATGCCACATTAGGTGGACGAGTGGATGCACCGACGCGCGGCGGGAATTGCCGCACGGTATCCGGGCAAGCGCCCGTCGCCCGGCGATGGCGCTAACCCAACCTTCGCAGTTGGGTGGTAAAAATGGCGTTTTCGTTCAACCAGGGGCAAAAGTCTGTACCATAAATCAGGATTTTTTTGTGCTGTTTTCTTCCTTGTGAGGTGTTGATGCGGCGA
>JAKAEB010000026.1 GCA_021818445.1 Planctomycetota bacterium
CCGTTCGGATCTACCCCATAGCCCACAATGTCGCCTGAGGCGTTGATCGCGGTGGCCTTCGTCAATGTCCAGCCGGAGTTTGGTGAAATCAAGTTGTTGAGGTCGTACATGGTGCCATTTTCGTATAGAAAGGGGTAGGAGGCGGTGCTGGACGTGACTGCAATCCCCACCACTTGGCCGGAATCGTTGATGCCTTGGGACTTGCCGTATTCGCCGCCGCCGAGGTCTTGCATTACGCCGCCGGTGGACAGGAAGGCGTGATAACCACCGCTGGCGAGGCCCGCCGTCCCCACCACTTGCCCAGAGATGTTGATCGCGTAGCCGACGCTCTCGCTACCGCCCAGCGTTCCAAGGTCCTGCATCTTTCCATTGCTATAAAGGAAGGCGTGGTTGTAACCGCCGGATGTGGCGGCGGCACCGGTCACTTGCCCCGAGTTATTAACGCCGCTGGCAAAGCTCGAGCCGCCGCCCAGCGTACCGAGGTCATGCATTGCACCAGCGCTGTAAAGGAATGCGTTTTGGTAGCCGCTTGATGTGTATGAGTAGCCGACCACTTGGCCGGAGTTATTGATCCCGCCGCTGACGCTCGATACGCCGCCCAGCGTGCCGAGGTTTTGCATGTTGCCGTCGCTGTAGAGGAATGCCTGGTAAGTGAAACTGCCTATGGATGGCTCGTATTGCGCGTACGCGGCTACCTGGCCCGAGTTATTGATACCCGTCGCGTAACTCGCGCCGCCGCCCATCGTACCGAGATCTTGCATGGCACCATTACTGTAAAGAAACGCATGGTAGGTGCCAGCGGAACTGGAGGCGTGCCCGACCACTTGGCCGGAATCATTTACGGCCACCGCTACGCTTGAGATTCCGCCCGGCAAAAAACCCAAGCCGGCAAGGTTATATTGCGGTGCCGCATTAGCCGTTGCTGCGTTCGCCGCGGCCGCGAACACTGCCGCTGCGGCGGCCATCAAATTATTTCGGCCAAAGCGATGAACAAAGCCATTGAGCATGGTGTGAATCTCCCGAAAAATATGCCCGACGGGACTCACGGCCCGCGGGCCGCCATCTGCCCGCAGCCGGGACCGCCGCGCCGCCCAAAGGAAACCGCACGCGCAAAGCGACATCCCAGCCAGCCGAATCAAAGCAAAATCGGTGCTGGCCCATGCTCTTGACTATTCCCCAGTTGCGAGTCTAGCTCATAAAAAATACTTTTCAAAGATAAAATTACCATTTTTAGCGGGCTTGACACAAAGCCCAGCCAGGTAATTTGTGCTATCTGCGGATGTGCCGAGATCAGCGCAGTTGGCGGCGGCGGAAAAATGCCGCTGCCGCGACACCGGCACCCAGCAGCAACCATGGTGCGGGTTCGGGCGTGGCGGTGTAAAAGGTTAAATTCGGGGCATTACCCACCGGCGTAAAATTGACATGCAGGCCTGCGCCACCCCAGGTCTGCGAATTAAAAATCTCGATTGGGTAATAGCCGACCTCACTGAAGGTGACGGTGTCCGTTGATGAGGTGCCGCCGGCATTTTGATAGCCCACCACGGTTCCACTGCCAATTGGCCCGTTACCGCCGAGCAGTACCTCCGTTCCATCGTCATTACCCAAGAAGGTAAAGCTGTAGCTGCTGTTCGCCTGAGACACATACGCATAGCCACTTTGATTGAAAAGCATATCGGACCAAGCGGTGTTTGCGACCGAGGTTGGCACCGTAACTCCCGCGAGAAGGTTGATTGTGCCCGGGTCGCCGTTGTTGAGAAATTCGCTGACAGTATTGCCACCCGGCGTGTAGAAATAATGGGAGGTATTGATAGCGGTGTCGACAAATTGGAACAGCGGTGTGGCGTAATAGGTCCCGGATCCGGCGTTAGCCGCGGGTGGAATCGTGACGGTGCCGTTTTGGGCCAGCGTCTCCTCGTAGGCCATGCCTTGGAGGTCGGGACTTCCGCTGTTACCAGCGCCACCATCCAAGCCCGCAGGATAGAAGTTACCCAAATTTGTGGTTGGTGAGATGGTCCAAAGCTGCGCCGAGAGACCCTGCTCGAGGCCCGTGGGAGGCGTTACGGGGCTGGAGTCCGTAAACGTGGTAGGGACCGAAGTTGGTGGCGTTACGGTATAACTGGCCATGGCATTACCGACACTTGCCGTAACCGCTGCCACCATGGCAGCAGCCAGCGCTTTGCGGCCCACGATGTGAAAGATGCTGCGAGACATGATCTTGCTCTCCTGAAAGCCGCCCGTGCGGGCTAAATGCCCGGCGGGCTACCGTTACCCGGCAGCGCGGGCGGCGGTGCCGCACCTATAAACGCTGCGCGAGGAAATCAATTTTCAAGTCAGTCAATTTGAAGGGACAATGCTCAAACTCTCACCCCAAACTGGCCAACATGCAAAAGCGTAGCTCATAAAAAATACTTTTCAAGGAGAAAATTACCATTTTTAGCGGGCTTGGCACAAAGCCCAGCCGCAGACGTTGTGCGTCACTTGCCGCCAGCAGGTGTGCTTAATGGCCGCCCGCTCGCCGAGGTTTTAGCAACAAGCCAACGGCACCTAAGGCAAAAAGCCCTAATGCTGCCGGCTCCGGAGCGGGTGTGAGCAAAAACGCCTCGGTCCCGCCGTTCGGATCTACCCCATAGCCCACAATGTCGCCTGAGGCGTTGATCGCGGTGGCCTTCGTCAATGTCCAGCCGGAGTTTGGTGAAATCAAGTTGTTGAGGTCGTACATGGTGCCATTTTCGTATAAAAACGCATGGTGGTCTCGGCCGGCTGTATAAGCCTCCCCCACCACCTGGCCAGTGTTGTCGATACCATAAGCGTAGCTGAACGAGCCGCCCAGTGTGCCAAGGTCCTGCATTTTTCCATTGCTGTATAGGAAGGCATGGTAATTATCGCCGCTGGTGAGGGCCGAATACCCAGCCACCTGGCCGGAGCTGTTTATGGCGTATGCCGAGCTACTCTGGCCGCCCAGCGTGCCAAGGTCCTGCATCGCTCCGTTGCTGTAAAGGAAGGCATGGTAACTGCCGCTGGTGAGGTTCGAATACCCAGCCACCTGGCCCGAGCTGTTTATGGCATATGCCACGCTATCGGTGCCCAGCGTCCCAAGGTCTTGCATCTTTCCATTGCTATAAAGGAAGGCGTGGTAAACGAAGGTGGAACTAGCGGAAATATCTGTATAACCTGCCACTTGGCCCAGCTTATTGATGGCGTAGGCCTCACTGTAGTTGCCGCCCAGTGTGCCAAGGTCCTGCATCGCTCCGTTGCTGTAAAGGAAGGCATGGTATTGAGCGTCGCCGGTGAGGTCAGAATACCCAGCCACTTGGCCCGAGCTGTTTATGGCATATGCCACGCTATATTTGCCGCCGAGCGTACCAAGGTCCTGCATCGCTCCGTTGCTGTAAAGGAAGGCGCGATAGTAACCGGCCGAATTATAAGCGTAGCCAGCTACTTGGCCGCTGTTGTTGAGGGCGGTGGCGTAGCTCCCGCTCCCATTCGGCAAGAAACCCAAGCCGGTCAGGTTGTACTGCGGTGCCGCATTGGCCGACGCTGCGTTCGTCGCCGCAATCAAGCCGGTCGCGGTAGCTATTACCGCGGGTGCCACCATTTTGCGCCCAAGGGTGCGAAAGATGCTTTGAGACATGATCTTGCTCTCCTGAAAACTACCGGCGCGAGCCAGCGGCCCGGCGGGCTACCGTTACCCGGCAGCGCGGGCGGCGGTGCCGCACCTATAAACGCTTCGCGAGGAAATCAATTTTTAAGTCAGTCAATTTGAAGGGACAATGCTCAAACTCTCACCTCAAACTGGCCGACGCACGAGTAGTGTATCTCATCGATAATAAATTTCAAGAAAGTCTTTGCCACTTTACCGTTTTTAGCAGGCTTGACACCGGCAAGCCATTCACGGGTGTGAGTTCATCGGTGCAAAAATAGGGCGGCACGCAGCGGATATGTAAGATGCGTTATTTGTCACAGCGGACGATCTTTTGCACGCCGCGGAACGTGGTGGATTGGGCGTAGCGGGTTTACAGCGGACATTTTACGCTGATAATGCCGTGTTACGCGGCAAGCGTGTTTGCCCGGCCGCCCGATTGATGGAAATGAGGGCTGTCAGCAACATCGAAAAGTAAAATGAAGGATTTATGACGCAGATAACCAATCGAAAGCCGAGAATCTTAACCGGCGATACTCCCACCGGGCGATTGCATTTGGGGCATTGGGTAGGCTCCATTGAAAATCGACTGGCGATGCAGGATCAATATGAGTGCTTTTTTATTATTGCCAACGCCCACGCGTTTACGACACGGGCGGAGAACCCGGAGCAGATTCGCGAAAGCGTTCTGGAAATAGCTACCGACTATCTGGCTGCCGGCATCGACCCGGAAAAGAGTACCATTTTTGTGCAATCGGAAGTTCCTGCCATTGCTGAACTAACCTTCTTCTTTTCGATGCTGGTGCCGTATAACCGTTTAATGCGCAACCCGACCCTGAAGGATGAAATACGTGACAAGGGACTCGGGGATGGATACAGCTTTGGCTTTTTGCTTTATCCCGTCGGTCAGATTGCGGACATCCTCGCATTCCGCCCGCAGCTTGTGCCGGTGGGTGAAGACCAACTGGCCCATCTGGAATTGACGCGGGAAGTTGCCCGCAGGTTTGACCAGCTTTACTGCGGCGTAGACCCGCAAACGCCGGATGCCGATTATGTCGCCGCCGGCGGCCTGTTTCCGGTCATTGAACCCAAATTGGGACGGGTGCGGCGGTTGGTGGGCACAGGTGGTCCAGGCCCCCACGGACAATTGCTTAAGATGAGCAAATCGCTGAACAATGCCATTTATCTGGGCGATGATGCGGATAGCATCCAAAAGAAGGTGATGGGGATGTACACCGACCCGAACCGGAAAAAGGCGACTGACCCGGGCACGGTGGAAAATAATCCACTATGGATTTTTCATGAAACATTCAATCCTGATCGCCAATGGGTGACGGAAACCGAGGACCTTTACCGCCGCGGGCTTATTGGCGATGTGCCGTGCAAGAAAAAGCTGGTGGAGGTGCTGGTTACGCTGATAGAACCGATCCGCCAGCGACGGGTGGCGTTGCAGAATGATCCGGGCCATGTGCTTAAGGTATTACAGGATGGCACGCGGCGGGCCCGGGAGGTTGCCGATGAAACCCTGCGACTGGCTAAAAAGTGCCTGCGTCAGGATTACCTCTGACCGGTGTATCGACCGTGCGGGTACGCGGTGGCGGGTTCAGGGTGGTGGGTTCAGGGTGGTGGGTGAGAGATTCCCGATGCGGACGGGACGTCCGCGCCACGGGTGGTGGCGGGTTTTCATCTTGCTTTCATTTTGCGGCATTAACATAACTAGTCTTTGATTCTGTTTTGGAGTTTTTTTTACTGATGTCTGAACCAACGCCCCAGATTCCTGAAATTTATTATCAGCCAGCACCGAGGCATTTTGACCTGAAGTGGCCGCGCTGGAGCAAATTTACCTTTGCACTGGTTTTGTTTCTGGTGGCGTTGTATTTTGACCTGCCAATTGCAAAATGGCTTTTTGTCCATCCGATCCAGTTCAAGTCTGATGTGAATCTGGAATTGATCATGCTTATGCAATGGGGCCAGTGGACATGTTCAGTTCTGGTAATCATCGCCGTGGCGATGCTGGACCGGGACGGACGCAAGAAGGCGATATCCATCGCCACCGGCTGCATCTGTTCGGTAGCCGCATGCTACCTGCTCAAGGGCCTTTTCGGCCGTGCCCGGCCGTGGCTGCTGCACCAGCACATTTACGGTCTTTATGGGCCAGCGATGGGGTTTCATTCTGCAGCGTATCAATCATTTCCCAGTGCCCATACCAGCGGGGCATTTGCCCTGGCGGCAGGGTTGGCATGGTTTTACCCCAATGGCCGTGCGCTGTTTTATTTTCTTGCGGGCGATGTGGCGGTGCAGCGGGTGCTTCGCCATGCGCACTATCCATCGGATGTGGTGGCCGGGGCGGTTTTGGCCACGGTCATTGTGCGTACGGTGCTCTGGACGGGTCTGCCGGGGCGAATGATGTCCAAATTTCCTATGGCATGGCAGAAGTGGATATTTACTCCAAACGCCGAACACGCAACCGAATAGTAACGTAAGCTGGCCGAAACATGCCGGTCGCTTATGGAAATCCGAGACCAACCGCGCCAATGGTTGGACAGGCCTGAGCCTGCGTGGCAAGCGAGCGCTTGCCAGTACAAGCTGGCAACCATTTAAAATACCCCGATAATACCCATCGATGATCGAAGTGGGAATTTTTGCGAGCGCTGAATGGAACGCGTTTTGAGGTATCATTTCGCGCAGCCCATATGATGCTCTCTGCAAGAGTTTCGACTGACGTAATGGATTGGGAATAGATGGAAGTTCTGCGTCAACGTGACCGATACACCATCGCTGCGCGATGGGGCGTGATACTTCTAATTCTGCTGGTTTTTTTCTGGTCGCTTCTGAATGTTGGAAAGACATGGTTAATTGATCGGGGCAATGGAAATAAAACCACTCTGCACGTTATGTTTTGGGGATCGCCCAACGAGGTATCTGATGTCGAAACGGCGATTGGCCAGTTTGAAAACAGCCACCCGCACATCCGCGTAGTGCCCATTCCCGTCAGTGGCCCGTATTACACCAAACTTGACAGCATGCTGGCGGCCGGCGACCCGCCGGATGTGATGTACGTATCGGCATCGCGGGTTCACGAGCTGGTGCACGACCATGTGCTGAAAAATCTTTATCCCTATATTCAGGGCCGATTGCGCGCGGGGCGGATGCGATGGTTCAATAATTATTTTCCGGAAGTGCTGGGTGCATTTCGGTTTGGACACAAAAGCCGTCCGGCCTATTTTGGCCTGCCCAAAGATTTCAGCACGATGGTTATGTTTGTCAATTTGCGGCTATTCCATTTGGCCAAACTGGCGATACCGTACAATGGATGGACGTGGAGCCAATACAAACGTGATGTTGAGACCATAACCCGGCGCTGCCAGACGGGAAACGCCCGAATTTTCGGAGGCGGCCTGATAACCAACAGTCGAATGCTGCGAAATATTGTGTGGACATTCGGCGGTCATTTTTTCGGGTCGGACCATGGTGTGGGATTGGATTTAATAAATTATCGCACCATGAGCGCGCTGCACTTCATCCGTCGCCTGCGATTTCGGGATGGTACGGTTTATAACCATATTGGCGTGGGATTTACGCAGAGAACCCTGCGGGCGTTTTTGGCCGGGCGCGTGGGCGTAATCGGACCTTGGGGGCGATGGTTTGTACCGCAATGCCGGGATGAACCACAACTGCAATTTGATGTCGTGCCTATCCCCCATGTGCGGGGTGTTAAGCCGGTTTCACTGATTTCGACGGTGGCGTGGGGGATGGCCGAGAAATGCAGGCATCCTCGGGCGGCATTCAAGCTACTGACCTATCTTGCCGGACCACCAGGGCAATTAATCACCACGCGTGGAGGTTTATCGGTTCCATCGCTCCGATCGCTGGCCGGGAGTCGTCATTTTCTGCGTCCGCACACGCGGCCGGAGCATGCGCAAATTTTTCTGGCAGAGGCGAACACCGGGCGTATTGCACCGGGTATCCGGGAGGATCGCACCTTTAATCATTTACTTCGCGATACGATAGGCGGCAGTATTAATCTCGATACGCCGGCACCGGAACAAGCGGCGGTGAAAATGGCACGTCGATGGCAGGCGATTATTCAATCTCCCCTGAGGCGTGGGCACTTTCCGGCCATGCCGTGGCCGGAGCTTATTCTCTCCGGCGTCGTATTGGCTGGGCTGGGCGGATTGTTTGTGCTGCTATGGGCGATGCGACAGAGATGGACGAAGGAGTCGCTGAGTGGTTTTGCGTTTATAAGCCCATGGCTGGCTGGATTTGCCGGTTTGACATTGTTTCCCATGGTGCTGAGTCTGTTTCTTTCGCTGACGCGATGGCGACCTGTCACGACCCTTTCGGCAGCCCGGTTTGTCGGTCTGACCAATTATCAGCAGATATTGTTTCACGATCCGCATTTTGTACACAGTCTCTGGATCACCTTTATTTACACGGCCATGGCGCTGCCGCTGGGGCAGTGCTTGGCGCTGGTGCTGGCCATGTTGCTGCATCGCCCCATGCGTGGCGCGGCGGTGTTTCGGTTTATCATTCTCATACCGCTGGCTGTCAGCAGCGTCTGCCTGGGGACGCTATGGTTAACGATGTTTAATACACACCACGGCCTGATTAATGAATTGCTCCGCCCCCCGCTGGCATTGGTGGGATTGCACCCGCCGGATTGGTTCGGCACCGACGCACGCCTGTGGGCGACACCTGCCTATGTGATCATGAGTTTATGGACGCTGGGTGGTGCGGTCATTATTTATCTGGCGGGTTTATCACGGATATCAGGCAGTCTTTACGAGGCGGCTGTGATGGATGGGGCCGGCGGGCTGCGACGCTTTTTTTCCATCACACTGCCCATGCTTTCACCCATTATATTCTTCAATCTGGTGGTGAGCCTGATCGGCACGCTGCAGATTTTTTCCCAGGCGCAGGTCATGACCGACGGCCGACCGGGCGATACATCTCTGTTTTATGTGCTGTACATCTTCCAGCAGGGGTTTGAATATTTTCATTTCGGCTATGCGGCGGCGCTATCGTGGATATTATTTATTTTTATACTGGCCCTGACCATAATGGTATTCCGCGTGGCGCGTCGATATGTCTCGTATGAGGGGGTATGGTTATGACTGGCCTGCCGATTGCCGTTAGTCCGCCCTTGGCACCGGTGAGGCACCCGCATCCGCCGCGGGTACGTCCAACCCTGACATGGATGGATGCGATTGCGTATGGCATATTGCTGGTCGGTTCGGCCGGATTTCTGCTTCCAATTGTCTTTTTACTTACCGGAAGCCTGCTGAACCATTCCACCGCCATCAGCGGCCGACTGCACCTGTGGCCGAACCAATGGGATTTTCATAATTATCCCGCGGCCGCCGGACAGATGCACTTTACGCAGGCCTTGGCCAATACGATCTTTGTTTCCACGCTTTGCGTGGTGGGGCAGATCGCGTCGGCATCGCTGGTGGGTTTCGGTTTTGCCACATTTAAATTTCCCGGCCGCGATGCGCTATTTCTCATTATGCTTGCTACATTGATGCTGCCGGCACAGACAACCATCGTCCCGCAGTATCTGATGTTTCGTGATTTCGGATGGGTCAACACATATTGGCCGTTGATTGCGCCGGCATGGCTTGGGTCGCCCTTTTTTATCTTTCTGTTTCGGCAGGCATTTATGCAAATACCGGACGAACTTATCGAGGCGGCGCGTCTGGATGGCGCGACGTGGTTCAGAATATACCGTCAATTGATGCTTCCACTGTGCAAACCGATCATCACAGTCGTAGCCATTTACAGTTTTCTTGGGGCGTGGAATGACTATCTCGCGCCGTTGGTGTACATCAACAACCCCATCCACGACACGCTATCATTGGCGTTGGCGGGTTTCAAGGGTGAATATGGGGTTTCCCGGCCTGGATACCTTCTGGCCGCCACCACCTTGACGATGCTGCCATGTCTTATTATTTTTTCATTCACGCAGCGATTTGTAAGCCGTGCCGTGCAAAGCAATTGACCCGTTGCGCCACCCGGTGGAGGCCGGCAGCGCGGCGCGTGCGACGTGGCTTCACGCAGCCGCATCCTTGCTGAGTGTGTCGGCCGCAATCCACCCCGACATCAGCACCATCGGCATGCCTGGCCCTGGATGGGCCGAGCCGCCGGCCAGATAAAGGCGTCTGATATCCGGACTGCGATTGGCGGGTTTGAATGCACCGGTGAGACGCCCGTGGCTGGCCAAACCGTAAATGGCACCTTTCCAGACATGGTATCTGTCCTGAATAGATTGCGGTGTGAGGAATTCTTCCACGGCGATGCGGCTTTCAATGTCGTCCATACCGGCTGACGCGAGCTTTTTTATTATGGTGCCGCGATATTGCGGATAGAGAGCTTTCCAATCCTGTCCGTCATGGAGATAAGGCGTATGCACCAGGATGTACAATGCCTCTCCACCGGGCGGAGCAACGGCTGGCTCGGTCATCGACGGACAGCAGACATAACAGGTGGGGTCCTGGGCCGGCTGGCCGCGCTGATAGATATCATGGAACTCGGCTTCAGCACTCTGGGAAAATATAAAATTATGATGCGCCAAATGGTCGTACCGCTTGCGCAAGCCCAGATACATGACCACACCCGAACAAGCCGGTTCGTATTTTCGGCGCGATTCAAAGCGTCGACCGGCAGCGCCAACTAATTCCCGATGGGTCAACACCGCATCTGAATTACTTACGACCGCATCGGCCTCAAACACCTCTCCGGTGTGGGTAACAATGGCCGTGGCTTCACCATTATGAACGGTAATTTCCTTAACACCACACCCGGTGGAGTATTCCACACCCAATTCACGACCGAGTTTTTCCAGAGCGATCGGCACGGCCCGTGTGCCGCCGATGGGATACCAAATGCCCTCTCCCAGTTGCATATCCGCGATGCCCAAAAGAACCGCCGGTGATAGCGCCGGAGCCGATCCGACGTACTGGGTGAAGTGATCCACCATTTGGGCCACCTGCGGATTGGATATCCATTTGCGAACCGTGCCTCCAAGGGTGCGGCCGATGCGCATATCGCGCAGATCCTGCAGAACGGATGGCTGAAAAGTTGTCTTGAGATCAAACGTGTCGGCCAGTGACCCGACCGACTTCCAGAAAAAATATTTTTCCGACAGTTTGCTCATTCGCGCCGATTGATCGAGCAAATGACGATATTCCGACATGAGCATCCCGTCGGGCTGCATTTGTTTTAGCTGCCGCTCCATTTCAGCGGAGTCTTCATGTAAATTCAGTACCGCGCCGTTTGAATAAAAACACCGCCATTGCGGAGAAAGCCGCCGAAGATCAAGATAGTCTGCAAGATTGCGTCCGGCTTCAGCAAAGATTCTTCGCAGCACTGAGGGCATAAGCAGGATGGTCGGGCCCATGTCGAACCGGTAGCCATCACGTTTTAATTCGGCGGCCTTTCCGCCCAGCCAGGTGTTACGCTCAAATACGCGCACGCGCCAGCCGCGTGCTGCCAGTGTGCATGCCGCAGCCAGCCCTCCAAGACCGCTGCCCACCACCGCTACCGTGCGTTTATCGCCCATTATCCGTGAGTCCTTTCTGTTCGATTAACCCGCATATCGGATTCATGATGAAGAATTCCCACCGCGTTTGATTATACGCAGTAATGAGGATGCTTTTATTTTCGAACCGCACCCATGCTTAAATGCGAGAAGGTCTTTGAGCATCTGATCATCTTCCACATTGGCGCGCACCAGGTGGGGTAAAAACCGACCGTATCTTTCAATCACCGTAACCGGTGATGTCATTTCAAGCAGCCCTTCGGCCCCGCGGGTTGAGCCGTAACCACTATCTTTGCGCGGCGAGAGTGCCACCGCTGGGTGGCCCGTGGGGGCCAGCAGGTCGTTGATACAAATGCAACCCGCATCGAGATTCCGGGCCAGCGTTTGTGCCGCGGTGACGGGGCCAAAAATTGATGCCCCCAAACGCATCGGGCTGCGTTCATAATTGGCCAGCAGATCGTCGCAGGTGCTGAAGGTTTCCACCATTGACACCGGCCCCATCTGGTCTGTGCTCTGCAAGGCTGAGGATCGGCACACTCCGCCCAACAGCAATGGTCCAACTCGGGCCTCCGTTGACCACTGGCCGTGTAAAACAGTTGCCCCATCTTGCAGGACAGAATCCACCAGCGGAGCGATCCTGATCCAGGCAGACCCATTGAGAGCAATCTTGGGGAGGCGGTTTAACTGGTGCCTAAGCCCGCGCAAAAACTCATCGGCCAGAGTTTGTTCCAACAGGATTCTCCGGGGCACCATACACGTGGCACCGCCGTTGAATGTGAGTCCGAACGCGATGGCAGCGGCCGCCCGTTCGATGTCTGCGCCGCGCAGGACTATGGCGGCATCGGCACCGGAAAGTTCCATTACGCTAGCTGTCGGGCGGGACTGGGCGATTAATTCGGTCACTGCACGCCCGGCCATTCTAGAACCGGTCAAGATCAGTTTGTCGACGCCCTCGGCCATAACTTCGGCGACGCATTCGGTCGCTTCCGGCGTAACTTGCAGAAGATCGTCAGGTACGCCGACCGATGCCAGCAAACGCTTCAGAACCGCCGCCGCTGCCGACCCACCAGCGCCCGGTTTGAGAATAACGCCATTGCCGGCCGCCAGCGCCTGAAGTACCTGCACCCCGGGTAAAAACAGCGGATAATTGGAAGGGCCGATGATGAGGATCAATCCGAGAGGTCGGTGCTGCGTAACCATGCGCAAGCCCCAGCCTCGGCGGGTTTGCGGTCGCAGTATCCGAGCGGCGCTGCCAACGAGGTAGCGGGCGGCGTCGGCGAGGGGAATAATCTCCGAAGCCAAGGTTTCACCTGCACAGCGGTTGGGTACATGCGAACAGGCGCTGATTAATTCATCGGCCGATTCGACTACTTTCGATCGAAAGCGCTGCAAACAGTCAAGTCGGGCTTTCAAACCGATACGAGCCCAAGCCCCTGCCGCCACCCGCGTGGCGACCAATTGCGATGCGATCGTTGGAGCATCGGCATGCCCTTGTTTGCAGTCCGTCAGCGGCATGAAAATGCTCCGCTTAAGCTGGAATGGCCAGACGATTCCGGCCGGTCGATGTCATCACGGCAACCGGGTTAGCCATTGCCGTCTGAAGATCGCCCCATCGGGCGCCGCAACCCAAATCCTCCAGGAGCAGGCGTGTGCTGATGCGGGAGGATTCAAAAATTACCGGCAGCCCGCTGCCCGGATGCGTCCCGCCACCGACCAGATAAACGCCGGCGAGTTCATTAAACCGATTGCGCGGCCGCAGGTGCAGCATCTGGCGAAAATCGTGCGTGAGGTTAAATGTGGCACCGCGATAGACTGAATAATGGGCCTGCCAGTCGGCAGGTGTAATTATTTTTTCATATCTGATGCGGTCCTTCAGGTCCGTAATTCCGAGGCGCGATATCTGCCGCAGCAAGATTTCTCTCAAGCGTGGCGTTTCAATTGACCAGTCAATGTTAGGGTGCAGATGAGATACGGGCGCAAGGGCGTAAAGCGTGCTTGCACCACGCGGTGCCAGACTGGGGTCGGTGACGCAGGCATTCTGCACATAGAAACTCGGATTGGGGGAAAGCACATGCCGACGATCAATATCGGCAAGATTGTCGCGGTAATTTTCCACCAGAAAAATATTGTGATGCGCCAGAGGCGGGGCCGCCCCTTCGAGACCGAGATACAGCATGAACGTCGAGCAGGAATAGCGGGCCCGGGCGATTTTTTTGTCGGTCCATCGGCGACGCAGGCCATCGGGAATCAGATGCGTCATGGCGTGTGCGAAGTCCGCATTGATCACCACCGCATCGCACCGCAAACGGCGGCCCCCGACACGCACACCGACGGCCCGACGGGCATTGAATTCAATTTCATCGACTCCCTGGCCCATGATGAATTCCACACCCATTTCTTCCGCAAGATCGGCCATTTTTCGCATAATGGCGTGGCAGCCACCCCGGGGGTGAAATACGCCGTGTTCGTATTCCAGAAACGAAAGTATGGAAAATAGTCCAGGGCAGCGAAACGGCGACATTCCGAGGTATTTAGACTGAAAGCTGAACGCCAGGCGTACGCGAGGATCGGTGAAATAGCGTTTGAGTTCGCGGTCCAGGGAATTCCAGGGTCGTAACATGGGCAGCATGCGGAGCATGTCAGGCGACACGGCATCGCGCCAGGAATTAAAGGCTTTTTGGAGCGTTGGCGTAAAAGCGGAGAGTTTCTGGCGGTTTTCAGCGAGGTAATCATCGAGATGATCCGCATCTGAGGGGCAGATTCGGGCAATCGCTTCCTTCATCTTTGCGATATTTGGAGTGGCCGATATCTCACCCCCATTTTCAAAAATAATGCGGTATTGCGGGTCGAGCCGCTCCATGGGCACTTCTGCCATCAGGTTGTAACCGGCGGCGGCAAAAATTTGCTGCAAAACCTGAGGATAAAGAAAAAAGGTGGGGCCAACGTCAAAATGAAAACCGTGAGCCGATATCCGGCCGGTGCGCCCGCCCACGCGATCGCGCTTTTCCACCACGGTTACGTTTAACCCGGCTTTCCGCAAGAGCATAGCCGACGCCAACCCGCCCGGTCCGGCCCCAACTATGACAACGCTCTTCGGACTGTCCATCACATAACGCCTCCACGGTGCACGCCCATTATAGGCGACGGTTTGACCGCTGTGGGCCACCCGGGATACGACAGCATTCAACAAGCGCAAGCGGTGCACAAAGCGGCACTTCCGGAGTTTGGATCGATATGAATAAGTAAGGCATTCTGGCGTTTTTATTGGTCGGACATATGGCCTCGTAGATTGCAGTCGATCGGATCAGGCGCGGGGTTGACTGCCCGCCGATGGCCTAAATTTAGCCAAGAGCCAATCCAGTAATACCTTTTGATCCTCGATAGTCGCGCGACGCACTTGGGTGAGCAGCCATATCTGATCTGGCTTGGCCAGCGCGGTGTTTTGCAGGCCCTCATTACAGGCTGAGCATATGGCCCGCAAGTTTTGCATCGAGTCGTCACCCCCTTTTGATTTATCGATGATGTGCCCAACCGTCAGGCGGACCGTTCTGCTGCCGCCGAGGGGGTCAGGATCGCCGGCGGCCGAACCGCACGATTGACAGGTAAAACCGTTGCGTTCTAAAACGCGGGCTCGCAGTTCCTTGGAAATGTTTCGTTTGAACGCGGGGATGCGCTTACCCGTGATGAGTAAATACTGGCCAGGCTTAAGTCCACGCCGGTCTTTATGAGACAAGATTTGGTAGCCTTCCTCATTGCGTAACTCCCGCAGCCGACGGGCCCACTCCGCGGCACCGCCGCTGGCTTTCTGAATGTCCCGACTACTGACCACCTTGCCGATGTTCGCAAGCAAGTACTCAAGTATTAAGTTTTTAGACCCAGAGGCTTTCCTGATTGGCACTGCCGACCCTCTTTTCACTTAAATTGGCGTAACTGGAATTTAACTCAATTAAGATGGCGCTGCGCCGCAGCACCTTGGCAACCTCGGCTGTGGTGCCCGAGCCTCCGAAAGGGTCCAAGATGACATCGTGCGGGCGGCTGCCCAATAAAATACATCGGCGTACAAGTTCACGCGGATATGCGGCCGGGTGCCCAGCACCGCTTATATCCGGGCCAAGTATCCAGCAGTTCCGTAAATTGGCACCCGACGGCTCACGCACACCGTGTGGGTCGTAATAATAGGTGGGCATTTTCGAGAAAAGAAATATATCTTCTGTAGCGTTCGTGGGTCGATTCCGTACACTTTCCGGCATGGCGGTCTTTTTAACCCACGTTATTCTGGAGCGAAGCACCCAGCCATCGGCCTGCAGGGCAAAGGCCACGCGCCACGGCAGCCCCATAAGATCACGATCCTTCAATCCCCAGCAGTCCGGAACCTTACAGTTTCGCCGCTGGACAAGTTTTTTTGTATTGCCGACCACAGCGTTTGGGCCACAATTACCGGTGCCGCCATTGCGAGCATACCCATCACCCACATTAAGCCACAGCGTGCCATCTTTTTTCAATACCCTGCGAACTTGCTGAAATACCTGCACCAGATTTTGCACGTATTGCTCGGGGGAAGGTTCGGCCCCGATTTGTGATGGATGGTCGTAGTCGCGCAGCCCCCAATACGGTGGTGAGGTAATGCAACTTTGAACAGACTCCTCCGGCAGGGTTGGAAGCAGTACGCGGCTGTCACCAACCAGTATTTTCACCTGCGCACGACTCTTGCCGGCATGCACGTCTGGCTTGGGTTCTTCCGCGGATGCGGTGCCGGATTCGCCAAGGGTGTTGATCGCAACATGACCTGCTGACTTCATCATTCCAATTTTAGCATGCCATGCAGAAATCATCACATGGGTGCCAATTCCCGGTCGGGGGCGTTACTTTTGGTTAAGTGCAGCCGCCACTGCCGGGTGAACCACGCAGCCATTGATGATGTTTACGCCGGTTGCCACGAGAGGATTTTCCGCCAAGGCTCCCGCATCAGCAATTGATGCCACCGCCGCAATGTATTGAATGGTGGCGTTGCAGAGGGCAAAGGTACTTGTGCGCCCCACCGCACCGGGCATATTGGTGACGCAATAGTGCACCACATCGTCCACTATAAAAACGGGTGCCTGGTGAGTGGTGGGATGGGAAGTCTCAAAGCAACCACCTTGGTCAATGGCAACATCCACCAGCACGCTGCCGGCCTGCATATCAGCCAAGGCAGTCCGGCTCACCAGACGGGGGGCCCGGGCACCGGGAATCAGCACTGCGCCGATGACCAGATCAGCCGTCTTCAGGGACCATTTAAGTGTTTCCTGATCGCTGTAGAGTGTTGTAACGTTGGACGGCATCACATCGGCCATATAGCGCAGCCGGTTGAGATTTACATCCATCAGCGTTACCCGTGCCCCCAATCCGGCTGCCACCCGGGCGGCGTTATGCCCCACTACGCCAGCGCCAAGCACCACTACGTGGGCCGGTGCCACGCCGGTGACGCCGCCAAGTAAAATGCCGCGTCCCATCATGGGGCGTTCAAGGTATTTGGCACCTTCCTGAATTGACATCTTGCCGGCGATTTCACTCATCGGTGTCAGGCACGGAAGCGTGCCTTGAGCGTCGCGGATCGTTTCATAGGCGATGGCAACCAGGCGGGATTTAATACACGCATCGGCCAGGGCAGCATCGGCTGCAAAGTGAAAATAAGTCATCACTCGCAGGCCGTTGCGAAAAAATGGCCATTCCGACGGCTGCGGCTCTTTCACTTTAACAATCAGGTCGGCGGCGTCCCAGACCGTCTTGGCAGAGTCAACAATTTTGGCACCCGCCTTGGCATATTCATCATCGCCGAGGCCGCTTCCGGCACCGGCGCGCGATTCAAGCCAGACCTCATGCCCTTGGTGAATAAGCTGCGCCACACCGGCAGGCAAAAGGGCTACCCGATATTCATCGGGTTTTATTTCTCGGGGTACACCAATGCGCATAGAGTCTCCGAAGCTTGAGGGACTATTTGCCGGTCAGGTGTGCGAAATGTTGTTGGCCGGAATGGATGGTGGCAGTAAACCGCCGCCGGTTATTGGATCAGGCGTTCCATCGCAGAGGATATCAACATCACCGTTTTCAACAGATTCAAATCGGGCACCCAATGCCCGCACCATATCTTTAAGCCAAGCCGGGGCCAAATCTTCCTTTTTCCGGAAGTTGAACCATGATCGGCCGGCCGGCGCTTCACCGGGTGTCCAGTGGAAATGGAGTTTAAATTCTGCCTCGTCCTGCTGATTATCAGGCACTATCTGGTACGCGACGTTCAGGTGCGAAGGTATACCGGCGGCGGCAATATCCTGCGGATAAAAAAAAGAGCCAAGGGCTTTTACCATTGGCTCGTGCAATCGGGCAAATAATCTGGGCGACTGACTCATGCGATGAAACATTTCTTCAATGCCACGCGCCGCCATTTTTGGATCGGACGCATCGAGTTGAAACTCGCCCGACGCCGGGGCCATTTTCTGGCTGCGTGTCCATTCCATGGCTGCAAATACCGTTTGAATGACATGCTGCGGATTGTACGGTTTACGCAATACGTCGTAGGCACCAAAGCGATAACAATCGCGGAAGCAATTTTCATTTTCGGCACAGGTGACGAAGAGCACTGGTATATTGGCCGTGACGGCATTGCCTTTGAGTTGGCAGCAGACTTCCAAGCCGCTGATGTCCGGCAACATTAAATCCAGCAGGACGGCATCGGGTTTAAGCGATGCGGCCATCTTCACGGCATCAGCGCCACTCGGCGAGAGCGAAGGTGCCATTCCGCCTCGTTGCAGAATCTGACACAACAAATCACCCAAGTCCGGGTAGTCTTCAACAACCAAAATTTTCGGAGGCATCCGCGCCTCCTCCACCTTATACGCTTCAATCATCGCGGACAGCCAATACCGGGCATCCTCCCGGGGCGTCCACCCATCCCAAGCAGGCGGAAATACCCAGCCACCCCCACTTCATCTGACCCCCGGCGGCCTCGGCATTCCACCCACCCCAGTGGCTAATTATAGAAGCAATTCTCCCGGTTGTCGCCTGTGGGCGGCACCTATAATTCCGGGCAAAAGGCGCAACGGAGTTTCACGGTTCGCCCACCGGTACATCACAGCCTTGTTATTACTCGGACAGGCTCCTAGACCCCCTTCGCCAGGAAGCCACCATCCACTGCAATCGTCTGACCGCTGGTAAAACTGGCAGAATCACTGGCGAGATAAATTGCCAGCCCGACAATTTCGTCGGCGTCGCCAAAACGACCTGCGGGGGTATGCGCCTTTATCCACTGTCCCCGAGGCGTACCGTCAATCAGCGGCCGATTAAGTTCCGTGGGAAATACACCCGGGGCGATGGCATTCACCCGCACCCCAAGGGGCGTCCATTCGTTGGCCAGCCCCCGTGTGATGCCATTGACCCCGGCCTTTGACACCGAGTAAGCGATGACTTCAGAGAAGGAAACGAACGATGAAAGCGAGGCGATACTGGTTATCGATCCACGGATGCCGAGATGATCCGGCGATTGCTTAAGCATGATACGTCCGGCCGCCTGTGCCACAATAAAATTGCCGGTGAGGTTCACCTTCAGCACACGTTCGAAGTCTGCAATGGCCAGGTCGACGGCGAGGCAGCGCTTCATAATGCCGGCGGCATGCAGCAGACTGTCGATGCGGCCATACTTATCCGCGACCATTTGAAAAAACTTCTGCACACCATCCGGATCGGTTACATCCAGAGGAGCGGCATGGTGGTGCGATCCGAATTCCGCCAGTTCTGCGGCGATGGCGGCTACTTTGTCGGGATTTGACGATGCCGCAACCACCCTGGCCCCGGCCTGCGCAAAGCCCAGCGTTACCGCGCGACCGAGGCCACTGGTGCCTCCGGTGACCACAACCACTTTATCTTTTACATCCAACGGTGTGTAGGACATTATTTCTCCAATACTTTTACAATTGAATTGCGATCAAACGGCACTGCCGCCCCGGCTGCAATAGCCGCCAAGGCATCAATTTCCGCTTCCGTAAACAGCAGCCCGCCGAGGCGCTCCGATCGTGCCAGCGCCCGCGCCTCGGGCTCACCGGGAAGCAGCACATGTTCGTTGCCGTGGCCGCGAATATCCGCAATCACGGCTTTGACATTCTCAGCCATGGTACGCCCCAGGGCGAAAGCATCGCAGGCCAGGGCGTCGGGACGGATGCATTGAAAATAGAAGCAGCAGGTATGTTTTTCACCCGGACTTCCCTGCGTGGGACGGCTGCGAATGGTCGGAAGGGACCCACCAATAAATGCCGCTACCAGTTCATCAATCAGAGACAGGCCGTACCCCTTGTGCCCGGCAAATGGCAGCAATGCCGCCACCCGTTGCGGATCGGTGGTTTCCTTACCTTCGGCGTCAACCGCCCATCCGGAACCAAGCGGCTTTTTTTCGCGTGCAAATTGCTGTACCCGTCCCATGGCGACGGTGCTGGTGGCCCAGTCGATGCAGACAGGGAATCCGACTGCGTCGGTCGTGGGAAAGCCCCACGAGTGCGGATTGGTGCCGAGGGTGGGAAATTTTCCGCCAAATGGCACCACCTCGGCCAGGGCTGCCGTGCAATTGGTATACGCGATGTACCCCTTTCGGGCAGCGCTGATAACGTAACCGCCGCCCCACAGGTAGTGAAATGCATTATCCACCACCACCGTGCCTACGCCGAATTGGTCCGCAAGTTCCATCGCCCGGTTGATGGCCATTTCACCCACGGCCTGCCCCAATTTGCGGTTGGCGTTCCAGCGGGCGACAGCCGGATACCGGCTGGGTAGTTCGTCTATGACGGCCCCGGGCTTACAGCCTCCGACTGCTGAACCAAATAATTCATCGAGATGCAGGGCTTTAATGGCATTGTGTGTCTTGATGCCGTGCCGGGCCGTAAGTTCACTGAATGTTGCGGCCATTTCGGCCTCGTCGGACAGATAGCCGCGGTGCATGTACGCCGCCCGTACAATACGATTATGTAGTTGGGCAGGAACGATGTATTCCACCGATTCAATCATTATTGCCTTCCTTAAAATTTATTCGCCTGAATGTAATCTGCGTTACCCGTAAGAAAATTCACGGTGTTTCTGGCGGCCCTGAGCCCCTGACGCTCGACACTTTCAAATGTGCGGCTGCCAACATGGGGCGTGAGGAGGATGTTGTCTACCAACTGGAAAATGTGGGGCGTCTTGATAGGCTCGTGTGCCAAGGTATCGGCACCATAGCCAAAGAGCTTACCGGATTTGCACGCATCCGCCACATCCTGCTCAACAATCAGACCGCCGCGTCCTGTGTTGACCAAAATAGCGCCATCCCGCATCAATCCGATGCGGTCCCGATTTATCATCCCCTGGGTTTCGGGGGTTAAATTGGTGTGCAGGGAAACCACATCACACACCGGCAATAGAGCGTCCACAGACGGGTACAACTGGATATTAAAATCGTGCACGATCTCCGGTGGCCAATAATGACCGAAACTGGCAATGGTCATTCCCATCGCCACCGCCCGTTTGGCCACTTCACGAGCGATCCGCCCCGAGCCGACCAAACCCAGACGCTTGCCGAAGAGTTCTTTGCCGGTCTGACGCTTCCACTGCCCGGCTTTGACAGCCGACGCATGCACCCACAGATTTTTTGCCACGGCGATCATCAGCATGATCGTGTGCTCCGCCACCGTGGTCTCATTGACGCCGGGTGTGAAGAGAACGGGCAGTTTGCGCGCCGTGGCGGCGGCTACATCGATCGAGTCAAGTCCGATGCCATATTTCGATATCACGCGCAGGCGCGGCCGGGCCGCATCCATCACTCTGGCGGTGATGTGGTCATCGCCGCAGAGAAAAGCATCAAATCCGCCGTGCTGGCCGATGAGTTGAATCAAATCATTTTCATTGATCGGCCCGCGTACGGTTACGACATCAAAATGAGATTCAGCCAGAACGTCATGGTGCCGGCCGGGTGTGTCGGCAAAACTGGTTGTGGTTAAGAGTATTTTCATGGATTGATAAACCGCTCCGCATTACCTGAAAATAAGGCCTGAACATCCCTTAATATCTGCGTTTTGGTGATCCGGCGTGTGGGTGCAATTCGACGGTACATTTCTGTCAGACATCCAGCGATACGACCGCGACTGTGTTCCCACTTGTAGATCAGTTGGTCCAGAACGCGCGCATCGGAATGCTGGGGAATAAAGCTCGTGCCCAGCAATTCCAGACGCATCATCGTTATTTCGTCGATCAGGCTGGGAACATTAACAAACCACCAGCAACCAAAGGGCATAAGATTTTGAAATTTGCGGGCCGCGACGCAAAGTTCGTGCTGATTTTCACGTGACAGCATGGTGACTAAAAATTTATTCTGCGTATGGAGCCGACACAGGTTTACCACCGCCTCAATATGGCTGTGGCCTACCATATCGCCGGCATCGCGCAGGGATGGCACCACCCGCCGCCGCGAACCAATCATCAGCGCCAGGGGTAATTGGCGATGGGCGCAAATGGGAAGTATTACTTTTTCAAGCACGGTGAGGCCAGCCGCCCTGTCGGCCGGAAGGCGGCCGGCGGGAAATTCAAATTCAGGCGGAAGGCTCAGGGCCACATACACACTTCGGGTCAGATCGAGCCAATGATTGACGAACCGTTTGATCTCGTCGAGTGTGCGGGTGTCGGCCGAATCGCCGCAGGGGTAGCCCCATAAATTCAACTGTCTGGCAGCGGCCGGAAAATCGCACACCAAAGGGTCAATTCGCAGCGTACTTTTAAAGCGTGCATCCGGCCGAACTTCGCCCGATTGCCACCGGCGGTTTTCATTGAGGTCGAAGATGGCGTTGGTCATGGTGATGGCAGAAATATTAGCCAGTCGCATGACATGGTCGATGTACAGGTCCGGGTCCTGTTCGGCAAAAAAACTTCTGTAGGGTTCGAGCGATCGCTCGTTGGGGTCGAGCCCTAATTTTTCCAGTGTGGTGACGACACCCCGGCAGGCCTCGCTTAGAGGCGTGCGATCAACAAAAAGCGTTTTCCATACAAGGTCAGCCTGCTCCCGCCTGGTTAACTTCCAGAACTGTTCATGCGTAAGTTTGGATTCGGGAATGAAGCGAAAAAGCTCGGCAATGAGATAGTGGTAGGTCACCAGATCGTCGATACCAAACAGCAACAACCCATGCGGGTCCGGATTGGATGAAAAATTCAAGTTTGGCGTTCCGAAGGTTGGAGGATACAGATGGGTGTGAATATCCCACGCGGATTGCCTTTCGCATGCCTGCTGAACGAACTGGGGCAATTCGTCAGATGAAATGGCCCGGCCGGAATTCCCCTCATTGGCAAAATCAATTTGGGCCAGCTCGAGGGCAGGATCGAATGGTTGGGTTTTGTCCGTCATGGAAGGCTCCCACTAAATATCGACTGATAGCATAATCGATATTTATTTTCAGCCATTCGATGCCGCGCCTTATTGACATGACGGCGCTGGCCGCGTTGGCGGCGAAACAAGTATGCCTGCGCAGATGGATAAAATACGAACTGATATTCGCTGATTTTGTGATGGCCCGCTTGCCAATCTGCCTTTTTCACGGGACGCCCCGTCCACCAACTGGTCTGCATGCCGATATACCCTGCAACCAATGCCCCAATTCGCCAGTCTGTCAAGCTGATAATGGTGCCCATTCCTCTTCCACCTCGTGGGCGGATTCCCAACGGGGAATAAAAAGATGAATGATAAGCAGGGCCACCAGATAGGCACTACCGGCGATGATGAAAAGTGCCATGTACTGGTTGTGAGTTGCCGTAAGAAACCAACCCACACCGGCTGAAACAAACATGCTGACAATCGAGGCTGCAAAGCCACCCAAACCGACCAGCGATGCGACAACCTTGCCCGGCATGGTGTCGGAGGCCATGGTGAAAAGATTAGCGGAAAAGCCTTGGTGACCGGCACAGGCGAAACCGATAAAAAGTGCGGCGACGAGATAATTGCTGACCCATGCGGCGGCAAAGACGGGCACCACCAGCAAGGCACAAATGAGCATGGCCGTTTTTCGGCCGGCATTAAGGGACCAGCCGCGTGCGATAAGCCAGCTCGAAAGCCATCCGCCACCAATGCTGCCCAGATCGGCCATGCCGTAAATAATAACCATGGGCAGAATCATGTGTTTGATATGTATTGAAAATTTTCGGTTAAGGAAGTCAGGTATCCAGAAAAGCCAGAACCACCATACGGGGCTGGTGAACAGGGTGGCAATAATAAATGCCCATGATTGCCGGTATTTCAGTAATGTAAACCAGCCTATTTTGTGCGGTTTTTCGGGGGCATCGCTGCGGATGTAGGCCAACTCTTCAGCGGATAACCGGGGGTTTTTATCCGGATCGCGGTAACGCCAGAGCCACCACGCCACCCATACCAACCCTACGAGTCCGGCCGTTACAAAGCCGGACTGCCAGCCAAACTCTGCCACCGTCAAACTGACGATGATGGGTGCTGCCACCACCCCAAGACTGGTGCCAGCGTTGAATAAGCCCGTGGTAAATGCCCGCTCTCTTTTAGGAAACCATTGCGCCACGGCCTTGATGGCACCGGGAAAATTGGCACCCTGCGCCACTCCCATAATACCCTGTATGATCATGTAGCCTGAGACCGTGGTGGCCAGTGCCATACCCATTTCGGCACCGCTGAACACGATAACGGTCAGTGCGAAGCCAATCCACACGCCTACCGTATCCATAAACCATCCGCATAGCGCGTAGCCCACGGCGTACATCAAGCTGAAAGCCGCCGCAATTTTTCCATAATCAAACTGGGTAAAGTGAAAATATTTATGCAGATTGGGTTCCACAAGCGAAATCATAAAACGATCCATATAGTTGATCGTCGTGATGAGAAACAACCCGAGGCAGACCGCCCAACGATAGCCGCGCCATTTGAAGCCGCGAACGGGTGCCGACTCCGGCTGTGAAATTTCTGATTGCGTCATCGTCTACTCCATACACAGGAATCGCCAACAGAACCAATCTCTGACCAAAACTTTCCGCCCAATTGCAGCACCACTTTTGTTGTCCTTGGGGGCATCATAACCGCATTAAATTGAAGGCTGAACAAAAAGAGTCCAACAAAAATTTTCACCCATTTATTGACGCGCCTGCAAATATGTGCGCAAATAATGAACCACATTTGACCGGCCGCAAGCTAACCGGATGACCATGAATTTCAGTGATGACCGAGGCACCGACCGGTGGAATCGCCTAGTACCAGCTCCACGCGAAAAAGTGTGCTTTGCCAGGGATCATTGGGGTTGGCCAATCGGCCATAAAGCCGCCGAATCGCGGCCGTACCGATGGAGGTCAGCGACACGCCCACGCTGGTAAGGCGTATGACGGGATTGCGGATGACATCAGAATTATCAAATCCGGTGACGGACACATCTTCAGGCACACGTAAGCCAGCATGGCGGAAGGCCTGTACAAGTGCCTGGCCTGCCCATTCATTGGTCGCCATCCACGCTGTAACTCCCGCACGGGCATATTCGACGGCGGCTTCGGCCGCATGGCCGGGCAAGGTGCGCTGGTCAAATGATTCGCCCGGCAGGGCAATACTCCAACGCGGATCAACAGGCAGTTCCAGTTTGCTCATAGCCTCTACATAGCCGGCGTAGCGTGCCCGTGACCAGGATACTTCGCTGCAGCGTCCGAAGAACCCAATGCGGCGGTGACCAAGGTCATAAAGATGTTCCGCCAGTTGATTCATGCCCCCGCGGTGATCCATATCGATAAGATCAATTTGTTGCGATGGATAAAAGTGCACAATCGAAACGCACGGAAAGCGCTGTGATAATTCGGCCACCACATCTTCCGGCCAGCGGTGCACCAATACCAGACCACGCACGCGGCCATCACGCATGGCAGCGGGCTGTTTGTCCGCATTGAGAATACTTCCGCATTCGCTGAACAGAACGTGATGCACGATGAGCGTCACATTCATGTTGGCGGCGGCTTCACTGAGGCTGACGAGGTAACGTGAGTGAGTCAGCGCACTTTCAGGTGATTGCACCAGCACACCCAGATAGCACGCACTCTTATCGCTGGACGGAGTGGATTTGCCGCGAGGTTTCACGGAATACCCCAGCTCGGCGGCAAGTTTTAATATGCGTTCCCGCGTTTCAGGCTTTATTCCCGGCTGATGGCGCAGGGCGCGTGAAACAGTGCCGGGTGCCAAGTTGAGTTGCCGAGCGATAACAGTCTGATTAGCCTTCTTCGCCATCCTCGGCAAGATAAATGAGTTGCGTTTGGATTGCAACGGAGCCGACAGTGGCTCAATTTTTGTACGTGCGGCGGGAACATCCCGAAGATAGGGGAAAGGCGGAGAGGCTACGTCCCCACCCAAGTGTGGCGCTGTGCGCGAATCATCCATGAGAAACCCCTTTGACCCGTATTACACTTTTACCGCAATTGACTTCGCCGAATGGACGAACCCAAAAAGGCCGACCGCCCGTGTTTTAAGGGCGCCAAGGCGGCCGGCCGGAAAGATTCAGTCACCTGTGCTATCGCAACACCGGGGCGTGGCGTCGGCGACCGGTCGCCAGCAGCGGAAGGCCCAGTACGCCAAGGCCCAGCAGCCCCAGCGATGCCGGCTCCGGCGTGACGACAGGAATCAATTGAACCGCATCGACACCATTGCCTGTGCCATCATTGCTGAAGGCACCACCGGTATATTTGCTCCAGCCGAGGGTGATATTGCCGTTGGCATCGGGTGACACATTGCTGAATACCACATAATTGCTCGGATCACTGGTGGAAGTTGGATTCGGGTTGGTGATCCAGGCTGTTGGACCCGCGCCTGTAGAGCCATCAAAACTGCTCGGCAGACCGTAATTGCCCCCTTGATCCAGTATGACGGTTGAATCGCTGCCATTTACCGTAAACGTTGCCGCACCGGAGTATGCGCCGCTTGCCACCGCCGCTTGGAACACGGTGTAGGCAACTACCGTGTATTTGCCAGGGCTGACGTTGCTGAATGTAGCCGTGGACGCGGTACCTTCATCATTTTCCAATGCCCCGGACACAAGTTCTTGATCCGCCGTCGGCGAGGCGGGAGCACCACTACCCTCGTTCGTTTTGGTGGCGTTAAAGTAGTGGGCCGATGTGTAACCGAACGTGACCGTCGACGCGGCACCGGAACTGTCAACCAGAGAAATACCGCTGGCACTTGTCCCTTTGATGCCCTCTTCGCCGGCCACGTTGTTCCAGTTGGACTGGGCATAATTGCCCGAACCGCCGTTGGCGGTGGTGACACCTGCGGTGCCAGTAAATGTTGGGAAGGTGTCACCATCGCCAGTCTCGGCAAATTTAACACCAATGCTGGCGGCGGAAGCCGTCGCCGCGATCGCAGCTAAACCCAAGGCCGCAGCGAGCGCAAACATCTTGACGTGTGATTCCTGAGACATAACCTCACTCCTATAAAAAAATGCAGGTCGCAGAAATTTCAGCCACCAACGCGGCGACTGAAAGCGATCTGTGCTTGGCAAGAGCCAACGCACGTAGAGAGTCATTTTTTTACAACCACTGCCGGTTATATGTCCGCCCTAATGGGGCGATAATACTGGTGCTGCACGACCACTGAATTTGCCATCGCGGCACCACCGCGTGTGAAAAAAGGATAACACATGAATGGCACTTTGTCAACATAATTTCCAAGAATTTTTCAAATTCATTCTATATTAGTGCGCACAAAATAATCCACGCGATAACCACCTTTTCGACACGAGCGATAAACCCATGGCAGAAAGCATAAAAATGCTGTCGCATGGGGGTTCCGGCGTATTGATTATCGCGTCATAGGTAGACAGACCGCTAAGACTTACTGAATTTGTACCACCGGTAAATAGCGTATTTTGCGCGTAATAAATATCAAACTTTTGTAATGCCGATATTGAAATATTATCAAGCGTCACATCCTGCACCGGTGCCTGCGGCAGCCCATAAATGATGCCCGACTTATCGGCCCCGGTCGCCGTGATGTCTTTAAAAATAATATTCTTCCAGATGGGGGTGGTGGAAGTCAGCGGTTGACTGATCACCAAAGCCGGGTTGGACGGTGAACGATCACCGCCATTCTGGTAATAACTGGTGATATAAATTGGATTGGCAACATTCTTCATCGTTATATGGCTGTAGGTGATGTTCTGTACCAGACCACCATTGCCTATACCCGCCTTGAGTCGCAGACCATTGGTCGTTCCCGAGAATGCGACGTTGCTGACCGTCATACCGTTCAGCCCCGCATTGGTCTCGCCTCCAACGGATATACCGTGACCGGAACCGATGGTGTCATTCTGAATTACAATATTTGAGACCGGGGAGTTTTGCGGCTTGACGGCGATATCATCATCACCAGTTGAGATGTTTGAGTTTTCAATTAAATAATTATTTCCCGCCGGGTCCACTCCATCGGTGTTAGGCGAATTGGATGGTGCCGATACCGTCAGATTGTCTACAGTTACGTTATTGGTGTTGTTAAAGGCGAGGTTCTCCATAGGAGAGTCAAGCAGCGTTACGCCGGAGAAGGCCAGAGTGGAGGAATTTTGAAAATCCAGCAAAAATGGGCGTTGCGCGCCCGGGTCACCCCACCACGACGCACCTTGACCGTTGATGACGCCGCTGCCGGTGACTTCTGCATTGGTGATGTTGTTGGCCGAGATAAAGGGCGTCGTCCCCGAGGCATAGTCGGCCTTTGACTGCATCTCGAGGGTTACACCATTATCAATTTGAAGATCGACATTGCTTTTCATCGTCAACGCGCCGGAAAGGTATGTATTGCCAGTGCCGTTCAGGGCCGACAATTCCACCACCCCGCCGCCCGGATTGGCGGAGGCAGCATTGATCGCCGCCTGAATGGCACCCGTATCCAGCGTTGTACCATTGGCCGCCGCCCCATAGCTGGATGGCGAAAACACCTTGCTGGAAATACTCGGCAAAGGTGGTGAGGCCTGGGCCACAGCACCCCACACCAGCAACCCGCCTATGAAAAAGGTGGTGGCACTGGGGAACAAGCCATACCGGCGACATTCCTTAGGTCGATACATTGTCAGGCTGGCCATTGTGAAACTCCCGAATAAGAGTAAGTCAGTTCGCGATCCTTTAATGCCCCCGTATCCCCGTCACCACGGCATCATGAATATCAAATGTCGGTTTGTGCCTTGATTTCACGACGGTATGTAAAAATTGGACACCGACGGCATTGACAATTTTGAATCCATCATGCCCCGTCACGCTTGAATTTATGATCCGCACATCAGAAACGGGCATCTCGGGCAGTCCGATGATCATGCCGTCCATCCGGGCACCTGTCGCAGTAATATCTCGAATCGTAATGTGCCGCCAAATGGGTGTTTTGCGTGTGATGGGCCGGGCTTTATCGCGCTGTGGATGATGAGGGATTTTCAGGTAGTAGCTGACGATCTGGACTGGGACCTTGACGTGATTCATTTTAAGATGCGAATAGTATAGATCGGATACCGGCCCACCTCGATGGCGATTGGATTTCAGCCGTATGCCCGCATCGGTGTGATCAAATGTGCAGTCGGTCACTGTCATGTTGCGCAGCCCGCCATAGGTGACACTGCCGACCGACATCCCATGGCCATGATCAAATATATTGTCCCGAATGAGAAAGTTTTCACATGATAAATGCATAAAACCATGCTTGCCCGCCGCTTTGATGGCAATGCAGTCATCACCTTCGTTAAACATGCAATGGCTGATGAGATAATTCCAGCCGGAGGGATCGATGCCATCGGTATTGGGGGAATTTTTGGGCGCTAAAATGGTAATGCCCCGAATGACGACATCACGGCACTCCTGCGGAAAGAGATGAAAACTCGGTGAGTTCTCCAGTGTCACTCCACTGATCAGTACGTGGCTGCACTCATTGAGTACGATCAATTGTGGTCGCCGCACAGGCACAGGGGTGGGCACGGCGTGTTTGGCCGTGGCCTTCGCACGCCAGGCAATTTCCCACCATGGATGACCTTGTCCATTTATCACACCATGGCCGGTAATGGCGATGTTGCTGGCATGGTCGGCTTGAATACATCCGCCATATCCGTCGCGCGTTCGCACATAGTTTGCCGGATTAGTGCTCATTAACAGGGTAGCGCCCTTTGCAAGATGCAGATTTACATGGCTGCGCAGTTTCAAGGCTGCCGTAAGATATGTGCCCTTCGGGATGACAACGGTGCCGCCGCCGGCGTCAGCGCACATGTTGATGGTCCGCTCGATGGCATGGGTGTCGAGGATTTTGCCACCGGCCCGGGCACCAAATTGCGTTACGGTAAACGTTTGCGGAGCGAACTTCGGCAGCGCCAGCGTAAGGATTTCCGGCAATATATGCTGTTGAACGATCGCCTGCGGATTCCAGTGGTCAGCCTCACCGAGAACATGGCTAACCGTCAACTTGCCAGCCTGCGCGGCGGTGAGGTGTTTACTCCATGGCACCCGCCGCCCCAAGCCGCCGCCGGGGCCAACGTTTTCAAATTCTGCGTAGCGTGTTGTACGTTTATCAATTGGATTATGGTGCCAGGTGATCCAGCCTCCCGGCCGGACCGCTTTGGGTATCCAGCAGTGCATGAAGGTGACATCTGCGTACTGCCGCCACGGTCGCCCCAGTGCTACGCGTCCGGGACCGGAGAGGGAAGTGATTTTGCAATGGTTGAAGATGTAGCCGTATTTTTGTGTTTCAGGCGTGCGGGCAGCGGTGATAAATCCGTAGCCGAGGCAGTTAATCCGGCAGTTATTAAAATAGGTGGTAGCGGCACCGAATATAAAATCGGTGGCACCATCAATGTGACAATTTTCAAAATATTGCCGGTGGTGGGTGGTCAGCAGTGTATCCTGCCAGGAAAATAATCGGCAGCGGTAAAATATTGCGCGGTCACCGTCTACCCGCACCGCCACCGCCTGCCCGGTATTGCCTGCCGAATTGATGATGGATAAATTGGCCGCGGTAAAATTATTGGATCGTACCCACAGCACCTGCGTTGAAAACGTGCCGATGGATTTGCCATCGGGCCCCTTCTGATTGGCATTGAGACTCCAGGTAAGAATGGTTCTGCGGGCCTGCCCGTCCTCACCGAGGAGCGTAATGGCCGGGGCATGGGGAGGAATGACCACTCTCTGATGATAAATGCCGGGACGGACGACAATCAGTACGCGATGGCGACCACTTTTAACCGCAGCATTTACGGCGGATTGAATGTTGTTGTAGCCATGTGAACCCTGCGGATTCACAATCAGAGTACCAGTCGGCAATTGCAGGGGCCTTACCGCTGCCGAAATCCTTGGTGACGGCAGCGCCAGCAAGCTGATACCAAACGTTGCCATAATCCTGATTGCCGAAGTTTTGAATGCACACCATCCCATTTCATAATCTCCAGTCAAGCCAAGACAGTCTGCGAGCTTGTATAGCGCGGCGATTACTGCTCGTGGCCATTCTTACTCTTACCAATGCCCCGGTCCCAATACCGCATTAACCGTAATTGCCTTAGCCTGTTTGGAAGTCAATTGATGCGACCATTTCACTCTGGCCGACACATCAGCACCGGGTCCGGTGGAATGAAATTCAAAGAATCGGGCTGTCTTGTAGTAGTTGGTGTGTCCCCAATTAAGCCAGCCAGCCGGTGCAATCTGCCGGCCCATGTAGCAGTCAATAAATGCGGTGTATCCGTATTTTCGCCACGGTCGGCCCAGATGAACTACACCTTTAGGAACGCCCTTTCCGGCCGCAACCCGACAGTGGAGAAACACGAGGCCATATTTTTGATGGAGGGGTGTGGCGGGCGCGGTGACACATCCATCGCCGGTGCAGCGAATCAGGCAATGGTTAAATACGGCACGTGATTTGCCAAATATAAAATCGATCGCGCCCTGGATCATGCAATGGCCGAAATAGATTCTGGCACGGGGATTATGCACATAAACTGTATCCTGCCAGCCAATAAAGCGGCAATGGTGGAATATGACGGGTCCGTCCCCGGTTCTCACTGCCACGGCCTGCGACCCCTTGCCGTAGGTATTGGCAATTGTCAGTTGAGAAACGGTGATGTGCCGCCCAAGTATCGTGACCGTCGGCGTATGAAAAGTACCTATTTCGTGACCGGCCTTATTTTTGTCGCGGGCACCGAGGTTGAATGTGATGACGGTTTTCCTGGCACCGGCACCGATCAAGTCCAGGTGTGAATCATACGATGGCACCGTCACCAGTTCTTTGTATGTGCCCGGACCGATGCGGATAATCACTTCCTTCCGACTGTGTTCCGGGGCGGCGTTGATGGCAGCCTGAATCGTATGGTAACGGCCATGGGGTGAAACACTTATCATCCTGACGTGCACCGCCCGGGCCATGACGGAAGAGCATGTCAGCAGTGCAATGCCGCCGAGGGCAGCCAATAAGGGGGTTTTAATGTTCATCTGTTAATCCTTAATAATAACCCTGAAACATTCCGCCAACTTCCAGCGGAAATAATCATTGTGATACCGGCTTGCCAGTGCGTGGGTTAATACCCGAGATCCGGGCGTTATAGGCAACAATCGCCGGACCGTGCCTGACGGTGATGCTGGAATTAATAAATCTAATCTGGCGGGCATTAAGGATGGTAAAGCCACGGTTGGCGCTGACATGCACATTACGGAATGTGATATCCGTTGCCGGGTACTCTGTGAGTGCCGATATCCGCCCGGCGTGGGGCGAGTTGACCGATGTGATGTTTTCAAAAAGTACGTGCTTCCAGATCGGCAAGAGGCGTGTATGCGGAAGTGCGGGAATTTGCGCCGGGTTTTTGGGCTTCTTCGGATAGAAACTGTTGATGAAAAATGGCAGCCGAACATTGCGCATCTTCAAGTCGCGGTAAATCAGGTATTCAGTGAGACCGCCATAACGAGGACCCGCCTTCAGACGAATGCCCCGATGGGTGTGATCGAATGTGCAGTTACGCACCACCACATATTTGAGACAGCCATTGGTCTGTCCTCCAACCGACATGCCGTGGCCATGCTCAAAGGTACAATGCGTAATGAGGTAATTTTCACACGATGGATGCTGCGGGGTACCGTTTTTAGCACTGGCCTTGATTGCGATGCAGTCATCCCCTTCGTTGAACGTGCTGTGGGTGATGTAGAAATTCCAACCAGATGGGTCACATGCGTCCGTATTGGGTGTATTCATGGGTGCGGTGATCAACACATGATCAATAATCACATCGCGGCAAATGGTCGGCACGAGATGAAACATGGGCGAATTTTCAAGATGAATATCCTGCACCATGACGCGGGTGCAATGCGAAAGCACAACGAGGAATGGGCGATGCGGAAGTTTGGGTGGGTGTTTATGCCCCGGCTGCTTGCGATATCGGGGCCACCAAGCCTGTCCCTGACCATCTATGACACCGTGACCGGTTATTTCAACGTCATGGGCATGCAACGCCACGATGCAGTTCCGGTAGCCGGGATGGACGATATTGCGCTGGCCCCGCCCGGGAATATACAGGCGCGGGTTGGTGGCCATTAATATTTCGCCACCTGCCGCCACATGCAGATTCATGTGGGAATAAATCGTCAAAGGCCCGGTGAGAAAATGCCCGGCGGGAATGAGAACCTCTCCACCGCCGGCCTTTCGGCACGCATCAATGGCGCGGGTAATCGCCGCGGTATTGAGCGTTTTGCCGTTTCCGACGGCACCAAATGCTGTGATATTAAAGGTACGGTGGGGTATCTTCGGTTTGTCATTGGCGACCATCTGATGAATGCGGCGGATCATGTGTCTGGCCCACGTGGGGTATGCGGCATGGGCCTGGCCAATGGCCATGCCGAGGGACAAGGCGAAACCCAAAATCAAACGACGGTGCAACATATCTTTTACTCCAATCGATAATTAAGAAAACCAGTCGGTGCAAACAATTTCAAGCCCTGGGGTCTTTACCGCCGCACCAGCGGCCCCTGCAGCCTTACCCAGCACGTGCCACATGCGAATGAACAGCATTGATGGCTTTGCCTTTCTGCGGTGCGATGCTGACGCCGCGCAACGTAACGTTACCATTTACAATCTGAAGCCCGCGTTCCGCCGCGATATGGATGTCATCCAGAATAATGGCGGCGGGCGACTCCGGGCGACCCACGATAAAGCCTGCCGTCGTGGCCCCCACCGCACGCACGTGGGATATGTAAATATGTCGCCAACGAGGCGTATACGGCCCGATAGGCGTCGGGTTGGATAATTTCAGCGCACGCCCGGGAATTTGGTATACCCAAGGAGAGGTGTCGTTGTAATAACTGCTGATGAGAATAGGGATGTCCACATTCTTCATGTGCAGATTCTGGTAAAAAAGATTCTCAACCAGTCCACCGTGACCGTCCGACGCCTTCAATCGAACGCCCGCCTGCGTGCCATCAAACGTACAGTGTTCTGCCAGGACATTTATCAGTCCCCCACTGGTGCCGCTGCCGACGGAAAGCCCGTGGCCATGGTAAAAATGGCAATTTTTAATGATAAAATTTTCTGAAGTTGGATGAATCAGCCGCGTCCGTCCCCCCGCCTTGATGGCAATGCAATCGTCTCCCTCATCAAATGTGGAATTCTCGATGAGCATGTTGTGGCCTTCAGGGTCCATTCCGTCCGTATTGGGGGAATGGACGGGTGCGGTCACGTCAATGTGATCTACCCAGACGTCGGTACAGCCGCCAACCACCAGATTGCACATGGGCGAATTTTTCAAATGCACGTTTTGAACCACCACGTGTCGGCAGCCGGCGAAAAGTATGAGGTAAGGTCGATGCGGCAACTTGTCGGCCGCCAATGACGGGGCACCACCCGGCTTGGATTTTTTATACATCGCCCACCATTTTGCGCCGTTGCCGTTGATGATACCGTTACCGGTTATGGCGACATGATCGCAATGCACGGCTGTGATGCAGTTCTGGTAGCGGTGCCGACTAATGGGAAATTGCGAGAAATCGTCGGTCATCAGTAATTCAGCACCACGCTGCAAATGCAGATTGATATTGCTGCGAAGCATGAGCGGAGCGGTAAGGTAGACTCCCTTGGGTACGACCACTTCCCCACCACCCAATGAGCGGCATTCGTCAATGGCCTTCTGGATGGCCGCCGTACATAATATTTTACCACCGCTGACGGCGCCGGCTGTGACGATATTGATTTTTCGGTGGGGAAATCGTGGACGATTCAAGACCAGATAGGGCTCAATGAGCCGACGCAGAACGACTTTCTGCGGAAACCATCGGGTGTGATGACCGGCGAGCACATACTGGGCGCTGATGCGCGCGGCCTGCCGGGATGAAATTGTTCGCTCCCAGTTGATGCGATGGATGGGGGAAGCACCGGGACCGAAGCATCCAAATTCAAAAAAACGGGTGGTCTTATGATCCACGGGATTATGATGCCACGATATCCAACCCGCGGGTTTAATCGCGTTGGGCAGATAGCTATGAAGGAACATGACATTGGCATGCTCACCCCAAGGACGGCCGAGCAACACGCTATCCGGACCGGTATTGGATATGACCCTGCAGTGATTAAATACGAGGCCAAACTTCTGGGCAGCCGGAGTTTTGGCCGCTGTTATGAACCCGGCACCCAGGCAGTGGATGATACAGCGGCTGAAATAGCCTGTACCCGGGCCGAAGATGAAATCGGTCGTTCCCGTAATGCGGCAATTTTGAAAATAATTCCGTCCTTTATTCAGCAGCAGTGTGTCCTGCCAACTTTTGAATCGACAATTGTAAAACACACAGTGGGTGGCATCGATGCGCATCGCGAGCGCCTGACCATTGAGGCGTGTATATCCCGGGCCGCCCTGTCCGCCATCATTAACGAAGGAAATATCCTCCGCCGCAAAGTGATTTTGTTTCACCCAGACGGATGCGGTGTTCCACATGCCCAGAGGCTTTCCATTGGTGCCCTTGTCGTATGCAATACGTGAATATTCAATCATGGTGTCAACCGGGTTTTGGCCCATAAGCGTAATGGGCGGCTTATTTGCCGGGATGATGATACGTTCATGATAAATACCGGGCTGCACCCGTATAAGGACCGGCCGCTTTTGGCCACTGGGTATGGCGGCAATTGCGGCGCCGATGGTCATGTAGTCATGCGGATTATTCGGCGAGACTACCAGCACCTTGGGTAGACGGGGCGATGCCATGGCAGCGCCGCCGGCCCAAATGGCAACCACCGCGGCACATGTGATTATTTTTTTGCTCCAGTCCATTATTTTAATCATCAAGCTAAATCCAATACGTGCGTCGTCGTTTTTTCAGTAAACGGAAGTCTCACCCAGTTTCAGGTGTGGCGAGAATTTATCGGTATACCATCAGGGCGCTTGACCCGCGTAATGTCGCATTTGCCCGGCGAGCGACCGGACTATTTTTTGCGGATTCCATCGATCGCTTCCAGCCAGGACCGCCGATACTGTAATCTTTGAAGCGGTCTTTGGAGATATCTGTTTGATCCACGCCGACGGATGGAGGTGTTGCGGCGAGGTGCATTGGAACAGACCGAACCGGGCCGTTTCAGGTGAGCGCTTATCCGTCCAGTGTTGGAACAAATTTGTATTCAGCGATGCCGACAGGTGACAATGCAGAAAGATGGAAGATGCGTACGGCCCCCAGGGACGGCCGAGCCATGTATCACCCTTTTTGGCAAATGAACTGATGCGGCACCGGTTAAAAACAAAACCAAAGGGATGGCGATGCGGTGTGCGCGGTGCCGTGACACAGCCGTAACCCAGGCAAACGATATGGCAATGGTTGAAATAGGCGGTGGCGTTGCCAAATATAAAATCGACGGCACCCACGATTCGGCAATGGCTGAAATACTGCCGATTTTTATTAAGTAAAATGGTATCCTGCCAACCCAGAAATCGGCAGTGATCAAAAACGCTTCGGTCGCCGTCCACGCGGATGGCCAATGCCTGACCGTTATACCCATTGCCGGAGATGCCCGCATCATTGACAAAGGTAATGTTGGCGGCGGAAAAATTATCAGATCGTATCCATGTGCTGGCCGTACTAAACGTACCGATCGGCTTGCCATCCTTACCTTTTTGATAGGCGATGCGTGAATCCACGAGAATGGTATCAGCGGCGTTAACGCCCAGAAGCGTGATCGGCGGTGCATGAGGTGGAATCACCACGCGCTGGTGATAGATGCCGGGCCGAATCAATATAACGACCGGTCGTCGGCTGCCGGACGGGATAGAACGGATGGCGGCATTGACGGAATGTATGCGGCTCTGCGCTCGATCGGGCGAAACGACTATGGTACGTGGAGCAGCGGCCCGGCCAGTGCTGACGGCAAGTCCGACAGCTATCAAAGCGCCGACCAGCGCGCGGCCGGCGGCGTGGCTGCTGTGCGAACCTTTTACCCTTTTACCCTCCCGGTGCTGCGGGTAGAAATTTTTAGTTGCATTAAATTTCGACAATTGATGACACTCCATTGATTCAATTTTTCTTCAAGCTGGAGGACGGCACGGTTGACGGCCGCAGTGAAGGATTCAAGCAGCAGGTCGGCGGACCGAGCGGGAAAAAAAGGGGAGGAAACGCTTCCTCCCCTCGCAACCTCAAATTCTGCGTCCAGCCGCTAACCGGTTACCACTTCGCCTCGCCTGGCTTGGAAATTTCCAGCCGCGGCACCATCACTGTGTCGTAGGGTGGATTGATGGGATTGGTACCGGCCTGCGCATATGGCCCCGGGTGGTCGCCACCGTAACCGGTGAGTTCCTGTGCCTGGAAGCTTAAGCCATCACGCCCCAAATCGGTTTGGCTATCGTAGCACCAGATATTGTCATGGGCCTGGCCGACGTAGGGACTGGTTTCCCATTTAACATGGCCATCGCCAAAACCGACATTCTGTCCGTCGCCATTATGGTTTGGCGTGTTATACACGTAGGGCCCGTAGGTGTTGGCCGATGGCAGCAGATTGGTGACTCGCTGGGTTTCGGTGCCCTGCCCGTTACCACCTTCGGGCACAGGGGCGATATCCGATGCTACCGGAACCGACGAACCTGCCTTGGAGGTCCACCACGGCCCAACTTGGCCATCGGCTTGCCATGGCAGGGCGATGGAGTAGCTTTCGCCTTGTCCGCCGGTTGCAACCCCAAACTGGGTATTGGATAGGAAGCCGAAGCACACGTAGGCGGATGGGCTGCTGCTTCCATTGGCCACCTTGCTGGAATATTCCAGCGAGGGTGCGACGGCGTAGGGGTCTGATGGGCAGATAAAATTTTTGGGCCTCATGAGACCTTGGAGCACCATAAGCCACATGCATTGCATGGGGTCCGCCACCGGGTTCTGCAGTGCCGCAGTGGTGTAATAATATTGCATGACAGATTGCGCGGTATTGCCGGGTGCAGTCAGTCCGACGCCTGCCACACCCGTCGGAGCGTTGTAATAATCGCCGTTGGGATTACCCGGAGTGGCGGGAAATACACCCTTGTTGCTTTGGGCGTAGATCAAAAATCCTTGGCACATGCTGCGGACATTAGACGAGCAAACCGTACGATTGGCCAGTTCCTTGGCTTTGGCCAGTGCGGGCAGCAGGATCGCGATAAGCAGTGCGATGATCGATATCACCACGAGAAGTTCGATCAGGGTAAAGCCGCGACGACCCGGCTTGCGGGGTCCGAGAGGGGAGACTGACATGGAAGTATCCTCCGAGTAAGAATTAAGGACGATGCATGCCTCTTCTCTGAAGATAGAACAATGCACCAAACCACCGTCACATCACATCGCGGGGTAACACACCCGGCGACCAGATTTTTAATTTCACGCCACACCCATGCGAACCGATGCGGATACCGCTGGAACACTCGTCGATTTGACGCATCAGCTCATATCGCCTGAGGGTAGCCTCGACAAACACCATCTTAACGGATCAAATTAAGTTGTCAAGTGTATTTCTAAAAATTTGTCGAAATTTTGTTTTTACACATACCATATATATGCGCACATTAATGCTTTCTTGGTACGACGGAAACAACGCCCACCAAAGATTTATAATGAGTTGTGAGTTTGAGCCTTTTACATGGATTGAATGGGCCATATTCGGGGGCTACCAGCCGAAGTTGCGATAGGGTACCATAACCGACAATTTCAGTTGGATCAACACAATTTGAATAAAATATGTTTGATTTTCAACCATAATGTGATTATCATTCGTAGGTAACAACAAATTGTTTGTGCGCATGTTTTTCATGCGCGAAGCGCAAGTTGTAACGGAATTTCATTAAAGGACAGAGTTCATGACACCGACGACAGCACAGATGGGCGTAAAAAAAACACCACATGCGGCGGACCTGATTGTCGACCTGAATGCCATTGGCACGGCCGTAAACGATGCAATCCGCAGCCAGAAAATTTGCGATATGCACACCCACCTTTACCCGCCGACTTTCGGTACGCCCGTCCCCAATCGAACCGGCAAGAGCGATCCCGCCGGACTCATGCTTTGGGGAATTGACGAATTAGTAACTTACCATTATCTGATTGCTGAGGTATTTCGCGTCGTACCCAGTTCAGAACTCCCTTATGAAACATTTTGGAGTTGGCCGAAGCAGCGTCAGGCCGACCATATCTGGCAATACCTTTTTGTTGAAAACACACCGGTCAGCGAGGCTTGCCGGGGAATCCTCACGACCATCAACCGTCTGGGGCTTGATCCGAATGAAAAGTCACTTTCCGCCTACCGATTCTTTTTCAATCGTATGGACCCGGGCGAATATATCGACCGAGTGATGGAGTTATCTAATGTGGCATCCATCACCATGACCAACGCAGTGTTTGACGAAAATGAGCGTGCCCGCTGGCTGGCGGACGCGTCCGTTGGTAATGATCCGCGTTTCCGCAGCGTTTTACGGATTGATCCGCTGGTAAGGAATTATCCATTCGCGTCCGAGAAACTCGAGCAATGGGGCTACAAAGCTGGTGCAGAATTGTCAGCTCCGTCAATGGCGGAAATCCGGCGGTTTTTGTCGGATTGGCTGGACCGCCAAAATGCCATCTACGTCGCCATGAGCCTGCCGCCTGAATTTACCTATCCGGCACCGGACACCGATCCGGTCGCCAAAGCCGGCCAGCGCGTGTTGGAAGAGGCCATATTGCCTGTTTGTGCAGAGCGCAAATTGCCGCTGGCGCTCATGATCGGCTCAAGCCTGCAGACTAATCCCGCCTTACGCGATGCGGGCGATACGGTGGGCAAAGCGGATGTATCGACCGTGGCACGGCTTTGCCGCCAGTTTCCGTCTAATAAATTTTTTGTCACCATGCTCTCCCGCGAAAATCAGCATGAACTTTGCGTGATTGCCCGCAAATTCGGCAACCTCCTCCCCTTCGGCTGCTGGTGGTTCCTTAACAACCCCAGTTTGATCACCGAAATAACGGAGATGCGACTGGAACTGCTTGGCAAGACGTTTGTGCCCCAGCATTCGGATGCACGCATTTTGGATCAGCTTGTCTATAAGTGGGATCACAGCCGGGAAATTATTGGCCGGGTGCTTACCGATACGTACCAGCGTACCGCCCGCACCGGGCGTCATATTTTACTGCGGGATATTCAGCGCGACGTTGAAGCTCTGTTCGCAGGCAATTTCAACGCGTTTCTGGCAAAATAATTTCTGCTGTCTCAACCCCGCGGCGACCAATCCGGCTTATGTGGCGGTGACCGATTTTAGTCCCGGCATGCCGGTGAAAGCGTCGTCTTTCATGTTGCAGCCTTGGCATTCAAACATTATCATCGGGTTCGTCCGGCCGATATCCCGCCAGCCTTGCGAAGCGGCGTGGCAGAGTCGCTGCCGATGACAATGACGGCGGGCAGGCGAAAGCCTGGGTATCGATGCGGAGGTGGTGCTTCATTGCATTCAATGTCTGATACGCCATCACCGGGTGATGCGGGCGAAAGTTTACCTCGTGCCTCGCAAAATCCGTCTCCAACTCCCGATTTATCCAATGCATCAGCGAAGAGCCCGCCAGATGAGCTGGCCATCAACGCGGACGACGATTTGCTGGTACGGGCCCCGACCGATCCGACACGAGGCCTCCTAGGCCGTAGTGGCATATTTCTATGTTTTCTGGCCGTTATCATCGGTGTCTTGGGAGAGGTTGCTTCATGGTGCCTGTTCAAGCTGATCGGTTTTTTTACCAATCTTTGTTTTTATCAACGACTATCGTTTGCGTTCAGTCCACCGACCACGGCGCATGTCGGGTGGTGGGTACTGCTGATTCCCGTCGTTGGTGGACTTATTGTGGGGCTTATGGCCCGCTACGGTTCCGAGATGATCCGAGGTCATGGTATTCCGGAAGCCATGGCCAGTGCGCTATTTCATGACAGTAAAATCCCGCCGCGGGTCGCCGTGCTCAAGCCGCTTTCGGCCGCTATCAGTATCGGTACGGGTTGCCCATTTGGGGCGGAGGGACCCATCATCGCAACGGGGGCGGCGCTGGGTTCCATCGTCGGCCAGATTATCACCGTCACCAAAGAGCGGCGGCGTGTGCTGCTGGCGGCCGGTGCTGCCGCTGGAATGTCTGCAACATTTGGTGCCCCGCTGGCGTCCGTACTGATGGCACTCGAACTGCTTTTATTTGAATTTCAACCGATCGCAATTCTGGCGGTCGCCATTGCCGCTGGCGTCGCCGGTGCCTTGCGAATCGCCATCATGGGCGGAAAACCGATATTTGCCATGCCCGCCTTGCCTCGGCCCACCCTTGAGGCCCTGATGATTTACGCCCTGATAGGCTTAGTCTGCGGTGCCGTCGCCGTTGCTTTAACCCACAGCGTTTACTGGGTCGAAAATATATTCAGCAAACGCAGCAAACTGCATTGGATGTGGTGGCCAGCCATCGGCGGCCTGGCCGTCGGCATCTGCGGATTTATTTTTAATCCTTCCATGGGTGTTGGCTACGTCAATATCAGCGATATTCTCGGCGGACACGTCGGCTTTCACTTTGTACTGCTGCTGGTGTTGACGCGCATGGTGTCATGGACGATCGCGTTGGGAAGCGGCACTTCAGGAAGCACCATGGCACCGCTGTTTAACATTGGCAGCGCTTTGGGAGCGCTGATCGGTATATCAATCGTGCACCTTATTCCGCAGGCGGATTGCAATATTCGGGCGGCTGCGCTGGTGGGCATGGCGGCTTTGTTCTGCGGGGCCACATGGACGCCTCTCACGTCCATCGTCTTTGCATTTGAAACAACGTTGCGACCCAATGGGCTGGCTCCCATTGTCGCCGGTTGTACGACCTCATTTCTGGTCTCCTGTGCACTGATGCGCGACAACATCCTGACGGAAAAATTTGTACGCCGTGGGGGACGGGCCCTTTTCAGGACGCAGCGAGATTTTATGGACCGCGTCATGGTCAGCGAGGCCTGCACGCGCGATCCGGTCTGCATCAAAGCCGACGAAACCTGCGAGCAACTCCGGATTAAATTAAGCAAGGACGAAAAATACACCTCATACGACGGCTTCCCCGTGGTGGATGGCCAGAATCATCTGGTGGGCGTGCTTACCAATCATGACCTGCTTTCTCCGGATATTGCCCCACAAGCCAAAGCGCAGGACCTGATTCGGCGTCCGCCGGTTGTCATTTATGCCGACTGCGCCCTGAGCAGGGCCGACCAGATGATGAGCCGTCATCGCGTGGGGCGTTTGATCGTGATGGATCGCGACCATCCGTCGCAGATTGTCGGGATCATCACGCGTGAAGACCTGCTTACCGCCCATCGCCAGCGGAGTTGAACGCCGCCATGCTACCTCGGCCCATCCGGACAAAACGTCGCCAGTACGCTTAGGGTTGTTGCCCGTGCCGGATCGCGCTATCATCTTCGCCTGACGCATGGATACGGATCGAAACGACAATTTACCTTTCACCGCAGAACGCGATGAAGAGAGTGCACCGCTGTTGGCGGGACCTTTAATCGGCAGAAATGGCGTACAGCTTTGCGTTTTAGCCGTTGCCATTGGGGTGGCAGGCGGTATCGCGGGATGGCTGTTAATTAAACTTATTGGACTGGTCACCAATTTGTGCTTTTATCAGAGATTTTCCTTTGCATTCAGCCCACCCACCGATACGCACCTGGGCTGGTGGATTATTTTTTTGCCCGTCATTGGTGGTGCAGTGGTTGGCATAATCGATCGGCTGGCCGGGACGAAGCAACATCTTCACGGAGCGCCGGAAGCGATGGCGGCTGCCGATCTGCAAGCCAGCCGCATTGAACCGCGCGTTGCCGTTCTTGAACCTTTAACTGCCGCAGTGAGTATTGGCACGGGGTTTCCACTCGGTGCGGAGGGCCCCATTATTGCGACGGGCGCATCGGTAGGTTCATGGATTGGTCAACTTCGCCATCTGAATCCTGAAGACCGCAGGATACTGCTCGCTGCGGGGGCGGCCGCCGGTATGTCGGCCACATTCGGAGCGCCAGTGGCGTCCGTGCTGATGGCTTTTGAACTTTTGCTCTTCAATTTTCGGCCTTCTGCATTACTGCCGGTGGCAATCGCTGCGGGCATTGCCGACGCTGTGCACGTGCTGGCGATGGGCAGTGCCCCCATCTTTTCTATGCCGCCGGTTCCTCCGCCCACCGTTATTTCCCTGCTGTTTTATGCAATCATCGGGATTTTGTGCGGTCTGACGGCCGTGGTTCTGACACGCGCCATTTATTTTATTGAAGATATGCTCAAAGCGGTTCGAGGACTGAATCGGATGTGGCGACCGGCTGTGGGCGGACTGATCGTTGGCATCTGCGGGCTGATATTCGTACCGTCGATGGGTGTGGGATACGACAACATCAGTAAAATTCTCAATTCTCATGCCACCCTGCACTTTCTCCTTCTGCTGGGGGTGGTCCGAATGGTATCGTGGACGTTCGCGCTGGGCTGTGGTACATCCGGAAGTATGGCCCCGCTGTTTAATATTGGCAGTTCTCTTGGCGGGTTAATTGCGGCCGCTGGACTACTATTTTTACCGCACGCCGACGTATCCCTTCGCACCGCAGCGTTGGTCGGCATGGCGGCACTATTCTGCGGTGCGACCTGGACCCCACTTACCTCGATTGTCTTTGCGTTTGAAACCACACTGCAACCCAATGGATTCATACCGGCATTTGTGGGCTGCAGCGCATCGTATCTGGTGTCGTGCCTGCTGATGAGCGACAATATCTTTATTGAAAAATTTGCGCGGGGCGGGGGACGGGCGCTTTTCAATTCGCATGCTGATTTTGACAGCCGCGTTCTGGTTCGATCGGCGTGCAGACAAGATACGGTCTGTGTCAATGCTGATGAGACGTGCCGTCAATTGCGTATCAGACTGGATGCCACTGAAAAAAACACCCCTCATACGGGCTTTCCCGTATTGGACGGGCACAATCATGCGGTGGGAGTCTTGATTTATCGTGATTTACTGGCTCCCGATATTGATCCCAACGCCAAAGCGAGGGATTTGATTCGTCATCCGCCCGTGCTGATCTATACCGACAACACACTTCGCACCGCGCACCTGATGATGAATCGCCACCGTGCAGAATACCTGATTGTTCTGGATCGCGATCGTCCATTGCAGGTCGTCGGTGTCATTACCCGTGCGGATTTACTTCAAGCCCTTCGTCGTGGTGCCAGACCGGTCGCGGCAGGACATGCCTTACATTAGCGTCCCGGCGCGGCCTATAATGGTGCAAGAAACCCTGTGCTGTGCCGGTTCAATGGGATGCGCATGACCCAACACCCTTCACATGGCCGAGGAACGCCCGAGCGTCCGCCCAATCGGTTTGAAACATTGCGCTACGCCATGGATGAAGCCGGCGCGCCAGAGCCGCTGCCACGGACAGAATTAATTGCTGACAAATCGCAAACGGTCATCACACGCAACCATAGCCCCGATCTGGGCTTTGACTACAGCATCAATCCCTATCGCGGGTGTGAGCATGGCTGCATCTACTGTTACGCACGCCCCACGCATGAGATGCTCGGCATGAACTGTGGCATCGACTTTGAATCTAAAATAATGGTTAAATATGATGCGCCCGTTCTATTACGGCGCGAACTGTCGCACGCCCGGTGGAAAGGGGGACGCATCACCATGTCCACGGCGACGGACTGCTATCAGCCCCTGGAGAGGCAACTGCAGATTACGCGTGGCTGCCTGGAGGTAATGAGTGAATTTCGGCAGGCGGTTACCATCGTCAGTAAAAACTACCTGGTTACCCGTGACATCGATCTGCTGGCGGCGCTGGCCAAATATCAAGCTGTGGTGGTCTGTATATCCATTACGACGCTTCGACCGGAGCTTTCCGCCATCATGGAACCGCGCACCAGTGTGCCAAGAAGGCGGTTGGAAGCCATATCCATGCTGCGGGCGGCGGGCGTTACCGTGGGCGTGCTGGTAGCACCAACCATACCCGGCTTAAACGATATTGAAATAGCATCGATCGTCAGCGCTGCCGCCGATGCGGGGGCCACATTCGCCCAGATGACGCCCATCCGCTTGCCTTACCAGGTGAAGGATTTGTTTCAAACCTGGCTGCACGCGCACATGCCAGAGCGCGCCGGCAAAATTTTACATCGGATCGCCGATATCCGCGGTGGTAAGCTAAATGATTCTGAATTTTTTACGCGCTTCAAGGGCAGCGGTGTTTTTGCAGGCCAGATGAGGCAGCTATTTAATGCGGCCTGCCACAAGGCCCGCATTGAGCCGCGCGTGCCGCATCCGCAGGAAGACCATTTCCTGCCGCCACGTGGCATACAACTGGAATTATTCGGTGGCAGGAATGAGATGTAGAAATGCGTATGCGGACGAGCAAAGGGCGACGGACAGCCCACGCAAGGCCGTCTCGCCAGCCAGGCATTGTTAACCAATAGCTTGTATTTAAAATCGTCGCTCGCAGCTTGGGAAAATCCGATTGATTTTGTGGAAAACCGCTATTGCCGCCAACTTGACAACGGGGTATAAGCCTCTTGGCGCGTTGTGGATCGGCATTAGCTTCAGGTGACTGACAACTCCGGACGGCGCTTGCGCCGGGGCCCCTGACGCTGGCGACACGATCGATGGTTGTGGAAACATAGTGGAAGAATGATGAATTTGCCCCGATACCAGATGAGCCGAAGGCATATCCTGGCTGCTGCCGCGGGCGTGGTGGGCGCTTCGGCTATGGAGGCGGGCGCGCGGAATGCGGGGGTGCCAACATTAAAGGTCGGACCGCGCGCGCTTTATCGCAATTTTCAAGGCTGGGGAACCAGTTTGGCCTGGTGGGCGCATATTGTTGGGGGCTTCCAGCCGCACGTCCGTGAACATTACCTCAAACGAATTTTCCACACTGATGACGGCTTGGGGCTGACGGTTGCCCGATACAACATCGGTGGGGGTGAAAATCCCAAGTATCATTTTTTAACCCGGCGGGCAGTGATCCCCGGTTACGCCCCCCACCCGCCGCGGTTTAATTGGGCGGCGGACAAAAATCAGCGTCTGATCCTGCACGAGTGCATGGCCATGGGTGTCAATCAGGTGCAGGCTTTTTCCAATTCGCCCCCGTGGTATATGACGATCAGCGGAAGTGTAACCGGTGGCAAAAATGGCGTTAACAATTTACGGCCGAAATACTTTCGGTCGTTTGCCGAGTACCTGGCCATAGTCGTGGCTCATTTCCGTCATGTCTGGCACATTAATTTCCAGACATTGGATCCCTTCAATGAACCCGTCTCGAATTGGTGGAGGTTTGGAGGCGCCCAGGAGGGGTGCCGAATAGGCAACCGCGAGCAGAATATCATCATCCCAATGCTGTATCGGGCCCTGCGCGATCGCGACCTCGCCACGCAAATAGCGGCACCCGATGACAATGGTGTCAATCAAACCATTCAATCATTTCAATCCTACAGTCCGCTGGTGCGGCGCGAGGTGGCTCAAATTGACACGCACAGTTATCACGGTCACGGACGCATTCAACTCAGGGAAATGGCGAGGGCGGCGGGAAAGCGTCTGTGGATGTCCGAATATGGCGATGGTGATCCATCGGGACTCACCATGGCCATGCGAATTATTAAGGACATCAAGGAGCTTCAGCCGGAAACATGGGTGTATTGGCAAGTGGTGGATGGACCAGGCTGGGGCATGATGGTCAATGATGAAAATGGCCGGGATACCGGTTTCCAGACGACCAATAAATATTTTGTCATGGCGCAGTTCAGCCGTTTTATCCGCCCCGGCGACTGGATCATGCCCACAAATGATAACTGCATTGCGTCCTACCGGCGCGAGGCGGGGGTGCTGAATGTGGTTGCGGTAAACCCGACTCATTCGGCCCGCAGAATTTTGATCGATATATCGGGATTTGATGTGCGGCCGTCGCCCGTACGTACCCACGTGACGGACGATCGGCACCGGCTCAGAGCCGGCGTGGAACAGGAATGGCAGCACCGGTATCTGCACAGCGCCCTTCCGCCACGATCCGTCAAAACATGGGTATTCAGTGATTGCCGTCTGAGTGAGGTTTAACTTGGCAACGCTTCATTGCAAACATCGTCCACATGAAACCGGCATGCCCGGTGCCGCTGAGAGGGCGTTCGGTACGCAGGTCGATCAAATCCATGCGGCAAATAATATTGACGTATTGCTGCCAATATCACATCAGCCCGCCCGGCGTTTACTGTCCGGACTACAGGCGTTTTTTAACGGCGAAACGCCTTCGTCCGATCAACTTCCCCGCCGGGCATGTGCGGTACCGCTCCGCCGGATGGATTCTCCCGTGGTGTTAACGGTCAATGATCTGGACGAAACGCGGGGCGCGACAAGCCCGGCCGAATGGTCGGCATCGCGCCGGAATTCTGCATTGTCCATCATCTGCTTCGGCGACACCGAGACTCAAACCCGGTTGGAGAAGTCCGGCATACCCGTTTTAAGTCTGTTTCCGGACGGCGATTTGGCGGGTGGAGCGATCATATTTGACGTGCCGCGGATCGGCGTGTTGGCGGGCGAATATTTCACGCAAAATGGATATGTTTTCTTCGCGTTCGTCGGTGATTTGACGCGGCGCGAGGTTTGTAAACAACTGGGCGGCTATCAGAGCGCCGTCGAGAAAATATCCGGAGCGGGGGCTGATTCCAACGCGGGGGGAAATACCGCTGTAAAAGTATTTGATTCGGCGCGTTTGGGCACGCGAGGCACCAGTGACATCGAACTTCGCGATTGGCTGATCAGCCTCCCCAAACCCATCGCCATCCATTGTGCAACGGATATGCTGGCCTATCGATTGGCGCTGGCCGCGGCCCGGACCGGGTTCCGCATCCCCAATGATGTGGCAATAGTTGGAACGGGTAATGACTTATCCGTATGTCAGTGGTGCCAACCCGCCCTGTCCAGCATTGATCTGGATTTTAGAGACGTGGGTCGACGTTTGGGTGAAATGATCTTTGAGGGGGTTGGTCCCACGGAGGTCAATAAATGGATCAGCCAAATCGTTCCGCCGGGGCCGCTTTTACCCAGGGCATCTTCCAATTTTCTGATTGGTGCGCCGGGGCATGTGCCGGTTGCACTGGAATATATCCGTGAAAACGCCGGACGCGGAGTGAGCGTTAAAATGACGGCCGCCCATCTGGGCATCAGTCGGCGAAAACTTGAGCGCGATTTCCACCGCTACGTTGGCCATTCGCCGTACGAAGAGATTCGCCGAGTGCGGGTGGAAAAAATTAAGGAACTGCTAAAGAGCGGCATGTCGTTATCGCAGATCGCCATTCAAACTGGGTTTTCTTCAGCGCAGTATATGGGAAAGTTTTTTGCGGCGGCGACCGGCGCTAAACCGCGTGATTTCCGTGATTCTGTGGCGTAATTTTGTGACTGGGTTCTGGCTTTCAGGCAGTTCGGGGGTGTGTGATGCGGGATGATTTCTGGATGGGCATGGATGATCCTATTACGCCATGGCAGGAGTGCAAAGGGGCGATGGGGAGGTGTTCGACTTGGAAATTCATTGCAAATGCCCATGAAACCGATGTTTTCGTTGATATCGGACGGTATCAGGATGGAACCTGACGTGCCTTTAGTGCGGAAAGGGTTAATTTTTTTATCTTGATTTGTCAAACGAATTTACTAAACTCGAAGTAACACTTGTTGGAGCGGGGATAGGCAATAAATTTTGCACGCGTCGTTGGCACGTGTTTGCGTCCATTGAGGCGTTGCGGCTCAGATAGAAGGAGTTAAAACATGAGGCAACAAAAGGCGTTTACGCTTGTTGAATTGCTGGTCGTTATCAGCATTATCGCACTCCTGATTTCGCTGCTATTGCCGTCTTTGGCCAAAGCGCGGAAGGATTCTCTCAGCACGGTGTGCCTGTCAAATCTGCGAGAGCTGGGCCAGGCAACCATCGAATACAGTGATGCCAATAGCGGCACCATGATCCCCTATGGTTGGGACTTTCCCTTTTATGGTACCACGGGCGCCGATGCAGCGCAATATAACCTTGGGTGGACGCGGCTGCTGGCCCCTTACTTGTCGGGCCAACGGGTGCCATATTTGCCCGGCACGCAGGAGGACTCGGAACCGCGTTCTGTTTTGGCTATCATGACCTGTCCATCGACGACAAACCTGCCCAACATCCCCGGTTCGTGGGGGCCTGGGTCGGCCACGGCGGCTTGGCGACAGTGGAATGCGGATGGAAGCGACCCCCAAGGGGGGTGGATCGGCAGCTACGGGTTTAATGGTTGGGCCTACAGTGGCAACCACGGCCAGGGGCTTTTTGGCTACATCTGCCAGAATCTTTCCAGTTACCAAGCGAATCAGGGGGTGAGAAACTATTTCTGGACGAAATCAACGATTAATAGCTCCGTGCCGCTGATCGGCGACTGTGTTTGGGAAGATGGCTTCCCGCTTTGGAACGATCCCGTCCCCACTGGTTTAACGGGTGATGCAATGAGTAATATGCCATCATCTACTTTTCAAGCGGGCGTTGGGACCGGGATGATGGGGATGTTTTGTATCAATCGGCATAGCATGGCGGTGAATTTTGTATTCGCGGATGGCCACGGCGAACATGTGCCGTTGGGCGATCTTTGGAAACTCCGCTGGACGCCCAATTGGCAGGCTAAAAATGTGGTGGTAAATGGCAACTGACGCCTGTTGCACCGGTGAGTTTGGTGCTGGTTGGCTGCGGCAAAATATGTTGCCGGATATGCGGGGTTTGCGACGGGTGGGTTGCGTGTACATCGGGAGTGGCAGTTTAGAACAGCCGGGCCTTTTGGCCCTTGGAAAGGGATCGGGGATTCGGCAGAGGGTCAGCTCGGTCTATCTACTTGGTCAGCGCCGGGAAACATAATGGGCCACCCGGCGGCTTGACAATTGTTGGGAAGCCAATTGCGTTGAACAGGCCCTTCTTGAGAGTTGAGCACAGATAAAAATAGGGGTCCTCATTTCGGTGTCAGTGCGCTCTGAGCGCACGCCGGAAGAGACTGATTTTTGGTTGTGCTTTGATTGAGTATCGAATAGTAGGTTTTGACCTGCTGTATGTCGCAGTGGGACGATTCGACGCACGGCCAAGTTTTTTTGGGAGGCTTCTTATGAAGTTGTCAACTCTTGGGGTTATTTTGGGGGTGGGTGCCCTGTCGGTGGTGGGTTCGGCTGCCGCTGTGCATGCCGACACCGTTGTCGCGGGCATTGGCTCCGATACCGCCGCTCCATCCGCCGGGGCAGGACAAACCGTGCTGGCGGTGAATCTGCCGGATCCGAATGGAAGCGCTGGCTACTCAGCTAACGGGAACCTTTCGGCAACCCCGCCAACTCTGAATTATTATGCCAGCCAGTATAACACCTTCGTGAATGGACAAACGTTTACGACCGGGAGCAACCCGGGCGGTTACGCCATCGATTCGATCAGCGTCTACGACCAGTGGGAGCAAGCGGGTGCGTTCCCCAACGGTGGCACGATGGACTTGAATGTGTTTGTGCCCAATGCATCCAGCATGCTTTTCAGCGGTTCGGCGACTGTCGGTACCGGTGCAGGTGCCAATGGCTCATGGGTGCAGTATCACTTCTCAAGCCC